>OZ257143.1:0-1030000 GCA_965279305.1 Gammaproteobacteria bacterium | reverse complement strand
TGAAGTACTTGCTAAGCGACACGCTATACCAATCAAAGGATTAAAAGCTCCAGAACCAGAGAACTGTTTAAAAGCGATAGGTAATGTGTCTGGTATTACATACTTCACGCGAGACGAATTGTTCAATACTATTGAACAATTGCAACAGCTCACCTTTGATTCTGAACGAGAAAGTGTAGCCAAAGCGGCCACTGAAGCGCTAGGATTTGTTATGATTCGCATTCCCCAACGCGATTTTTTACACTATTTAAGATGTTTTTCTGTAATGTTTAACTTAAGACAACGTGCTACTTATGCAAATAGCGATATCATACGTAATACTGCTGTACAGACTATTGCAGTCCTAGCAAAAAAGTTTTCAAAGACGTATTTGCATCTTCTGGTTAATGTTTTGCGAGAACAATTAGGAAAAAAACCCATAAATCAGATAGGATCCGCTAAAATTATCGCCAGCATCGCTCACCTGCTACCCCGCAAATTATTATCCACTCTAATAGCAGACTTACAAAGGCTAATCGCTACTCAAAATGGGCAGGTAGAAGCCGCTGTCGTTGATGCCATCCGCACTCTTTTTCACTGGATGCCGAATCGTTCACCACATAGGATAATCCCACTTTTGCTGGCTCAATTAGGAAATGGTTTTTACCCTGCTGATAAAGCGCTTACCATAGCTATTGCCACTTTAGCTCCTCAAAAGATCCCTTTTCTCAAGAATAAGCTATGCGGGGGGCAAAGAAATAGAGCACCTCATGAAGCTGGCAATTGGTTGATTGAGCACTTTCCTGCTGAACGCTTGGCGCAAGGTTCATCGGAGCGTTCATCAGTAGATGCACCACCTCCAGAGGCTCAAGAACTCAGTCTCTTTATCCAATAGTCTATAATGAGGGCATGAAAAAACCTTTAAATAGTCGGCATAAAGTGGAGATCACACATGGGGACAAAATAATGTTCCCAGCCGATAAAATATCTAAGAAAGATATTATTAATTACTATAAAGATATCTCTTCTTATATAGTGCCCTTTCTTAAAGACCATCCGCTTATTATTCAACGCTTTCCGAATGGAATTAAAAAGACCGGATTTATTCAGCAACACCCTACTCATCAAATGCCGCCTTGGTTTCATACGTGCAAATTAAAGAGTAAAGAGCGGCAAACGCTGAAACATTTTCTTTGCCAAGATATCGATAGCCTGCTCTATCTGGCTAATTTTGGTGTGGTGACCTTTCATCGCTGGCAAAGTACCTATCAGCGTCCGGATGTTCCTAATGTCATCACCATTGATCTAGACCCACCTAAAGACGGTTTTCAGCTCGCTTGTAAGGCAGCAAAGCTCTTTAAAAAATTATTAGAAGAGAAAAAACTAAAATCATTTGTCATGACTACTGGCTCAAAAGGCTTACATGTGTTGGTTCCTATTAAACCCAAACACAATTTTCATGAAGTCTATCACTGGATTAAAGCAATGGCCGAGCAGATTGCTGAAAAGTATCCTAAAGAATTTACATTAGAATTAAAAAAGAATAAAAGACGCGGACGATTATTTTTAGATGTCTTGCGAAATACGTATGGTCACAGTTCGGTATGTCCTTATTCAATTAGGGGTTTACCCGGCGCACCTGTTGCAACACCTCTTGCCTGGGAAGAGTTAACGAAGAGTTTAAGCCCGCAGAAATATACTATTAAAAATATTCGCCAGCGCCTATCTAAAATGGATCCGTGGAAGGATTTCTGGAAATCCAAAAACCAAAATATTCCCCTCACCCGCCCATGCTACGCATGGTCGACCTCTCCCACAAGGGGAGAGGTGTTAGAGAAGAAATAAAATTAAATCACCTCTCCCCTTGTGGGAGAGGTCGGCGTCCTTCTTAGGACGACGGGTGAGGGGTAGTAATTTACTTAAGTTTTACTTTGGCAACGCGATGTTTACCTACTTGGTAAATATGCTCTTCGCCCTTTTCTATTTTCAAAGTTTTATCTTCTACTTTATTTCCATCAATTCGCACAGCGCCTTGATCAATCATTCTATTAGCATCTGAAGTGCTTGAAACTAATTTTGCCGCTTTCAATAAATGTGGCAATGACATTTCGTTCCCTTCTGCTTTCACCGTTATAGTTTCTAAATCTTCGGGGAGTTGATGTTTTTGATGTCGATTAGTAAATTCAGTGTGGGCTTTTTCTGCTGCTTTCTTATTATGAAAGCGCTCCACTATTTCCATCGCTAATTCGACTTTAGCATCACGCGGATTTTTTCCGGCTGCCACTTGTTTTTTTAAGGTGGCTAAATCGTCATTTTTACGCAAACTTAATAAATCAAAATATTTCCACATTAATTCATCAGAAATAGACATGATTTTACCAAACATATCGCCTGGTTCATCGTCAATTCCAATGTAATTACCCAGAGATTTAGACATTTTCTTCACGCCGTCTAAACCTTCTAATAAAGGCATAGTCATTACAATTTGTTGAGGTTGGCCAAAATGTTTTTGTAATTCACGTCCCATTAATAAATTAAATCGCTGATCGGTGCCGCCTAGCTCTACATCGGCTTTTAATTCAACAGAATCATAGCCTTGCAATAGCGGATATAAAAATTCATGAATAGCGATAGGCTGTTGATTTTCATACCGTTGAGAAAAATCATTACGCTCCAACATACGAGCCACCGTATAAGTAGAAGCCAATTGTATTAAATCAGCAGCGGTTTTTTTGCCCAACCATTTGGAGTTAAATACCACTTCTGTTTTTTTAGGATCTAAAATTTTAAATACCTGCTTGGCATATGTCTTGGCATTACTTTGAATTTCTTTTGGCGTTAAGGGCACACGCATCACATTTCTACCGGTAGGGTCACCAATCATGGTGGTAAAATCACCAATCAAAAAAATCACATGATGGCCTAAATCTTGAAACTGTCTGAGCTTATTAATTAATACGGTATGACCTAAATGTAAATCAGGTGCGGTAGGATCAAACCCTGCTTTTATGCGCAAGGGTTTACCCTTGGTCAGTCGCGATTTAAATTCATCCAGCTGGATAATATCTTCTACGCCACGCTGTAATTCATGCAATGCTTTATCAGATGATGTCATATTGCTTCCTATGATCGGAGAAAATTTCGCCTAAAAGTTTGGGTTTGGCCACACAACTCATATTTTTACTGGAAAAATGTATAGAAAGAACTATTCTTTCTATGCATGTGAGCATACATTCCTTGCAATAATATTAACCTTATAATAACCTAGTGACTCGCAGCCAAACAATAGCCTTGGCTGTTTCTAGACGTTTATTCCAAAAATAAAACGGAAGTCAGTGTGTGAGGGAACTTTAACGTGTATTCTGGGAAAACAACTAAGCCTACGAAAGTCCACGCCTCTTCTCCTGTGGGTCGTATGGATTATGCACGGTTAGATTACGCTAAACGCTATTCAGCACCTATTAATAAGAAACCACGCAAACCTTCTCCTTTTTCAAAAGAACCTCATCAGTGGAAAGCATTAGGATTAGCGGGGCTCTTAAGCATATTAGGCGTTACCATCTGGGTAACCAATCCTTTTGGGAGCAGCGCCCCCATTCATCTGGCTAGCGTGGAAGAAGTTCAACCTTTGGATGACCAATCCAGCGATAGTTTTGATATCGCTCAAAGCGACTCTATTATAGATTCGGTTATTCCAGAAGAAATATCGCCCATCTTGGCAGCCAATATGGCCACCACCCAATTTTATGGGCCACCCCAAGAATTCCAAATTCTTCCTAAAGGTAAAATTTCTGAAGTCACCGTTAAAAAAGGCGATACACTAGCTATTATTTTCGAACGTATGGGGTTTAGCCCCAATACCTTGCACCGTATTTTGGATCAAGACTTAGCGGGTGCCGAATTACAAAAAATTTACCCTGGCCAGCAATTAACCTTTATTACAGAAGGCGGCGAGCTCAAACAAATTCGTTATCCTCATAGCGCGAACGAAACTTTTGTGATTAATACCAGCCCTGATGATATCAGCGTGGATTTAGTGGCACTACCCCGCGAAGTACGTAAAAATTATGCTACTGCAGTTATCGAAGACTCTTTATATGTATCGGCACAGAACGCCGGCATTGATACCAATATTGTGATGGATTTAGCTGAAATTTTTGCTTACGACATCGACTTCTTCTTAGACGTACAAGAAGGCGACAATTTCAAAGTGATGTACGAAGAATATTATGTAGATGGCGAAAAAGTAGGTAATGGCCCTATTCTAGCGGCTGAATTCGTTAACCAAGACAAAACCTATAAAGTAGTACGCTATACCGATAAAGATGGCCGCAGCGAATATTACTCACCCGACGGTATGAGCTTACGTAAAACCTTCTTAAGAAGCCCAGTAGAATATGCGCGCATTAGCTCGCACTTTAATTTAAAACGTCGTCACCCTATTCTGCATCAAATTCGCGCTCACAAAGGTGTGGATTATGCAGCACCTAGAGGCACCCCTATTCGCGCCTCTGGCGATGGCAAAATTGTGTCATTAGGACGTAATGCCGGTTATGGTAACCGTATTGAAATTCAACATGGCTCACGTTATCGCACACTTTATGCTCATATGAATGGTTTTGCTAAAAACTTAAAAGTAGGCAGCACCGTAGAGCAAGGCCAAGTGATAGGCTATGTAGGCAGCACCGGTTTGGCTTCAGGCCCTCACTTACATTATGAATTCAAAGTAGACGGCGTACATAAAGATCCGGTTAAGCTCGATTTACCTATTATCGCCGATCCGCTACCTGCTAAAGAAAAGAAAACCTTTATGCTGCATGCCTCAAATATGCTAGACGAGCTCAACTATTTCGACCAAATCCTCTTAGCTCAACAATCTCCTACCGTTAAAGCTCGCGAACACGGTTAAAGCTCATTTCCTTTGCTCTGTAATAAATGCTTCCCTCAAAACTGTGTTAATGCTAAAATATGTTAACTAAATTACTTTATCCCGGCTTTTATGGTTGAAATACGCATCCCTCAATTTAATACTTCAATTAGACCCGTTGTTTTCATATCAGATGAACAGAAGATAGGTGAAGCTATTTTATCGGCAACTGAATATGATGCGTCAGATAAAGCGGCTGAGATAGAAAAACTCATTAATGCAGAACCCAGATTACTTAATTGCAATCTTGGAAATCAATATGGTAATTATAGCCCTCTTGCTCTTGCTGCCGGAGCAATGAAATTTCCTATTATTTTAAAGCTTTTAGAATTAGGTGCTGATCCTCTATTTTCTACTCCATTAGGGCTTCCTCCTATTGCCAGTGCATTTTCAGAAAGAAGACTAGAAAATACCGATGATGAATTAGAAAAAGTCATCACTACTTTATTGACTTTTGCTCTGAAAATAAGCAATGAGACTCTGGCCAAGATGATAGCTTATCGAACACATACAGGTGCTAGCATTTTATGTGCACTAGCGGAAGATGGGCTAGTAAAATCTGCAATCACTATTCTTAAAACATCTTCTGATTTTATTAATTTGATGGATGATAAGGATCGCACCCCATTAAATCTATCCATTATATTTAAACATGAAACAATGGCTCATGTATTGTTGAATTACGGAGCCGATGTAAATATACCAGATGAGCATAATGAATTGCCTCTACATAGGGTTAGCCAGTATGATTCATCAGATGATCTATTCGAGAGAATATTGAAAAATACCACAAATGTCTCGCTAACCAATGAAAATCAGAGAAGTTGTTTAATCATACATTGTAACAACACCCCACAAAAACTTAACAGAATACGTCTATTACTCGATCGAAATCCTGACACTTCTATTATTGATACTAATAACATGGCTGCCATTTCCTATGTTGTTACGGGTGGGTCTATTGAATTATTAAGATTGTTTCGAGGCAGAGAAAAACCCGATGACAAACTCATTGTCCCTCCTCTTTTTCATTTGGTTTTATCTACCCATTTAGATGAAAATGAATTTAGAGAAATGATAAAGGAACTGTTACTTCAAGGGTATTCAGTTAACGGTCATGATTATTCTGTTAGCGCCACATTTTCAGGAAATAGCGAAACAGTTTCTAGATGTGAAATATTGCAAGAATTGACTGGAATTTCTTTTTCAGCAGCATCTGGTGTGGATAATAATTATCAAATAAAATTGAACTCTACTTCTTTTGAAGATTCAGAAAATAAAATTGAATGGACCATGTATAATGATGCAGCTAAAAAAACTGAAACCATAAATAAAAACCTGAAAACAGAATCAAAACTGACAAATATACTTAAATATTTTTTAAAAAACTTAACAGATGACGAAGGGTCAAATGACTTCAAAAGTCTAACAATTGCGTTTTTATATTTGATTAAAAACCATCTGACTGATGAAGAAATAATTTCATTTGGCGAAAATAAAAGCATCAACTTCAAAACGGCTATTGAGCTAATAAGGAATAGATGCTTGATAAGTGCAGTTTTTGTTAAGGATTACACTTTTTTAAAATCATGTGAATTTTTATTTGACTTAATTTTTAAAAACAAACAAAAGTTCTTATGGATCGACAATATTAATGACAGCCTTAAAGTTTGGAAATCCAGATATATTTATAATTTTTTAAAATCAGAACCAGGGAATCAGCATTATTTAATTACAGGTCACCTTGATGACTATTGCGAATTATTTGATTTTTTACTTAAAAATATTTATTCATTTAACGAAATAATTGGAGCGATCTGCTATTCATCTAAAGTTGGAAACCTAAAATCATCAGATCTTAAAAAAATACTGAAATCATTTAAAAAGATATTAAAAAAATCACAAGAATCTGACATAAAGAATGAACTTTATGAGTTAAAAATGATTTACATCATTAAAAATTATTTAGCCTTATCAAATGAATATTTTTTAGCATTGAAAAAAGAAAATAAAAATGATCTGGCAATTGAAGTTGCCAATGACTTCCTAAACTATCTAAAAAATGCACAGGATTTTTTAGAAAAACTAGGCGAAGATTATGTGGATTATTTTAAAACAAAATTAATTTTAGATGAGTTAGAATTTGAATACCATCTTCAACTTTCTATTTTGTTTGACACCTTTGATAATAAAAGAGAACAGCAATTAGAACACGCTGAAAAAGCCATTGAATTAGTTCGAAAAAAGGAAAAGCCTTGGCCATCAGAGAATGACTTACGATTCAAAAAAGAAAAGTTAAAAAACCTGAGAAAAAACGCCAGAAGAGCTTTAAAAAAACCGGTAGAAATCGAAAGCAGTATTGAGCCTAACAAAAGCGCCCCCACCCCTACCAATCCAGAAAATAAAAGGACTCATAATAGCCAAGATGAAAATATTAATACACGTCTTTCTAACCTCAGAATAGAAGAAGAACGTGAATATGAAAAAAGAGAAAAAGCTGAGAAAAATAGACTTCTAGAGTTAAGAAAAGAGGCAAAAAAAGAAAAGCAAAAAGAGAGCTCTTCTACACTAGAAGTAAAAAAAGTATCCACTATACTGGTATTAAAATGGACCGAAGCTCAAGTTCGTGAAATATATAAAGATATTTTAACTCCCCATGATGAATTAGTGTTGCTACGAAATCCGGCAAATCCCAAAGATACTCATGGTACTCACTGGGCATGCTTAAGGCTAGTAGCTGAAGATTACTCGAGTCCTGAAGAATACGAACAAGATCTTAAAGCTTTTAGAGTTAAAAATGAGGATGGTACCAGCAATGGAGAAATTAGCTACAATAAAGATGATGTCGGAGTTATTTACCACAACAATACTTACTATATACGCAGCCACAAGATGAGTCGTCCTCATGGAACTTGTTACCAAACTGCAGGTGGGGATCCTTATCTTATTATTTTCGATACATTATTATCTCATCCAAAACACAATATAGCTTTAAGGAATGCCATTGGTAAACCACCTAAACCCATTTTAGTTACAGCTAAGACCCCTACGTAAACATACTTAATCCAGCCACTCCTTGTGCGCCAAACCAAATTGCGGGTGAACCTAAGGTCATGCCACCCATTGCATAAATAGGGATATTAGTTTTTTCTGTTAACTTAGAAAATGCGGGCCAACCTAAACCTTTTGCATCAGGATGTGAAGAAGTAGGTAATATAGGAGAAAGTAATGCAAAATCAGCTTCTATTTTTTTAGCTTGTGCTAATTCTTTTTCATTGTGGCATGAAACACCAAGCCATTTATTTTTGGCTATCGGGCGCTCATGATATTGAGATAATTGCGCACTTTTTAAATGTAATCCTGCCACATTAAAACGCTCTATCCATTCAGGCTTACCATCAATGATTAATTGTGCTTTGTATTGTTCACATAACTCAGCAGCAATAGGAATGGCTTTTTCATAATTAGCTTCACTCCAGCCCTCTGCACGAAAACGAATTAAAGTATATTTTTTTGCTAATATATTTTTTAAATAGGTTGGTAATGTTTCGATCGTTAAATCAGGTGGTGTGATCACATAATAATGCGGCAAACGAATGGCAGTCACAATGGGATGATTAGCGGCTGGAAAATCTTGCTCAGCTAAACGATCCACAGGCACCCATTTGATGGCTTGCTCTTCTTTTCCGTGTAGCTCGCCTGTATATTCTAATACTTTCCACACATCTAATATCACTTTATATTCTGTGTATTGATGGTGAATACGAATTAAAGGCACGGCGTTTTTTACATCGATACCGAGTTCTTCATGTAATTCGCGAGTGAGCGCATTTCGAGAAGTTTCACCGGGATCTACTTTTCCGCCGGCAAATTCCCATTTTCCTGCTTGATGTGTGCCGGATTTTCGTTGAGCTAATAGCACTTCATGATTGGAATTTTGAATGACACCGACTGCCACTTTGATAATCATATACCCCTCACCCGAGCGCTATGCGCTCGACCTCTCCCACAAGGGGAGAGGTGATTAATTTGATGCTCTCAAATAAAAAATCATCTCCCCTGAGAGAGATAGTCATAAGTAACCCTCTTAAATCACCTCTCCCCTTGTGGGAGAGGTCGGCGTCCTTCTTAGGACGACGGGTGAGGGGTATTAAATACCTTTTTTAATTCTTCCTCTATAGTATCCAAGACACCTTCCAGTTCTTGGAATACTTCTATGTTCCAAAAGCGAATGACATTATACCCTTCGCTTTTCAAATAGTTAGTACGTTCATTATCGTATTCCATCTGTTCTGAATGTTGTCCACCATCTAATTCAATAATTAGATTTTTCTCAAAACAAATAAAATCAACAATATATTTTCCAATAGTCACTTGTCTACGAAATTTATAAGTTTGGAATCGCCGATCACGGAGATGATACCACATGATATTTTCTGGAAGGGTCATGTCCTGACGTAATTTTTTTGCAAACTTAAGTTTTAACATACACCCCTCACCCGTGTAACCTCCGCTTCGCGGAGATTACACGACCTCTCCCACAAGGGGAGAGGTGATTATATATTAGTCTAGTTTTCCGTGGCAGTTTTTGTATTTTTTACCAGAGCCGCAAGGGCAAGGATCGTTACGTCCTACTTTTGGTAACACACGAACACCACTTTCTTTGATGGATCCAGAATGTGCAGAGGGAGAAGGTTGTGATTCAGGCACTCGGTTACTACCTAAAATATCAGCAGCCGCTTCATGCTGCATCACCACTTTATCAGGCATGGTTTGTTGGCGTTGTGCTTCTAATGCTTCTACTTCTTCAGCCGGTTTTGCACGCACTTTCGATAACATGCTAATAATTTGATATTCTAAACGTTCCAACATTTCTTGGAACATATCAAAGGCTTCGCGTTTGTATTCTTGTTTAGGATCTTTTTGCGCATAACCACGTAAACTAACGCTTTGACGCAGGCGATCCATCATGCCTAAATGCTCTTTCCAGTGCTGATCTAATTGCTGCAGCATCACCACTTTTTCTAATTGCTGAACTATGGATTCAGGGGTTCCTTCATGACGTGCCTGATAAGCTTTGGTTAATTCATCCAATATACGTTGTTTAATGATCTCAGAAGATAAAGCAGGCTCTGTAGCTAACCATTCTTGCACATCAATTTGCGGTAAATTAAAATCTTTGGCTAAAGCTTCATGCAATCCTTCTAAGTTCCATTGCTCTATTAAACTTTGAGCAGGAACCAATCGGTCTATTAACGCCGTGATCACTTTTTCACGCAAGGTAGTGATATTATCGCTCACTTGCTCTGCATGCATCAATTTATTACGTAAACTATAAATCAACTGACGTTGATCATTGGCTACATCATCAAATTCTAATAATTGTTTACGAATATCAAAATTGCGACCTTCTACTTTACGTTGAGCATTTTCAATCGCACGGCTCACCATTTTGCTTTCAATCGATTGCCCTTCTTCCATACCTAATTTTTGCATCATCATGCCTAAACGAGGTGATGAGAAAATTCGCATTAAATTATCTTCTAATGATAAGTAAAAACGAGTAGAACCTGGATCACCTTGACGACCCGAGCGACCACGCAATTGATTATCAATACGGCGTGATTCATGGCGTTCCGATCCAATGACATGTAACCCACCCGCTGCTAATACTTGTTCGTGACGTTTTTTCCAATCTTCACGTAAAGCTTTTTCTGCTTCTTCGCTCAAACCATTTTCATGCGCTCTTAACGCATTCAATTCCATTTCAACATTTCCGCCTAATACAATATCCGTACCACGACCCGCCATATTGGTGGCAATAGTCACCACACCAGGGCGGCCTGCTTCGGCAATAATATGCGCTTCCCGTTCATGTTGTTTTGCATTTAATACTTGATGCGCAATATTTTCTTTGTTCATCAACGATGATAAATATTCCGATGTTTCAATAGACGCTGTTCCTACTAAAACAGGTTGCTGACGTTTTTGACACTCTTTAATATCGTTAATGACCGCATTAAATTTTTCTAATTGGGTTAGGAAAACCAAATCAGGTGAATCTTTACGTTGTTTAGGTTTATTGCTAGGTATAACCACTACATCTAAATGATAAATATGCTTAAATTCGTAAGCTTCGGTATCCGCTGTTCCTGTCATACCGCTTAATTTTTGATATAAGCGAAAATAATTTTGAAAAGTAATAGACGCTAATGTTTGGTTTTCTTGATTGATTTTAACGCCTTCTTTAGCTTCAATCGCTTGATGTAAACCTTCAGACCAACGGCGACCGGACATCGTACGACCAGTATGTTCATCAACAATAACGATTTCATTGTCTCTTACAATATAATGAACATCACGCTGAAATAAAGTATGCGCGCGTAATGCAGCTAATAAATGGTGAAGTATAGTGACATTCACAGAGTCATATAAACTACTGCCGGGCGCTAATAATTCCACTTCGTGTAACACTTCTTCAGCATGTTGATGTCCATGCTCGGTTAAATATACATGACGACCTTGTTCATCCACGGTGTAATCGCCATCATCCCCTTCTTCTTTTTGTCTTTTAAATTTAGGGATCACTAAATTCACACGTTTGTATAAATCAGAGCTATCTTCTGCAGGCCCCGAAATAATCAACGGTGTGCGCGCTTCATCAATTAAAATAGAATCTACTTCGTCGATAATAGCAAAATGCAAACCACGCTGAACTTGTTCAGTTACATTAAAAGCCATATTATCGCGCAAATAATCAAAACCCAATTCGTTATTGGTACTATAGGTAATATCAGCCCTATACACGTGTTGTTTAGATGCGCGATCAAGCCCTGATAAATTTACACCCACGCTTAAACCTAAAAATTCATAAATAGGCATCATCCATTGCGCATCACGTTGCGCTAAATAATCATTCACCGTAACCAGGTGAACGCCTTTTCCCGTTAATCCATTTAAATATGCCGCTAAGGTAGACATTAACGTTTTACCTTCACCGGTATGCATTTCTGCAATTTTTCCTTGGTGCAATACCATTCCACCAATCAATTGCACATCAAAATGCCTTAGGCCTAGCGTTCTTTTGCTGGCTTCTCTGACGGTGGCAAAGGCTTCCGGTAAAAGCGAATCGAGAGTGGCACCTTTTGATAAGCGCTCACGAAATTGAGCAGTATGCGAACGTAGTTCTGCATCGGTTAGCGCGATGTAAGCAGGTTCTAACGCATTGATTTTAGACACAGTCGCTTGCATTTTTTTCAGCAAGCGTTGATTGTGACTACCAAACATTTTCTTTAATAATGTACTAAACATGAAATTTCTTATGGTTCCTCATCAACTATTTAGACGCTTGAATATAAGCGAGGGGGTTTAAATTCTCGTTGTTTCTTAATATTTCAAAATGAACGTGGGGGCCTGTAGAACGTCCTGTACTTCCCATTTGAGCAATAACCTGACCTTTATTCACAATATCCCCTGCGGCCACTAAATTGCCATGGTTGTGTCCGTAACGGGTAATAAAATTATTTCCGTGATCGATTTCCACCATATTACCATATCCCGGCTTTTTGCCCGAAAAACGAACTACCCCAGGTGCCAATGACCTAATAGAGGTTCCCAACGGGCCTGAAATATCAATGCCTTTATGCATAGTCACTTTCTTGGTAAAAGGATCAGTGCGGTAGCCATAAGAAGAAGAAATCCACCCCTTATCCACGACTCGCCCAATTCCTATAATGCTATCAGCTATGCCTCTACGTAACAATAATTTTTCCAATAACATCAGCTGACCTGCTCGCTCACTCAGCTGAGCACTTAAACTATCCAGGGTTTCCATAAAATCACTAGGCATCATCACTTCGCTTTCTCCGAAGCCGTAGGAGTCCAGCTGACTGCTGGTATAGGAATCGGTAGAAACCGAGGTCATGGCTTGTAGTTCATCCATCATTTGCTGCAGATCCACATCGGCTAGCTCTGCTAAACGAAGACTTAGCCCCTGCAGCTGATAAAGCTCGGCTTGAAGCTCAGCCACACGCTTAGTAAGCACATGCAGCTGAGCATTGGCCTGCTCTCTCGTGCGATCTATTTGCTGCTCTTGGCGCTGTATACGCTTTTGCCAGGCATTAATTAATCCAGAGTCTACGCCTACGGCAATAATATTATTTTTTTCAAATACGTAGCCTAAAATTCCAAAGGCAAGTAAAAATAAGCTGATAAAACTGGCTATGACAGCCATATGCCAACTATCAAAACGGGAGTGATGGGAATGACGCGCCGCTTGGTTGCCCACTCGCTGATTAAAATTAGAATTAAAGCTCGGATTGAGAGCCGCATTCACAGCTGCATTATCAATAGCGGGATTGAGAACAGAGTCCATTTGCTCATCCTTAAGATAGCTTCGCGCTCATTATACCTATATTTTCATAACCCTGCCTACCCTTTATGATAATATGGAGCTTCAACTTTATAGCCAAACATTGCCTATGTTAAACACAGCTGCCGATATACTGACCTCTCGAAAGGGAACCTTGAATGACCTTATTGCTCACAGCACTAAGCTTAATGAACTCACTCAAAAAGTACGCAGCTTATTGCCCACATATTTGGGGGCACATTGCGTAGCGGCAGCCTGGGAAGAAGATAAACTGATAGTACACTCCACTAATGCCGCAGCGGGTACCGTGCTAAGATATCAATTGCCCAAATTATTACCCTTATTACAAAAAGACCCGCTCTACGCCAACATTAAACACGTTATTTGCCATATAAGACCTCCTTTACGAGGTCCCGCTCGCCTCGAAAAGTTTTTGCCGCCTAAGCATTCTGTTTATACGGTGAGTTTGCTACAATCAACCGCAGAAAATATGTCGCCCGAAGTGCAATCCGCTTTACAACGGCTAGCGGCCACATTACAAAAGAAAGGACAATAAGTCATGACAAAAATTTTATGTGTGATCCCTGCTCGTATTGGTTCCACTCGTTTGCCTCGCAAACCATTGGCTTTATTGGCCGGAAAAACCATGGTGCAGCGCACCTATGAAGCGGCGCGCTCTTGCGATGCTTTTGCACAAGTGATCGTCGCTACAGATAACGATGAAATTGCCGATATTATTCGCGCCTGCAATGGCGATGTAGTGATGACCGATAGCTCTATTGAAACCGGTAGTGACAGAGTAGCATTTGTTGCCAGCCAAAAACCTGAAATGGATGTGATCGTTAATTTACAAGGTGACGAACCTTTTGTAAAAAAAGAAATGTTAACAGCTTTAGTACAACCGTATTTAGATGGTGAACGCCCACTCATGACTACGCTGGCCAATCCTTTAGATTTTGAAACTCAATATCACAGCCCTGATATGGTTAAAGTGATTGTAGATAAAAATAGCGATGCCATTTATTTTTCTCGCTCGCCAATTCCTTATCAACGTGAAGTAATCAAAAATATTCCGGTATATCATCATCAAGGTATGTACGCCTTTACTCGTGATTTTCTTTTGCAATTTACTAAATTGCCACAAACACCATTAGAACTGAGTGAAAAATTAGAGCAATTACGTGTTCTGGAGAATGGTTATAAAATTCGCGTATGCATTACCCCGCATAAAACCTTAGAAATTAATACGCCAGATGAATTAGCTAAGGCTCAAGAAATTGCAGTGGATTATTGGAAGTAATACTAGCGAAGCTTATTTAACAATCTTTTTGCAGCATTTTCAGGATTAGGCGCCGCCTCTTTTTTCTTATTTTCACCCACAATAGCAGGCTTGATAAAAAACGCATAAGCCACAAATATCACGTTCATTACCAACAATCCCATATGCAAATGAACCAAAACAGGATCAACAGGCTCTTTCAACTGCTGTTTCATTCGAGCATTCAATAAATTGAGAACCTCGATAAAAATGGCCGTAAAAGCACTGAAAGCAAACCAAAACTTGGCAAACATATCGTTGGATATTTTTGATTTTGCTTGGCCACCTTGCATTCTGGCATATAAAATACAAAAAACAGGATTGATATAAGGAACTAACAGCATAAGGCTCTTTCCTAAAGCATTTGGCGCAAGACCTCTCCACATAATAGTATGAGCTAATTTTGCTACCTGCATAACAGTAATTGCTGTGAAAGCCCCTAAAAAGATTCTTTCTAAACGATTAAGCAATGGCAGATAGGTAACCACTGGCATCTTTCTAGGTATTAATATTTCAGTTTTAGGCGCAATGACAACTTCAACAGGCTTAACAAATTTTAATAGCTTAACCATTTTTTTATGTATATGTTTAAGAGAAGTAAGAGCCTTGCTTAAATCATTATTTCCAGTAGATGTTCTCAACGAATATTTTATATCTCTATAATCTCTATCTAAAAACTTGAGTTCTAACATTTTTCCAGAACCCACTTCCAATCCATTTAATAAAGTATTAAAAACGTTAAAAATACGTTCTTCTTGATCCTGTATATCTTTCATTAATCTTTTAGTTTCGGCTTCTTTTCTTGAATTATCAATAGCCGTTCTTTCATCATCGGGAGATGATCCTAAATAGGGATTATTACTTTCCAAAGGAGAATATGGTGGTGGTTGATCTGTTGATTTTGTTTGTTCAGGTATTGGGGCTTGAACAACAGATGGTCCTACCAGTTCGACTGATTTCTTTTCTTTTTTAGCGGGTTTTTCTTTAGGTTGTACTTGAGGAACATCAACCATTCCTGCTTCTCTTCTAAATTTCGTATCATTACGCTTCTTAACTCTTGCAGGTTTCTTTTCAATGATGGCTATTTCTTCTTTTACTTTAGGTAACGTAATCAAGTTTACTTTTCTCACTTCAACAGAGACAGCGGGAATTATTTTTACCACTTCTGGAGTTGCTTCAACATTTATTGCTTCTATTTTAATAGGAACTAGTTCAGATTTTACAAGGTCTTCTGTTGATCTTGATTCTTCTGTAGGTGAGCTTGATGAAGAATGAGAACTTCCATTAGAAGAATCCGCTCTTGGACGAACAAGGCCAGGGAAATGTCCTTGAATTACAGCAGCTTTATGAATAAAATTAACATTAAGGGCGGTAGATGCTTTTATTTTATCTAAAACCTGTGAAAGGTAATATTTATTACCCTCTTTTATCACAAATAAATCATTCAGAACGGGTGAGTATTTTGGATCTTTTAAGTATTCTTTTATTCTATAAACCATCATATCCAATAAAGTCAGATTTTCTTCTTTACCATTGATTTTTATTGTCCCGACTATTGCACTTTCAGCTGCGGTTAAAAAATGTAGGGTGCTAACATCTAGCTTCATTCCTAAATAACACACTTTAATAACGGTTTTTAGGATACTGGCCAATGAACCGACTTCTGCTTTAAAAAGCAAAAAGCTGGGAGGTAAAGAAGTACCGAATACATTAACATATAATATATTATTAACCACGCGAACAATATTAGGATTAATAAGAAAAGCATTTCTGGTTTGTAAACTGTTATAAGCGTTAGGAAAGAATGGAATTTTCAGTTTAACGGTACCATCTGCTGCCACTTTTAATTGAAAACCTAAATTATGAAAAGGTGGCGGCTGCAAGGTACTGATAGTAAACTCCGTTTCACCAGCCACACCCTCACCTATCAATTGCCAAAATCGGCCGCCATCAGGTGTTACATTTTTTCTATGATCATAGTTTGGCCTACTGGTAGAGTGTCCTAAAGCCTGAGTGGCAAACACACATAATGTTGAAAACACGGTGTCATCAATTTCTTTATGAACAGTTACAGAGACATCGGTATCTGCCCGAATTTTTAGTTCTTGTAGTTTTGCAGAATTAACGAGAGGAACAAAATGAGGAAGAGTCAGTACCCAAGGTTTACTTCCTTTAATCACGGGCTCCACTTTAACGCCATATCTTTCGTCTACGCGTTTTTGAAAATCCTGCAATTGGGCGATGAGAGGACCTATATCGGTATTAAGAAAATAGGCTTCATCCCATACCGTCCAATCTAGCCAGTCCGAACTCTCAACGGTTGGAGGCAAAATTGCAGGTGGCGGCATACGACTACTATCACGAGGCGGCATACGAACTCCAAGCTAGCACATGGCTACAAAAGCCAAGCACTGTACATTTATTAATCAATATAGTTATATTACTGAATTCTAGGAATAAATCAAGTTGGCATTGAAGCCGAGCGAACCGGTTTATCAGGAGAAGGCGGGGCTGATATGCAAATGGGAGAAGAAGACGTTAAAGAACTCTGAGAACTATAAGCAGAGTCAACTCCTTCGCTCTCAAAAGATACATCGCCTGATAGATCAGCTATCATCTGCGCATCTGTACTGCTATAACCAATAGCCTCTACCCTATTTAAAAATACTGATAACGCCCGCGCAAACATGGCATTATCTCCTTTGGTATACTCAACCAAACGAGTCGAAAGTGATGATAATACAGAAATGCCCGCCGTTTTTTCGTTACGAGGTACATTAGGGATAGGGCCAAATGCAAAAACCGATAGATTATTTAGCGCTTTAAAAAAGTAAAGCATATGAATACTGGGAGAAACTCCGTAATGTAAGTATTTTACGCCTGTTCTCATCAAATAAGTGAGCGTAGAAATGATAGCTATGGCCTTGGAATCAGGGTTCAAATGAGGGGTTTCAAACAGTGCCTCATAATTAACATAAACGGTGCCATCCCAGCCTAATTGAAAGACGACATGATTAATAACCATTTGACCATATTCACGCCCTATATACGCACCATCAAAATTAGGTAAATATAGCTCCAAACGACCTTTAGGGTTTATAACGATTCTAAAATCCCAATTGTGCAAAGGTTCTTTATGCATTCCTGCATTTATCGTAATATCGATTGGGAATACGGCTGCTGCTACTTCTATTTCCCCTTTTATCTGGAAATAAGGCTCTTCATTAGCATTCACGAAGCTTAAGTCCAAATATCTATTCTTATATAGAAAAACAGAATGTATAAGCGCTTTTAATTCAGCCAGTAAAGCCGGTGTATTTAGTATTTTAGGGCTCACGACAAGAGTAATATCGGCATCTGCTCTGACTAAATAATCCTTGATATGGGGTAAATCATTAAGCATGGAAGTAGCCACAAAAAAAGATGCCTGGCTACCTGAAAGCACAATAAATAGAGATTCACCCTTAAAGGCTTGATTAAATGCTTTATGGAAGCGTTTGAGCAGAGGGATCAATTCTGGGCGTGCCTGTAAACGATCAAAGCTCAAAAGATCGTTAACAATCCAATTTCCAGACCTTATAAGAGGCTTATCGTGACGAGGCGGCATGTAAAACTCCCTAAATGACTAGGCAGCTCCATTGCCCTTACTTCAAATAAGTTACTTTACTGAATTTTGTTAGAAAACACAAGTAAAATCTACTACCCGTAAGAATAGCGCTATCTAGCGGGGATCACTAATCGTTGCCTTACTCCTACTAGAGGGTGGGGGGCTGGCTTGGGTTCTTGTCTCCTGGGTTCTGTTTGCTTGGGCAGCGGCTGCCTGTCTGGCGGCGGCAGGCTTTTTCGGCGCCTTAAAGATCTCAGGTTTTATCCAGCCCCCATAAGCTACCGCGAGAGTATTCACTATAAATAAAAAAATATGAGCCGAAAAAAAAGACAAAGGTAGATCATTGATTGATCGATAGTTCTTTTCATAATTCATTAAAGCTAAAAACTCACAAAAAAGAGTGGTCACTGCTAAAATACCCGATAAAATTTTTATAGCAGTATGATTTTTTTTATTATATAAAGCCCATACGATAGGATTAATTAATGAAATTAATATTTCCACACTATTTTTCAGTAACCTCGTCGCAAGATATGTATTTCTATTATCAATATAAGTTAATATTAAAGAAGGAACCACTCTCATCAAAATTAAAGAAAATAAACCTACCACTAGATATTCAGCAATTTTAAAAAATAATTTTTTATCAAAAGACAGATCCAGCGATGGAGCTACAGCATGAGTTATGGTATTCGCTGCACTTGATTGAACTGCTACAGCATTTTCTAGCGAGTTATTTTTTAGAGGTTCAGCGGTTACTGCTTTAGAAGCAACAACGGTTTCTGTATGCGTTTCAAGATTACTTAAATCATTTTTTTGTATTCTATGTTTTGGCTTTCTTCTTTTTATATTATTACCAGTTGAACTAGTTCTATTTTCTGATACAGCAGCAGGTTCAGGAGCATCAGAAGCTAATGCAGCGGTATCTTCCGAAGTTGCTTGTTTCTCTATTGCATCAACAGCACAAACTTTAGCTACAACTTCTGGTTCTGTTGTATTAACAACGGGAGCAGCTACTTTTTCTGGTTCAGTTCCAACAATAATTGGGGCAGCAACAACCATTTCTGGTTCTCTCACTTCATCCGGAGGCGTAGCAGCAACCACTTCTGGTGCTCTTGCATCAATAGCAGATGCAGGCGCCGATGTAGCATTAATTTCTACAGGCATAGCTGTTGCTATATCACTTCCCCTTGCCTGTATATTATTAGATGGCTCAGCGTTTTCTCTTCTATTATATTCTCGAAATTGATCTCTAACTTTTAAATTACCTTTTAACTTATGAGAAAAAGATCCAGAAGAATGTGTGACAGAAACATTAATATCAATAGAATATTTCATTTTCTTTAAGGAGTCGATTAAGTAATACGGTTTATTTTTTTTCATGAAAAAAAGATTTCTTACAACGTATTGATGCTCAGGCATTAAAGCAAAATCTATTATTCTAAAAAATATCGTATCCAATAAAGTCAAAGGTAATATTTTTTCTGATCGATCACGAGCTCTTACTATCACTGTTCCAACAATCGTATTCTCTAAAGTGCTTAAAAAATCTAAAAAACTTTGCTCAAATCCAAAATCTAAAGAAATCGCCCTGATACCGGTTTTGACAATATTAGCCAAAGCACCTTCTTCTGCTCTAAATCGTTGATAATTAAAAGGTATTGATCGATCATAAAGATGAGGAATGATAGTACCCTGATTACTAATACTATATACGTTAGGATTAATAATAAATCCTCTGCATTGAGTTAAACCTTCATACGATTTCGGAAACAAAGGAATATAAAATTTAAAAACGCTATCAACATCTAAAAGTAAACACTGAGTTAAATTATGACCAACGGTTTTAAATGGACTGCTGGTGCTGACAGTAAAGTCAACAGTAAAATACGTTGATTCCGCATGTAGCTGAAAATACCAGCCACCATCTATAGTATCTTTTTTTTCCTTTGTATCCCCAGGGGGGCAAGATAACTCTAAAAATAAATTAGCTATACCCTTTTTTATAGCAATAATAAGGTCTTCTCTGATGTTGTGTGGAACCGTAATAAAAAAATCCGCATCGGTTTTGAATATCGCTTCAGCTAATTTTTTTTGATCTATACCAGTAACAAACCCATTAACCGTTGATAACCAAAGCTTACTTCCTGCCATGGTAATACCAATCCTTACTCCCGTTGCAGTAAAGATATTTTGTTGCAAAGTTCGCAATTGTCTCATGAGAGGGAGCAATCTAGTTTTAGAAAAATACGCTTCATCAAACCCTGGAATAAAATACCATTCTGGTTGCTGGGGATGAGAAACCCATTGCGGTTGCGGAACTTGAGGCAATGGAGAAAACGTTGGCAATACTTGCTGAGGGAGTGGTGGCCATACTTGTTGGGCATTGCGAAAAGCAGGCCCCGGAGAAACTCGAAAATATCCGTTTTCCATTTGCATATATTCCAACATATAAAAACTCCGAAGCTATAAAACCTCAATATTTTAGATTGAGATAAAGAAAAGATAGTTATTTTACTGAGTTTGTTTAGAAAATCAAGTGGAATATGAGCCTAAGCTTAAAAGCTATAAATCCGCTAAGCTGACGGTGGCGGGCATAATAGGCTCACCTAAGAAAGCAGTGCCCACTTTAGCAAACTGAGAAGGATCATCTGTTACATAAAAACGAAGTTCGCCTGTGCTTGTTTGCGTGTTTTGCTTATGGTGTTTTTCCAAATAATCAGCGGTGGCTTGTGCGGTGGTAATAGCAGAGTCTACTAAAGCCACACCTTTAGGAAGAAGTTTTTTTATAGCAGGAACAAATAAAGGATAATGGGTGCATCCTAATAATAAACAGTCTACTGAATGTTCAAGCAAAGGCTTTAAATAATGTTGAATAACACTTTCAGCTACCTCGCCCTCTAACCAGCCTTCTTCCGCCAACGGAACTAATAAAGGAGCTGCATAGGTAAATACTTGTGCTTTAGGCGAGTAATGCTGAATTGCGCGTGTATAAGCACCACTGTGCAATGTCACACGAGTAGCCAATACACCTATAATTTGTTTTTTGCTTTTTTCAACGGCTGCATGCGCGCCTGGATCCACCACACCAATAATAGGCAGCTCAGGAAATAACTGATTTAAAATAGGAATCGCTTCTGCTGATACAACGGTGTTACACGCAATAATTAATAATTTAATATCATGCTCTAACAAATAACGCGCCGCTTGCTCAGCATAACGTTGAATTAAAGACGCACTTTTAGTGCCATAAGGAACACGAGCGGTATCACCTAAGTAAACAAAGTTTTCATGAGGGAGCGTTTCTCTTAAAGCGCTTAATACGGTAAGGCCACCTACTCCTGAATCAAATACACCAATAGGTCTGGGATCTGTCACGAGTTAGTCCTTATCTTTGTTGAAAGATTGGTTATTACTAATTACCGTTAAATTAGGCTTTTTACGCAAAGGACGTTGTTCTTGTATAGAGTGAGTAGCCGTTGATTTAAAATGTTCTGCTTCATCCATAAATTCAGGCGAATCAAAAAACATACCTCTACCATTTTCTTTGGCGTACACACCTAATACCGCGGGTGTAGGCACATGCACTTGCTGAACTATATTATTAAAACGCGCGGTAAATTTTATAGCGGTCGATTCAATCGCTAATTCTTTTACCGCTAAGGGCGCAATATTTAAAATGATTTTTCCTTCTTGTACAAATTGCACAGGCACTTGTACATCAGGAAGTGTTGCATTCACAATAAGGTAAGGAGTTAATTGATTATCCGTAATCCACGTATAAATAGCATTAATTAAATACGGGCGGCACGACGTCATCGGCGTTTTGATCGCTGACATAAAATTAGCCCCCGTGCATTTCTCTCTCAGCTGCGGATAAACTGGTTTGGAAAGAATCTCGGCCAAATACACGGTGACAATAATCTAATAGCGGCTGAGATTTTTTGGGTAATTGAATACCTAAAACCGGAAGACGCCAAAATAAAGCGGCTAACGAGCAATCGACCAATGAAAATTCTTGGCTTAAGAAATAAGGATTTTGTTCGAAAATCGGCATCACCGCTAAAAAACCTTCCAACAAATGTTGTCTGGCGGTTTGCTGTTCACTTCCTTTGCTGACCAAAATTTTATTCATTAAACCGTACCAATCGGTATCGATACGATGCAACATTAAACGTGTTTGTGCACGCGCTACCGGATACACAGGCATTAAAGGAGGATGAGGAAAACGCTCATCTAAATATTCCATAATAATGCTAGATTCATATAACACTAAATCACGATCGATTAAGGTAGGTAAAGTGTTATAAGGATTGAGTGCTAATAAATCTTCGGGCTTTTCATGAGGGTTTATATCGATAATATCAACCGTCACCCCTTTTTCAGCTAATACAATTCTGCAGCGATGGCTGTAAATATCATTAGGATCGGAGTAAAAAGTCATGACCGAACGTTTTGTTACGGCAACCACCATATAATAACCCTCTTTTTAGTGCACATCTTTCCAATATTCACGCTTCAGTAGATACGCAAACAAAGTAAAAACAATTAAGAATAACAACACATAAACTCCAATTCGATGACGCTCTGTTTTACCAGGATCCGCCGTATAAGAAAGGAAATTCACAATGTCGTATACCATCTGATCAAATTCTGCTTTTGATAAGGTTCCTGGTGTTCCTTGTTTTAGGCCCACCACGATTTGTTGCTGCATATCTCCACCATCTGTTTCGTATGTCATGGTTTGATGCACAGGTAATTGCTCACCTTGAAGCGCACCTAAAATATTAGGCATAGCCACGCCAGGGTAAACTAAATTATTAACGCCCCATAAAGTATTGGGATCGCTATAAAAAGAAGTGAGGAATGTATACAACCAATCTTCGCCACGTAATTTCGCTTCTAATGTTAAATCAGGCGGCGCAATACCAAACCATTTTTTACCTTCTTCGGGTGTCATCGCCACCGTTAAAGTATCGCCTTCTTTATCCGTACCAAACATTAAATTTTGTTTTAGCATATCTAGTAATACATTACCTTCCGCATCCGTAATACCAATATCTTTAGCCATGCGATTAAAGCGAATATATTCCAAAGAGTGGCAACCACTGCAATAATTCATAAAATATTTAGCACCGCGTTGAAGCGAGCTTTGATCTTCAGGATTCATCGCTGGTGCATGTAATTCAACAGCACTACCTGCTGCCATCGCCGTTACTGAAACAAACATACTTGCAGCAAGCACAAAGGGGCTAAATAAACGAATCATTGATAGTCTCCAGTACTATTTAGTTATTCTCTCAGGCACAGGTTTTGTTTTATCTATCTTGGTATACCACGGCATTAACAAGAAGAACCCAAAGTATAATAATGAAAACACTTGCGCAAAGAATGTTCTTATCGTGGTAGGCTCTAAAGTACCTAAATAGCCTAAGCATAAGAAACTTACCACAAATATCGCTAAAGCGGTTTTATAAATCCAACCACGATAACGAATCGATTTCACTGGGCTGCGATCTAACCAAGGCAATGCAAATAAAATGGCAATTGCCGCACCCATCGCCATCACGCCCATCAACTTATTAGGAATAGCGCGTAAAATAGAATAGTAAGGGGTTAAATACCATAAAGGCGCAATATGAGTAGGCGTTTTAAGAGGATCCGCCGGCTCAAAATTAGGTGCTTCAATAAAGTATCCGCCACCTTCAGGGAAGAAAAACATAATTAAACAGAATACAAATAAGAATACCCCAACACCCCATAGATCTTTAATGGTGTAGTAAGGATGGAAAGGAATACCATCAATAGGATGCCCTTGAGCATCTTTGAATGCTTTTATTTCAACTCCATCAGGATTGTTTGAGCCCACTTTATGTAAAGCAACGATATGTAAAAATACCAAGCCTACTAATACGAGTGGCACAGCAATCACGTGGAATGCGAAAAAGCGATTTAATGTCACTTCAGAAATAGTGAAATCGCCGCGGATCATGGTAGCTAAACCTTCACCCACATAAGGAATAGCGCCAAATAATGAAGTGATTACTTGCGCACCCCAGAAAGACATTTGTCCCCATGGTAATAAATAGCCAAAAAATGCTTCAGCCATTAATACTACGAAAATAAACATACCTAAAATCCATACTAATTCACGAGGTTTTCGGTATGAACCATACAGTAAACCGCGGAACATATGCATATATACCACTAAAAAGAATGCTGAAGCCCCTGTGGTGTGGGCATAGCGAATAAGCCAACCGTAGTTAACATCTCGCATAATATATTCAATAGAACTAAATGCGCGTTCACCGCTAGGCACATAGCTCATGGTTAACCAAATACCGGTAAGAATTTGCATCACTAATACCAGCATGGCTAAAGAGCCAAAGAAATACCAAAAATTAAAATTCTTTGGCGCGTAATATTCAGCAATATGTTCGTTCCATGTTTTTAACAAAGGAAAGCGTTCGTCTATCCAACCCACTAATGATTTCAGTTTGGTGCTCATGCTGAGGCTCCTTCTTCTGAATGCATACCTACCAGTACAGATGTTTCAGTAACATACTTATAGGGAGGGACTTCTAAGTTGGTGGGAGCAGGCACGCCTTTGTAAACGCGACCAGCCATATCAAATTTGGAACCATGACAAGGGCAAAAGAATCCGCCTGCCCAAGTAGCATCAACGCTGCCCGGTTGTGGACGATACGTGGGCACGCAACCTAAGTGAGTGCAAATTCCAACGGCTACAAAATATTCTGGCTTAATAGAGCGATATTCATTTTTAGCATAAGCGGGTTGCTGCTCTACTTCAGAAGAAGGATCACGCAAGTCGCCATCTAGCTTGGGAAGCTCTGCCAACATTTCAGCAGTACGTCTTACTATCCATACTGGCTTGCCGCGCCATTCAACGGTGATCTGCTCGCCTTCAGCAAGTTTGCTAATATCAACCTGAACAGGAGCGCCAGCGGCCTCTGCTTTTGCGCTAGGGCGTAATGAACCCAATAACGGCACAGCAACATACGCAGCGCCAATACCACCAATGACAGTAGTAGCGGACCTTAAGAAACGACGGCGCCCAGTATCAATATTGTCTTTACTCATGCCCTGACTCATTAAGCGATCTCCTTTCGAATCCTTGGGATAAAAATTTGAGCCTTATTATAATATTCTCTTATCACACTTAGCAATAAAAATTAAATGGAAAGCGCCTGCTTAACAAAGGGAATGGTGAGTGCGCGTTGCGCAACTAGGGCACTTTTATCGAGTTTATCGAGTGTTTTAAGGAGTTCTGAAATATGTCGTGGATATCGAGCTAATAAATAATGAGCCACGTTATCAGGCAGGGTTAAACCTCTCGCATCGGCTCTTTGCTGCAAAACTAAGACTTTATCAGCATCCGTCAGCGCTTGAACCTCTAAAACTAAGCTCGCCGCCAAGCGAGATTGTAAGTCTTTTAGCTTAATGGGCAAGCGCGCTGGCGGACAATTGGCTGTCCAAATAATTTTAGTTTTACTCTCTAACGCTCGTTGGTAAAGACCAAACAATGCTTCTTCCCATGCCCCCTGCCCTGCAATCGCTTCAACATCATCAATCACAATAAAAGGCAGCACATGTAGATCTTGTAATAATATAGGATTGAGTTGTGAAGCTTGTTTCAGGGGAATGTAAGTGCTGGCCAATCCACGCTGCGTGAGTGCATGGCATATCGCTTGAGATAAATGAGTTTTGCCCACGCCACCCACGCCCCATAAATAGAGGTATTGCTCGTGAAAAACGCCATTACAAAGATCAATAACCGTGCTCACCACAGCGCTATTAGAGCCCATAATGAAATTATCGAATGTAATGTTATCAGGGATGCTCATCCCCAAAGGTAGCTGATTAAACATAAAGTTTTGTTTTGGGTGTTATTTGTTTATAATCGCAGTATAAACTTAACATAATATAAAGAACACTCCCTATGAACAAAACTCCCTCCGGCCTCACCTACTCACAAGCAGGTGTAGATATTGCGGCTGGCAATGCCTTAGTTGAAAAAATTAAGCCTATTGCTGCTAAAACCAAACGTCCTGAAGTGCTTGCCGGCTTGGGTGGCTTCGGTGCTTTATTTGCATTGCCCTTAGATCGCTATCAAAAACCCGTACTGGTTTCCGCTACTGATGGCGTAGGCACCAAATTACGATTAGCCATTGATCTCAACCTACATAGCACTATTGGTATCGACTTAGTGGCTATGTGCGTGAACGACTTAGTGGTAGGCGGAGCAGAGCCATTATTTTTCTTAGACTATTACGCTACAGGAAAATTAAATGTAGACGCAGCCGCTTCTGTTATTTCAGGCATTGGTAAAGGCTGCGAACTCGCAGGCTGCGCATTAGTGGGTGGAGAAACTGCAGAAATGCCAGGCATGTATCATGAAGGTGATTATGATTTAGCGGGCTTTAGTGTTGGTATTGTAGAGCAAGATAAAATTATTGATGGTTCAACAGTAAAACCCGGCGATGTCATTTTAGGTTTAGCCTCCAGCGGACCTCACTCTAATGGTTACTCTTTAATTCGCAAAATTATTGCGGATAAACATCACACACTACAACAAGCATTTGGCGATAGTACATTAGGCGAAACGTTATTAGCGCCTACTCGTATTTATGTACGCTCATTACTTCCACTGGCTGATAAAGGTTTAATTAAAGCCTGTGCGCATATTACGGGCGGTGGATTTATTGAAAATATTCCGCGCGTATTACCTGACCATGTAACAGCAGTGATTAATAAAGCTTCTTGGCAATTACCAGAGATTTTTACTTGGTTACAAAAAGAAGGCCAAGTAGACGAACACGAAATGTTCCGCACTTTTAATTGTGGCGTAGGAATGATCTTATGTGTAGCCAAAGAACATGAAGCAGAATGTATACGCGAATTAAAAGCATCAGGCGAAACCGTTTACACGTTAGGGCATATAGAAGCACGCAGTGATAATCAACCCGCTGTAAAAATACATTATGAATAACTTCAATATAGTGGTTTTAATTTCCGGAAATGGATCTACACTACAAGCCATTATTGATGCTATTCACGACAAGAAACTGAATGCGCATATTAGCGCTGTGATCAGTAATCATCCCAATGTTTATGGCTTAGAACGCGCTGAAAAAGCCGGCATTCACCACGACGTGGTTTCTCGCCCTAAACATCAAGATCGCAATGAATACGATAAAGAATTGCAAAAGAAAATTGCTGCCTACAAACCCGATTTAATTGTACTCGCAGGGTTTATGCATATTTTATCCCCCGATTTTGTAAAACATTTCGAAGGTAAAATAATTAATATACATCCTTCACTACTTCCTCATTATCGCGGCGTTAACACATATGAACGCGCATTAGCCGCCAATGAAACAACACATGGCACTACCATTCATTTTGTTACAGAAGAATTAGATGGCGGACCACTGATTGCGCAAATATCATTTGATATACAACCCGAAGACAATCACGAAACATTACGCGAGCGCACACAAACGCTTGAACGTCTTATTTATCCTAAAGTCATTGAATGGCTAGCCAGCAAACAACTCCGCTGGAGCAATGGAAAAGTAGAATGGTTAAATAAAGACTTAGCGGCCAAAACCCACCAAGGCTTTTTGTATCTTAACAATTACGATTTCGTTTAAAAATTTTCGGATTACCAAGGTCTTTGAGGGAAATAACCAGAACACCAACCTTTAGATCCTTTAGGTGGAGGACTAATCCTAAGCGGAAACATTACATCAGGATCAATTTTTCCTTTAGGAGTTAATAGTTGGGGGGTAGATGCTTCAGAGGGAACACTAGTCCTGGGAGTTGAAATACCAGAAGTAAATAGGCCTGATCCTGATCTTTCTCGTTTTAAGTTAAAAAAAGCACTAGTAATTCTTTTAATTTCAGAATCAGTGGCAGTCGGCAATAAAGTTTGCTTTAAAGAATCTGACATATCTGTATGCCTAGTCATATACTCTGAAGCAAAATTATCAAAATCTTTGTATTCTTTATCTTTAGCTGTTTGAGGCTCAACACAATTTATTAAACCACCTATACCGTTAGGAGTAAGGCCCAACAAAAACGTTCTTTTTAAATCACTTGATAATTTATTTACATAGGAATCAGCACATTTATCTTTTGTTGGAAGCCTAAAAAAATCAGCAATAATTCTATCTCTTTCTGAAACACCCATTATCAATACACACATAGTAATAATAAAAATCGCCTTATTACAATCCATCAAAGAAATGACATTAACAAAATTTTCATGATGGATTAAAAACTCTCTAAAACATTCTTTATATTTTTTAGATTTAAATAATATTTCAAAATAATCTACCATTATTTGCGAAAAAACAACATCAACTGGAAAATCATTAGAAATTGTTTCCATATAAATTTTAATGGCAGTTTCGCAATGAGTTATAGAGATGTCCATATTTTTTATATCTTCATCAGATAAAATACGCTTTTTCTTGCTTTTATCAATTTCGTCTGGAAAAACTTTTCGTTTAAAAACATAAGCTCTTGTAGAGTAATTGTCCGCTATACATCTTTTTGATTTTTGTGTGTTTTCATTTTTATAAATATCGTCAGCCATATCCAGCTTACTTAAAGCAGAATCATAATCATCACAATTCGCTAAAGTAATAGCAAGATTACTATAAGTACCTGCTAGCTTAACACCTTTATAATAAGATCTTGCTAATGAAGATGCTCTCAATGCATGCTCACTAGAAATTTTTTTCATTTCTTGTGACTTCTCTTCCTGATAAATACGATTTGATGCTGCTCCAATTAAGGTATCGGTACTTATTAATGCTTCATTCAAATGAAGCCCATCAAAACTAAAATCTTCAGGAAGTGTTTCTAACATTGATAAAGATCCATTTCCTGATTGAAAAGCAGAATGATTATCATTATCTTCATAGTAATACCAACCTAATTGCCAAATTATCCTTGCAATTACTAGTTTTATATTATCAGACCAATTTCCAGGATTTTCAGAAAACCACTTAATAAATCCTATAGAAATATTAAACATAAATCGCTTTTCCAAATTGAAAACAGGGATATCAGAATAGATTTTATTGCTTAAAAAAATGGCGCGAGCATAGATTAAGACTTGTTTTTCAGATACTTCGTAATAGGCACCTAAAACAGCCTTGGTTATATGGCGCATTTGATAGACGGATTCGGTTTTTTTGGCTTGATTGTCGTCATTATCATCTCGTTCAATTCGTCTTATTAAAAGCGATCGTCCTTTTATAATATTTAAATAGTGGGATATAGTATTTATAAAAAAATCCATTCTATCTTCGCCGTTCTTTAATGAGAAGAATTTTTGCAATAAAAAATATGGTAAAGAACCTCCCACTGAAAAGCAAAAAAGCAAAATATCCTTAATATCATCAGAGGAGGCCATTATCAATTCTATTGTTTTTTTAATAACGTAAACCTCTTTCTTATCTAATGCTCTGCCTAATTCAGAACCTTCAATAATAATATTAGTGTTTTTTTGTCTTCGTTCAGTAATTAAAACTT
The DNA here is from genome assembly GCA_965279305.1 of Gammaproteobacteria bacterium. Taxonomy (GTDB): domain Bacteria; phylum Pseudomonadota; class Gammaproteobacteria; order JBIOEC01; family JBIOEC01; genus JBIOEC01. Next base: position 1,000,233 of record OZ257143.1, on the reverse strand, counting down.
TATGATACCTCGCATAGGCTGTTAACTTAGTATATGAAGGAAGATTCTTTTCATTCTTTATTATTTGTGCGATCGCTGCTACTCGTGATGGTAAAAAATCCACAAAATCGCAATCAAGTAAAGCGGTTAGCTCAGCTCTCGTGCCAAAATTGAGATAATCTTCCTCTAAAACATTGTTAAAAATTTGAATTCTTTCCGCATCAGATAATTCGTAAAATAAATTATGTTCAAAAATTCTTTTTTCAAGGTTAATTGTAACGCCATCATTTTGTCTCATAAATTCTGAGTTTTGCGAGGTAAACATAATAATCCCTCTGCCCCATGAGTCATTGATACAATTTCCGTGGTATCTATTCCACCATTCCTTGTCCATGATGTTATCAAATACCAAACACCAATTTGGATAAGATTTCAGTTTATTTCCTATGGCTCTTAGAGTTTCTAAACGAACAAATTGAGGATCTAATCCAGCATCACTTTTTATATTTATATCTAAACGAAATGCAAAATATCGATACTGTGCATCCAAAAAGCGAATAAAATCTAGTTCCGTCATTTCATTTTCATCTGTCTGACTGGTTTCAAAAAACCATCCTGCTTTTATATTTTCTTTTGAAAAATATCTTTTTGCGACTTCTGTTTTTCCACTGCCAGTCATTCCACAGATAACTATTTTCTTTATCTTAGATTCCATATTTGAAATCTTTACATTAATATCATTTTCTAAAGCAATTCTAGGAACATAATAATAAACTTGATTAGGTAAGGTTTTTGTAAAGGTAGGAACTGGAGCTTCTGATTGTAAAGCAGCGTGCTCAGCCATTGGTTCAGAAAACTCTGTCTCTTCATAAGCGCCTAATTTCTTAGGTCTTTTAGGTTTCTGTTTAACTATCCATACAATTTCTTGGCTTTTCATCCACTCAAATAAAACCCCTGGAGAAGAAAATCGAGAGCTTCTAGCTCTATACTCCATACCTAGATGGTAATTAATAGCGGCACAATTAGGCGCCTCTTGTGCGGGTTTGCCAGGAAAATTATTCGGTAATGTAGCAATAGGCAGCTCAATTCCAGTATCCTGGTTATAAAGTGCGGGTAAACCTTCTGATTCATTGTGAAGTTTTGCTAAACAAACAGCAGAAATATACTTTATTATTTGCTCGTTATAAGTATTAACTCCCACCGTTAGTTCAAAAATAAATTTAGGCTTAATAAGCCTATTTCCACTGTCGGTAGAAGCAAAACTCTCTTTCGAGCTTGATAAATCATTATGATAAGCAGATCCCTCACCTAAATTATCTACCCGAGCTATAATCTTATTTTTGCTTTTTATTCTAAAAAAAGTCAAATAAGCAGCATGTCCTGTAGAACCACAAGGTAAACATATCGACTCTGTTGGTCTTAGAGCTAACACATTTTGAAAAAAATCGGCAGAAAAATTATCTAGATCTTGTTCTACTCCATGGTCACAAATATGTTTATAGGTTAATAATGCCCGGAAAGCATTGACTGCGATCCATATTTCATTTTCAAGATATTCAAATAAAATTCCTTCTGTAACCCCTTCTGTTAAAATTTCGAAATTTTCTTCTTTCCTTTTATATTTCCCATAAATTTCAACTAAAAAACATAAATGAGCATATAAAAAAAAACTTTGATCCAATCCTGCCAGAACAGCAAAACGCTCATTAGATTCTATAACAAAAATATTTTTTTTAGATTGAGTAGATTGCTCATCATCAATAACATCAACTTTAAGTGACTTATCTGACAATACACCATCAAGACCTGAAACAACAGCAAAAAACTTGAAATGAATTTCAAATTTATTATATTGAATATTTAGAAGTACTTCATTTCCACCACTTCCAAGTAAAGTACTTAAAAAGGTAGTAAGCTCCTTATTATCACTAAAACTTAGTCGTGGCGTGCGTTTTATTAGTGCATAAGCCGCTAATTTTTCTTTTAAGTCTTTTCGTGAAACAAATAAATTCATCACTACCCTTACTTAGAATATATTAATCCAATCATTAATTTGGTGAACATTGATACACGGAGTCTGGAGCATTAAGTGCATCATCCAGCTCAATACCTAACTCTTTTAATTCAGCTTGATCGTCATCCGAAAGCTTCTCATCACCTTTGGCTTCTTTATATTTAGTTTGAATAGCTAATAATGTTAATTTTGGGTTTTCAACCACATCGCGCTTTGTACAATTTCTATCATTAATATCGGCTCTGATTGTTATTCTATTTTTTCCATCAATCACTTCTACCTTAAACATGGGTGAAAAATTATTAGAACTAGGTTTTGGTAAAAAGTGGTGAAAATCATAGGTAGGCTCCTGGCCTAAAGCGCACTTGAAAACATCGGCAAGCGATGCTTTCACTGCTTCAACAGCCCATTTATCTCCCTCATCATCTTTTGCGTCAAAATAACAATGATCACCATACGCTCTCCATCCTCCTGGACAAGCATCACTGGTCACATATAAACCGTAAGCATTGTCTTCACCATGCATTTTCATGGCTAACAAACCAGCCACTGGACTTCCAGCAAAAATTCCCTGGTTTGTAATAATATCCCACATTTCTTTTCTAGGCGTACGTAAATGTCCTGCTGAAAATAAATCGGTTAGAAAATGGCAGGCAAAAAGCACTTGTGAGATTGCTTCTACTAAAAGCGCTTCTTTTTTAACCGGTTCCTTTTCAAACCAAGCTTCTTTAGCTGTGGCTAATGCTTTTTTGAAACCTGCATTAAAAGCGATTAATGCCTCTCCTTTAAAATGATCAAAGTTCATTTGAGCCAATTGAATATACCGGCTATCAAAAAACCCTCCAGGAAAATTATTTTGCTTGGTAATCTGCGTATACTTCACGTTATTTGAGCCAGAAACTCTATGTAACCCAATACTAGGTTTTTCACCGTTTTTTGCGGCCATCACAACAGCTTCTGCCTCTACTTTCATTTGTTGAAGAAGCTCTTCTACTTCTTTGGGATCAGCTTTGGCTAAAGTTTCATAAGCTGCAGCAAATCGCATTTGCTGTTCGTTGTCGTCTCCTGCAAATGAAATGGGTTTTTCAGCAACTCCATAAAAATCTCCCCCTAAAGAAACAAAGGCACCAGCTTGTAACCATTTCCCTCTTAAATTTAATTTGGTATCAATCGGTCTTAATGAATTTCCTAAGGCAGTAACAAATTTAGGGTTTGCTTTAATAAACTCGCTAAAAGCAATATTCCCTATTCCGTAATGTTCTATTCCTTCAAAGCGCTCTGATGTCTTCGCAGGCTTTTTCAGCGTTACCACACGGCCTAACTTCGCAGCGAGCATCTGCTCTTTGGAAAGGGGGCGTTCAGGCACGGGAGCTCCTGACTCATCTTTTTCAAATTTAAAGGTGGATTTACGCATAGCTATCTCCTTTTGTGAATAATCAGGAAGTACTACTTTTTCTTGATTGTCCTATCAAAACACTAATTTTGCAACTCAGAAAACTAAAGAGAATGCTAAAAAATTAAAGCAGGCGCTTTCATGGGAGGCGGGGGTAACTGTGCTCGGTAAACATTTTGAAATTGTGTAACAACTTCATCAATAGGTAGGCGATCATCTGGGCGATTTTGTGTACATGTAATAATAAGGTCACTTAATACTTGAGGGCAACCGGTATGTAAGGCTGTTCGTTTTTCTGAATCTGACATTGATCCAAAAGGGGTATTATATACTCCTTTAGCAGTGCCATAATGCCACATCACACCACGCCCTGCCATCTCAAAAACTAAAACTCCAAAACTATAAACATCAACTAAAGGCGTATACGGTTGACCTTTCAAGGTTTCAGGAGCAGCCCAACCGGGAGTAGTGGCGGGTGTAACAGGTCCTTCACTTTGCATTTTGCTTGAACTAAAATCCACTACTTTAGCACGCCAATCTGCAGTGACTAAAACATTATCGCTTTTAATATCTCTGTGTAAAACAGAAGTCGTAAATGTTCTATGTAGATATTGAACACCTCGTGCAACATCACATGCTAACAATTGTCTGACATCCCATGATAGATTTGTTTTTCCCTTTCCTTCGTATAAAAGACTGAAAAGGCGTTGTGGAATATATTCCATTACAACATTGAAAGTATTGTCCGAAAAGGAAACAGCATATAGCTTTGCTACAAATGGAGAATCCAATTGAGATAAAAGAGTTGCTTCTTCAATTAAACTGTCTTGTAATTTTCTATCTAAACGAGGATCTGGATCCTTATTGGAACGTTTAATAGCAACATCCACCTTCCCTTTCCAACGTGCTTTATATACTGTTCCGTATGTGCCGATGCCCAATTTTTCCTTACGTATAAAATCTGTATGCGGTAATTCATAAGCGTGCAAAGGCGAATCTTTGGGTAAAATAGTATTAGTACCTATTTGCTGTAAATATGCCAGCGCTCTAGAAATAGCTTTGACTAATTCTTTGGAAAACGATCCTTTTTCAGTTCTTTCATGAGCATTTATTAAATAAAGTGTTAATTGCTTTTTAACTTGATCGGGCGGGAATAGAACTATTTGACCCATCACTTCTATTAACCTCTCCATTTCATTGAGAGTGGCTCTTAATACATAACCTTTTATTTTACGACGATTTTGCAATACATTAACTTTTAGAAGGGCTTCAAATTCTGTTATTACAGAAACCATAAAAGGATAGCTAATATTTTCTTTCAGTGTTGCTAACGCCTTTAAAATAGGTTGTATATATCCATTTCTTTTTATTTCAGCAGTGGAATGAAAGTTTTTCAAACTAAAATACTGCGGAAAATTAACTATTTCAGCATCATAGGTTTGAACCAGTATTCCTTTTAAAGAGCTTTTTAAAAATGCGCCACTTATAACTCGCTCTGAAACAGCAGCGGCGTAATAATAAAGTACGTCGGCGTTTACTTCGGTTTTATCATCTTCAGTCACAGCATTAATAACTTTTGCTTCATTTATATCGTTTAAAGCGGTTTCTATTACATCGAGAAATAAAATTAGTTCTTCTACTCTATTTTTATAAATGCTATCTTTAATCGAAAATAGATCTCCTTCTAAATGATTTTCAATATAATCACAAATATCCCGAATGGCTATTAATAGCATAGATGGTTTCTCAGTGTCAGATAAACTAGATACAGCTTCTTTTAGTAGATCCAACTTTGCTTTGATATCAGCGATTTCTGTAGATTCAGCTACATCATTCCTTCCTAAAAAAAATTGGGCGCCCTTTCGTTGTCTTAAGTTAGGAGAAAATCGACGTTCAATGATCGCAATACCATGACCAAGAGTAAATATTACTGCGGCTACTGGCAAAGCAAAAGTGGCAGCAATAGTAGAAAAGGCTGAGAGACTTTGTATATGCCTGCGGAACATTATGTGAATAGGAACAGCATTCTGACGACGGATAGGCTGAGGCGCTTGTGTGGTTAATTGACTCGTAGGCATAAAAACCTCGTTTGGGTAAAAGGTTAAGCTGGTAACTGGACGCCTAGACGGTTTGCCACTTCTTCGTAGTGTTCTACTACTTCGCCTAAGTCTTGGCGGAAGCGATCTTTGTCTAGTATTTCGTTGGTTTGTTTATCCCATAAGCGTGTGCCATCAGGAGAAATTTCATCGCCTAAGGTTAAGACGCCGTCAAATAAACCGAATTCTAATTTGAAATCTGCGAGGAAAATTCCCGCTTTATCAAATAAGGGTTTTAAACTTTGATTTACTTTTAAGCTAAGTTCACGAATTTTTTTAACTTCTTCCGGTGTGCCCCAGCCAAATGCTTGAATATGATCTTCGGTAATTAAAGGATCACCTAGCGCATCGTTTTTTAAATAAAATTCAAATAAGGGTGGATCAATTAATTTTCCTTTTTCAATTCCATAACGTTTGCTAACGCCACCTGCAGCAGCATTGCGCACTACCGCTTCTAAGGGCAACATTTTTAAACGTTTAATTAATGCATGGTTATTATCGATAATACGTTCAAAATCTACCGCAATACCGGCCGCTTTTAAATGTTCCATAATAAACGCATTAATATAATTATTGATCATTCCTTTACGAGGAAGATTGGCTAATTTAAGTGCGTTAAATGCAGAAATATCATCACGAAATTCTACAATTAAATAATTGGGATCCGTGGTGCTATACACTGATTTTGCTTTACCTTTATGCAATAATTCTTTTTTTTCCATTACGCACCTCTTACTTCTTGTTTGGAACTGGGTTTGGAATTGGTTTCTGCTTTTGGCTCTTCTAACACTGGTTCTTCTAATAGTTCGCCCATTTCTGGAGGCAATAAACTAATAGGCTCGCTGCCAGGTGCTGGATAAGCCCCTGTCGGCGCTGGGTAATAAGGTTCAATATAAGTATTGGCAGCCACATTTTCAGGAACTTCCATGGGCGCCACTGATTGTGCTTTCATATAAGAAGCATTATTAAATTTATGTACGCCAGCAGCGTCTGCACATGCACCTAGCATTATCGACAATACGAATAATGGTGCAAACTTTATGATTTTCATTGATAACATCCTTTTAATATCTCTATTAATATATTAACTTCGCTTGTTTTAATGCAGCTTCAACCTTTTCTTGTCCTGCTGTTGAAAGAGGCACGAGTGGTAAACGAATACCTGATTCTATTTTACCCATACGTTGCAATGCCCATTTCACTGGAATGGGGTTAGATTCAACCACTAATGCCCCATGTAAAATATCTAATCGTGTAGATAGCTCTTCTGCTGTTTTCCAATCACCTTCTCGCGCCGCTCTACACATAGCTGCCATTTCGGCAGGTGCCACATTAGCGGTGACTGAAATAACGCCTTGGCCGCCCATTTTTAATAAATTAAATGTCCACGCATCTTCGCCCGTTAATACATCAAGGCCGTGACCATTGAGCAGTGCTGTAAAACGCTCTTCGCTTACGTTCACTTCTTTAATGGCCACAATATTAGGCAATGTGGCTAAGCGCACAACAGTTTCAGGAAGAATATCAACGCCTGTTCTCCAGGGCTGATTGTATAGAATCAGTGGACCAGAAACAGACTCTGCCACTGCTTTGAAATGCTGATACAAACCTTCCTGAGGAGGTCTGTTGTAATAAGGGGCAATGAGAAGGCAAGCATCTACGCCCAACGCAAAGGCTTCTTGGGTAGCTTTAATCGTTTTGCTGGTTGAGTTGGAGCCCGTACCCGCAACAACCGGCATTCTGCCCTTCACTGCTTTTACCGCAAAGTCGATAAGTTCGTGTTGTTCATTATGTTCAAGCGTAGGGGATTCCCCTGTAGTACCGTTCAGCACGATACCATCGGTTCCTTCACTGATATGCCATTCGATAAGGGCGGCCAAATGCTTTTTATCTATGCTGCCATCGGCATGCATAGGGGTCACTAAGGCTACAAAACTGCCTACAAACATACACGATTTCCTTTTTGCTAAGGTTTCGATATTATAACATAAGTATTTTCTAAGGGAGACAGAAAGCCATGACCACTACCACCGTGGGCAAGCCAGCGCCTCAATTCAAACTGACCGCGACAGGCGAGCAATCTATTAGTTTAAAAGATTTTTTAGGGAAAAACATCGTATTATATTTTTACCCCAAAGATAACACCCCCGGCTGTACGCTTGAGGGTGAAGACTTTCGTGACCACTTTAAACAGTTCGAGAAATTAAATACCGTTATTTTAGGGGTATCGAGAGACTCGCTAGATTCACATGAAAATTTTAAAGAAAAGCATATGCTGCCTTTTGAGTTATTATCTGATTCGGACGAAAAAGTATGCAAACTCTTTGATGTGATCAAAGATAAAAACATGTATGGAAAAATGGTAAAAGGTATTGAGCGTAGTACTTTTTTATTTGATAAAAAAGGAATATTGCGAGAAGAATGGCGAAAAGTAAAAGTGCCCGGACATGTGCAAGCGGTGTTAGAGGCGATAGAAAGATTGGATTAAGAAAGATTCCCCCTCACCCGCTTATGCTACGCATAAACGACCTCTCCCTCAGGGAGAGGTGATAAAATTATTTTCGAGCTTTTGCTGTGCTTCTTGGCCATGTTTCAATTAATGCTTTCAACAGGATAGCTAAAGGAATAGCAAAGAACATTCCCCAAATACCCCAAAGCCCGCCAAATACCAAGATGGCCAATATAATAACCACCGCATGCATATCAATGGCTTCTGAGAATAACAATGGCACTACTACGTTACCATCGATAATTTGGGTTAATGCATAAAGACTAATGAGCCAAAAGAAGTCTGGTGTCCAGCCCCATTGGAAAAAAGCCACAGCAACGATAGGAATAGTGACAACGATCCCCCCAATATAGGGAATAAAAATAGAAAGCCCTGCTAATACTGATAATAAAAACGCATATTCCAAACCAAACCACGCAAAAGGAATATACGTCATCACAACTACTATCACTAACTCAACTAGCTTGCCGGTAATGTAATTACCAAATTGCTGATCTACCTGTTTCCATACCCGATCTAATAATTTACGACGTTCCGGTAAAAATTTAGAACACCAGTTTAAAATTTCGTCCCTATCCTTTAAAAAGAAAAATACAATTAAAGGAACAATCAACATATACACAACAAATGTCATTAAGGTCATGATAGATGACAATGAAAAACTCACTACGTGTTGTCCTAACTGCGTGATTTCAGAGCGAGCAATCACCATAATTTCATTGATTTGGGTTTCAGAAATAATTTGTGGGTAATGTTCAGGCAATAAATGTAAAGAATGTTGCACATTTGCAATCATGGCCGGTAATTCACCAAACAAGCCTGTTAACTGGGCTACCAATAGAGGGCCAATCCATAGTGACAATACCACAATGACACCGATAAATAATATAAACGCAAGAGTGATCCCGATAGGACGTGGCACACCCCACTTTCTTAAAAATTGCACCATAGAATCGAGTACATAAGCAATCACCACACTGGCTAAAATCGGTGTGAGAATTTCACCGAAAAACAAAATAACAACTGCGATGGTCAGTAAAAAAAGGAATAAAAAAACCGCCTCAGGATCCGAAAAATAACGGTTATACCACTGCCGAAAAAGTGCTACCATAGCGTCTGTTCCTCTCAGGGGTTGGTGTGGATATGAATCAGGATACTATATTACACAATTCGCTGTTTGTCACAGAATTTATGATTAAAGCACCTAAGTTATTTGTCTTAAATTAAATACTGAACTATAAATGCATGATGCGTCATATTATTACACCTTGTTTAAAATTGGATTTACCATTGGCTCTGCTATTGGCCTTATTACCACTCTCGGCAACAGGGTCAACCTATAATCTTCCCGATATTGGCAGCTCTACTAATCAAGTGCTTTCCCCTGCCGCTGAACGCGAGTTGGGTGATCTTTATATGGAGCAGATCCGTTACTATCAATATACTTATTATGATCCGTTGATTGATGATTATTTACAGCAACTCACAGAGCCTTTGCGTGCACACGCAGAATCCTCACAAGATTTTACTTTTTTTGTGGTGCAAAACCCTCGTATTAATGCATTTGCATTACCTGGCGGGTATATTGGCTTGCATACCGGTTTGATTTCAGCCACTAAAAATGAATCTGAACTCTCATCTGTACTTGCGCATGAAATGGCACACGTTACTCAGCGACATATTGCGCGCATGTTTGAGCGCAATAAACAGCAGCTACTTCCTACACTAGCCGCTATTTTAGGCTCTGCCATTTTAGCCACACAAAGTCCTGAAGCCGGTATGGGTGCACTTTCTGCCACCATGGCCAGTGCTCACCAAGGCTCTATTAATTTTACGCGCGAAAATGAAGAAGAAGCCGATCGTATAGGAATGGATCTACTAAATAAAAGTGGTTACGATCCTTACGCTATGCCCGCTTTTTTTGGACGCATGTGGGAAGCAAACCGTTATAACCAATATAACTTACCTGAATTCTTAAGTACTCACCCTGTCACTGAAGCACGTATCGCCGATTCACAACACCGCGCTTCACAATATGAAAAAAAAGTGTATAAAAATAGTTTGAAATTTTATTTAGTTAAAGCACGAGTTGATTTCTTAGGTAACGCTGATGTAAGACGCATGACAGCAGAATATGTAGATAAATTAAATAAAGCCACAGGCGAAGAAGCTGATGCATTGCGTTATGGTTATGTATTAGGATTAACTCTCACTGCAAAATATGATCAAGCCTTAAACGAAATTAGAAAATTACGTACTGCTGATCCGGGTAATATTTTTTATCGTTTAGCTGAAGCGGATATACTTCATAAACAAAAACAAGAGGCACAAGCGCTTAATTTATTAGGCGAAACCTATGAGTTAGCACCTCGCAGCCAAGCCGCCACTCTCGCTTACACAGATGAATTATTGGCTAAAGGCGATTATAAAAAAGCCCGTGATGTGCTTCGCAAATTTATTCGTGACAATCCGGAACATATTCAAGCACTCAATATGCTGGCGGAAGCACAAGGAAAAGCAAATTATTTAGTGGAAGCTTATCAAACCCGTGCTGATATTTTAGTATTATACGGTGATTACCGTGGTGCGATTAAACAATTAGAATATGCTTTGAAACAAAGCAAAGGCGATCAATATTCTACATTGGCTATTCAAGCACGAATCAAAGAATTAAAAGTTATTGAAGAAGAGCGCGAAAGAAAATCATAACTGCCAATCAATAGCTTGTTTTTGATGCTGAGTTAAATAATCATTAATTTTTGAAAAATGTTTGCATCCAAAAAATCCACGATGTGATGACAAAGGCGAAGGATGAGGTGCGGTTAAAATTAAATGTTTTCGTCCATCAATTAATTCTCGTTTTTTCTGCGCTGGTGATCCCCACAACACGAATACTAAATGTTCTTTTTGTTCACTTAATTTTTTAATTACTGTATCCGTAAATATCTCCCACCCTTTATCACGGTGAGAATGTGCTTCACCCGCACGTACCGTCAGTGCGGTGTTAAGTAATAACACGCCTTGTTGCGCCCATGCCGTTAAATTTCCGCTCTTAGGGATCGTAAAACCTACATCACTACGCAGTTCTTTAAAAATATTTTGTAATGAAGGTGGGAGTTGAATACCGTCTTGAACCGAAAAAGCGAGACCATGTGCTTGATGCGGACCATGATAAGGATCTTGCCCCAAAACAACTACTTTGACATTATCCCACGGTGTTAGCGCAAAGGCGTTGAAAATACATTTACCCGGTGGGTAAATCACTTTGCCCGCTTGTTTTTCGTGGAGGAGAAATTGCTTGAGGTGCTTGAAATAGTCTTGCTGAAAAGTATCAGCTAAAACAGCCTTCCAAGAAGGCTCTATATCGGGCGTGACAGTAATGTCAGCTGTACATATTGAAGCGGTTTCATTCATAGAAAACCTAGCATTCACAAAGTTGTGGTGGGTCGTGATGGATTCGAACCATCGACCAACGGATTAAAAGTCCGCTGCTCTACCAACTGAGCTAACGACCCGTGGGCACTCATTTTACGTGAATTGTTTGGGAATGCAAGGAATTCTGCACAGCCCCTTATCCTACTGGCAAATAGCCCGAAAAACATTTAGAATCCGACTTATATTCTTTTTTGGCTCTTTCTTATAGGCACTCAACATTATGACTACCAAACGCACTGTGTTTTACGTGTCAGACGGAACCGGGATCACCGCGGAAAACCTAGGCCATAGCCTTATTTCGCAGTTTGATAAGGTAGAATTCGAGCATGTTACTATTCCTTATGTCGATACCCCTAGTAAGGCACGAGAAGCCGTTAAAGAAATTAATGAGATGGCCGCGCAAACCAACACACGCCCTCTGGTATTTGTTACGCTAGTGAGCGACGAGCTCCGCAAAATCCTCGCGCCGATTAATGGCTTATATATGGATGTGTTTAACACCTTTATTGGCCCTTTAGAAAAAGAACTGCATACCCATTCTTCTTATACGATAGGACGTAGTCATGGTCAGCCTGATGAGACGCGCTATAAGGCACGCATTGATGCCATCGATTTTACCTTAAGCACAGATGACGGCAGCAACCCACACCGTTATAGCCGAGCTGATATTATTTTAATTGGCGTTTCTCGCTGCGGGAAAACCCCTACTAGCCTTTATCTGGCTATGCAAAGAGGTATTTTGGCGGCTAATTATCCGATTACATCTGATGATTTAGGCCAATCCGAATTACCCGAGGTATTAAAACCCTATAAAGATAAACTCTTTGGCTTAACTATCGATCCCGTGCGTTTACAAGAAATTCGCGCTAAACGTCGTCCCGATAGTTCTTATTCGGGGCTTGAAAAATGTGTTGATGAGGTTAAACGTACTGAACGCTGGTTTGATGAATACAATATCCCTTTTATCAATACCACAGGATTATCTATAGAAGAGATTGCCACCAAAATTCTCTCTCAAACAGGGCTACGCCAAAGAGCCATGTGAGATAGTCTCGCAATAGCGGCACGATTCTGGTACAATTTCCCCCCTGTGCCGGGGTGGCGGAACTGGTAGACGCGCCGGATTCAAAATCCGGTGATGGTGACATCATGTCGGTTCGATTCCGACCCTCGGTACCATTCTTTTTTCTCACTTTTGTTTTTATATTTCCCTGCTACACTTACTCAATACCTATCACAAGGACTGAGTGTATGGCTCGCACAAAACAAAAAATCAAACACAAAACAAAACGTCACGCCAAAGAAAAAAATCATCTTTTAACCTATATCGCCATTGGCTTGATCAGCGTAGCTATCACTGCCGGACTTGATCGTATTTTTCCTCAAACGGAAACCGCCGAAGCACGTAGTTTTTCTTCTTCTGTTGCTAGTCATGGTATTTTCCCTGAACATCGCGTAGTAGCCTACTACGGAAATTTTTATTCTAAACGCATGGGTGCACTAGGCCAATATCCCCCTGCTGAAATGACAAGAATGTTGCAACATGAAGTAGATAGATGGAATGCAGCCGATCCTAATACACCCGTAATTGCAGGAATAGATTATATTGCTGTAGTCGCACAAAAAGATGCCGGCAAAGATGGCAAATACCGCTCACGTATGCCCGATATAGAAATTAATAAAGCATTGGCACTTGCTAATCAAATCAATGGAATTGCCATTTTAGATATACAAGTAGGATTAAGTAATGTGCAATCAGAAATTCCACGCCTAGAACAATATTTAAAACAACCTAATGTGATGTTAGCAATAGATCCTGAATTTTCTATGAAAGATGGAAGCTTACCTGGCAAGAAAATTGGAACATTAGATGCTAGCGATATTAACTATGCAGTAGACTACTTAGCTAATCTAGTAAAAGAAAATGGTTTACCCCCTAAAATATTAGTGATACATCGATTTACTAAAGGTATGGTAACCAATTATAAAAATATTAAAATAGTACCTGAAGTACAAATAGTAATGGATATGGATGGTTGGGGCTTTCCTGCTAAAAAAATTGATACGTATCGTTCTGTTGTAGCACCTGAAAATGTGCAATACACCGGGTTCAAATTATTTTATATCAACGATATGAAACCACCTAGCACAGCCTTAATGACACCTGAAGATATTCTAAAATTAGAACCACAACCTTTATTTATTCTCTATCAATAGATAGGATTATAGGGCGATTGATTAACTAAATCCTTTATGATTCAATGCATCAAGACCGAACCTAATAATAATAACGGTTTAGAGGTTTTGATGCCTATTAATACACCACCTGCTCAACCATTGAGCCCAACAGAATTATTTAGTAGATTTTTGAGAGAACTTACTCTATCACCACCCTTACGATCTTCGGCTCCTACTCCGCTTAAAGATCCCAAACACCCGGAATTTACCAAAGTATTTAAACTTTACACCACTTATATGACAGAAAGTGAGCTTCTTTTTACCCAAGCAGCCTGGCGATTATTTTTTAATTCATTAGAAAAAATCTTACTCACCGAATTTGTACGATCCGTATTTCCCGCACTGCTAAAAACATTAAATATTTCAAATGACAATAGTGAAACGGCAGGTAAATTCTTATTGTTAGCCTTATTTATGATGGTAGTAAAAACATCAAAAGAAGTAAATGATTTAGTGGTTAAATTTGGGAAAGCGGAAAACAATGCTCATGTATGTGCTAAATTTCATGGAAAAATTCACAACAATAAATTTTCAGAAAAAGAAGTATCAGAAAAATCTCATTTATATTTATTAAGTTGGTTACATCTTGTCAGAGAAGTTTTTTCATATTTTTTAGGAAACCATTCTTATAAAAAACCCCTTTGCTCAATCGAAGAACTAAAGAGACATCCCAAAAAAATGGAATCTCATAATAAACTTGCTACCCAGCAATTAGAAGCAGAAGGAATATTATTAAATGTGGGTATAGAGTTTATTAAATATATAGGAATGTTATCATTTTTTATCTGGGAACCTAAACTTTTTATTTCAGATACCAACAATATCAATTGGCTGCCTGTTATTTTAGGAATAGTCATGGGAGTTATTGGAATGGCCTCCACACTCACCATGGGCACTATCGATTTAACACTAGTGGATCGAAAATGTGAATATCTCAGAAAACATTGGGACACCTTATCAGATCCTGTAGAAAAAAGTTCCCTCACCAAACCAGAAGCTACAGATAATAAACCTACATAAATAATATTAATTGCTGGGGCAACATAATATAGAAGATAGCCTGGTGCTGAGATAGTAGTAGGAGGATGAGTGAGTTTTCACCACCCATCCTTAGTAATCACAATTTTGCAGCAAACTCAGGTTTACCTACAGGACGTGGAGCATCTTGCAACGTAATTTCACGGTAATAGTCATTATGAGTTATGTTTAGATCACCTATATGATAAGGCAAATCATTTTCCACCGCCTTCTTCACTTCTTCTAAGGCAGTGCTGGGTAGATAAATATTGATTATAGAAAGTGTATCTCCAGGTTTATCTCCAGGTATGTCACCCGTTCCAGAAGCAGGTACTCTTTGTCCAGGTTTCAAATTAAGAAAATGAAATACCCGCAGATTTTTTTTTGGATCAACGCCATTTTTAAATGATTGTGTAATAGTAGCCGTACGATCATAAAACTCTCCGGTTGGGTTAAATTTAACACTTTCATCTTTTAAACTAATTCTTATCCCTTTTCTTCCTTTTAACAAACTCGTGTTATAAGTTAAAGCTAATTTACCAGGAACTGTTTCATTACCAGTCCGTGTTAATTGCAGCTTAGAACTATTTTGCGTTACCAACGCTAATAAGCGATTAAAATCACCTTCTTCTAGATAAATATTAAAAGTATCAATATCATAAGTATTGACTCTCTGTCTATCATAAGAAGGAACTGGCACAGGTAAAGGAGACTTTATTAAATAATAGTTAACATATAAAACCCCATCAGGAGTATTTATATTACCATCCTTATATAGTTCACGGAAATTGACTAACTGAATAGCGCCCGCTTGAATATAAGCCTTATTATTTACATCAAATTTTACTTCTCCCGCAGTGACGGTGATTTGATGAATATCTCGAGATGTTCCAGGCTTCCAATCACTCCATGGATTCGGCGCATTTATTAAACGTGAAGTAGGCATTTTATTTCCTTTTATTAATTTCAAACATTAACGTATCGTAAAAAGCCCTTCATTATAGCAGCATAAAAAGAAAACGAGGTAAAATTAGAACTCTTTCTTATATCAATTCACTAAATATATTAAGTTTTTGGAGGGAAAAAACTCGCCGGACAATTGTCCGGCGAATGTTTTATATTTGTTCCATTCTTATTTAGTGTTGCATACGCGGTCTTGGAGGTGGTTCAACTCCATTTTCTTCAAAGCAGTTATCAACTACTTTCTTCTGTTCATCTGTTAATTTAGGTGGTTTACCTTGGCCTCGTTCCGGTTTTTCAACACCTGCTGCACTCATACAAGCATCTACCGCTTCCATTTGCTCAGGAGAAGGTCTTTCTTGCGCAAATGCGATATAAGAACATAAAGTTAAAATCGCTACGCCAATTACTTTCTTCATTATTAGTCTCCTATTTAAATTGAAAAAAACCTACTGTTTATCAAAGATAGAACAGATATTAACCATTCAATCTTTAATTTTATTATTCACTAACACAATATTAGTGAATTAAATTTATATAAATCTAAATTATCTATGATTTAACTTCGGGCCAAGCAGCTTCACTATTAACACTACCAATATTGCCATTCAAAAAGTTGTCTAAAGTTCCTGCAAAAATCTCTGGGGTATATTTACCCAATTCTTGATTATCAATAGGCTGCAATGTTTCAGCATTTTCATAACAAATAGCATTTTCCGGGCTGCCTTTCCAAGAAAGTTCCGGATCACGATAACGTATGATAATGGAATAATCTGGTTCGCCTAGAAGATAACCCTTATATTTCCCCCAAGTGATCACAGGGGGTTGCGTTTCTGGTGTATTTTGTTCCAAAGCAATACGATGAGTGTATTCGTTGGGCGCAAAAAACACATACGCATAACCCTCTTTGTCTTTATATTCATTTAACATTCTTGCATTCACAGTCCAATAGCTCAGAATTGGAGTGGTTTCATCCTGTATCATTTGTCTATGTGCACCAACGCTTAAATATCGTGCTTGATAATCACCAAATATTTTATTCGGTTCGCCTTCACCCAAAAAAGTAGTGGGAACTTTAATACGTAAAATAGCAATTTCTTGATCCCTGCCTTTTTCAGCAAAAAGATAAGCGCGACTACATCCATCTGCCGCAATATCATCCGCAACTACTTTTTTAGAAGTTTCTTGGTCTAATCTATATACACCCACTTTTCCCGTTTCATTGTCGATAAATGATTGAGGATCATAAGAGAGAGATTCTGGATCCCATAAAGAATTTTTTGATTGATTGTTCAGCAACGTTTGACTTTGTGAAACGTTAGTTGGGTATGAAAAAACAGAAGGATTTCCTTCGATATAGGGATTACATGCATTTCCCAGTATTTTCATCTCTTTATCTAGAATTTGTTCTTGGCGATTATAAGTACGCTCTCCACTACCATGATAGGAATAAATAACTGCACTAACATAAGCCACCTGCTCAAATGTTCCCTCAATAATCAATTGAGATCCACGCTGTATTTCTTCATCGGATAGATTTACCGTAAAGTACTGAGCATATTGATCCATACCAAGACCAGCAGAACCTTGAAGATAATTTTCTGATTGATATGAAAAGCTTATAGCTCCTTCGAGCTCTTTTCCATCTAAAGTGACTTTAGGAGGATTGATAGGCGTTTGCCATCCGGTTCTTTCCCCTTCTCCCCAGTGTTGATAAAAACGTAAAACCAATGATTTTGTCTTCATTGACGGTTCAGGCTCATCAGCCATAACAGTACTGTTTTCTTGTAGGGGGAAAGTAAAGCTTGCTTGATATTGCGGCATTTCATTGAAATTAATACCACAAGCAGGATGATTGATGTTGGCCTCATTATTTGAAGCATAAACTAACGAACTCCCTAAAATGAGAAAGCTAATGGAAAAAAAAGATAAAATATTAGTCTTAAGCACTATTCCCTTTCCTCATTTAAAAGTATCCAAATGATTCTAGCAAACTTTATGTAAGGATTAGTGAATTAAAATGTAAAGAATTGTAAAGTTAATCAGGATGGTGGTTTCTTACAGGTGGTGGGCTTGGAGGATTATATTGCTTACGCGCTTTATAAAGACAGTAAGATAAAATGGAGAGCAGAACAATACCTAAAACGATACCCAACGGCATATTGGATCCAACAGGATCACGAGCAGAGTTACGCTCAGGAAGACTACGCTGCCCCGGACACCCAGGAAGATACCAACTCACAGGATATTCTTTCATAGGTTTCGTAAACGAAAAAACCACTCCATTACTTAAAAATTCTTGATAGCTTTCAGCAAGTGGTGCTTGCACTTCTGCTGATAAATAACGTTTAATCAAATCATTCTTACGAAGATAAGAAATCTCTTCAGTCCCTTTTATGAGGTTAGCCACAATCTGCTTAAAAAACGCCAAATCCACCGGCTTATCCAAATGACTATGATAATGTGCCTCATGCTTATTATTCTGTGTAACAACAACCAAGGTATCATGCAATAAACAATGTAAGGGGTCGTAAGAAACAATACTAGGCAATGCCTTATAAGGGGATATAAATTGAATTAACATCCCAACGATTTTTTCATTGATTTCAGCAAAGTTGTAAAGCGTGAACACTGAAGAGTCTTCTGCATTTACGATTTGAAAAATAAGTCGATTGCCATCTTCATGGCTGGTTCTATAGCTAAACATAAGATGGTTGCTTGTATAGCTAAACATAGGCGGAAGCTTTTGCTCTGAAGGCATACATCACCTGACAACATAGATTACTAAGTTATCATATTAACACATATCCACCCTCAGTAACACTTAATGCCTCTACAAACGACCTTCCGCATATTTATGTAAAAGACTGGCAATTAGCGTTTGATAAGGCAAACCTTCATAAGCCGCTTTTTGTTTAATACGTTCTAAATCATGATGAGATAACCTAATGTTGATACGTGCATCTTTTTTAAGATAAGCGGCCGCTGACTCCCGGACTCTTAATTTTTCCTTTTCTACATTTTTAATACTTTTCCATTCGCCACGGTGAATAGATGCTAACAACTCTTTTTCTTCATCGTCTAATTGTGGGTCATCCGGAATATTTCTTTTTTTCATAAAATTACCTTATTTTCACCTAAATACCGTTTAGTCATTTTGCGATCAGGAAAAATAGTCTTAAGAAAAACGCTATTTTCACTTTTCTTCACAAATGGAACTAAATACACATATTGATCAATATTGACTACATACACTTCTTGATTGGGATACATATTCTTATTAGGATGTTCGATGGTATCAGTAAGCATCCGTTTTCTAAAGCAAGAATAATTTCTTCAAAGCCAATACCTCGGGTTTCTTTTAATAATTGATTCTTTTCTATCGAATAATCAAAATCTACCATGGCACAATCCTTACAGCCTAACATAGCTCAATGTAGCCTAATGTGTGCCTATTGTCAACGCACCCAGTATCAACTCATCAACCGAGATTAAGCACCTTGATTTTGTTAGCTGATCGGCTTATAATGAGTCACTATTGAATTACTCCTAATTATTCTTATGATGGCTGATAATACAACCAGTACTGCACCAACACCTATAGACTTGGTTTATATAAAAGCCCAGCTTACTGCCTATTGCTTCTCGGACACAGATAATGACCCCGCTCTATTAGCATTTATTACAGAGCACCAAACATTTATCAAAGCCAATTACAGCGCTATTCTATTGCCTGATCCATCCGTCCCTGAAATACAGCAGCCACTTTTAAACGCCACTATTAATGGAAAGAAAAGAACATCCGCGCAATTTTTAATTGAATTAAGCGTTGATATTAATTTAAAACCCACTATTCCAACACCTAAAGTTCATGAAGCATTGGGGGCATTTCATACGGCTGTCGCTGCTGATGAGCTTGAAATTGCCGAACAATTGCTGAATGCCGGTGCTAACCTATTTGAGATAAGCAATAGAAAAACAGATGAAGAAAAATACGGTACCACGACGAGAAGTGAGGATCTTTTAGAACTAACAGTTTTTGCTTATGTAAAATCCCTCCCGATGGCAGAATTAATTATTACAGAAGCTCGCCAACGAAATCAGTATAGCGATTTACTTCATAACATGTTCAAGAGCACATATCCGGGTCATGTTTTAACATTCCAAAAGATGCTTTTAAATAAAAGATATAATGTTATCCACTTAATTATTAGCACTCCTGAATTTAAACAGCCTATAAACCGAGGGGATTTATTTCATCTCTTACGTAGAGCTTATTTTGAAGATCCAAGCGGTCAAATTGAATTGAATGGTATTTTTACACAGTTAGAAGCCGAGGGGATCTCTTTACCTGTCCCTCAACAGAAAAATTTGAATCCTGATCTAAATGATTGGCATATTCATAAAGGTGATTATTCTGACACTCTTTTCGATGCTTATAAATTAAATAATTTTCTTGAACATGATGAAAAAGATGGAAAGTTATACCCTAACAAAGAAGCAGCCTTAAGAAAAGCAATAGTAGATATTGCTGACTTAATGAAAAATATTCCAGAATGCTTAAAATATTTAAAAATGATAGATTGGGAATTAGAGCGCTATTATCAAGCAGAACGTGCAGAATCTTATCCAACACTCTCTTCCGATCACTATACAATATCGCCTATTACAGATTTGAAATATCCTATACCAAACTCCATGGAGTTTAAAGGTATAGACGATCATAATGCGTTACGAAAAACACTATTAGCGTTGTTGAGAAAATACAATTTAGGTAAAAAATCCTATATATGGGTCGGCTTAGTTGACTACAAAATAGCAGATGAGATGGTAAAGAACGGAAATCTTTTAGAGGAAAGCGATGTATTAACTTCCTCATTACATGGCTCTGTTCATTCAATTGATTTGATTATTCTGGGGATGGTGTTAGAACAACAAAATCAAACTCATATTCGTACCCAATATATGGATGATGATGGTGAGATTAAAAATTTAACGATACAAGATATATTGAATGCGATCTTTGAGCTTAAAACGTATCAGCCAAGTTGGAGTATCTTATTTGACATCTACTCTCACCAACTAGAAATCACTTTTAATTCGCCACATGAGCTGCATACTTTTATTATGAATAATAATAATGAATTACCTCGTTTGGCTAGCGCATTTACCAATATTTTTTGTAAAAATATCGTCGCTTCTGTAAACGCCCACAACCAAGTCTACTCTTCCATTGAGCCAGTGGGGATCCCTGAATATATAAAAAGATTGTCACAAGCCCACAGGGAAATATTTTTTGACGCTAAAGAATTAATCGCTCTTTCTTTGCAAAGAACAAAAGCTGAAGCCGCTATTATTGCTCAACAAAATGGAATCGCGCCTTCTGAATCCCCTGCAGGTACGGTAGAGCTATACGATATCCCTACTCCACATTATCAACCCTTAAGTGTGGCAGAGCACCTAGCTCGCTTGCGCCCCGCCGCTCCTAGCCATCAGCTCTTATCTGCACATCCTACTTAATCTAGAAAAACACGCACGTCTAGTAAAATTTTTATATGTAGCTATCAAACCCCATACCTACCAAGATATTTGATTTTTTTATAATTTTATGCAAAAATGAGTAATCTTACAAACACAGGAAGATACCTCATGACTGGTAGTTTTGCATCCAGCACAGATACAGCAGGTCGATTTTCCCAAAACCAAGCTCTTTGGTTAAAACATAGTGAAACTGTTATTCGTGATTTTTTGAGTAGACTAAACACATTTGAAAATTTTGCTCATCTTTACTGGGAATTAGCACAAAAAAGAGCTGAAATTGCCCGTGAACTTAAACATGGCGATAAAAATAAACGTACCCAAGATTATGGAACTCCTAGACCTGAAAGCCAAACTGCATTTGAAGTTTTCAAATCAAATGATAGTACGCAAGCATGGGTAGGCCAAAAAGATAAGGTATTCGCTCTCGCCAACCAATTAATTTTAACAATCAATGACATCTCCCCTGAAGCAGCTGGTTTTAGAGAAAATGATGATATTGTTGTTTTCCCTTTTGATAACGAAGCAGTTTTTCGAGTTTATAATATACAGATTAAATCTCCGCATAAAGATCAAAAAGTAAATGAAAAAAATCATTCACAAAAATTATCCAAAATAACGATTCAAAAAGATAACTTTGATAACAGAAATAATGCGATCATGGTTGAATACATCGATATAAACAAATGCAACATTGAAGGGGATTTCAATCTTGCAAACGAGTACTACCAAAATATTCTTGCCTGGAAAGCAGATAAGGGTATTCCTGAATTATTGATGTGGCTAGGGCGTCTCGCACACCTCATGGCACACCTGCTACCAGTAAAATTAGGTAATGCTGCCATTAATGAATGGGTTTTTAGAGGCTTAGCATTTCATCAAGGTCTAAAGCTAGGAACATTCAATCACGATGAAGGCATCAGCTGGGATTTTATGGCTTTATTCACGCCTAATAGAGAAACTTATGCACAGTGGTTTGCTACCCAATGTTTTACTCATTACACAAACCTAAGCCCAGATGAAGCATTATCAGAGTTTTGCTTTGATTCACAAGAAACCCTTAAAAGACCAGAAGCACCTCGCTCATCAATACCTTCCTAAAACAGAAAGGGTCTTCAGGTTTATTAATAAGTACGCCAACTTGCAAAGACTATTTCCTCCTTGTATAATCTACCTCAATCCTTTGTAATATATTGTTTAAATACCCCATATGCTCGAGATCTTTAATAAGCCACCTACATCAACCGTCTACAATTTCAACCTGGCGCTCAATAAACCAGCTACCCTTGAAGACCGAGACCATATCTGCACGCATTATTTAGAAGAACTCTCTGATTTTATTAACTATATTAGAACCCATAACCTAGCAGTGAATCTCATCATAAAATTCAACGCCCCTGTAGGCAGAGAAAATCAGCCTACTCCTAATAGGGAAATAGAAGATGATGCTGATTATTCTGGTGATCGCATTAAATTGCCTAGTAATGAAGAATGCTGGATTACCTTAGAGCTAGCACGAAAAATAAGAGAGCTCATGAGTACAGGAACACTCCTTAGTTTTTCTTTACAAGATGCTCCTCAACACGCAATGACACTTATATTCAACCCTGATGAAACCCAGGATTCAGAACTTAAACAACAGGATCTTGCTCAATTTATAAAGGATAATCCTCAGTTAAATGAACTGAGCTTTGAAGGAACTGAAATCCCTGCTTGGATGGGCTTTCTAAATCGCACAGATGGTTTCGTGCCTACTAGAGGTCTAAAAACCACAATCAATAATATTAATCTTTCAAGAACAAATCTCGCCTGCACCGTCCACTTTATCAAACTGACGGGGTTATTATTAGGATTCGGTAGACATGGGGAATTACGTAATATAGCCGTGCCACAAGACGAAATGAACACTCATAGATACAACGGCGAAATAAGCCAGTATTTCCGCGCAGCCCCCCATAACTTTACTTATTATGCGCCTCCAGCTCCTGGAATAATGCCAAATCACACCCCTCAATAAAAGTTTTGCAACTTGGATAGCTCTCTTCCATTATTAAAGTATGATATCCAATCACTACGCGCGATGATTATGTGGTGCTGGAGGAGGGATTCGAACCCCCGACCTACTGATTACAAATCAGTTGCTCTACCAACTGAGCTACGCCAGCATTTGAGAGAGAAAGTAGGCCGATAGTATAACAGACTGCGCTATCAGTGGCAGGTTTCTCGGAGCGTTTTTTTGGGTTTATTCTGTGATATCTTCTGGGGTGCAGTTGAACTCTATGTCGCTGCCTGCGCATTCTGCCACGTCTTGGGCATGGGCGCTATGCATGGTGCTAAATATAGCGAATCCAGCAACGGCGAATAATAATAGGGATACAACACTCACTAACTGCCAAAAAGAAGGCTTCTGTTCTTGAATAAGGGCTAGCATATCAACTCCAAATTAGACCCATACGGGATACCGCGCTCAAAAAATGAGCTTCCAGGTGCCACGATACTCCCCCTTCGGAAATCTGTCAAGATATGTAAAGATAAGCTTTTTTTGCCTCTCCCCTCTTATTTTAGACTGCTTTTTTGAGCCTTAATACCCTATGGCATTGCTCGGAGTAGGTTCATTGGGCACATCAGTAAATTCATCCGCCGTCGTGTCTTGTTGCGAATTAAAATTTAAAAGATATTCAGGTTCTTGGTTATTATTAGGTACTGATTCGGGTTGTTGTGTGACATTAGGCACAGTATTGTCTGGTTGTTGTGGCTGGCCTACGTTTGGTATTGTGTTGTTAGGTTGTTGTGGCTGGCCTACATTCGGCATTGTATTGCTTGGTTGTTGTGGCTGCCCTATATTCGTTTGTTGGTACGCAAAAGGGGCTGTGCTAATTAATGTTAATAAAAATGCAGAAAGAATGCGCATGATAAAGCTCCTTGATACAATTAGATGATAATATTAATAATAGACTATTCTTACACAATAATAAAAAAAGGTATTATTTATGTCAGTTAGCCTCGTCTGGTTCCGCCGTGATTTGCGACTCGCTGATAATCCAGCGCTGCAAGCGGCTATACAAAAAAAACAACCACTGATAGTGCTTTATATATTATCGGATCATGAGAAAAAAACATTAGGCGGGGCTTCTAAATGGTGGTTACATCATAGTATTGAGGCCCTACAACAATCTCTGGAAGAAAAAGGCCAATCGCTTATTTTAAAACAAGGCAACCCGGCTACGATTTTAAAAGAACTGGTTGCTCATCATCACATTACTCATCTTTTTTGGAATAAAGTGTACGAACCTGAATTTATTAAACAGGATCATACAATAGAAACCTATTGTCACACGCACGAAGTTGAAGTGACTACATTTAATAGCCATTTATTATTTGAACCCGACGATATTAAAACCGGTGGCGGTGGATATTACAAAGTGTTTACACCGTTTTGGCAAAGAGGTTGCAAAGCAGGTCACCATCTAAATTATCACTTGCACGCTGCTCCTAAAAACATTACAACCCCCTCACACTTCCCTAAAAGTGATTTATTATCACACTGGAAATTATTGCCACAACATCCTAATTGGGCAGCTTCATTTACTGAATGGCTACCCGGTGAAGATGGTGCTCAAAAAGCACTTTCTCATTTTATCAAAAAGGGATTATTGCATTACAAACAAGGGCGAAATATTCCATCAGAAGATCACGTATCTAAGCTATCACCTCATTTACATTGGGGTGAGATCGCGCCTGCACGAGTGTGGGATGCACTACTAAAACATAAAATGGGATCGCATGCTGATATAGAATGTTTTCAAAGCGAATTGGGTTGGCGAGAGTTTTCTTCTTATCTGCTTTATCACTTTCCTACATTGCCTACTCATAATTTTAAAGAAGAATTTAATACGTTTCCGTGGCAACATTCAGTTAAAGCGTTACGTGCATGGCAGCAAGGTAAAACAGGTTATCCTATTGTAGATGCAGGTATGCGCCAACTCTGGAAAACAGGCTGGATGCACAATCGCGTGAGAATGATTGTGGCTTCTTTTTTAATTAAAGATCTGCTTATTGATTGGCGCAAAGGCGCTGATTGGTTTATGGATACTTTAGTGGATGCCGATCTGGCCAGCAATAGTATGAATTGGCAATGGGTAGCCGGTTGTGGCCCTGATGCGGCACCTTATTTTCGAATTTTTAATCCCACATTACAAAGTGAAAAATTTGATTCCGAAGGTGATTATATACACGAATGGGTACCTGAATTACGATCTTTACCTGCGCCTTATGTACATGCCCCTTGGAAGGCTCCTGAGAAAGTCTTAAAGGAAAGTGGGATTGTGCTAGGCAAAAGCTACCCCTACCCTATTGTGGATCATGATATTGCGAGAACTTATGCATTGAAAGGGTATAAAAAGGTAAAAAATAAAGATTAGATAGTTTATAATGCCCTTATGAAAAAAAGACATATATTAGTAACCGCCGCTCTACCTTATGCCAATGGGCAACTGCACTTAGGCCATTTAGTGGGGTATATCCAATCCGATATTTGGACTCGCTTTCAGCGCATGAGAGGCAATACTTGCTGGTTTGTATCTGGCAGTGATGCTCATGGCACACCTATTATGTTATATGCGCAAAAGCTAGGCATTACTCCTGAAGATCTGGTTACACAAGTAGGCGCGCAACAAAAACACGATTTTGCAGATTTTGAAGTAGACTTTGATAACTTCTCCAGCACCGACACTGAAGAAAACCGTACAAAAGTGTATGACGTTTACGGAAAATTAGTGAAAGGAAATTATATTAACCGCCGCGTGATCAGCCAACTCTACGATCCGCAAGCGAATATGTTTTTACCCGATCGCTATGTAAAAGGCGAATGCCCTAAATGCGGCTCACCCGATCAATACGGCGATGCCTGCGAAGTATGCGGCGCTACCTATTCTCCTATGGATCTCAAACATCCTAAATCTGTCGTGAGCGGTGCAACACCTGAAACTCGCGAATCTGAACATTTATTTTTCCGCTTACCGATGTTTGAAAAAATGTTACAAAAGTGGATGAAAAAAAGCGATTTACAAGAACATGTAGTAAGCAAATTAAGCGAATGGTTTACCACCGGTTTACAAGAATGGGACATTAGCCGCGATTCACCTTATTTTGGTTTTGAAATTCCGGATGCTCCTGGCAAATATTTTTATGTATGGTTAGATGCCCCTATTGGTTATATGGCGAGTTTTCAAGAACTGTGCAATAAAAAGAAATTAAACTTTGATGATTTCTGGGGCAAAGATTCTAAATATGAGCTCTACCATTTTATTGGTAAAGATATTATTTATTTCCACGCTTTATTTTGGCCTGCGGTTTTAGAAGGTGCTGGAATGCGCTTACCCACTGGCGTAAGCGCATGCGGATTTCTCACCGTGAACGGACAAAAAATGTCTAAATCACGCGGCACATTTATTAAAGCCCGCACTTATTTAAATCACTGCCGCCCTGAATATTTACGTTATTACTATGCGACAAAATTAAGCAGCAGCATTGAAGATGTGGATTTAAATCTAGATGATTTTATTAATAAAGTGAATAGCGATTTAGTAGGAAAAGTGGTGAATATTGCTAGCCGTTGCGCGAAATTTATTAATACTGCATTTGATAATCAATTAGCAAACGAAATTGCTTACCCTGATTTTTATAATCCAGCCGTCGAAGCAGCTAAAACGATTGCTGAATGCTATGAAAAACGTGACTTTAGTAAAGCCATGCGAGAAATTATGGCCATTGCGGATCAAGCGAATCAATTTATTGATTATCACAAACCTTGGGCATTAATGAAAGATGCCAGAGAAAATGAAAGCGAAAAAGAAAAAGTACAACTGATTTGCACGCAAGGCTTAAATTTATTTCGCTTATTAATATTATATTTAAAACCCGTACTGCCTTCTTTAGCACGCGGTGCAGAGCAGTTTTTAAATATTCCTGCTATGCAATGGGAAGATAGTGAAAAGCCTTTATTAAATCATCACATTCAAGAATATGTTCCTTTATTATCACGTTTAGACAAAAAACAGGTGGATGCTATGTTAGAACAATCACAAGAAGATTTAATGCCCAGCGAAGAACCGGCCTCTTCTAGCGCACCCAAAACTCGCTTGCAGCATGATCCTATTAACCCGACTATTTCAATTGAAGATTTTTCTAAAATCGATTTACGGGTAGCCAAAGTATTAAATGCAGAAGAAGTGCCAGAAGCTGAAAAATTAATTAAACTCACCGTGGATGTAGGCGGAGAACACCGCACCATATTTGCCGGTATTAAAGCTGCTTATCAGCCTGAAGAATTGATTGGAAAATTTGTGGTAATTGTAGCGAATTTACAACCTCGCAAAATGCGCTTTGGACTTTCTGAAGGTATGTTATTAGCCACAGGCCCAGGCGGAAAAGACGTATGGGTAATAGAGCCTCATGAAGGTGTAGAGCCGGGAATGCGCGTAAAATAGTTTAGATCTTTTAATCCAACGTCTTCAGTTTATCTGATGGGATATGAGTGATCTCTGAAACAAATAAGGGGTCTAGCCCTTTCTTTAGTAATTCACGTGCAATAGTTTTGGATGTTTCGTCTCTTCCTTGTTCCATACCTTGCTCCACTAAGCTAGTTTTATATGCTTCTATACGTTCAGCTAACATGGATCTTACCTCCTCCAAATTAATCTTTTCAACATCTTCTTTTATTCCCATTTCTCTTAACTTTAACACACGAACCGCATATCGAGCAAAAGCACGTCTTAAGCTATCATATTCTGGTTCCTTTAGCTGCAAAGCTAATTTTTCAATAACTACTTTTGCTTGATCCCAATTCAATACCTTCTGTTCTAATTCTATCAAAGGTAACATTAAATTATTACTATAACATCCTTCAATTAAAGGACATTGCCCTATATCCAAAATATGATAACTAAACGTAGGAAAATATTTCTTCATTCCGATAGGGACTGCTTTTTCTAAAAGCGAACATGAATCCAATGGAGCTGACCATGCAGCTTTACCTGTATATATTACCCATGGAAGAATCGCGGGTAATTTTCCTTTTTTTGACAACGATTTTGACTTTATTAAGTCTTCATATAAAAGCCCAATATATGACATCAATCGAATACTCATATATCTATCAATACTGGATTGAAACTCCAACAATAAATATAAATACAACCATTCTCCTTTATATTTCATTTTCCATACGATATCACTTTCTCGTTGTTGATATTTTCCACTTATATAATGACTATTCACTTTTTCAAGAGATGTCATTTCTATACCTCTAAACCATTTTTCGTTAAAAAAGTGGTTCATGAGATCATGAACAATCTCTCTATGTGAAAATAAATCCTTATATCCATAGTCCTGATTGTTCATACTACACTTCCTTGGTTACTCATATTAATAATATATTAAATCTAAACCGCATGGCCATTCAATAAGTGATTGGCTATTTATTAAAAAAAATTTAAGAAAAAAGCTGATTATTTTATCGTTAGTCGCTAAAATAGCCAGATGAGAATATTTCAAAGATTTTATGAATAACTTACCTCTGGCTAATCAAATTAATAGCCTATTACCTCAAACCCAATGCACGAAATGCGGGTTTAATGGGTGCTTACCTTATGCTACTGCCATAGCCTCGGGAGAAGCCGATATTAATCGTTGCTCTCCGGGTGGCGAGCCTACTATTGAAGCACTTGCTGAATTACTCCATAAAAAACCATTGCCTCTAGCCCATGATGTTATTCCTACCCCTGTTCCTCTTTTAGCCGTGATTGATGAAGAGCAGTGCATAGGCTGTGCCTTATGCTTGAAAGCCTGCCCTGTGGATGCTATTTTAGGGGCTCGCCAGTTAATGCATACGGTGATTCAGGATATGTGCACGGGGTGTGATTTATGCGTTCCAGTATGCCCTGTAGACTGTATTTCAATGGAAAAGCGGCCTGATAATGTGCCTCAGCCTGCTCCTGCTGATAATAAGATCAGTTATGAAAAGCATCAAATCCATTATGCTGAAAAAGAGCAAAAACCGGCCTTGGTAATGGATAAACAAGCCATGATTAAGGCGGCCTTGGAAAGGAAAAAGAAATAGATACCCCTCACCCGCCGCAGACGGCGACCTCTCCCACAAGGGGAGAGGTGAAAAAGCAGGCATTAGAGGGGAAAAAGCAAAAATAAGTTGACTACATAACATACTGTATGTTATGGTATTCCTTTATTATATAGAGAGAGATCTTTTATGGCTGGTGATATTAATGAATATTTATTTAAAACCGTGGTAATAGGCGCACCTAAAGTAGGCAAAACTGCACTTATTAATTTTCTTGTAAATAAAGTATTTACTCAAAATTATCGCTCCACCATAGGTGTCGATTTTCAACTTAAAGTCTCTCCTGAAATGGGTGATGATTTGGCTCGTGTACAGCTCTGGGATATCGGCGGGAACGAGCTAAATGGTACGCCTAATATGATGCGCGCGTATCTTAAGGAAACACAAATCGTATGGGTATGCTTTGACCCTCGCGATAGAAAAACATTTGAGCACACGGATTGGCAAGCAGTCATTAATAAAGTAGTGCTCCTTGAAGGCCAACCAAAACCTGATATCTATTTAGTGGCTACTTGCTCCGATAAAGAGAGCAAACCACAAGTTACCAAAGCAGAAATGGAAGCACTTGGCCAAAGCTTAAATCAAAGCGGCACTTTTTGCGGTATCTATCATGTTAGCGCGAAATCAAAAGAAGGTGTTGAAAAATTATTTACCGATTCATGCAAAAATCGTATTGAACGAGTCAACCCTACTAATATTAATCTTGAAACATTGAAAATTAATCTTGAAACATTGAAAAATTATTTGATAAGACAGACTGAGCGCCCAGAACTAAGCCAGTCAAAGAAAGAGCGCTTCGAAAGATTGCTTACCGAAATAGAAGATACTAGAAATCCCAAGACCGATCAACTAATAGAAAAAACTAAAGAGATTGCCGGTGAATACACCCCTACTTATAATCCTATAGTAATGCTTTATAATTTATTTACGGCACCTACTAGTTTACAGCAATTTGATGCTGTATTTGCGCCAAATCCTTCGGCTCGTGGACCACAACCTTTATTATAAAGAAAAATAGTGCACTTATTGTAAGGAAATTTATATGTTACAAGAAGATCAAACATTCCTTCCTCATGATTACCTTTTCAAGGCCATTCTAGTTGGCAGCTCAAATGTTGGAAAAAGTGCATTACTGGCTTCTTTTATGAGACGTAATCCAGCTGATGACTATCACGCTACTATAGGAGTAGACTTCCATACAAAAAACACAGATATTGAACGAAAAACTATTGGCTTACAAGTATGGGATACTGCAGG
This sequence comes from Gammaproteobacteria bacterium, assembly GCA_965279305.1. Taxonomy (GTDB): domain Bacteria; phylum Pseudomonadota; class Gammaproteobacteria; order JBIOEC01; family JBIOEC01; genus JBIOEC01. Next base: position 969,660 of record OZ257143.1, on the reverse strand, counting down.
GAGTGATCGAATATCTAGTATCGCCAGATCTTATAAGCGTGGTGCTGTTATAAAATTTTTCTGCTTTAATCCTTACGATAGAGCCTCATTCGATGCCATTCGTGAGAAATTTTATCCAATGATGAAAGCAGATGGTACCTCAGAAGCCGATATTTATTTAGTGGCTACTCATTCTGATGTAAAAGGTACACCTGAAGTGACTCAAGAAGAAATGGAAACGCTAGGCCAAGGCGTACTCAATGAAAATGAAACTTTTCGCGGCGTGTATCATGTTAGCGGAAAAACAGGAGAAAAAGTTTTTGACTTATTTATTACAGCAACTAAAAACTGTTACATGCAAAGAAAAAAAGAACAAGTAATATCTGCTGCAACCACTCCTGCTACATTATCGGAAATAAAAAAATTAAAAAATTATTTGAAAGCTCAGATTGCGCGACCAGAATTAAAAGGCACACAAAAACTGAACGATTTTCTAAATTTACTTGCAAGATTAGAGCGTGGTGTAGCGGCAACAGCACAACTGCTAGAAGAAACTCGAGAAGTTGCTTCTCAATATCAACCGACAGTTAATCCAATTGTGATGGCTTACAACGCATTTATTTTGCCTACTAGCTTGAAGCAATTGAATGAGGTATTCCCTCCTGCTGCTTCGGCTGGATCAAGACCTACTTAAAGAAATAGATACCCCTCACCCGCCGCTAAAGCGTCGACCTCTCCCACAAGGGGAGAGGTGATTATTCTACAAAACACATCAAGGGAGAGGTGAGATTATTTTTTGGTGAAGGTGAGTTTTTTATCTTTGGCATCCATCACAATGGTATCGCCTTTTGAAAAACCACCTTCCAGTAATTTCATGGAAAGCGGATTTTCCACCAATTGCTGAATGGTTCGTTTTAAAGGTCTAGCACCATAAATAGGATCGTATCCTGCTTCTGACAATTTTCTTAATGAGGCTTCCGTATATTCCAAAGTAATATCTTGTTGTTTTAAACGTTCTTCCAAATAATGTAATTGAATTTTAGCAATTTGCTCAATCGCACTTTCATCTAAAGGATGGAATACCACTGCTTCATCAATACGATTTAAAAATTCAGGACGGAAATGTTGTGTTACCACACCCATCACTGCCGATTTCATTACATGATAATCCGCTTCTTTAGACATTTGTTGAATTAAATCAGAGCCTAAATTCGATGTCATCACGATAACCGTATTACGAAAATCAACGGTACGACCTTGACCATCGGTTAAACGGCCATCATCTAATACTTGCAATAAAATATTAAATACATCGGGATGCGCTTTTTCTATTTCATCAAATAAAATAACGGCATAAGGACGTCTACGAATAATTTCAGTTAAATGTCCGCCTTCTTCGTAACCAACATAACCAGGAGGAGCACCAATTAAGCGTGCTACCGCATGTTTTTCCATATATTCCGACATATCAATACGCACTAAAGCATCTTCAGTATCAAACATAAAAGAAGCCAATGCTTTACATAATTCGGTTTTACCTACACCCGTAGGGCCTAAGAATAAGAATGAACCAATAGGTTTTTTAGGATCCGATAAACCCGAGCGAGAGCGACGAATAGCATTGGCAACCGCATGAACGGCTTCGTTTTGCCCTACTACGCGTTTATCTAACTCTTCTTCCATATGTAATAATTTTGATTTCTCGCCTTCTAGCATTTTGCTCACAGGAATACCTGTCCAACGAGCTACGACTTCTGCAATTTCTTCGGCGGTAACGCTAGTGCGCATTAATTTTTTCTGTGTTGACGATTTGCCTTTTTTCTCTTCACCTTCTGCCTGCGCCAATTGTTTTTCTAATTCGGGAATACGGCCATATTGTAATTCAGACATACGAGTTAAATCATTAACACGTGCGGCTTTTTCTAAATCAAGGCGCGCTTGCTCTAAGGCTTCTTTTATAGATTGAGTACCTTTTAATTCAGATTTTTCTAATTTCCAAACGGCCTCTAAATCATTATATTGTTTTTCTAAATCTGATAAGCTTATTTCCAAATCTTTTAAACGTTGTTGAGAAGCTTCATCGGTTTCTTTTTTTAGTGCTTCGCGTTCAATTTTTAGCTGTACTATTCTGCGCTCTAGTTTTTCTAATTCTTCGGGTTTGGAATCAATTTCCATACGAATATTACTGGCCGCTTCATCAATTAAATCGATGGCTTTATCTGGCAAGAAACGATCGGTAATATAGCGTTGAGATAAAGTTACCGCAGCAACAATAGCCGGATCGGTGATAGTGACACCATGATGCAATGCATAACGTTCTTTTAATCCACGTAAAATAGCAATGGTATCTTCTATGCTTGGTTCTTGCACCATTACTTTTTGAAAACGTCTTTCTAATGCCGGATCTTTTTCAATATATTGTCGGTATTCATCTAATGTGGTAGCACCCACACAATGCAATTCACCTCGAGCTAATGCCGGTTTTAACATATTACCCGCATCCATTGAGCCTTCGGCTTTACCTGCACCTACCATCGTGTGAATTTCATCAATAAATAAAATCACTTGGCCTTCTAATTTTCCTAATTCTTTCAATACTGCTTTTAAACGCTCTTCAAATTCACCGCGAAATTTTGCACCCGCAATTAATGCGCCCATATCTAAAGACAATACGCGTTTATTTTTTAAACCTTCAGGCACTTCACCGTTAATAATTCGTTGTGCTAAACCTTCAACAATGGCCGTTTTACCTACGCCCGGTTCACCAATCAATACAGGATTGTTTTTGGTGCGTCGTTGTAATACTTGAATAGTGCGGCGAATTTCAGTGTCGCGACCAATCACAGGATCTAATTTTCCTTGTTCGGCGCGCTCTGTTAAATCGATAGTATATTTATTTAATGCTTGACGAGTTTCTTCAACGTTAGGATCGTTCACTTGTGCTCCTTGATCATTTCCACCGCGCATATCATTAATGGCTTGCTCTAAAGTAGCACGAGTTGCACCGGATTTGCGTAATGCTTCGCCGGCGGCTGATTTATCATCGGCTAAAGCGAGAACAAATAATTCACTCGCAATATATTGGTCTTTACGTTTTTGCGCAATTTTATCGGTCATATTTAAAACGCGCGACAAATCAGGAGAAACAGAAATTTCGCCTTGCGGTTCTTTAACGGTGGGTAAATTATCTAAGATTTCGGCTAATAAATTTCGTAATTTGGAAATATCTACGCTAGCAGTTTGTAGAACATGCCTAACACTGCCGCCTTCTTGATCTAATAGTGCTTGTAATACATGTGAAGGTTCTAAATAAGAATTATCTCGGCCCACAGCCAATGATTGAGCATCAGACAATGCTTGCTGAAATTTAACGGTTAGTTTGTCCATTCGCATATCACAAATCCTTCTCTCTCTTCTTACTACTTATATGGTGCTTCTTTTTGGCCTTTTCAAGAGTAGTCCTAAATTATAAATTACCTTATAATAGGCCTCATTATTACTTTAGGGCGACTCACTATGGCACTGGTTACCTTTGAATTAACCCTAGAATCTGCTCAGCAGCTAACCCCCAGCGTTTACCAGCTGGCTTTCCGCATGCCGGCAGGAGCACCTATGGAGTTCATTCCAGGCCAGTTTATTAACCTTTATTTTGAGCATGAGGAAAAACGGCATTCCCGCAGTTATAGTATAGCTAGTATTCCACACAGCTCTAATCAGATGACCTCTTATCAATCACCCCTAGTTGAAGTGGCAATTTCCCATATTCCTGGAGGCTTAGCCAGTGAATCTCTGAAAAATCTGGCCCCAGGACAAGCTCAAACAGCAGCTGGTCCAGTTGGACGCTTAGTTTTGAAGGATGAAGAGAAGCCTAAACGCTATATATTAGTAGGCACAGGCACCGGAATTGCCCCTTATCGCGCCATGATCCCTGCTCTAGAGAAGCGTCTTAATGAAGACTCAGAGCTTGAGGTGATGATTTTATTTGGGATCCGTAACCCAACTGAGCGCTTTTACACTGACGATTTTGAGGCCTTGGCAGCTCGTAACCCACGAGCCCAGTTCTATACCTGCTATTCACAAGAAGTGGTTAAAGATCCTAGCCTTCATGAATGGAATGGCCGTGTGACCCATTATTTGAAAGAACTTAAATTAGATCCAGCCAATGATATTGTTTATCTATGTGGCAATCCTGCCATGATTGATGATGCTTTTGTTTTATTACAAGAAGCAGGATTTGATCATAAAAATGTCAAACGTGAGAAGTACGTGTTTTCACATAGATAATTGATGTGGATTGCCGCGGCCATAAAAAAAACATGGCCTCGCAATGAGGATAAGAAAAAAAAACCCGGGCAAGCCCGGGTTTTTAGTTTCTACAAATTGATTATTACATCAATTCTTCGAAGTTGATTACAAGGTTAGCGGTCACAGCGTATACATCAACGTCGTTCGTTGCTTGTACTGTGCTGCCTTCAAGACGAAGTCCGAACATTTCGGTGAAATCGTATTGAGCGCCCACACCTAAAGAGTAACCTAAACCAGTGTTCTCTTCACCACTTACTTGAACATGGTTAAGGTAAGCTTCACGATCGATGCTACCAAGAGCTAAACCGATACGAGCAAAGCCCCAGAAGTCATCAGCAAAGAAGCAACGGCCTACACCACTGATGTCAAAAAACATAGCATCTTGTGTATTAAGCTGAGCATAACCAGAAGGAGTTGTACCATTGAACGAACCGCCATTGCGATCTTCGTTAATGTCAGCAACACCAATGTAGTTGAACTCAAGAGCAAAGTTATCGGTCATCCACGCACCGAAACCACCGCGCCATGCAAGTTCGCCAGCAGCTTCAAGGTTGGTTCCAGATACGCCATTAGGGTTTTGGCCATGTCTGTCGCCGAAGTTAGCGTTGTCAATACCGGCATAACCGATACCGCCAAGTATATAAACTCCGTCGAAATCCATGTAGTTTTCCATAAACGCGAATGATGAAGCGCTTGCTAATGCAGCAACTCCCAACACCGCCGTTCTAGCTAGGTTTTTAACTTGCATTTTCTATCTCCTTGATTGTTAATTAACAGATCTGTTCCGAACCCATATAGCTTAGATTTATTTGGACATATGTCAAGATTTTACCTTGAACTTTGTACAAAAAATAAACTATTTGAGTTACATTGCAGCATCCACTGATTGCTTTTTACTTCCTTCGCAATCTCGTGTCCCTGTCGCTCTCTTAACCTCATTACTAAAGTGGCGTAAGTAAGCGCACAAGAATTTGTTTGATAGCTAATTATTTAATTAGATACCAACTTTATGCACACTTTGGCAGCAAATAAAAACAATGTCAACAATTTTATGTTATTATTTAGCGTATGAATAATAAATCTGTGATTTTGACACAACCTGATGATTGGCATATTCATTTGCGTGATCATCAAGCACTTTCCGTTACGGTTCCTGCTGTTTCGCGTTATTTCGCGCGCGCTATTGTAATGCCAAATACAATATTACCTATAGTAAATGTAGAAGCCGCAACGCATTATTTTCAACGCATTAATCAATATATTCCTGCAGGCAGTTATTTTTCTCCTTTAATGACGCTGTATTTAACTCAAGAAACAACGCCAGAAGATATAAAAGAAGCCGCCGAAAGTGATATTGTTTATGCTGCCAAATTATATCCTGCCAATGCCACTACCAATTCTGCTAAAGGTGTTAAAGATATATCTGCTATGCAAGATGTGTTTGCAGCCATGCAAGAACACAACTTACCATTACTTATTCATGGCGAAGTAACGGATCACAATGTAGATGTATTTGATAGAGAGCGAATATTTATAGATCGACATTTAAGCACCTTAGTTCAAAAGTTCCCTGAATTACGCATCGTGTTAGAGCATATCACTACATCAGATGCAGTAGATTTTGTTACTCATGCACCAGACAATGTCGCAGCCACTATTACCCCACATCATTTACTTTATCATCGTAATGCCTTATTTCATGGTGGTATTCGCCCGCATATGTATTGTTTGCCAGTATTAAAACGTGAGCAACATCAACGTGCCATATTAAAAGCAGCCACCAGTGGAAACCCTAAATTCTTTTTAGGCACTGATAGTGCACCCCATGCCAAACATACTAAAGAATCCGCTTGTGGCTGTGCTGGCATTTATACATCGTATGCAGCACTTGAATTATATGCCGAAGCATTTGCACAAATGGATGCGTTGCATCAACTAGAAGGCTTTGCCAGCTTCTATGGTGCGGATTTTTATGGCTTACCTAGAAATACACGCAAGATTGTATTAGAGCAAAAACAATGGATGGTTCCAGAGCAAATACCGTATATCGATGATGATGTTTTAGTTCCACTGAAGGCAGGCGAAGAAATGCAATGGTTGGTGACTGAGTTTAAGTAACTTTTTTCCTAACTTTCTTCTTCTTAAACTCCTTCCGATTATCATATTGAGCAATGGTATCTCTTAAAAAGACCATTAATGCAAAACTCGGTAACGATGCCACAAAACTCCATATAAAAAAGTCTATCCAACCCACTTCAGCCACTAACCAACCCGCAAATGGCCCTAAAAAGCGCACACCTACTGCAGCAAAAGCGGATAGCAGTGCATATTGTGCTACCGCAAATTTTTGATTACACAAACCCATTAACAAAGTGAGAAAAGCGGTAGTGCCTAAACCGCTGCAAAAGTTTTCAATAAACACCGTAGCAATTAATAAATTATGATCTTTACCTACCACCGCTAACCATACAAACATTAAATTAGAAATAGCTTGTAAGAAACCAAATACCATTAAAGCGGTGAATAAACGCATACGCGCCATCCACACCGCTGCCACACTAGCACCTACAATCGTAGCCACGATACCCCAGCCTTTTGCAATTATCCCCACTTCGGTTTTGGTAAAACCCAAGCCTTGAATATCTGCGCCGCCAATAAAAAACGCCGTCATTAATTGTGCTGCAAACGCATCGGCTAATTTATACAACACCACTAGTAACAATAACCAAACCGCTTTATCACGCTGCAAAAAATCTTGTAAAGGCAAAGTAATGGCTTCTTGTAACGTACGATGGGCAGTTAATTTGGTGCACGCAGGCTCTTTCGCAATTAAGGTAGCGGCAATTCCTACTAATACTAAACATGCCATGATCATATAAGTGGCTTCCCACCCCAACTGATCCGCCATCAATAATGCGCCTGCTCCAGAGATAATCGCTGAAATTCTCCAAAAGCTAACAAATAATGCGGTACCAGGTGCACGCTCTTCAGGTGATAAAATTTCCGTTCTATAAGCATCAATCACAATATCTTGAGAAGCTGATATAAAAGCAACGAGCACGGCAACAAGCGCCAGCAACCAAGGCTCTTCTGCAGGGTTTGAACCCGACATAACAAATAAACTCACCATCAAACCTATTTGTGTAGCTAATATCCAGCTGCGTCTACGCCCCGCAATCAAGCTAGGCGCGAACCTATCCATCACGGGCGCCCACAAAAATTTATAAAAATAAGGTTGGCCGACTAAAGTAAGAAGTCCAATGGTTTTAATATCAAGACCAGAATCGGTAAGCCAGGCTTGAAGCGTGCCAGCAGTAAGTGCAACAGGTAACCCAGATGAAAAGCCAAATAACGCCATAATCAGCATACGCTGATTAACAAACATCATTTTCCAAGTATCAAAATTTGGCATGGAATATCACAGGCTAAGATAAGTTCTAGATTATTTTACTTTAGGTTCGATGAAAGCATCTTGGCTCACCACATCACCTAAAGCTTCTGTTGCTTCTTCTTCGGCTAAGGCAGCTTCTACATAATAACTTTTATTAATATTATCTACGCTGACCACAGGCGCACGATGCCAACGGCCTGGTTCTGTGTAAGCATCTCGTTGATAGCTCGCATGGTAGTTTCCATAATAATCGTAGTAAGCATATTCGTAACGAGAAGGATGATGTTGAGCGGGTTGATAATACCCGGGCAAGTATTCAGGACGTGAAGTCGATTGGCATGCTGATAAGGTTAACACTGAAAGAGCCAACCCGATTTTAATAAGATTAGTCATTTAATCTCCCGTAATCTTCAAGTCCATCAGAAGAGTCATTTTCGCTGACAGTATAGTCTAATTTTTTGGGATTGTCCCTACCTTTCTTGTATGATATAAATAGTCTTCTCTCCAAGAGGATGCTGATCATGGCCATATTTAATCACACATTTACGTTGCTAATCGTCGCAGTGATCTTAGGGATAGTATCAGGGCTTTACCCTTCCCTACCTGTGGTAATCGCCAGCGAAAATATCGGTATCATTTTTGTTAATTTATTAAAATTGATCAGCGTACCAATTATTTTCTTAGCGATTATTTCCACCATCACCGGTTTACAAGATAAAACTGCTGTTACCATGCTAGGCAGCAAAGTATTAAAATATACGTTATTAACCACTATTATTGCGGCCACCATAGGATTAACTTTATTTTTATTAATAGAACCGATTAGTGTTAAAAATTATACGGCAGTCAGTGGCGAAAACCCTGCTCAATCCATTAGCTACTGGGAATTTGTTTTAAACAACGTGCCTTCTAATATTATCGCGCCGTTTAGCGAAGGCAATGTGATTGCTATTTTATTTTTAGCCTTACTGATTAGCTTTGCTATTTTAAATCTTCCAGAGCAACAAAAAACATTTTTAAATGATCTATTTAATAGCTTATTTGGTGCTATTTTAGCGACCACCCGACTTATTTTAAAATGCTTACCCTTAGCTATTTGGGCATTTGTCACTCAATTTGTGATTGAATTGCAGCAAGGCTTTGCTGAACTCACTAATTTAGCCTGGTATTTAGTATGCGTGGTAGCGGCTAATTTAATTCAAGCACTCATTGTATTGCCACTCTTTTTAAAATGGAAAGGTCATTCGCCTTACCATGTGTTAAAAAATTCATTGCCTGCGATTAATCTAGCGTTTTGGTCTAAATCATCTAGCGCCACCCTACCCGCTACTCTGGATGTAGCACAACGCCGTTTAGGTATTCGCCGCTCTATTGCCGGGTTTTCATTGCCTTTGTGCACAGCGATTAATATGAATGCTTGCGCTGGATTTATTATTATTACTGTTTTATTTGTATCGATGAGTACGGGTGTAGAATTTAATGCGCTTGAACTGGTAGCATGGGTAGCGATTGCGACTATTGCCGCTATTGGTAATGCAGGCGTACCTATGGGATGTTATTTTTTAACAATAGCGTTGTTAAATACGATGAACGTGCCTATTAACTTGATGTTTGTGATTCTTCCATTTTATTTATTATTAGATATGTTGGAAACATCTATAAATGTTTGGTCAGATTTATGCGTGACCAAAGTAGTAGATAGCGAAATTACCGACAAACAACTCACCCAATCCGGCATCAAAACTAAGTAGGCGCTCCAGGACGAGAGAGAATTCTCCCCCTTTAACATCCGAGCAAGGCGAATTCACTTCGCCTTGCGAGATCTTTCAAACGAAAGGAAGTAAAGGGAGTTATATCTACTTCTTAGTTGTATTAGGTAAATCGGTAGCGGTACCTTCGAATAATTCAGAGGCAATCATCACACTTTCAGATAACGTAGGATGAGGGTGAATGGTTAAAGCGATATCTTCTACATCACAACCCATTTCAATCGCTAACGTCACTTCAGAGATTAAATCCCCTGCATGAGGGCCTACAATACCGGCACCAATCACTTGATGAGTGTCTTTATTGAAAATCAGCTTGGTTAAACCTTCGGTACGACCAATGCCTAATGCGCGACCACTGGCTGCCCAAGGGAATACGCCTACACCGTAAGGAATACCATCTGCTTTCGCTTGAGTTTCAGTAACACCTACCCAAGCAATTTCAGGATCGGTATACATCACATTAGGAATAGCTTTGGGTTCAAAATAATGTTTTTTACCGGCAATCACTTCTGCAGCTACACGGCCTTCAGGCACCGCTTTATGTGCAAGCATTGGGTTACCAATAATATCGCCAATCGCAAAAATATGAGGCACGTTGGTACGTAATTGTTTATCGGCGGCAATAAAACCGCGTTCATCTACTTTTACTCCGGCTTTTTCAGCACCAATTAATTTACCATTCGGTGTGCGACCTACTGCTGATAAAACACGATCGAAGCATTGTGGTTCTTTAGGTGCATCTTTACCTTCAAAGGTAACCCACAATCCATCTTTTTTCGCTTCTACTTTCACTACTTTAGTGCTTAATAAAATACTTTCGTAACGTTGTGTTACCCATTTTTTATAGGGCGCTACCACATCACGATCCACACCCGCTACTAAATCATCCATCATTTCTACCACAGTGACTTTACTGCCTAGTGAATAATAAACGTTGGCCATTTCCATTCCGATAATACCGCCACCAATCACGAGTAAACGTTTTGGCACATCGGCTAATTCTAATGCACCCGTAGAATCCATAATACGTGGATCATCAGGTAAGAAAGGTAATTTTACAGGCTTAGATCCAGCCGCAATAATCGCATATTCAAACTGAATGGTTTGAGTGACATTGCCGCTAGCATCTTTAATATCTAAAGTGTTTGGGCTAGTAAATTCGCCATAGCCTTCTACCACTTGTACTTTGCGTTGTTTAGCCATCATCGCTAAACCACCGGTTAATTTTTTCACTACGCCATCTTTGAACGCGCGAATTTTATCTAAATCAATTTTAGGTTTACCAAAATCCACGCCGCGATCAGCAAAATGAGACGCTTCTTCGATAATTTGTGCGGTATGTAATAAGGCTTTAGAAGGAATACAACCTACGTTTAAGCAAACGCCACCTAACACAGAAAAACGTTCTACTAATGTCACTTGCAAACCTAAATCGGCCGCACGAAACGCTGCAGAATAACCGCCAGGGCCACTACCTAATACAACGACTTGTGTTTGAATTTTATTAGCTACTGCCATGATGTTATCCTCTTATTTGATCTCTTGTAAAAATTTGCCTAAAGCCACAATAAAGCGCGCTGCTACTGCACCATCAATCACTCGATGATCATATGATAATGATAATGGCAGCATTAAACGCGGTTCAAATTTCTCATTAATATATACAGGTTGCATTTGTGATTTAGACACACCTAAAATAGCTACGTCTGGTGCATTAATAATTGGTGTAAATGCGGTACCACCAATACCACCTAAGCTTGAAATAGAAAAACAACTGCCTTGCATTTGCGCACCGGTTAATTTGCCTTCACGCGCTAATTTACTCATTTCTGCTAATTCTTTAGCAAGCGTGAAAATATCTTTTTTATCCACATCACGAATAACCGGAACCACTAAACCATTTGGAGTATCTACTGCCACACCAATATGGAAATAGTTTTTTAATACAATATTTTCGCCATCAGCCGCCAATGATGAATTAAAGGTAGGATATTCTTTTAATGCTTCTACTACCGCTTTCATAATAAACACTAATGGTGTTAATTTGGTGCCGGCTTTTTCAGCTTTCGCTTTATTTTGTTGGCGATAGCTTTCCATATTCGTAATATCTACGCTATCAAATTGCGTAACATGAGGAATATTCACCCAGTTGCGGTGTAGCACACTTGCACTAATTTTTTGAATACGTGATAACGGCTTAACAGTGATTTCACCCCATTGCGTAAAATCTACTTCAGGCATAGCAGGTAAACCGCTACCTTGGCCTGTTAAAAAGCGTTTAATATCTTCTTTAGTAATGCGCCCTTTTTCACCGCTGGCACGCACTTGTAATAAATTAATATCCAGCTCACGCGCTAAACGGCGAACCGCAGGGCTTGTGAGTAATGAGCTAGTATCAATATTCGCTGTAGAAGAGCGTGCAGGTGCTGCTGATGTTGTTTTTTGTGGAGCAGCTTTTGAAGCTGCCGGCGTTTGTGAAGCTTTAGGCATTGCTTGTGCTTCTACTTCGACTAAAGGCATACCTTCGTTTACTTGTGCGCCCACTTTCGTGAGTACACGTTTTACTATACCTGCAACAGGCGAAGGCACTTCCATGCTCGCTTTTTCTGATTCTAATGTAACAACCGCAGAATCCACATCAATTTTATCGCCCACGGCTACGTTTACTTCAATCACTGCCACTTGTTTAGCACTACCAATATCAGGCACGTTAATGGTCATTAAAGTAGGCGCTGATTTTTCAGGCGCGCTTTTTTTGGTTTCAGCTTTTTGAGTTTCTTTGGCAGATGCTTCTTCATTAGCTGGTAGATCTTCTACGGCCATAGTCAAAATTAAAGAATCTTTACCCACTTTATCGCCGGTTTTTACTTTTACTTCTTTCACCACACCTTTATAAGGTGAAGGAATATCCATAGCAGCTTTGTCACTTTCTAAGGTGATTAAATTATCATCTACGTTAATAGAATCGCCAGGTTTTACATGAACGTCGATCACGCCCACTTGTGCAAAGCTTCCAATATCTGGAACTAATACCTGTGTCAATTTGCTCATTCTATTCCCCTTATACGTTGACCGGATTTGGTTTTTCCGGATCAATTCCTAATGTTTTAATGGCTTCTGCCACTTTTTTAGCAGGTAAATGTCCTTCATCTGCTAGTGCTTTTAATGCGGCTATGACAACATAACGTCTGTCTACTTCAAAGAAATGACGCAATTGTTTGCGTGTATCACTGCGGCCAAATCCATCAGTACCTAATGTGACATAATGCTGTTTGATTTGAGAGCGAATTTGCTCCGCGTATATTTTCATATAATCGGTAGCCGCAATAATAGGCCCTGTGCATTTTTCTAAACATTGAGTAGCATAAGATGCTTTTTGTTTTTCAGCAGGATGGAAACGATTCCAACGCTCTACTTCAATACCCTCTCTGCGTAATTCATTAAAGCTGGTCACGCTCCAAATATCGCAATTGATGCCGTAGTCTTTTTCTAATATATGAGCCGCTTCAATCACTTCGCGTAAAATTGTACCGCTACCCATTAATTGTACGGTTGGCAATTTACTTTTCAACTCGCCTTTTTTCAATACGTACATACCTTTTAAAATGCCTTCTTCAACACCTTGTGGCATAGCGGGATGAGAATAATTTTCGTTCATTACGGTTAAGTAATAAAAAATATTTTCATCGTTTTCATACATACGGCGCATACCGTCTTGCATGATCACAGCTAATTCATAAGCAAACGTAGGATCATAAGACACACAATTAGGTACGGTAGAAGCTAACACTAAACTATGGCCATCTTGATGCTGTAATCCTTCACCTGCTAACGTAGTGCGGCCAGCAGTAGCGCCTAATAAAAATCCGCGCGCTTGTGCATCACCGGCTGCCCAAATTAAATCGCCTATGCGTTGAAAACCAAACATAGAATAAAAAATATAAAACGGGAACATGGTGTAGTTATGAATCGCATACGATGTTGCGGCCGCAAACCAAGAAGACATAGCACCGGCTTCGGTAATACCTTCTTCTAATACTTGGCCTTTTTTATCTTCGCGATAATACATCACTTGCGAGCGATCCATAGGCTCATATAATTGTCCTACTACGGAATAAATTCCTAACTGACGGAATAAACCTTCCATACCAAACGTACGAGCTTCGTCAGGAATAATAGGAACAATACGTGGACCTAATGTTTTATCTTTTAATAAAATATTGAGGAAACGCACAAATGCCATGGTAGTAGAAATGTGGCGATCTTCACCCGTTGCTTCTAATAAAGGAGCAAAAGTGGATAACGCAGGCATGGTTAATTTTTCTTTAGACGGATTGCGCTGTGGCAAATAACCACCGAGTGCTTTACGACGTTCTTGCATGTATTTTAATTCTGGGCTTTTCGCATCCGGTTTGTAAAAAGGATAATGCACTAAGTCTTCATCTGATAACGGAATATTAAATCGAGTGCGAAATGCTTTTAATGCTTCAGCATCCATTTTCTTTTGTTGGTGAGTAGTATTTTGCGCTTCACCCGCTAAACCCATTCCATAACCTTTTACGGTTTTCACTAAAACTAATGTAGGACGATCATTTTCTGGATGAGTCGCCGCATGATAAGCCGCATACACTTTTTGTGGATCGTGGCCTGCATAATCTAATTGCGCAATTTCTTCATCGCTCATATCGGCTACTAGTTCTAATAGCTCTGGATATTTTCCGAAGAAATGTTCACGAGTATACGCACCGCCATTGGCTTTTAAATTTTGATATTCGCCATCAACTACTTCGTTCATGCGCTGAACTAATAAACCAGAAGTATCTTTTGCTAATAAAGGTTCCCAACGACTTCCCCAAATAGCTTTAATGACATTCCAACCCGCACCGCGGAATATCCCTTCTAGTTCTTGAATAATTTTTCCGTTACCACGCACAGGGCCATCTAAGCGTTGTAAATTACAATTAATCACAAAAATTAAATTATCTAATTTTTCTCGTGTGGCAATAGTTAATGCGCCCAACGATTCTGGCTCATCCATTTCCCCGTCACCACAAAAACACCATATTTTGCGCCCTTCGCAATTCACTAAACCACGAGCATTTAAATATTTCATAAAGCGCGCTTGGTAAATGGCTTGTATAGGACCTAATCCCATAGAAACGGTAGGAAACTGCCAATAGTCTGGCATTAACCAAGGATGCGGATAAGAAGAAAGACCGTCGGTATCAATTTCTTGACGAAACTTGCCTAGTTGCTCTTCGGTTAAGCGGCCTTCTAAAAAGCTACGCGCATAAATACCCGGTGAGGTGTGGCCCTGGATATAAAGCAAATCACCGCCGTGGTCTTTTGTAGGCGCGTGAAAGAAATGATTAAACCCTACTTCATATAACCAGGCTGCAGAGGCATAAGTGGCAATATGGCCTCCCAGCTCAGGGGCATATTTTCCGGCGCTTAATACCATGGCTACCGCGTTCCAGCGAATTAAACTGGTAATGTGGTGTTCTATTTCACTATTGCCAGGAGATTTAGCTTCTTTATCGGTAGGAATCGTATTGATATAAGCGGTAGAGGTAGCAGATGCAACGCCTGTGCCTTGCTGCTCAGCATAGGCTAAAAGCTGTTGTAATAAGTACTGCGCGCGAGCCGCACCTTCTACTTCGATAACTGATTCTAGTGATTCTACCCACTCGCGGGTTTCAATAGGATCCTGATCCGTCAGTAGGTTATTCTCGTTTAAATTGTCATTTGCCATTATGTGCTCCAGTCCTGTGGCATTTTACTCGATTATTGGCTTTAGGGGAATCGTCCTGAAGAACCTTCAACACCGAATGATGACTTATCTAAAGATCATATAGCTGGTGGATATGTACCAAGAGCAGAGCAGTACGATGACTTTGGACGTCCTATTACGCCAAACAAACCTCGTCATGGTAGCTTCACCAATTTAGAACTCTAATTGGCTAAAAAAGCGCTCCCAATCAAAAGAAGCACCTGGATCGGTTTTCCGGTCTGGGGCTATATCACTATGCCCTACTATACGTTCACGAGTGATTAAGGGGTAATACTGCATTATCAGCTGAGTAATAGCTGCCAATGCTTTATATTGAGCATCGGTATAAGGCACATTATCCGTACCTTCTAGCTCAATACCAATCGAATAATCATTACAATTCCCCCTGCCCTGAAACTGAGATACCCCTGCATGCCATGCCCTCTCTGTAAAAGGCACATATTGGGTAACCTTGCCTTCGCGGTCTATCACCAAATGGGAGGACACATGTAAATCCACTATTTCCATTAAATCCAAGCGGCTCTTTTCTTCATGAGGGTAATGGGTGGCTGAAGGAATCAATACCTCGGGCAAACGGTTAGTAAACAAAGCTTCTATATAAGGGGTACCAAACTGCCCGTATGGCAAACTAATATTGTGCACTACCAAAAGGCTTATCTCGCCTTCGGGGGGTCTTTTATCAAAATTGGGAGATGTCACATAACGGGCAGGAGATACTAGACCGAGATCAGGGTTAATTTGAAACATAGCTTCCATGCCTTTGTTATTACCGGTTTTTCTTAGAAGGATTCTACTGTAAAGTGCACACTCTTGAAAGAGTATAACACCGCCAAAATACTGAACATATAAACCGTTATATATCCTTGAAAAAACAGAGAGATAAGGTAAATCTTGACATAAAAGCCTACAAATGATAAGGTGTATAGCTAACTAAAGAAATTTAGATCAGAGTGCCGACATCAAATCAGGATAATAGGTAAATACTCATGGGTAAAGTAACATTCGATATCGAATTAAAGATTGGCAGCAAAGTATCAACATTTGTCATTGTTGATGAAGAAGAATTAAGGAATTCCGAAGATTCACTTTCGAGTATAATTGTTAATGCTACTCGTTTTAGCCTTAATGAAAGTGGAACCTCTACAGACTATAAACTGATAAATGAATATTCTAACGACCCTAAAATAGGTAGTAAATTTGAAATAAGCACAAAATTAAACCATTTTTTTTTACAAAGTATTTCTAACTTTATTTATCTTTTAGAAAGAAAAAGTGACACAATAAAAATCAAATCCATTCAGCAAGTACTAAAATTACTTACGGCAAAAAGTTCAGGAACTGAGTTAACCGTTCCTTATTTAATTACTCGAGATGCACCAGACAATGTATTAGAAATTTTTATCAAAATAATAGAAAATTTATTAAAAATCATTTCCACTCTTAAAAGTGAAACTGAAAAAAACAAATACACTTTAATAGTAAAAGAACTGCTATTAACCACAAAAATAAATGACAATTTAAAAGATAGACTAGGAATCAACGGGGCTTTTACAAAAATCACTCTTGCTGCTGGAGATAATATATCGATTGCTAATAGGGTAATAAAAATAGTTGATATTTTATCACCCTGATAGGAAAGGTTACTGAACTTGTTGCTACTCCAGTAGAACTGGTTGCAACTGAACCTGCTGCTATGCTATTAGATGCCGTAGCAGAACCACCAGAAAATGATGATGATGGTGAATTGCCCCTAGAACAACCTGAAGTTAAACCAGAACCCGTAGTACCCGTTCCTCAAGTTTCTGTTGGAATCCCTGAAAGAATTACTATCCATCTTGGAAGAACATTTGCATTTAATTATGAACGAGATAATGAAAGCAACCAGATCATTCCTAGAATGTTGCCTCTTCATAGAGCAGAAACTTCTCATGTTTATAATTCAGTAAATGAGCTAAAAACATATCGTGTTTTAGAACGCATAGCAAAAGGTGAATATGGTGATGAAGCTTGTGGAAAACTATTAGAATTTTTTATTGATATTCTTGGTCTACCACTTCGTAACGACAATGATCAAAGGGTATTTAGTAATATTGCTTCACTGGCTTACACTACAGATAAAACTTCTCTTACTTATATAATCTCTGAATATCAAACTCCATCTAATATTGCAACATTTATAAATCTAATTACTGCTAGCTTAAGTTTACCGCCCACACCTACTCATGTATTCCCTGCGTTTTTTGCAATGAGAAAGAACATTGCTAACAGAAATTTCAAACCGGACGAAAGAGCTATTATTAATAAAGCATTAGTTGATTTTATTTTTAAATCAATTCAAATAACGGTTACTAATTCATATCGTGATTCTGTTATAGAAGCAGCTTCAAAGCTTATTCTTTTGAATATTACTGATACAGAAAATACTAACACAGGGGATATTCTAGTTAAATCTAAAGAGTCGTTAGATCGATATTTCTCAGTGAATATTATTGAAAACCCTATTGAAGCTTTATTATGTGTTTTTCTATCATTAATTAAAAATATTAGCAAAGCATCGCAACAAACATTAGTTAATATATTTTTAGATTTTATACGCTCATTACCCATAAATGAAAGAGAAAATAATGACGCCTCAAACCCTATCCTCTCATTGATCGACAAAGTTGATCCTGGCATTATTAACGACGAAAAAACATTAGAAAAAATCATTAAAATCATTTCTTTATCATTAACCTTTTCAAATGAAAGAGATAAAAAGAGAAGATTAGAGAAAATTGCCTCATTGTATTTAGGTGAAACAAAAATCAATAATTTCCTAGAAGTATTATTAGCAAATGGAAGTATAGACACCATTAATCAATTTCTTAAAATTATAGTTTCTAATATTATTAGTGACATTTCAAAAGAAACATACAATGTAATTAGAACACTGACCAGATTACTACCTGTCGTTGTTAAAAGAAACAATAATGAAATCACATCTCTGTATTTGGATTTTTTAATAGGTGCCACAGAAACGTTTCACAATAATTACCCTCAAGAAAATGAAATGATTAATTTCCTATACAATGAAATGGCGGTTCAGCCTAGAGAGCCATCAGGCGAAACATTAGCTTATACATTATCAAGAAACCCTGCCCCTAGAATTATCCGAGACTTATTTAATTTTACATCTCGTTTTGCAGAGAAAAGTGTACATTCAACAGGTGGCTATCCTTTTCAAATGGTTCGTGTTTTATTTTATCCTGATGTTGACGGTGATATATCAACCCCTTTTAATCGCATTAGAACTTTAGAAAATTTTAATCGTCGCCTTTCATCAGGATTAATACAAACACTTACTAGCATGTGGATTTCAGAGAAAGATAATGTAGAAAAAATGACTATTATTATTAATGAAACATTAGATGTTTTTCTTTCTGAATACAATAGTAACTCCACGTTTGCAGAAGCATGCTCAACAGAAATCAACGAAAAACCAGAAGCCTTTATCAATGCGATAGAAGTCTGCATTCAATCTCTTGAAAACAAGCCTAATGAAAAATCAGCACTTATTGATAAAACATTACAATTTATTTTACGCATATCTAACCCAATCACCATCACACCTAACATCATCAGACATTTTTCATTTATTATTGAACAATCTGATGAAACCTTCAGAGACAACGTTATTTTTGAAATTTTAGATTTTTTAATAAAAACAAGTCTATTTCTTTACATATACTATATATCACAATCTTCAACTGTAGAAGAACGTTCACATTCACTTTTCAGCTTGTTAGCGAGAATGATAAAAAACGTATCTGTTGAAAACAATGAAAAATGTCATGAAAAAATATTGGTTTTATTTAAAAAAGATAATTTTGTCTTAGATATGATTAGACTCTGGGGAGATAAAGGTATAACAGATTTAATATATTTATTAGCGATTATATTACATCAAACTCAGTATAGTTATTCAACAGCCGATATTATGTTTGATTTTCTTTGCAGCTGGCAAAAAAATGGGAACACAATACCAGAGACCATTAAAGAATATTATAAGAGTCAAGGAGTTCAATATTCACCTTTATCTGTCGTTGATCTTGATTTTCTAGTAGATAAAGTTACAGATATTGTAAAAAATAAACAGAAATCAGTTCAACAAACTGCTAAACTTGATATAACTACTCCAGAAGGAAAAACAACAGAAATGCAAAACTCTGAAGCTAAAGCACCAGAACCTAAAGATGTAGACGTAACCATGCTCAAATCTGCAGAAGAGTTGCTTTATAAAGTTCCAGGAAAAGAAATCACTTTTTGGGAACGTGAATTAAATCGAAAAAATAATGAATCAGTTATTAGATTAATGGGGTTTTTACGAAACCGTTTAGATCCATCTAGGGGTTCAAGCATTAATGATAGTATGACAGTTAAAATTAATTATATTTTAAAAGTCATTTCATCAGGATCAAAAGCCCCTCATATGCCCGCTATAGTGGAATATGCAATAAATTCTCATAGTACTGGCATAGAAGTTATAAAAATACTAATAGATGT
This sequence comes from Gammaproteobacteria bacterium, assembly GCA_965279305.1. Classification (GTDB taxonomy): domain Bacteria; phylum Pseudomonadota; class Gammaproteobacteria; order JBIOEC01; family JBIOEC01; genus JBIOEC01. The sequence continues at coordinate 949,883 of OZ257143.1, read as the reverse complement.
TTTTAATTTATTAATAAACCAAGCACTAGAGCAGGATCAACCCTGGATAGCCGAAAAAATTTCCCAATTACTAAGTACCAAACTTTATTCCTCTGATCCTCAATCGACCTTTGGGCATTTGATATTAAATCAAAATAATATAGAACTCACCCAAATTTTCTTACGTTTACTGAATGAGCTTTTAAAAGTGGCTCAAACTCAAAACGGATCATGGAATGAGCAATTCTTAGATCAGCTTTTAAGCTTTTTTGAAGTAAATTTCTCTGATAACAACTATGATACTTACCATAATATGCCTATTCTATATATGATTTGTAAAACATCAGACTTATCTACTTCAGCCTATATTTTCAATTTATTATTGATGGCAGTAGATGCATGCCCAACATACGGAGCTAGAGCTGATTATATTGTAAGAATCCATAATCTTGTTTTTGATAAAGTAACTCGTAGACATGGCCCATTTGGCAAGGAATCCCTAGAGAATATGTATTTCCTAGGCGCTCCTAGCTCTTTGGTATCATTTAAAAAAGACCTACTTGATAGATTAGAAGCTGCCCCTAGATCTAGCACGGGTTATAACCTATATGGGATCCCTCGAGGGGCTCAACCAATACATACTCATGTGAGAGATGTGCGACTAGGGCCTACAAGAGATCAAGATCCTTGGCGTCCCATTGCCCTACCTACTAGCCCTGGTTAAAGACTATAAAAAGTGCCCTATACCCACTTCCATGGGATTACGTTGCCTAAGCCCTAACCTAGCATTTTGTGCGATATCTCCAATATACCCTTATAGCCACTCTCCTACGGGATAATCAGGCATTAGATACTGTATTAAAATATAGTATTTATTAAAAAAAGTTTAACTGTTCAATAATTAAACAAAAATTGACCTTTTGATAGGCGATTTATAAGGTAAAAATACCCGATCTTTCAGGCTTTTATAAAAAATATTTAGTTGTGTAACTTTTGAAAAAGCATGATATAATTTGTTAATTGGCTAACCATTTAGCACTATATATAGTATTTTACTTAATAAAAAGCACTATATATAGAAATAAGGTACTCAAAGCCAGTAATTCTTGTCCTTGCGATAATGAGTATTCGGCGTTAGGATGAGAATGTAAACAAAGTAATATACGTAGATAAGGAAGTGAGAGTATGGCAGGCAATGAAGATATCATTCAAACAAGAGGCTCAAATGGTGCACTTCTTAGAAGTGATTCAATGGCCGTTGCTCCTAGTCCTGATGCACGTGCCTACACCAAGGACCAAGAAGCCAATCTTGACTCATTACTTACTGCTTTAAATAAACACTTTACCAACAGCTTAACTACTAGGGCAAGGACTCCTGCTAGCAGCGATGATGCTGTACCTAGCTCTGCCTCTAGCAGCCAATCAACTACTCCTAGAGCTGACAATATTACAGGACTTACGAGCGTTACTTCTGAACTGATTAAATTGCGTCATCCCCATATTAGTGCTGAACCTGCCATTAACACGCTTTTTGGTGCGCTAGCAGCATTCACTGCCACTAGAAAAGCAAAATATGATGAAGATAAAAATACAAGAGCAGAACATCCTGATCAAAAAATTCCTGAATTAGAGTTGACCACAAATGAACTAGAAGAACAACGTGTTATTCAAGCTTTAGAAACACAAACTAAAAAAGATGAATTTGATAATCCTATTATCAAATATAAAGCGGCTCAAGAACTGATTCGTTATTGCTATCTTTCTTATATTAATGCATTTAAAAAAGCAGAATTAGAAATTTCTGATTTATCTAAGTTGGAAGAAGCGGACCGTCAAGAAAAACTAAAAAAAGCGGCCGCTATTATTTATCAAGCAGATCGTTTATTACTGGTTTACACGGACTGGTTTAAAACGATTTCTATTAAAAAACACCCTTCTGAATTAAACCCAGAAAACACCGTTGACGATACTGATGGTGGAGAAGGCGAACAAGGTCAAACTAAAAATACTCTTCTCATTCACGTATCACATGAAATTAAGAATCCAGCTTCTACTGAATGGGTTTCACCTGCTGTTGCCACCGGTGCATTAGTGGCTATGGGATTGTTTGGTGTTTCTACTTATACCAGTTTTTTTGATGTAGGAAATAGTGCAGAAAATTCTGATCAACCTCCAGCTTATGAAGCTGATGAACCACCTGTTTATGATAGTAACGATGAAGGCTTAATCGGTTTAATTGAAAATGAAAATCTAGCCAACTTTTTAATTTGGGGAAGTATTACTGCCGCTGGTGTAACCAATGCGGCCAATTATGGTGCAGGCTTAGAAGATATTTTTAGAAAATATCTTCACAACTTAAACGAAATTTTTAAGTTTTGGAAAGACGGTACTTTATATGACGAAAATTTTAAACCCGTTCCTATTACTAAAGAACAAAAAGTGCTTTATGCATTACAAATTGCAGGATATGCTGTAGGTTGGACTATTGTATTAACCTTCTCTTTTGTTTCTACTTTTGGCTTAGCTGGTTTGGCTATTCTTCCTTTCGTATTTTTAAGTATGACATTAGCAGGTCGATTTGTTATTGATGCTCATGTAAACAATTTAAACCAAAAATTAGTAGATGTTTTCAAAGACTTGTGGAACGGCAAAGATATTAAAGCTAATTTAGCTATCGTATTTTTTGGTGTGGTTTTAGGTGTGCCTATTTCTCTTGCCATGGGTTATGCGTTTTTTGGTAAATTCATTGCTAACTTTGTTAAATTATTAGAATTGAATATTGATTTAATTGCATTAGGAACCGCTGGTGGACCTACTACGGCTCTTTTGTTATTAACAATTCTACCCATTGTTATTGGTTTATATGTTTTAAATTCTCCACTTCCTGATAAATATCGTTATGCGATTGGTATTCCGTTATTATTAATTGGTTTAGCTGCTTTAGGCGCTGGTATGGCGTTTATTGGTTGGGAATTATTAATTATTGCTTTAGCAGCAATGGTAGGAACATTAGTTTCTATTGTAGTTTTAAAAATGTTAATTAATTCGGCTATTCGTTTTAGAGCCGTTTTAAATAAATTTGTGAGTGATGTATTTAAACCCGTGTGGGATAAAAGCGCATTCGGCGGCATGTTACTCGTTTTATTGATGATTATTCCTTTAGTGGGATTAGTAGTATTAAACGGTATTGCTAATGCTGTATTGTCTACTTTCGGTCTTGATGGTGTTATACCTATGATGGATGCGTTTACGGTAGGCGAAATAGAAGGCATGTTTTTATTAATATTAATGATAGGTTTTTCGCTTTCATTAGGTTCACGTTCCATACTCGATTTGGCTACTCGCTTTTCACCTTTTCAAGCAGTTATGGGATCAACGTTTCTAGCAACCACTGATAAATATTCAGCATTCGAACGTTATGCTTATTACATGACAGTTGGAGCAGTGGTATTTGCTGCTTCTGTAGCGGTGATAACTATTTTTGGAGTGGCTAAAGCTATCACGCATTTAGTTCCTCAATTATTTGATACCGCCATAAACTTATTTGTGATGACTTTCCAAAAAGGCACTGAAAATAAAAAAATGGTAGATGCTAATGGTAATTTCCAAGCACCTAAAGAACTTCGTGGTTTTTTACCTAGACTATTCTCATTAGCCGCTGGATTAGTAGCCATCACTGCTGCCGTTGCTTTAGCACCTGCTGCTATTCCTGCTTATTTAACATTAAAACTAATGTCAGCCATTTTTAAAGAAACCTTAGATATTCCTAAACCTGATGAAAAAGCGGCAGTAGCACCTGCACCTATTACTGATACCGGTGTAAAAGGCGCTGTTAAAAAAGCAGCTGCTTATATTCAAAACGATATGAATACCACCCCTTCTTGCAGCTCGGTATTTGATAATATGATGACATCTGCGTTTAAAGGAACTGCTAAGGCCACAAAAGCAATGGGTAAAGCAGTGGGTGATGCCATTACTTTTGCCCCTACGCCTGCTAGCGCTAGTAGCGCAGCTCTTCGAGCTTAAGCAGGATTGACTAGCTGGCGTATATAAGGCAATAAATTAGTTGCTAATAATCCACGCTCACCTTCACGCGCCGCTAGATCAGCCGCACGAGCATGAATATACACTCCCACTGAAGCCGCTTGTAATAAAGGCACTTTCTGAGCTAATAAACCAGCAATCACACCGCTTAAAATATCGCCCATGCCACCGGTGGCCATGCCTGGGTTACCAGCCATACACACATAAGGCGCTTCTTCTTCGCCCTGAATAATACTGCCGCTACCTTTTAGCACAGCAACACCGCCATATTCGTGCTGTAAGGCCTTTGCAGAGCCGAATCGATCCAACTGCACTCGCTCACCCTGGGTTTTTAACAAGCGCGCAGCCTCGCCTATATGAGGCGTAAGCACCCAATCACGACTCACATGTGGATCATCTGCTAAGTAATTTAAACCATCTGCATCTACTACCATGGGTAAATGAGTAGAAATAGCTTTAGTCCATAAAGCTTGAGACCAATCCGTACGACCTAAACCTGGGCCTAATACAATCACCGTGGCTTTTTCAATTAAAGGGATCAGCTCTTCTGCGCGTGTTACACCATGAGCCATAATTTCAGGATGCATCGCAATTAATGCTGATACATGTTCCGGACGTGTAGCAACGCTGACTAAACCGGCGCCCGTACGTAAAGCACCTAATGCGGCCATTGCCGCTGCACCGCCATAACCTAAATCGCCTCCAATAACTAATACATGACCAAAATCACCTTTGTGTGAGTGGCGAGAGCGCTTAGGTAATGCGGCTTGAATTTGTTCGTAGTGGGCACGATAAGCTGAAGGTTTTACTTTTTCATAAACAAAATCAGGTACGCCTAAATCATTAAAAATTAATTCTCCTACAAAATCCGCTGCATCACCGGTAGTTAATCCTTCTTTTATAGCAATAAAAGTAATAGTGACATCAGCACGCACAGCAACACCTTGCACTCGCCCTGAATCTGCTGACAAACCTGAAGGAATATCTAATGCTAAAACAGGACTATCCGCAGCATTAATCGCTTCAATGGCATCTGCAAATAAACCATCTGCTTTGCGTTGCAACCCTATTCCAAAAATGGCATCCACAATCACATCCGCCATATGCAAACGATCTTCTTGCCAAGGATGAATTAATACACCTGCTTTTTCAGCTAATTGATATGCGTTTAATGCATCGCCTGTTAATTTTTCTGGCGCATTGAGTGTTAAAATTTCTACTGCCAATTTATTTTCATGTGCTAGTCGCGCTAATACAAAACCATCACCGCCATTATTTCCAGCACCGGTAACTACGGTAATATGATGTGCAGCAGGCCATAACTCACGTAATGCATGATAAGCCGCCATTCCTGCACGTTCCATTAATTGTCCATCACCTAATCCTGCTTGTGCTATAGCTATTTTATCTAGCTCGCGAGATTGCGCGATGGTGTACAGTGCAATAGGAAGATTTTGATTTTCCATAATGTTATTTGCCTTTTAACCAATACTCACGATAATGACGTAATTCAGCAATGGATTCTTTTACATCATTCAATGCACGATGTTGGCTATTTTCTTCTTTCTTCATTACCACATCAGGATTCCAACGTCTGGCTAATTCTTTTATGGTGCTCACATCAATTTGTCGGTAATGAAAATATTGCTCTAGCTCTGGCATATAACGTGATAGAAAACGGCGATCTTGGCATATACTATTTCCACACATCGGAGATATACCCGGCTTAACATGTTGTCGTAAAAAATCGATGGTTTGAGCTTCTGCCATTTTCAGCGTAATTTTACTATGACGCACTTTTTCTACTAAACCACTTTGAGTATGATGCGTAGTATTCCATTCATCCATATTATTTATAATATTATCCTGCTGATGGATCGCTAAGCATGGCCCTTCTCCCACTATGGTTAAAGAAGCATCGGTCACGATAGTGGCAATTTCTATGATGGTGTCTTTGTCTACTTGCAGACCAGTCATTTCCAGATCAATCCATATTAATCGGTCTAAGTTGGCATCAAACATTGGCGATCTCCCCATTTGTGCTCTATCAAAATTAACGTTATTATACTCAGCTTAATTCTATTGTGTGAATTCAATTATGTCAGACATTTTCGAAAAATTTAAAATCGGGCTGCTCTATATCGGCCCACAACATACATTCTCGCGCTTTTCCGGCTGGTTGTCACGTCGCCGCGCGGTTTGGTTTAAACAATTCACCATCCGATGGTTTATACAGCAATATAAGGTAAATGTGAATGAAGCCTTAACTACGGATATTAATGCATATCCCACATTTAACGATTTCTTTATTCGCCAGCTAAAACCCAGTGCGCGCCCTATTGTCAGCGCACCTAACGCTATTGCCTGCCCTGCTGATTCTAATGTCAGTGAATTTGGGCTAATCCAGCATAATAAATTGATCCAAGCCAAACAGCATCTTTATAGTGTAGACGATTTAGTAGCCGATCCTGCTTTAGCTAAACGTTTATATGATGGGCTTTATTGCACATTATATTTAGCACCTCAATATTATCATCGCGTACATATACCTTTGGCTGGCACACTAAAACAGATGATTTATGTGCCTGGACGTTTATTTGGCGTTAACGAAGCCAGTGTAAAATATGTTCCAGAATTATTTTCACGCAATGAGCGTGTGGTTTGTGAATTTAGTACAGCCGTAGGCGATATGGTGGTGATATTAGTGGGTGCGTCTCAAGTAGGAAATATCTGCACCAGCTGGCATGGCCAAGTAGCACCGGGTGAATCACGTGAAGTGAAAACGTGGAATTATGAAGATAAATCTATTCATTTAGAAAAAGGCGCTGAGGTGGGTTATTTTACTTTAGGTTCAACAGTGATTGTGCTCTTCCCCGCGCAATCCGTAAAATGGCGCGAGGATTTACAAGCAGGGAAAAAACTTCTTATGGGTGAATTGCTAGGCCAAACGCTTTAACAATTACGCTTCTCTATCTACATCAGAATAATGTCTTTCTTTCGCTTCACTTAATGATTTTGCTTCAGTAGACAATGTAGCTGTTGGACGTAACAATAAACGTTCAATACCTATGGGCTCGCCTGTTTCTTCGCAATAACCATAATTGCCTTCTTTAATTTGTTTTAATGAATAAGAAATTTTAGGAAGTAATTTAGATTCGCGTTCGATAATGCGTAACATGGTGGCACGTTCTTCTTCTAATGATGCGCGATCATTATCATCAGGCTCAAATTCGTATTGCGCTAATTCGCGACGAACCTCTTCAATATGCTTTTCAGTTTCTTTTTTGAGATCTAATAAGCGCTGTTCAAAAAAAGCTAATTGTTCTTTGCTCATGTAGTCGCTAGCTGACATTTTCCGAATTTTATCTTCTGTTAACATGGGGAAATTCCTCTTTTTTTTATTAAGATATACTTATTTTGAGGCTCTGGTTTAAACCCAGGTAACTGCTTTAGCCATCCATCCTTGTTTGGAGCAGGCTAGTATAACAATATTGTTAAGTTGTGCAAGCATCTATATTTTGTCGGAAGAAAAGCTAAGTATGTCTGATAATTGAGGAGTTTTTAGGATAAGCATAATGAGTCTATCGATACCTAAAGCAACACCGGCACACGCTGGCATGCCTGAACTCAATGCAGCAATTAACCGCTCATCAATAGGCAAAATAGGGAGGCCTTGCACTTTACGATCTTCATTGTCTTTTATAAAACGTTTATGTTGTTCTTGTGCGTCAGTCAATTCATGAAAGCCATTCGCCAATTCAATACCATAAGCATACAATTCAAAACGTTCACCTACGGGAATAGCACCAGGACGTACACGTGCTAATGCGGCTTGGCTTGCTGGAAAATCATAAACAAAGATCCACTGATCGCGAAGTTGCGGTTCAATAATATGTGTCATCACAATATCTAACCAGGTATCACGCGGCAGATCATTCGCTGCTAATTCTATACCATGATTTTTTACACACGCTTGTATTTCTTGTAACGAAACAGCGTAAGGATCCAATTGCGCGTAACGCGTAAATAATTCTAAATAAGTGACGCGGGGAATATCCGAAATATTAGCCAGTAATTGAATAAGCTCTGACATTTCATCCATTAACTGGTGATGATCAAAACCTATGCGATACCATTCCAACATCGTAAATTCAGGATTGTGTAAACGCCCACCATCATCTTGTCTGAATGCTTTGCATATTTGATAAATCGATCCACTGCCTGCTGCTAGCAAACGCTTCATCGCAAATTCAGGAGACGTTTGTAAATAACCACGTTGATTAAAATAAGCAGGGCTAGGCTCTGTTACAAAAGCGCTAACATAAGGATCGGTATTAACCGTGCGGCATAATAAAGGCGTGTCTACTTCCAAAATATTTCTAGCAGCAAAAAAATCACGTAGCTGCTGAATAATGTGCGCTCTTTTACGCAAATTCTCTATGGAGGCACTAGGCTGCCACTCTACATTGTTAGGCATCTTTTGCTCTAGCCATATAAGTCGCGGTACGTGTATCTACCCGAATTTTTTCACCGGTTTGCACAAACAAAGGTACTCGAACCACAGCGCCTGTTTCTAAGGTAGCCGGTTTTCCGCCGCCGCCAGAGGTATCTCCGCGAACACCCGGATCGGTTTCCACAATTTCTAATACCACGAAATTAGGAGGGGTAATACTGATAGGCTCACCACGATACAAGGTGACCATACAAATATCTTCTTCTTTTAGCCATTTAGCCGCATCAGCCAGAGCTGCCTCGCCTGCTACATATTGTTCATAGCTATCTTGGTGCATAAAATGCCATAGCTCGCCATCGTTGTATAAATACTGCATTTCTACGTCGACCACGTCAGCACCTTCAAAAGCATCGCCTGATTTGAAGGTACGCTCCAAAATTCGGCCATTTTTAAGGTTACGTAATTTAACACGATTAAACGCCTGGCCTTTACCTGGCTTTACGAATTCGTTTTCTATAATGTTGTAGGGCTCGCCATCAAGTAATATTTTGAGGCCGCTCTTAAATTGGTTGGTTGTGTAGGTGGTCATTATCAGTCCTTAAATGTATAATCAGGCTCTTTAGTGCCCATATATTAGCTGATGCCTATGATACCTGAAACCTCTGCCTCTTGTCAGTCCCCTGCCTCTCCTACGCCTTGGCAGATTGAAATGCAGAATATAGTGACTGATCCGGCGGAGCTCCTTCGCTTGTTAAACTTGCCAGCTGAGCTACTGCCAGCTGCAGAACGAGCCAATGCACTGTTCCCCTTAAAAGCCCCTCGCCCTTTTATTGAGCGAATGCGTATGGGCGATCAACATGATCCTTTATTGCGCCAAGTATTACCCTTAGACGATGAAAATATAGTTACACCAGGCTTTTCTGATGACTTTCTAGAAGAAAAATCCTCTAATCCACAACCGGGCTTATTACATAAATATAATCATCGCGTATTATTAATTGCCACCGGAACCTGCGCGATCAATTGCCGGTTTTGCTTTAGACGTAGTTTTCCGTATGAAGAAAATAATCCCGGCCGATTAGGCTGGCAAAGAAGTTTGCACTATATTGCGGCTAATCCTTCTATACAAGAAGTAATACTAAGCGGCGGCGATCCTTTTACGGCGAGTGACTCATTAATTAGTTGGTTTTTAGAACAATTAAGCGCTATTCCACATGTGGAAATTGTGCGGTTTCACACACGATTACCCATTGTGATCCCACAACGAGTAACACCCGCTTTAGTGAAAATATTATCTCAAACTCGATTAAAACCTGTAGTAGTTTTACATAGTAATCATGCACAAGAATTAGATAGTTCCGTTGAAGAAGCGTCCCAATTATTAAAACAGGCCGGAATTACATTGCTCAACCAATCAGTATTATTATGCGGCGTTAATGATGATAAAAAAATATTGATCGAATTGCAGCATCGTTTGTTTGCTTGTGGTATTCTTCCTTATTATTTACATCAATTAGATAAGGTATCAGGCACTTCACATTTTGAGGTATCAGATAAAAAAGCGCTGGAATTATACCAGGACTTGATGTGCAATCTTCCAGGTTATTTAGTTCCACGATTGGTACGAGAAGAGCCTGGAGCACCCTCTAAAATAAATTTATTTTAAATATAATATTAGCAAAAGGACTTAAATATGTTGACAGAAAAGCAAACTGATTTTATTAAAACCCATGGAGACCATTGGAAAAAATTTTTCGAGTACGAACCTAAAAACTTAGATTTAAAACCTTTTGAAATAACTATCATCTCTTTACTTGAGAAATCTGACTTTTCCTTAACAGAACACCAGAGTATAGTTAGAAATCCATTTAGCCAAACTCTTCTTCTCAATAACGAAGATTTTAAAACTGTTTTAAATGAACTCGTTCTATTTTGGGTAAGTAATTATTTAAAACCAAAATTAGAAGATACAAATGCGGAAACAGTACTAGCCACTCATATTACTGAATACATACTCTACGCTCTTATTATTTTAAATGAATTAGAGAAGCTTCAAAAAAAGTTCTCTGATAAAGATAAAATGTTTGATTTTTTTGATGCTTGGAATCCTACCACTTCTCCATCGCCCACAACCGATAGTAATATTCAAGATATTTTTCAAAAAGTAATTAAATCTATTCGAGCAGCAGTCTGTTCAAAGGCATTAGGCTGGTTCCCTGAATATCAGGTCAAGATAAACTTAAAACTTCAACGTTTAATGCCTTTCGGGAAAAACGATGCAGCATCAACTAGTGCGAGAATGGACGCAGAATATCAACGTGAGTTACTTCCTATTTTACAAAGAGTGGCACAAGCATACGGTGATGATTCAAATAAAAAACAAGCTTTTACGGACAAGGTTACTAATTGTAAAACAGGCGAAGCCTGCTTTCTATTGATTCACACTTATGTTAATGAAAAACATTACCTGCCATACAAAACAAGTTCCCTAGTCTATTTAATGCTTCATGCATTGTGGAAAGATAAAACAACAAGAGAACTGATGTTTGAAAATACAAGCGATATTCAAATCCATTCTAATGCAGGGAAGGCCATCTCAGAATGGAAATCTAAATTACGTACCGAATTTAGATCCGAAAATAGTACAACACCACCTAGACCTGCTTCAAGATCGCCCGAAACAGGCGCTGCTCCTCCTGTTGCTACATAACAACTATTTAGCGGCTTTGATAACGATTTTTTCTAATTGCTCAACAAGGCGAGTGACCAGTAATGGGTCTTCGCCTTCTACCATTACTCGCACCACAGGTTCAGTGCCTGATGCTCGCAATAGTACGCGGCCTTTATTTTTTAATTCTTTTTCTGCTGCAACCACTGCTGATTTTACGGCTTTACTCTCTAAAATTTTAGCTGCATTCTTTTTGATTCTCACATTTTTCATGGCTTGCGGATATTTTTTCATATGCTGTTTCAAATCATGCAAACGATTACCGCTGCTAGTCATCGCATATAACACTTGTAACGCCGCAATAATACCGTCACCAGTAGTTGCTACATCCAATGAAATAATATGCCCTGAACTTTCACCACCTAATGTCCAACCTTTTTTTCGCAATTGCTCCAATACATAACGATCACCCACTTTAGCGCGAGCAAAAGGAATATCTAAGGCTTTCAAAGTATTTTCCATACCCATATTCGTCATCACAGTTCCCACTATTCCGCCTTTCAAGCGTTTGTGTAACCAATGTTCATGCGCAATAACAAATAGCAATTCATCTCCATCTAATACTTCACCTTTGTGATCGACCATAATTACTCTGTCACCATCGCCATCAAATGCAATGCCAACATCGGCTTTATGCGCTAACACCGCTTTTTGTAAGCTTTTGGGATGTAAGCTCCCGCAATCTTCATTAATATTTAAACCATCAGGCTTATTATGAATAGGAAAAACGGTAGCGCCTAACTCACGCATCACATCAGGACCCACATGATAAGTAGCACCATTCGCGCAATCAACGACTATTTTGAGCCCATTTAAACCTTTTAAATCCGGTACTGATGCTTTGCAAAATTCAATATAGCGCTCAGCTGCATCATTTAATCGTGAAGCACGACCGAGTTTTTCAGAAGAAACGGTGACTAAAGGCTTGGCTAACATTTTTTCTATATTGGCTTCGGTAGCATCGGGTAATTTAAAACCTTGATCAGTAAAAAATTTAAACCCGTTATCATAATATGGATTATGCGAAGCACTAATCATAATGCCAATATCAGCATGTAGGGTACGTGTAAGATGAGCTAAACCCGGAGTGGGCATAGGCCCAATCAGTTGAATATCAACGCCTGCAGCAGATAAGCCGGCTTCTAGAGCAGATTCAAACATATAACCAGAAATGCGAGTATCTTTGGCAATCAGCGCTTTACCGCCTTTTCGATTTGCCATAACGCGACCCACTGCCCAACCGAGCTTTAATGCAAACTCAGCGGTAATAGGCTGCTCACCGACGCGCCCACGAATACCATCCGTTCCAAAATAGTGACGCACTTTTGTCATAATTTATTATTCTCCGAGACTTATTATAGGCGAGAAAAGGGGTCAAGTCTTGACATTTGACATTGGTTATTCAGATCTCTACAAAGAAATAAGAAATCCTAATGTCAAATGTCAAGACTTGACCCCATTCCTTATCTTTAGAAACGTTCTTTGATCTGCTCTTTGATGTATTCTCTTTTCTCAATGGGTTCTATTTTGATAAATAAATCAGTCACGCCTTTACCCGAATACCCATTCGCTTTAAAGCCACCTGGCGCATCCATTTTCCAACGTATTGTTCCTGGGGGATAATGATGCCGACAAGATTCTGAAATACTAATAACCACTTTTGCCACACAGTCAAAACTTTTTAGCCACAGCACAGAGCGTTTCAGATCTTTATCTAAACTTTTATGCCGCCCTGTTTTTTCCATAAGAATTTTTTCCGTAAATGGAAAAAAGATTATACTAGGAAGGGGTTGTCATTGCGAGAATAACGAGAGTAGAGAATTATAACGACCACATGCGTTGAAGATCAGAAGTTAAATCAGCAATAGGCTGTTTGCTTTTCTGAATTCTAGCAGTGACTAAAGCGCCTTGAATTCGTCTCACGCTTTCTTCTGCTAGTTTTTCTGCAGCATCTGTGCTTTTGCATACAGGAACTAATAAGCGAGTGATGGCATCTGTCCATGCACGAAAATAAACGGCAATAGGCTCTTCGAACATTTTTTCTTCGCTTAATTCTAAAGCTAACATGATAGGCAATAAAGCATCAACACGCTCTGTAAAAAAACATTCGGCAGCTTTTAAAAAGTTTGAAATACGGTATTTAGGATCTTGCTCGGTATTTTCGGCTTCTTTAAAAATATGGGTTCCACATTCTCTTTGAACATATTGAATAGCAGCTAAAGCAATATCTTCTTTGGTTTTATAATGATGGAATAAGCTAGCCTTGCGTATATTGCACTGTTGAGCAATTGATTGCGTTGAAGTGCCATGATATCCACGTTCTGAGAAAAAACGAGCAGCACAAGCCGCTAATTCTACGCGAGTAGAATCTTTTGGGCCTTCTGAGGCTTGTTTACCTACCGAGTGGTTTGCTAAAATACAGTTAGACATCGCTTGGTTCCCCAATCAAGCGTTGTTGAGTGACGGGTCGGTGTTAATCCACCGATTCGTCACGCTTACAACAACAGCTACTTCAAATTACTATAATGTTCTCAAAACGAGAACTAAGTCGTAATTATAGGAGGCTTAATGTATAAAAGTCTATACGATTAGAAAAAATACCGCTATTTTTTCTTACCAAACCAAGGGAAAACCCTATATTTATTCGGCTAAAATAGATAGACCCGTAGCAGATTGATAAGCCTTAGGCAGCTTGTTACCGCGTTGCGCAAATTCACCGTGATAATGTGCTAATTCAGCCCCTTTAAGTGCCAATTCTTTACCACTAGCAGCGATTAACAGGCCTTCTGAAGGTTTTAAACAGACCATAGCAACTACGGCATCGGTACCATCTGCTAAATCTGGTTTGTGTAAATTAATGAGTTTATTACCCTTACCCCGCGCCAATTCAGGCAAGTCGTGGGCCGGTACCACTAATAATCGCCCTTGGCGAGTCAGCAGTGCAATTTGGGCTTTATCCCCTTTAGGCAGCAATACAGGCATTAATGCGCGTGCGCCTTCAGGCACTTTCAGTACTTGTTTACCATTCCGGTTTTTGCTCACAAGCTCTTCAAAAGGTGCTGAGAAGCCGTATCCAAAGGACGATACTAAAGCCACTCTGTGTTCACCATCCAATATCATGCCCGTAAATTCAGCCCCAGGAGGAGGATTTAAATGACTCGTTAAAGGTTCGCCGTAACCCCTTGCAGATGGGAGTTGGCTAATTTGTAAGGTATACGTACGCCCTGTGCTATCTACGCACACTAAAGGCTCATTACTGCGCCCTTGTACCATTTGTAAAAATTGATCGCCGGCTTTATAGCTTAAAGCAGTACCATCCACTTCATGACCTTTGGCAGAGCGTATCCAGCCTTTAGTGGATAAAATCACGCTAACAGGCTCAACGGGTAAACGCTCAGTTTCTGAAATCGCTTGGGCTTCTGCTCTTTCTACAATAGGAGAGCGGCGTGCATCACCAAATCGGTCGGCCATCGCTAATAATTCTTTACGTAATAATTTATCTAATTCTGCCGCTGAACCTAATATTTTTTGTAAGGCTTTTCTTTCTTTGTCTAATTCATCTTGTTCGCCACGAATTTTCTGCTCTTCAAGTTTCGCTAAATGGCGTAATTTTAATTCTAAAATTGCTTCTGCTTGAATATCCGTTAATTTAAATTTAGCCATTAACTTAGGCTTAGGTTCATCTTCTTTACGAATAATTTTAATAACTTCATCAATACTCAAAAAAGCAATCAATAAACCATCTAAAATATGAATACGCGCAAGCACTTTATCTAAACGATATTGCAAGCGACGAGTAATGGTTTGACGGCGATAGGTGATCCATTCATTTAAAATCATAGACAAGTTTTTCACTTGTGGTCGGCCATCTAAACCAATCATATTTAAATTTACGCGATAACTGCGTTCTAAATCCGTAGTGGCAAATAAATGACTCATCAATTCTTCTATATCCACTCGATTAGAACGAGGAATAATCACTAAACGCACGGGGTTTTCATGATCAGATTCATCACGTAAATCGGCTACTTGCGGCAATTTTTTATTTTGCATTTGTGCCGCAATTTGCTCTAGCACTTTGCCGCCTGATACTTGGTGCGGCAAACCATCAATGACAATTTCATCTTCTTCTTGACGATACACCGCTCGCATTTTTAATGAACCATTTCCGGTTTCATACATTTGTTGTAATTCTTTTCTAGGCGTAATAATTTCTGCAGAGGTAGGGAAATCAGGGCCTAATACAATTTCGCATAAGGCTTTAATCGATGTTTTAGGATTATCTAATAATTTAATACACGCATTGACTATTTCGCGAACGTTGTGAGGAGGAATATCGGTAGCCATACCTACCGCAATACCCGTGGTACCATTTAATAAGACATGGGGTAATTGTGCTGGTAAATGTAAAGGTTCTTCTAAGGTACCATCAAAGTTTAATGTCCAATCAACCGTACCATGCTCTAATTCACTCAATAATATTTCAGCAAAATGTGATAAACGCGATTCCGTGTAACGCATTGCAGCAAATGATTTAGGATCATCTAGCGATCCCCAGTTACCTTGGCCATCCACTAACGGATAACGATAACTAAAAGGCTGCGCCATTAATACCATGGCTTCGTAACACGCCGTATCACCATGAGGATGGAATTTACCGAGCACGTCACCCACCGTACGAGCCGATTTTTTATATTTGGCAGTGGCTTTTAAACCTAATTCTGACATGGCATAAATAATGCGTCGTTGAACAGGCTTTAAACCATCAGCGATATGAGGCAATGCACGATCTAAAATAACGTACATAGAATAATTAAGATAAGCACGTTCAGCAAATGACTTTAACGACTCATGCTCAGGCGCCGCAACAACTAATATATTTTCTTTTGCTGGCGGTTTTTTATTCTTAGCCATTGTAATCCCTTAATCTCTTTACTGTTCAAATTCCATTGCTGCACGTGGCGTAATGCCATTCCAATTAAACTGATTTAAATAAACTAAATTAATTAATACTGCAAATCCTACCACTTTATATCCTACTTGCGTGGCCAAATCAGCCGATGTTTTTAATGTGCCACCGGTAGCCAGCACATCATCTACAATCAATAAATTTCCTTGTCCTGAATACATTTCTAAAATAGTTTGGCCATATTCTAATTCATATTCCAAGCGACTTGTTTTGCCTGGAAGTTTGCCTTCTTTTCGTATCAAAACCAAGCCTTTACCTAAACGCTCTGCCAATCCTGCTGCAAAAATAAAACCGCGAGCTTCAATGCCGGTTAAATAATCCACTTTTGCCCATTCTTCTGGTGTAAAAAGTGATTCTAATACATCAATCGTTTCTTTAAAATGATGTTTTAATAAGGGTGTTATATCTTTAAAACTAATACCTGGTTTTGGAAAATCTAAAATAACATCAATAAATTCTCTTAAATCTTTAGGTTGTTCTTTTAACATATTTACTCCTACCCATATTTTATACTTCGGCTAAATGACCTTTGTCTTCTAACCATTGTTTACGATCGTTTGCACGTTTCTTAGATAGCAACATATCCATTAATTTTGTAGTATCTGAGGCACTTTCTACCGTTAACTGCACTAAGCGACGAGTATCCACCGCCATAGTAGTTTCTCTTAATTGCAGTGGATTCATTTCGCCTAATCCTTTAAAGCGTTGAACATTCGGTTTGGTTTTTTTCTCAGCACTTAATCTATCTAAAATGCCTTGTTTTTCAGCTTCATCTAATGCGTAATACACTTCTTTACCCACATCAATACGATATAAAGGCGGCATAGCCACATAAACATGACCTGCGTCTACTAATGCAGGGAAATGTTTGTAAAATAATGCGCACAATAAAGTAGCAATATGCAATCCATCTGAATCTGCATCTGCTAAAATACACACTTTGTGATAACGCAAACCTTCTAAATCTTTAACGCCAGGATCAATTCCCATCGCTACTGAAATATCATGTACCTCTTGTGATCCTAAAATCTCATCACCGTTGACTTCCCATGTATTTAAAATTTTCCCACGTAACGGCATCACTGCTTGAAATTCTCGATCACGTGCTTGCTTTGCAGAGCCGCCCGCAGAATCACCTTCTACTAAAAATAATTCAGCGCGTTTGGCATCTTGACCTGAGCAATCCGCTAATTTACCAGGTAGTGCAGGTCCAGACGTAATTTTCTTACGCGATATCATTTTGCTGGCTTTTAAACGCTGCTGAGCGCGATCAATCGCTAATGCTGCAATTTGTTCGCCCACGCTCACATTTTGATTTAACCATAAACTTAACGCGTCTTTTACCACTCCGGATACGAATGCAGCACATTCGCGGGATGTTAAGCGCTCTTTGGTTTGGCTGGCAAATTGAGGTTCTTGAATTTTGACAGATAAAACATATTGACAGCGTTCCCACACATCTTCCGGCGCTAGTTTTACACCTCTAGGTAATAAATCACGTAGCTCGCAAAAATCTCTGATTGCATCTGACATTCCCGTACGTAAACCATTCACATGCGTTCCACCTTGTAAGGTAGGAATTAAATTCACATAGCTTTCGGCTAAACCTTCGCCGCCATCTACTGACCAAGCTAATGCCCAGTCTACGCTTTCGGTTTCTGCTGATAAAGAACCTGAAAATGGCTCTGCTGGAATAATTTCTTGGCCTTGTAAAGCGCTTAATAAATAATCGGATAAACCTTGTTGGTAATGCCACTCATCTACTTCACCAGTTTTTTCATCGGTAAATTTAACGTATAAACCAGAGCATAATACGGCTTTAGCACGTAAAATATGTTTTAACTTAGTAACCGAAAATTTATCAGAATCGAAATATTTAGATTCAGGCCAAAAACGCAGTGCCGTTCCTGTTTCATCTTTATCTACGCTGCCAATCACCTTTAATGGTTTGGTACGATCACCATGCGCAAATTCCATTTGATATAACTTACCATCACGCTTGACTGTAACAATAAGCTTGGAAGACAAGGCATTTACTACGGAAACACCCACACCGTGTAAACCACCTGAGAATTGATAATTTTTTTGAGAGAACTTACCACCCGCATGAAGTTTGGTTAGAATCACTTCCACACCAGGCATTTTTTGTTCTGGGTGAATGTCTACGGGCATACCGCGACCATCATCACTCACTTCGAGTGAACCATCGGAATGTAAAATGACTTCTACGCGAGTGGCATAGCCAGCTAATGCTTCATCCACACTATTGTCGATGACTTCTTGAGCCAAGTGATTAGGTCTGGAGGTATCGGTATACATCCCCGGACGTTTTTGTACAGGCTCTAAGCCTGTTAGTACTTCAATCGCTTCCGCGTTATATGTTTGATTGCTCTTCTTTGCACTCATTCTTATTTCTTCCTTGTCTCACCTAGCCGTATTGGATACCCCTCACCCGGCTTCCCTAAGAAGGGATGCCGACCTCTCCCTCAAGGGGAGAGGTGATATTTATTTGTAAATTTCGCTGCCCTCTTTTACAAATTCACTGGCTTTTTCTTGCATTCCCTTTTCAGCATATTCACGTGCTTGCTGTGTTACTTCCATCGCACAAAATTTAGGACCGCACATTCCACAAAAGTGCGCTACTTTAGCACTTTCTTGCGGTAATGATTGATCATGGAACTCTCTAGCACGCTCCGGATCTAGGCCTAAATTAAATTGGTCTTCCCATCTAAATTCAAATCGCGCTTTTGATAACGCATTATCTCTCACCTGAGCACCCGGATGGCCTTTGGCCAAATCAGCCGCATGAGCCGCTATCTTATACGCAATGATCCCATTACGCACGTCTTCTCTATCGGGCAGGCCTAAATGTTCCTTGGGTGTTACATAGCATAGCAACGAAGTTCCATACCAGCCAATCATCGCCGCACCAATGGCGGAGGTAATATGATCATAACCTGGGGCAACATCAGTCGTTAAAGGGCCTAAGGTATAAAAAGGCGCTTCATGGCAATACTCTAATTGCTTTTCCATGTTTTCTTTAATCATATGCATAGGCACATGTCCTGGCCCTTCGCACATCACTTGTACATCATGTTTCCATGCAACTTGGGCGAGCTCACCTTGGGTGCGCAACTCAGAAAATTGGGCTTCATCATTAGCATCGGCCATACAACCAGGACGCAAACCATCACCTAATGAATGAGCAATATCATACGCGGCCATAATCTCACATATTTCGTCGAAGTGCGTATAAATAAAATTTTCTTTATGATGCATTAAACACCATTTTGCCATAATTGCACCACCACGAGACACAATGCCGGTAACTCGTTTAGTCGTAAGCGGAATAAAACGTAATAACACGCCCGCATGCAATGTAAAATAATCTACACCTTGCTCTGCTTGTTCGATTAATGTATCTCTAAAAATTTCCCATGTTAAATCTTCTACTTTTCCATCTACTTTTTCTAGCGCTTGATAAATAGGAACAGTTCCTACTGGAATAGGTGAATTACGAATAATCCATTCACGGGTTTCATGAATATGTTTCCCCGTAGATAAATCCATTAAAGTATCGGCACCCCAACGAGCTGACCATACTAATTTTTCAACTTCTTCAGGAATAGAAGAAGAAACAGCAGAATTTCCAATATTAGAATTAATTTTTACTAAAAAATTTCGCCCAATAATCATGGGCTCTGATTCAGGATGATTAATATTATTAGGGATAATTGCACGCCCTCTAGCAATTTCATCGCGCACAAATTCCGCTATAATTTTTTTAGGAATAGCAGCACCAAAAGATTGGCCAAGATGTTGGGCCAATAAATTTTTATCTTGTAATAATTCTATTTGCTGATTTTCCCGAATGGCTACATATTCCATTTCAGGTGTAATAATACCTTGTTTAGCATAATGCATTTGAGTAACACGTTTACCTGATTTTGCTTTTCTGGGTTTACGAGTGAGGGGGAAATGACTCTCTTTAAGTGAGGGATCACTTTGAAAGCGCTTGCTGTAATCGGCCGTAAATTCAGATAATTCTTCTGTGTCATTACGCTCTAAAATCCAACCTGAGCGGATAGCGGACAAGCCTTTATGTAGATCAATCGTGATATTAGGGTCGGTATAAGGGCCCGAGGTGTCATATAGCACAATAGGGGCATTGGGAACGGAGCCTTGCTTAGTGATGGTGGCCGAGGTGACCACTTCTCTCATGGCTACCTGGATATCAGGCCTGCTGCCTTGCACATATATTTTACGGGATCCGGTGAAAGGAGTAGTAACCTCTTTTGATAAACTGGACGTGGCCTGCAATACATCAATGTGCTTACTCACAAAACAATCCCCTTTCTTTACGTAATTTTACATTATATCACTTCTTTAGCACCATAAAACAATGGTAAAATACACCCTTATGAGAGATTATGTATAAATGAACATTGAAATTGCCCGCAGTAATATGATAGATCAGCAAATTCGGCCTTGGAATGTGCTGGACATGCGCGTGCTCGATTTAATGAGCGCTATCCCACGGGAAGACTATATGCCTAGAGGATACCGCGACTTGGCGTTTGCTGACACACAGATCCCTCTTGGTCATGGCCAGGTGATGCTGCCTCCTAGAGAAGTGGGTCGTTTGCTACAAGCCCTTCAGGTACAGGCCGAAGACTCCATATTAGAAATTGGTACCGGTAGTGGTTATCTCACTAGCCTGCTCAGCAAACAAGGCAAGCATGTACTCAGCGTAGAGCTATTCCCCGATATCGCCGAACAAGCTCAAAAGAATTGCGAAGCCGATGACCATATTAATATGGCCAATATTAAAATTGAAGTGGGAGATGCTTCTAAAGGCTGGCAAACCGAATCTACATTCGACGTTATTTGTATTACTGGCGCACTTCCAGAATTAGCTGCACACTGGCAAGAACAATTAAATATAGGCGGCCGATTATTTGTGGTAGTAGGTAAACCTCCTGTTATGCAAGCTATGCTGATCACTCGCGTAGGAACTCAAGAATGGATCTCTGAAATGGTTTATGAAACCTTACTGCCCTGGTTAGTTCACGCTGAACCCACACCCCAATTTAAGTTTTAAGTATTAGTATATGAAAATAAAACGTTATTCTAAAAACACTTTGTCAGTTTTACTGGCCAGTGCTATTTCGAGTTATGCAGCAACGGCTTCTGCTGAAAATTTACTAGAAGTGTATTCGTTAGCAATTGAAAATGACCCTACAATACATAGCGCCTATGCTTCACGTATGGCAACCAGAGAAGCATTGCCTACTGCTTTAGCCGGATTTTTACCTGGCCTTGAAGGTATTGCTCAATTAAATTCTCAAGACAATGATTTGCAAGCCACATTAGATCCGACATTGCCATCACAAGCGATTACACGTAACCAGTATGTGTTTGCGAATTTAAATCAAACTATTTTTGATCTCAGCCGTTGGCATAATTTAAAACAAGCTAAACAAACGGTAAGCTATGCTGATGCCGCTTATATGGCTAGCGAGCAAGATTTAATTATTCGTACAGCGACGGCTTATTTTGATTTATTAAAAGCCATTGATAATCTTGAATTTACACAAGCAGAAAAAAAAGCAGTACATCGTCAATTAAAACAAACTAACGATAAATTTGAGGCAGGCACTGTTGCTATTACCGATGTAAAAGATTTACAAGCACAATACGATGCCAGAACCGCAGAAGAAATAGCGGCACAATATAATGTGGATAACACCCGCCAACAATTAAAAATATTAACCGGTCATTATATTTCTGATGTAGCAGGACTTGATGAGTTACCATTAAAATCGCCTGAACCTATGGATGATAATGAATGGGTTTCAATGGCAGAATTATATAACCCTACTTTGCAAGCAGCAAAATATCAGTCTGCTGCTAAAGGAAGCGCGGTTAAAATAGCCAAAGATCAACGCTTACCTGTGTTTGAATTTAATGGTTCTTACGGGCAAATTCGAGATGGAGCTATTAGTGCGCCCAACGGTGATTGGGAACAAACCTGGGGCACAACCGTACAAGGTAGCATTCCACTTTTTAGCGGTGGTGTTATTACGTCTAATATTCGTAGGGCTCAATACGATCATCAAGCCGCTCAGCAAGATTTTGAATTTATTCGTCGCGACACTGAAACCAATACCCGTAATGCATTTCGTAATGTAATCAGCGCTACAGGCCAAGTGAACGCTTATGAACGTGCAGTAGAATCAGCCAATGCTTCTTTGGAAGCCAACAATGCAGGCTACGATGCAGGTACACGTACTAGCGTTGAATTGCTAATTATTATTTCAAATTTATATGAGCAAGAGCGTAATTTAGCGATGGCTCGTTATGATTATATTCTTTCTATCTTGAAGTTAAAGCAAGCAGCTGGAACATTGAACACTGAAGATGTTTATTTAGTAAATGAATGGTTAGAAGAAAATCGTACTCAAGCAGGCAGTGTGATCAACAGTATTTCCGGCGCTTCAGGCACCGAATACGATCCGCAAATTAATGATTATACCGGGTATAGATAATACACCCTTCACCAAGGGCATCTCCCTTAGGGAGATGCCTTATATCAGCCTAAGACGTTGCTTTAAGAGCTTTCTTTTTGGTTAGATGATCCACAATCGCGGCACATGTCAAATCACCGCAAACGTTAACCATGGTGCGAAAACGATCTAAAATTCTATCAAAAGGAAGCAACACAGCAATCGCTGAAGTAGGTACGTTGGTTGCTCGCAATACGGTTACCATGGTGACCAATCCACCTTCAGGAATACCGGTAGCGCCCATACCCGCAAAAATCGCCGTTATAAATAACGCCACTTGCGACATAATGCTTAACTCTATTCCTAATACCTGGCAAAAGAAAAGCGCACAAACTGCTTCATACATCGCGGTTCCCGCTAAGTTAATCGTGGTCGCAAAAGGTAATACAAAACGGCTCACTTCGTCACGAATACCTTCTTGTTGTGCCACTACCATCGCTACAGGCAAGGTAGCCATAGAGCTTGAGGTACCAAACGCGGTGGCGAATGCACCAGAAGCCGAGCGAAGGAACTTGATAGGATTACGTCGAGTCATGGCGCACATTAATAATAATTGCCACACCACTTGTAGTAGTAAGCCAAACATAAACACCACAATAAACATGGCTACGCCTAACACGCTTTCCAGCAATTGGTTTTGTTTAACTGCTTGAGCAATAGCGCTTCCTAATAAGGAGAACAAGCCTAGTGGGGTTAAATACATTAACCAAATAATCATTTTGATAAAGATTCTTCTCATACCAACGAAGAATGCGATCACAGGTTTGGCTTCTTCACCGGCAGCTAAACAGCCGATAGCGAAGATCACACTGAACACCACGATAGACATCATTTCAAATTTGGCAGCGGCTTCCACAATATTGGGTGGGAATATGCCTAAGATGAATGAATCAAATGTCAGTTCTTTACGTTCGAATTGTTCATTAGGATCGATAGGGATAATGCTAGGATCAACGCCAACACCTGGTTGGAACAAGTTGATTAGCGCTAAACCGATTAATACAGCGATGGAAACGCTGAATAATACGTAGCCTAAGGTGTAACCGCCAATAGAACCCACTTGGCGTAAATTACCCATAGTACCAATAGAAGCAACTAAAGCTGAAAATACTAAAGGCAATACGATCAGCTTTAACATGTTCATAAACACGGTACCGACCCATTGAATTTTTAACATTTCATCGGGAAAAAACATACCGCAAATAATACCGAGCACTATGCTAAGAATGATAGCGATTAACATGCCAGACTTCATGATGGTAACCCCTTATTTTAGTTTTAAGGTAGAGATAATAGTAATTCTGTATTTCCTGAGCGGAAGCCGACATTCTACCACTAACATCCACATTCCGCACCGAACTTTTCTCAGATTTGGTATTTATACTGAGTTTATTCTCAGTTACCCTTTCAATAAAGGGAGGACTTTTTCCCACAATCGCTCGAGCGCACCACGATTTGCTAGCACCGTTTGATAAGCCGCTTGTCCCATTTTTTTACACTGGATAGAATCCTTTAATAAAGAAAGAACTACTTCAGCTAATTCTTTAGGATCATTTACCTGAATACAGCCGCCTGCTTCCGTCATTAACTCCATAATCTCAACGAAGTTAAAAGTGTGTGGGCCCGTCACCGAAGGTACTGATAAAGACGCAGGCTCTAGTACATTATGGCCGCCAATAGCCACTAAACTTCCACCTACAAATGCTAAATCAGAAGCGGCATATAAAGTTAATAGCTCACCCATAGTGTCACCTAGAAAAATATCGGTAGTCGCTAAGGCGGTATTATTTTTTTCACTGCGCTTACACAAACTCCAACCCTGATTTTGAATTAATTCAGCCACAACATTAAAACGTTCTGGGTGTCTTGGCACTATCACCAATAAAAGCGTAGGTAATTGTTCACGAATATTTTTAAATAGTTCTAAGATAATTTCTTCTTCGCCTGCATGTGTGCTGGCTGCAATAAAAACGGGACGATCTAATATAGCAGCACGAAGTGCTTTACCTTCTTCACGCGCTTTTTCAGGAATTTGAATATCAAATTTAATATTGCCCATCACATGCACGCGAGAAACATCAGCGCCTAACTCTCTATAACGCTGAGCATCCATCTCTGTTTGTGCTTCTATAGAAGTTAAGCAATTTAAGGTAGGTGTAAATAAAGATAAGAAATAAGAATAATGTTTGAATGAATTTGGCGAAAGACGTGCATTGACCAAAAACACGGAAAGCGATCGCTGTGCGCAATAATAATATAAATTAGGCCATATTTCAGTTTCCATAATCATACCGAAACGAGGCTTAATTCGATTTAAAAACCGTTTAACATTGGCGGGAGTATCGTAAGGAATATAATAATGACTGACTTGATCGCCAAAAGTAGCTTGAATACGCTCACCGCCTGTAATCGTCATGGTAGTGACTACCACAGGGTATTTATCGGCTAATAATTTTTTGATCAGAGGAATAGCAGCAATACTCTCGCCTACTGAAACTGCATGAACCCAAACAGGTTTGTCATTGCGATTAGGAACAAAACCAAAACGTTCTTTCCAACGTTTTCGATAAGCAGGGTTTTGGCGGCCGCGCCACCATAATCGAAGCAAAGCAATAGGAATAATTAAATAAATAATCAGCGTGTAAATAAAACGCATCATGCTTTATCCATTCGCATTCATCCAATCCAAATATTTTTTAACGCCTTGCTCTACCGTATCAAACTCTGCTGTGTATCCGGCATTACGCAATGCGGTAATATCGGCTTGGGTGTAACTTTGATACGCACCTTTTAAATGATCAGGGAAAGGAATATAAACTAATTTTCCTTTACCTTTATGCCAATCTAATACGGCATGTGCTACATCATTAAAGCTTTGGCTTCTCCCGGTGCCTACATTGAAAATACCACTCTGTTGAGGATGTTGCCAAAACCAAATGTTTACTGCGGCCACATCGTCAACAAATACAAAATCTCTGCGCTGCTCACCATCGGCATAACCGTCGGTGCCAGCAAATAATTTAATTTCGCCATTATTTTTTAACTGGCCATTCAAATGAAACGCCACACTAGACATAGAGCCTTTATGCGCTTCACGAGGACCATACACATTAAAATAACGTAATCCCACTACTTGCGTATGAATCGCTTTTTGTTCCCACAAATTACGAACATAACGATCAAATAAGCATTTGGAATAACCATACACATTTAAAGGCGCTTCATGTTCAGGAGTTTCAGAGAATTCTTTATTCCCACCATATACAGCAGCACTAGAAGCATAAATAAATGGAATTTTATTATCATTACAAAAATCTAACACATGCTTAGAATATTCATAATTATTTTCCATCATGAATTTTCCATTCCACTCTGTAGTAGAAGAGCAAGCTCCTTCATGAAAAACGACACGCGCTTTTTCGTATTTTTCAGGGTTATATAAAATATCGTATAAAAAATCTTCTTTATCTACATAGTCAGCAATAATCAAATCGGCAATATTATAAAATTGCTTACCATTGGTGAGATCATCCACAACGATAATATCTTTTTCGCCCATCGCATTTAATTGTTTTATGATATTGCTGCCGATAAACCCAGCGCCGCCTGTTACTATAATCACTTATCTGCCCCTTTTATTTTATTTACAATATTAGTGGTTGAGCATCCTGGAACAAATTTCAAAATTTTCACTTCGCCGCCATGGGCTAATACTGTTTTATGGCCTGCTATTTGCTCTACTTTATAATCGCCACCTTTCACTAATACATCTGGTACGATTTTTTCAATTAATTTAGCGGGTGTATCTTCACTAAAAGATACTACCCAATCTACTGCGCGTAAACCGGATAATACTTGCATACGCTCTGCTAAAGGAACTAAAGGACGACTTTCTCCTTTTAATCGCGCAACTGAAGCGTCATCATTGACAGCAATAATTAAACGATCGCCTAAAGATTTGGCTTGTTCTAAATACGCCACATGTCCTGCATGTAATATATCAAAGCAACCATTCGTCATTACTACGCGTTCATCACGCTCTTTAGCGCCGGCGCGTAAGGCTAATAATTCATCTACACTCACCACACCTTGTTTCACAGGTTGAACGGTGGTTAATGCTTGGCTTAATTCTGCCACACTCACCGTTGCTGTTCCTAATTTACCCACAACAACACCAGCAGCAGCATTGGCTAACTTAACTGCTAATGGAAAATCAGTGCCCGCGGCTATAGCGGCAGCCAATACGCCAATAACCGTATCACCTGCACCGGTTACATCATATACTTCGCGTGCAAAGGCTGGTAAATGCAAAGGTTCAGCATTTTCCATTAATAATGTCATGCCTTGTTCACCGCGTGTAACTAACAATCCATGAATATGGCATTTCTTTAATAGCTTCATGCCTTTACTCACTAATTCTTTTTCATCAGCGCAAGGCCCTACTACGGCTTCAAATTCATGACGATTAGGGGTCACTAATGTAGCACCAGCATACGCTTCAAAATCAGAACGCTTAGGATCGACAAGCACAGGTACTTTGGCAGCACGAGCCGCTTTAATAAAGGCTTGAGGTTCTGCTAAGCAGCCTTTACCGTAATCTGATAAAACCACCACATCGTAATCGCGTACTTTTTTAGAAAATGCATCCACCAGCTTTTCATGGGACATGGCCATTACCAATTCTTCAAAATCTAAACGGATCAATTGTTGGTGATGGCTTAGCACACGTAATTTGGTAATAGTCGGGAAATCAGTAGAACGTAAAAAATGGGTGGTTACTGAGGCTAGCTGTAATAGCTGCTCTAATCTATCGGCGGCTTCATCATCGCCTACCCAGCCCATTAATAGAGATTGGGCGCCTAGGCTGGTTACATTCATGGCCACGTTGGCAGCCCCACCCGGTTTTTCCACCAGTTCATTCACGCGCACCACCGGCACAGGCGCCTCGGGGGAAATTCGTGAAGTCGCGCCATACCAATAGCGGTCTAGCATAATATCGCCAACCACGAGAACACGGGCTTTTTCAAACGAAGGTAGTGATGTCATGGGCGCCATTATACCATAGGATTTATGGAAGTTTGGAATGCTTCCCAGACCCTATCGGGCTTCATATTCTTCAAAAAGCAGGAAGACTCAGAGCCAAACTGACATTCCTGCCAATAACAGGGGGCACATTCATACTCGGCAATTAAATGTACTTGATGCTTGCCAGTAGCCCCAATCAATTTAGGATCCGTAGGGCCATATAAATGGACACCCGGCACATCTAAAGCGGCCGCCAAATGCCCTAGGCCTGTATCCACACATACGGTTCCCACAGCCCCATTCAACATAGACGCCTGTTCACGAATCGATAAACGAGGTAATACAATGGTCTGATCAGAGGCTTTGGCTAAGCGTTCTGCTCTTGCCTGCTCTGCCGCATTACCCCAAGGTAAAACAATATGATAACCTGCATCCGCCGCCATTTTAATCAGTTCCATCCAATAGGATTCAGGCCAATGCTTGCTTTGCCAGGTAGTGCTATGCACAAAAACCACATACGGTTTAGGCAATGTAACGGGAATCGCTGGTAATTTATTTTTATCAATACCAAAGTCAGGAAATGTTGTTGGCACTTCGTAGCCTAATGATTGGGCAAATAACTGACGCTGACGTGCAATGGCATGTTGATCTAACGGAATATAAAATGTTTTATCACACACCAAATCTGAAAATTTTTCGCGGGCACTGTTTTTATCCATGCCGCATTTTAATCCGCGCGTAATACTGGTAACGATAGCGCTTTTTAAATTATTTTGCGCATCAATAACTACATCGTATTTTTTCTCACGGATTTTTTTAATTAAATTAACAACTTCATTACTTTTAAATGTTTTCCATTTTTCGCGTGACCATCGACGATGAGCCGTAGTAATAATATTTTCAACCCCAGGATGAAGTCTGGCAATATCGGCAAATGCTTCATCTACAACCCAATCAAAGTGAATATCAGGAATAGCTTTTACTGCATCAGAAATAGCAGGCAAAGCATGAACCAAATCACCCATTGACGTGAGTTTAACAATTAATACATTCATAGTTTATTTATATTCCGATGATTCAAACCCTAACGCTTTCATGACTTTTCTACGCCACTCTTTAAATTTTGCTGAGGTTTTATGACGATTGGCATGCTTATTCAGTGCTGCTTCATTGGTTACATAATTTAATTGGATCACTTTTCGTGTACCAATAAATGGCTTATGGCCATGCCAACCATTTTCGGTTACTTTAAAAATTAACATACTGCCAATGGAAGGAGAAATTTCAGCAAAGTAACGATCTAAATTTTCTTTATCATATAACAAACGTAATCGACCACCATCGGGCTGCCAATTTTCATTCATATATAACAGCACGGTAATCAATTTACTTTTGCTGTCAGTGTGAATGCGTCCGTCAGTATGATCGGCTTTACCACGTACGGTAATCATCACCGGTTTATTTTTGAGATCCAAATGAAATTTTTCTTCTAACACCTCACGAAAAGCATCCCCTTTCAATTCATCTATAAGCTGGGAGAAATGAGAGCCATATTGAACGGCACTTAAAGGAAAACTACCCGCATCATGGATCTCAGGATAATCTTTTTGTATGGCAGCAAGCTCTGGCTCCTTCAGCGAGTGCTCAATAATCGCGTAAGGAAAAGGAGATGGCGTTACCGTAGCGGCTTTGATAGCCTCTAAATCGAGTAGCTGGCAAGATGCACTCATGGAACCTCCCGACATATTAGGGGCTAGAAAGGGTAGAATTATACCAAACCCCGCCCCCTGCCACAAATTTGAGGATCCTTGTGTTATTCTAGGCACTAAACAGCAAGGAGGGTGTTATGGCTAATCGTCTAGAAGGTAAAGTAGCTATCGTGACTGGCGGAGCGATGGGTATTGGCGAGGCTACTTGTCTGCTTTTTGCAAAAGAAGGCGCTAAGGTTGCTGTCACCGATATTAATGAAGAAAAAGGCCAAGCCGTTGTCAAAAAAATTACTGATGCGGGAGGCGAAGCTCGCTTCTGGTTACTGAATACCGCTAAAGAGCAAGATGCCAAAGATGTGATGGCCGATATCAACAAGACTTTCGGCAAAATCGATATTCTAGTCAACAACGCTGGGATCGCAGGCGTAGATAAACCCACCCATGAAATTACCGAAGCCGAATGGGATGCCGTTCAAAACATCAACGTGAAAGGCGTTTTCTTTTGCACTAAACATGTGATTCCTTATTTATTAAAAAATAAAAGCGGCAGCATTATTAATCTTTCTTCTATTTATGGTTTAATAAGCGCACCCGATATACCTGCTTATCACGCTTCTAAAGGTGCAGTAAGGCTGATGTCTAAAACCGATGCGATGATGTATTCCAAAAATAATATTCGTGTTAATTCTGTTCATCCAGGATTTATTTGGACACCACTGGTTGAAACCTTTGGCAGCGCCCATGGAAATCTTGATGAATTCCGTAAAAATGTAGGTGCACTGCATCCATTAGGTCATATGGGCGAAGCGATTGATGTGGCCTATGGAATATTATATTTAGCTTCTGATGAATCTAAATTTGTGACAGGAAGTGAACTCGTTATTGATGGTGGTTACACAGCTCATTAAGGTAATATGTCCCTAAATAATACACAACAAGGTTTTTTATACGGCACCATTGCTTATGTGATTTGGGGCACTACGCCTATCTATTACAAATTACTGCAAGATGTTCCTTCCACTGAAGTGATCAGCCATCGTATTTTTTGGTCTGCCATTCTTATCTTTTTAATTATTGCTGTTACCCGTCGTTGGGATAATGTAAAACATATTATCTCTGAACCTAAAAAATTACTGATGCTCACCGCCTCTGCTTTATTAATTGGGCTTAATTGGTTTGTCTATATTTGGGCCATTGCCACGGACCAATTATTAGAAGCCAGTATGGGCTATTTTATTATGCCGCTGATGATGGTGATCTTAGGCATTATTTTTTTCAAAGAACGATTAACGCTTTGGCAAGGAATAGCCGTTACCTTAACAGCATTTGGCGTATTAATTGAAGTGATGATGGTAGGCTCTGTACCTTGGATTGCACTGATAGAAGCAACTACGTTTAGTGCTTACAGTCTTATTCGCAAACGGATTAATGTTGATGGACTAACCGGTCTTTTAATAGAAACACTGATTTTATATCCTTTCGCTCTTTATTTCTTATTTGGTATTCACAGCCAAACAGGTGAGATTATGGATAATAACTGGCGATTAAATTTAATATTAATTTCCGCCGGCATTATTACCACGCTTCCGCTACTCTTTTTTGCAGGGGCAACAACACGTATGCGATTATCCACCTTAGGATTATTACAATATATTTCTCCGACTATTATGTGGATACTCGCCGTATATGCTTACCACGAGCCTATGATGCCCAATACAATTATCAGCTTTGGATTTATTTGGGCAGGTTTAATTTTCTTTAGCATGAACAGTTACTTTCAAAAAGAAAACCAACATTAATTAGCCACTTATTTTTCAGCAAAGGGAATATAAGCTAAGTATTGGCTAGGAATAGCAGACTTCAGCGTATTTAAATATTCTGGCTCAAACGAAAATTTAGGATCGATTTGATTAGCAATCCAGCCATGCAATGGAATACCTTTTGCTTTGATAGCTTCTACTGTCAGCAATGCATGATTCAAACAACCTAATCGCAAGCCCACCACTAATATCACCGGGCAATCGAATTTTTTGGCTACATCGGCCATAGTTTCATAATCGTTAATAGGCACAATCCAACCACCAGCACCTTCAATTAATACCACATCCACGTCTTGTGCAAGAGCAGGTTGGCATGCATTAACAATACCCTCTGCGGTTAGTGAAACATTCTCATAGGCAGCTGCAATATGTGGGCTAGTAGGAAGCTTGAGCACGTACGGATTAACTATTTCCTTAGACAAGCTCACGCTATTATGCTTCATTAAAAGCGCAGTATCAGAGTTTTCTAAATCGCCACACTGAACAGGCTTAATACCAATAGCGGTTTTATTTTTGCTTTGAAATTGTTTTAAGAGTTCGCAAGTCGCATAGGTTTTACCTATGCCTGTATCGGTTCCTGCAATAAAAAAATGTTTAGGCATGTTCTACTTTCACTTCTGTATTAATACCTAAACGCGAAAATAATTGTAAATCGCTATCAGTACCCGGTAATGGCGTGGTTAATAATTGCTCGCCCGCATGAATAGAATTAGCACCGGCAAAAAAGCAAAGTGATTGTAATTCATCACTCATAATATTTCGGCCAGCCGATAAACGCACATAAGAAGTAGGCATTAAAATACGCGCCAATGCCACCATACGAACAAAGGCAATACCATCTAATTTTTGATCTTTCATTTTTTCGCCCACAGGAGTTCCTTCAATAGGCACTAACCAATTTAAAGGCACACTTTCAGGATGCGGCTGTAATTTTGAAAGTTCTAATAATAATCCAATGCGATCGGTAATGGTTTCACCCATACCTAAAATACCACCACAGCATACATTAATACCGCAATCGCGCACACGTTGTAATGTATCTAATCTGTCTTGGTAGCTTCTGGTCGTAATAATTTCTTTATAATAATCAGGTGAAGTATCTAAATTGTGATTGTAATAATCTAAACCGCATTGTTTTAATTCTTTAGCTTGGTCATCATTTAACATACCGGCAGTTAAACACGTTTCTAATCCCATGGCTTTCACTTCTTTCACCATGGCTAATATTTCAGGAAACTGTTTAGCCGGCGGACTGCGCCAACCTGCACCCATACAAAAACGAGTTGCTCCATTGGCTTTGGCCTGTTTGGCTTTTTCTAATACTTCTTCTACGGGTAATAATTTTTGTTTTAAAATTTTAGTATCGTAATGTCCGCTTTGAGAGCAATAACCACAATCTTCAGGGCATGCGCCTGTTTTTACGCTAAGCAATGTGCTGACTTGCACTTGATTGGCATTAAAAGATTGGCGGTGTACTTGATGCGCATAAAATAATAAATCGGCAAACGGCCAATCATAAATCGCTTTCGCTTCTTCTGCCGTCCAATCATGGCGCACTGTGAAATTGTGTTGTTCTTTTGCTTGGTTCATAATGATACCTTAATCTAGTTTTAATTTATTTTATGTTATTCACTCATCTCAAACATTTTATCAACTGGGTACTACCCATTTCTTGCGTGCTCTGCGGAAAAGTAGGAATTGGCTCGCGCCCCAATATTTGCGAGCCTTGCTCATTAGAGCTACCTACTATTCCTAATCCTTGTGGGCAATGCGGATTACCCTTACCTACTGCTTCTTTGGAAGGCAGCCTTTGTGGGGAATGTCTTTCGCATCCTCCCTCTTATCACCTGCATGCGCTTTGGAGCTATCAGTTCCCCATCAATCAGCTCATCTTGCAACTCAAGTTTCAGCATAAATTGATATATGCCCGCTTATTAGGGCAGCATATGGCCAACTTCAGCGCCTGTTACTATACCACTGGTGTTCCACTACCATCAATCCTTATCCCCGTGCCTTTGCATGCCAAACGCTTAAAAGAGCGGGGTTTTAACCAGGCATTAGAGATAGCTAAGCCCATGAGCAAGCGGCTAAATATACCTATTCACTACACTGCCGTGAAGCGAGTAAAATACACCCAGGCTCAAATGGATCTTCCGCTAGAAGAACGAGCTCAGAATATAAAAGCGGCATTTAAGGTTACCACCCAGGAATTGCCTACTCATGTGGCTGTTATTGACGATGTAGTCACGAGTGGCCATACTATAGCCACGCTATGTAATGAATTGAAAAAAGCAGGCGTTAAACAAATTGATGTATGGTGCGCAGCTCGTGCCATCCGTTTTTAAGGATATTTTATGAACCCCACCATTGGCATTTTAGGCGGCACCGGATTTGTAGGACATCATTTATGTCATGCTCTGGCAAACTACCCTTGTCAGATTCGTGTCTTTACACGTTCGCCTGAAAAGCATCGTGATTTGAGCGTATTGCCCAATCTGGATTTAGTTCAGTTAAATATTCATGATCCTAAAGATTTAGCTCAAGGCTTAGTAGGCTGCGATGTGGTGATTAATTTGGTGGGCATTTTAAACCAAAATTTTGATGACCGTTTTGAAAAAGTACATATAGAACTTATTCGCCATTTAATTAATATTTGTCATAAACAAAATATTAAACGATTTATTCATATCAGCGCATTAAATGCTGACACAAAAGCCCCTAGCGCATATTTACGAAGCAAAGGGGAAACGGAAAAATTATTGAATCAATCCAATCATTCGAATTTTCACACCACTATTTTTAGACCATCAGTAATTTTTGGTCATGATGATCATTTCTTTAATAAATTTTCACACCTATTAAAATTATCACCTGGCTTTATAGTTTTACCTTGTGCAGATTCTTTATATGCACCTATTTATGTAGAAGATGTAGTAAAAATATTAATTCAAAGCATTAACGATAAACGTACGTTTGAACAAACTTATGATTTGTGTGGGCCAGATGTATTTAGCTTAAAAGAAATCGTGAGAATCACGGCCATGACCATGAATAAAAAACGCTGGATTATTGGACTAGGACCTTTTCTCTCTAATATCGCCGCTCATGTACTACAGTTTTTCCCAGGAAAACCGCTCACACCGGATAATTATCTGAGCACTACTATTCCTAGTATTTGCAAAAAATCACTCCCCGATTTTTTTAACATTAAGTTACAACGGGTACATGCTATTTTACCGCAGTACATAGGGAAAGAAGCTATGTTTGATCCATACACCTCTTTCCGCAAAATGTGACCTTAGCCATTTACGATTTTTTTTGTTTGTACCAAATAAATCCGCCTATAGCTAATAATGTTAGCTGCGCTAATACTATCCATAAATTAGGATAAATACCTAATACTTCTATTTGTGGAATATTAATTTGATAGAGTGGGAAATTACCCGCTTCTACTAGCGCTTGTAACCCACCGCCTAAGAACACCACCGACAAGACGATAATTAATACGCTGCTCGCTTGGAAAAACTGCGAGAAAGGTAAGCGAACACTGAGCTTATTAATAGCATAGTTAATTAATAATAAAATAATCAGTGCTACTGAAATACCCGATACAATAGCGATTAATTGCTGCTCACCGGTTTGTAACCATAAGGTTTCATAGAATAGGGCTATTTCTAACATTTCTCTGAAAACCGCGATAAAGGCGATAAAACCAAAACCCCATAAGGATTTTTTGGTCAGTTCTTTATTTAATTTTCCATACAAACTATCTTGCCATTGCTGAACCGTGTTTTGCCTGTGGATCCAAAAACCCACATAAAACAAAATACCCGCAGCTAATAAAGATAATATGCCTTCAGAAAGCTCTCGCTCTGCCCCACTAATGGTAATAAATTGGTGAGACACAAACCATAAACCTAAGCCTACTAAAATAGCGGAGATCCATCCGCTATGAATATAAGGCGTGGCTTCTTTATGTTCTGATTTTTTTACTAGTACAAACATCACCGCAAGCACTAAAATAATTTCCAAGCCTTCGCGCAATAAAATAATCAATGCGCTTAAAAACACAGAGAAGAAATGCGTT
This sequence comes from Gammaproteobacteria bacterium, assembly GCA_965279305.1. Classification (GTDB taxonomy): domain Bacteria; phylum Pseudomonadota; class Gammaproteobacteria; order JBIOEC01; family JBIOEC01; genus JBIOEC01. The sequence goes on along the minus strand of OZ257143.1, from coordinate 914,503 downwards.
TCTTGCTCACTCACATATATTTTGGTTTGCGCTAATTCAGATTGCAACGATGCTAAATGCTGCTCTGCTGCCATTACATTATTTTCTTGAACCGCTTGACGATAGGATAACATCATCATTTCTATTTCTTGTCTATGTTTGCTATCAAAAGTATCAATCACGGGCTCTAATAATTCAAAGCCATCTAAATAGGCATGTAATGCTAATGTATAAGCTTGTTTTGAATCGCCTGCTGATAAGGCTTTAAAACTTTCATCTAATAATTGTTGAGTCAGTGCCCATTTATCATTTTGGTTTTCCCATAAGACTTGTGGGTTATGACGTAAATAAGTGATTAAATCAACGGATACACCTGCAGCTTCTTCTTCACCTAATGTACGACTGATAATGCGATCGGGTGTGAATTGATTTTTATCTTTTAATTGCTTCCATTCTTCTGCGCCTTTTTTCAATTGCTCTTCGCTAGCAAATAATTGGCTGACATAAAATGCTAAACCCCAACGTTGATCATCACTCAACTGCTCAGCATATGACACCATGCCGGTTTCAGCAACACCCATGGTGATCGTATTATATAAACCATTAATGCTTCTAAGTTTGGCACGATTCAGATCTTGAAAATTAGTCGGCATAGGATCTTGATGACCTGCTAATGGACCATCCCCTTTTCCTAATTCTCCATGGCAGCTCATGCAATTTTGTTGATACAAAGTGGCAGCAGCGGCTAAATCAGGAACGGATTTGGGTGGAGTAATTAAATTAAATTGTCTTGCTACTATTAAACTGATTTCGCGCGCTTTTTCTGCTACTCGGCTGGGTTCTACTTTATTTTGAATTAATAATTCTAATTCCTTCATGTTTCTTAAATCGTTAGGGCTTAGTTTGTTTTCATTTCCTAAGTAGCTAATTCGCTTTGAAAACTCTTCCATCTCTTTATATTCAGCTTCATTGATGATCTTGCCATCTTTGATAGCATCGGGGTAATCCACGCTCACATAATCAGCGAGCTGAACAATTTCTTGGGGATCGGCCATAGCCACCGAGGTGATAAAAACGGCAGAGAGAGCGAACATAAAACTTAAAAGACGCTTAGCCATAAGATCTCCAAATAGCGGGGTTAAACTGAGGGTTATTCCCAAATAGTAACGATTCTCATTATCGTTCATATAATATTCGAGGGGGTCATAAAAATCAACTGGATATTTGACAGGCTAGCATAAAGTCAGTAAACTAAGAATATTATTAATACCGGAGAAGTGAACGATGGTTTGGTATACCCATAATGTTGGTGCCCGTCTGATTCCAATGAGAGAACTAGAAAGTGGTGAAGAGTGCGGTATTGTATATTTTAATAATGATCCTGACTCCTCTATAAGCTCTCTTTTTCTATTAACGTATCCAGATGGTTCTGATCCCTCTATTAATTTTGAAACAACAGACACATTTTTTGGCGAACACTTAAATCAAAGCTATCAAATGTTAAAATCTGCTCCTACTGATCCAAAGTACTACCCTGAAGATCTGCACTCATTGCCACAATGTATGCGTATATTAATCAGACTTTCAGATGAAGAGGATTCCTTAGTCTCTTTAATACCTCATATAGCCCGGCTAATTAATGTTACGGTTGATGCCGAACAATTTCCATTTGACCCCAATGACGTTGAGATCATACCCCTCGATTTGACCGCGCCAGTTCCAATGCCAGGGACAGCTCAACCGTACCTACCGGGTTAAGCAACTAGAGTGCCTGGTATTCTTATCCACAATCTGCTTTAATTAGTCTACGAATTAATAAGGCACTTCATGGAAATTTATTTAGTCGGCGGAGCCGTACGCGATCATCTCTTAGGCTTACCCATCAAAGAAAAAGACTGGGTGGTGGTTGGCAGCACAGAAGCCGAAATGCTATCGCAAGGCTTTATCAAAGTGGGTAAAGACTTTCCTGTTTTTCTACATCCTCAAACTCATGAAGAATATGCCCTCGCCCGCACTGAACGCAAAGTGGGTAAAGGCTATTATGGTTTTGAATGCTATGCTGCACCCGATGTCACGTTAGAACAAGATTTACTACGCCGTGACATTACCATTAATGCCATGGCGGCAGCCGTAGATGGCAGCGGCCATATCATTAGCATTATCGATCCTTACCATGGCCAAAACGATATTAAAAAACATTCTCTACATCATATTTCGGATGCATTTAAAGAAGATCCCGTTCGCATTTTACGCGTAGCACGTTTTGCTGCACGTTTTGCAGAGCTTAAGTTCACTGTTGCTAAAGAAACTATCCAGTTTATGCAAGAAATGGTAAACGCTGGTGAAATTAATGAACTAGTACCTGAACGAGTCTGGCAAGAATGGCAACAATCATTAATAGAAACGAAACCTGATATATTTTTAGAAGTGCTTCACCAATGTGGCGCTCTCGTAAAATTATTTCCCGATATCGATACGGTATTGCACAAGGTATTAACATTATTGAAAGAGGTTTCGGCTATTACCAGCGATCCTAAAATTCGTTTTGCTGCTACTTTACTTCACGTAGCTAAAGCGAAAGAATTATGCCAGCAATACAAAGTGCCTAATGAATATCAAGATTTAGGTTTAAAAGTGCGAGAATATCATTCGCAAATAATAGCATCCGATCTGTCACCAGAAGCATTGCTAACATTGCTGGGGAATTTAGATGCGTGGCGTCGCGCAGAGCGTTTTCAAGAAATGCTAATGGCATGTGAAGCTATTTCACCTGATAAAAAAACGACTATTCATAAACTACAAAAAGCGTATGAAATTACCAATGCGGTCAAACCGACAGAGTTTGTAGAGCAAGGGTTGAAAGGTTATGAAATTCAAGCAGCTTTACAAGAAAAACGCTTGCAGGCTTTAAAGATGACCTAATAGCTATTAAAAAAAGGACTAAGATCATGACATCGTCTACCCCACTATTAGATCCCATTACGATGGGAAATATCACACTCAAAAACCGTATTGTAATGGCACCTATGACACGATGCCGCGCAAATAGTATGGGTGTTCCAGCGGATTTTACCGCGGAATATTATAGCCAACGAGCCAACGCTGGGTTAGTTATTACTGAAGGAACAGCGCCTTCTGCTAATGGTAACGGGTATGCTCGAGTTCCCGGTATTTATAATCAGGATCAAATGCAAGTGTGGAAAAAAATCACACAAGCGGTTCATGATGCTGACAGTCATATATTTATGCAAATAATGCATGTAGGACGTATTGCACATTCTTTAAATAAACCCGTGAATGCAGAAACAGTGGCTCCTTCTGCCATAAAAGCAGCCGGCAAAATGATTACTGATCAGTCCGGATTTCATGATATGGACACTCCTAGAGCTCTGCGCACCGAAGAAATACCTGATGTTATTAACGAATACAAACAAGCAACACTCAACGCATTGGAAAGCGGATTCGATGGTGTAGAATTTCATGCAGCTAATGGCTATTTACCTATGCAGTTTTTATCCAGTAATTCCAATGTGCGAACCGATCAATATGGAGGTTCTGTTCAAAACCGTATTCGATTTGTGGTAGAAGCACTTCAAGCGATGATTAGCGTTGCAGGTTCTAATAGAGTTGGGCTACGTATTTCACCCGCCAGTCAATTTAATGATATGCATGATGAAAATCCCTTAGAAACATACACTGAATTATTGAAAGCCATTAATCCCTTAAATTTGGCTTATGTTCATGTAATACGATCACCTGATCCAAATGTGGATGCATTTAAACTAGTGAAAGATAATTTTGACGGTTTAATTATTGCTAATGGTGGATTTGACTATAAAACAGGAAATCTAGCAATAGAAGAAGGAGTGGCAGATTTAATTTCATTTGGCGTTCTGTATATCCCGAATCCTGATCTGGTGGAACGATTCAAAAAAGATATGCCGCTGAATAAAGCGCATCTGGGTACTTTCTACACACCAGGAACTAAAGGATATACCGACTATCCAAGCCTTTAAAAAGCTTATCTATCGTAAGTCGCTTTATTAATGGCTTCCCAAGCTATTTTTACGAGATGATCAATTTCTTCGGTAGTGATCACATAAGGCGGCATAAAATAAACCACGTTACCTAATGGGCGTAATAATATTCCATGCTCTAAAGCATATTGATACACCCGCAAACCACGGCGTTCTTTCCAATCAAAAGGCTGGCGCGTTTCTTTATTTTTCACTAATTCAATCGCGGTGATCATTCCTGCTTGTCTTACATCACCTACATGCGGATGATCACAAAATATTTGTATCGCTTTTTCCATATGCTCACTCAATAATCTATTTTTTTCAAGCACAGGAGAAGAGGTGAAAATATCCAATGTGGCTAAAGCCGCACGGCAAGCTAAAGGGTTCGCGGTGTAACTATGCGAATGTAAAAACGCTTTCATGTCTTTATATTCGCTATAAAACGCTTCATAAATATCATCCGTTGTTAACGCCACAGACAAAGGTAAATACCCGCCCGTTAAACCTTTTGATAAGCATAAAATATCAGGGGTAATATTGGCTTGCTCACACGCAAATAAAGTACCTGTTCGCCCAAAACCAACTGCAATTTCATCGGCAATTAAATGTACATTATGTCGTGTGCACGCTTCGCGTAATAACTCTAAATACACAGGATGATACATACGCATGCCGCCAGCGCATTGCACTAATGGCTCTACAATCACCGCGCAAGTTTTATCAGCATGAATTAATAAAGTTCTTTCCATTTCTTCAAACATACGAGTGCTATATGATTTCCAGGTTTCTCCCGGAGGGCAATCATAACAATCAGGTGAAGTTACACTGATGGTTTCTTTAAAGAGAGGTTCGTAGGTTTTTTTATATAAAGACACACCAGATACCGATAAAGCACCTAATGATTCCCCATGATAAGAATTACTCAAATGAATAAACTTCTTTTTGTCTTTGTATCCTTTATTTTGCCAATAATGAAAGCTCATTTTTAATGAGGCTTCTATGGCATTAGATCCGCTATCGGCATAAAAACATCGTGTTAAGCCTTCTGGTGCTAACGTTGTTAATTGTTCTGCTAATAATATTCCGGGTTCATGAGAAAACCCTGCAAACATCACATGCGATAATTGTCGCACTTGATCTTGCAAAGCTTTGGTAATGCGAGGATTGTTATGTCCAAATAAATTCACCCACCAAGAACTGACAGCATCTAAATAACGTTTTCCGTTGTAATCTTCTAGCCAAACGCCTTGAGCACGTTTGATAGGAATAAGAGGGATAGTTTCATGATCATGCATTTGAGTGCATGGGTGCCACACTACTTGTAAATCACGCTCAACTAATTGCTGCTGAGTAAAACCTAACATCAAACCACCATTAAGATTACTAATTAATGGAAACGGGGACGATTGCTTTATGTACGAACGCGTGCCTGGTTGAGTTCGCAGAGGATCAGCCCCTTCAGTCTCATACCCAAGCAGATCCCTCCTTCGTTTCACCGGTAGAGGTGGAATTTCTGACATATTGCACCTGCAATTTTTTTACTACTACTATGTGTTGTTTAGTAACGGTAATAATCAGGTTTATAAGGCCCTTGCTTATCAACTCCAATATAAGCAGCCTGCTCTGATGTTAACTCTGTTAATTTAGCCCCGATCCGGCCTAAATGCAAACGAGCTACTTTTTCATCTAATTTTTTAGGTAATGTATAAACACCAATTTTATATTTTTCTGAGTGCTGCCATAATTCCATTTGTGCTAACACTTGGTTAGAAAAAGAATTCGACATCACAAAACTAGGGTGCCCTGTAGCACAACCTAAATTCACTAAACGGCCTTCAGCTAGTAAAATAATGCGCTTGCCATCAGGGAAAATAATATGATCTACCTGAGGTTTAATATTTTCCCATTCGTATTGTTTTAAAGAAGCCACATCAATTTCAGAATCGAAGTGTCCAATATTACAAACAATGGCCTGATCTCTCATGCGTTTCATATGATCATGGCCAATCACATGCACGTTACCCGTAGCGGTTACAAAAATATCGGCTAAAGAAGCGACATCTTCAAGTGTGACTACGCGATAACCTTCCATTGACGCTTGTAACGCACAGATAGGATCAATTTCGGTTACCCAAACGGTAGCACCTAAACCACGTAAGGATTGCGCACAACCTTTACCTACATCGCCATAACCTAAAACGACGGCTATTTTTCCTGCAATCATCACGTCGGTAGCGCGTTTAATACCATCCACTAAGGATTCACGGCAGCCATATAAATTATCGAATTTAGCTTTGGTTACAGAATCGTTCACGTTAATGGCGGGTGTTTTTAAAGTACCTGCCGCAAACATTTCATATAAACGATGAACACCAGTAGTGGTTTCTTCTGAAATACCTTTTACATCAGCTAATAATTCAGGATATTGTTTATGCATAATAGCGGTTAAATCGCCGCCATCATCTAAAATCATATTTGGGTGCCAATTGTTGGGACCTGTAATAGTTTGCTCAACACACCATTCATATTCTGCATCGGTTTCACCTTTCCACGCAAATACAGGAATACCTTTAGCAGCAATCGCGGCGGCGGCATGATCTTGTGTAGAAAAAATATTGCAAGAAGACCAACGCACTTCAGCGCCTAATTCTATTAACGTTTCAATAAGCACAGCAGTTTGAATAGTCATATGCAAACAACCCGCAATACGTGCACCTTTTAGGGGTTTTGTGTTGCCAAACTCTTTTCGTAGTGCCATTAAGCCAGGCATTTCCGTTTCTGCAATGCGAATTTCTTTACGACCCCAATCGGCCAAGCTTAAATCTGCTACTTTAAAATCAGACATGTTGAGCTCCTTTAATACCTGCAGCATCACGTAATACATTCGCTTTATCTGTTTTTTCCCAGGTAAATGCCGCTTCTTCACGACCAAAATGTCCGTAGGCTGCTGTTGCTCTGTAAATAGGACGAATTAAATTTAACATCGCAATTAAACCTTTAGGGCGTAAATCAAAATGTTCGCGCACTAATTGCGTAATACGCTCATCATCAATTTTACCGGTTCCAAAAGTATTCACCGTAATAGAAGTAGGTTCTGCTACACCAATCGCGTATGACACTTGAATTTCACAACGATCAGCAAGACCTGCCGCTACAATATTTTTGGCTACATAACGTGCCGCATAAGCCGCTGAACGATCCACTTTTGAAGGATCTTTTCCAGAGAATGCGCCGCCACCATGACGTGCCATTCCACCATAAGTATCTACAATAATTTTACGACCGGTTAAACCGCAATCACCTTGAGGGCCACCAATAACAAAGCGCCCTGTGGGGTTAATAAAATAACGAGTATTTTTATCTAACCATTCTGCAGGCAATACAGGCTTAATAATTTCTTCCATCACGCCTTCGATGATTTCTTCTTGAGACACTTCAGGCGAATGTTGAGTAGAGAGTACAACGGCGTTAATTCCCACTGGCTTGTGGTTTTCATAACGGAAAGTCACTTGAGACTTAGCATCAGGGCGCAACCAAGCCAAACGACCAGTTTTACGAGCCTCTGCTTGCTGCTTCACTAAACGATGTGCGTAGGTAATAGGCGCAGGCATTAATACTTCGGTTTCATTGCTGGCATAACCAAACATCAAGCCCTGATCCCCTGCTCCTTGTTCGTGGTTATCGGTTTCATCCACACCTTGAGCGATATCAGGAGATTGCTTGCCAATAGCGGTCAGAACCGCACAGGATTCCCAGTCAAAGCCATATTTAGGGTTATCGTAGCCAATATCTTTGATCACTTGGCGTGCAAGAGCGTCGATATCAACCCAACCAGTAGTGGTTACTTCGCCACCGACTAACACCATACCGGTTTTCACCATCGTTTCACAGGCAACACGAGCATACTTATCTTGCTCCAATAAAGCATCTAAAACCGCATCAGAAATTTGATCGGCTACTTTATCTGGGTGACCTTCAGACACAGACTCGGACGTGAATAGGTATTTATCGCTCATTTCTTGCTTCCTCAAACTAGGTGGAAAACCAGCTATCTTACAGGTTTTTGATGGTTTTTGCACCCCTTTTATAAGGTATCGTACTTACGATTATCCAGGGGATTTACAGGGCAAAACAAGAGGTTTAGTATGGTGCATTATTAAACCTAACTTAGCGAGGCAGCCATGGCTCTTTTACACACACCTGTTTGTGATTTTGACGCTCCCGCCATTGATTTTCGCTTGCCCGATACGGAAGGGAAATTTTGGACGCTAGAAAATGCCAAAGGACCTAATGGACTTTTGGTGATGTTTATCTGTAATCACTGCCCTTACGTGAAGTCTATTTTAGAAGATTTAGTTAAAGATACAGCCGAGCTGAAAAAGTTAGGGGTAAATACAGTTGCCATTATGTCTAACGATGTAGAAGATTATGCGGAAGATTCACCTGAGAATATGAAAAAAGTGTCTAAAGAACATCACTTTTCATTTGCTTATTTATATGATGAAAGCCAAGAAGTGGCAAAAGCTTATGGCGCGGTTTGCACACCTGATTTTTTTGGATATAACAAAGATTTACAATTACAGTATCGTGGTCGCTTTGATAGTCGTGGAAAAATGACCGATGCTGCTTCAAGCGGCGCACATGAATTACTAATAGCCATGGCAGAAATAGCTAAAACCGGCCTTGGTCCTCGTGAACAAACACCCAGCATGGGATGCTCCATCAAATGGAAATAAGCAATGAAAATAGGTTTACTCTATGACCCCAGCAGAAGTACCAGCAAAAATTAATGCACTCGCGCAACAATGTGTAAAATGTGGTTTATGTTTACCGCATTGCCCTACTTACACCGTTGCTCAAAATGAAAATGAATCACCTCGCGGGCGCATTGCACTGATGCAAGGTGCTGTTCGTCAACAAGTGCCTATTACTGAAAAATTAATTTATCATGTTGATACCTGTTTATCTTGCCGCGCCTGCGAAGCAGTTTGCCCAGCAGGTGTTAAATATGAAGAATTATTTACAACCGCTAAAGCATGGATGAGCCCTCTGCATGAACCTAGTCGGTTTGAAAAAATATTAATTACTACACTTGAACAACCACATTTAAGAAAGCAGCTAAAAACAGCAGTAAAACTCTATCAAGCGATTCCTTTTTTACCTAAATTTATTAAACGATTTCATTATGGTGTTTTTTTAACATTAGCAAGTTATGTTCCTACACGTAAAAAAAATAAAGAAAAAAAACCAGTAAAAAATGCTATCGCTAAAAAAGGCACTGTATTACTTTTACAACCTTGTGTTAGCCAAGTGCTAGATCAAAAAACTATTCAAGATGCAAAATCGGTTTTAGAATATTTAGGATGGGAAGTGAAAAAAAGCGATCCGTCTTTTTGCTGTGGAGCATTATCCATTCATGCAGGCCAACTCGATAAAGCAAAAATGTGTGCTAAAAACCAAGTGGAACAATGGTCAGTATCTCAAGCGGATGTCATTATTAGTTTAGCAAGTGGATGTCATTCTACTTTGCAAGAATATAAAAATTATCCATTAAAAATAGATACACCTCATATTCCCTTACGAACTATTGAAGATTTTATTGCTGAACAATTATCATTATCCAATATTTCCTTAAATACCGTATCTGAACATGTTGTGGTACATACACCTTGCACTTTACGAAATGGCGTGAGAAAAGCGGCTTCACTCAGCGAATTAATTCAAAAAACACCCGGTGTTTCTGCTATTTCTGTTCCTACAGGACTGGGCTGTTGCGGTGCAGCAGGCACTAATTTTTTACGCCATCCTGATATAGCCAATAAATTAGTAAATCCTATTGTTGAATTTATTAAAACAGAAAAGCCTGAAAAATGGGTAACCACCAATATTGGCTGTGCATTACACATTCAACAAGCATTAGAAAAAGAAGGGATCCATATAGAAGTGCTGCACCCTATTTCGCTAATTAACGAGCGTATTCAGGCTTTACATAACTCAAAATAAATAAGAAAAACGCACACACCACAATCGCAGGTCCTGCGGGAATATCTAATAAAAACGATACGAGTAAACCTAGCAATACCGCCGCACATCCTACTATAGAAGCACCAATAGCCATCATTTCTGGTGTACGGGCAAATCGCCTTGCAGTGGCAGCAGGTATAATCATTAATGAAGTAATTAATAATACACCCACAATTTTCATTGCAACGGCTATAACTAATGCAATTAATACCATTAATACTAATCGTACTTTTTTAACGGGTACGCCTTCCACTATCGCTAACTCTTCATCAATAACCCAAGCTAATAATGAACGCCAAATAAATGCCAGCACACCAATAACAAAGCATCCGCCCAGGTAAATCCATAATAAATCATAGGTATTTAAGGCCAAAATATCGCCAAATAAATATCCTAATAAATCCACACGCACTCCTTCTAAATAGGTCATCACAACTAAACCTAAAGCCAAAGTACTATGCGCTAAAATACCTAACCACGTATCGCTGGCTAATCGCGTTTGGCTTTGTGTAATACTCAGCATTAATGCAATCACAACGCAAACACCAATAATGCTAAATTGCATAGGCCATTGCAACATCAGTCCTAAACTAATTCCGAGCAATGCAGCATGAGATAAGGTATCGCCAAAATAAGCCATACGTTTCCACACCACAATAGAACCCAATGGTCCCGCAAGTACAGCCACACCTAAACCACCTAATAAAGCGTAAATTAAAAAAGTATCAATCATGATGCACCACCTTTCCTGTGGCTGAATGATGATGATCGTGATGATGATGATAAACCGCCAATGTTTGAGCAGCGCTACCAAATAATTTTAAAAACTCGGGATGTTGGCTCACCGTATCAGGATGGCCTGAGCAACAAATATGTTGGTTTAAACAAATAACATTATCGGTGCCTGCCATAACTAAATGTAAATCGTGCGACACTTGAACAATCCCACATTTTAATTCACCACGAATTTTATCCAGCAATTCATATAGTTCGATTTGACCGGTAATATCTACGCCTTGAGTAGGCTCATCTAATACCAAAAGCTGAGGTTTGCGTAGCAAGGCTCTCGCCAATAATATGCGTTGGGTTTCACCACCGGATAAATGATGAAAAGAATGCTCAGGGGACATGCTTAAGCCTACCCAGTGCAACATATCCGTAATATCTTTACGTGAAATGCCAGGACTAGTGACACTTAAAAAACGCGCCACTGTTAAGGGTAAAGTAGGTTCCACCTGAAAATGCTGGGGCACATAGCCAATACGTAATCCAGGGGCATGGTGGATGTTGCCTTTCTGAGGAACGATTAAACCTAATAAAACCTTCAATAGTGTCGTTTTACCTGCGCCATTGGGGCCAATAATGGTCACAATTTCTTCTTGATGCACGGCTAAATCCACATCATGAATAAGCCAGCGCGAATCACGCTGCACACCAATATTGTCTAGCTTTACCAGCGTTTCAGTAGCCAAAAAAGTTGCCTCAGAGGATTTAAATAATCATCTAGAATAACATATAACTATAAGCTACGAAATGAACATCACCTCTCCCCTTGTGGGAGAGGTCGCGAAGATCACGCGTTAGCGGGAGCTGAGCGGGTGAGGGGTAAACAAAACATTTAATGATTCCCCCTCACCCACTTGCCCCCTGCTAACGCAGGAGGCAAGCGACCTCTCCCTCAAGGGAGAGGTGATTTATTTTTACGCTTGACATAACTATACAAAAGCCGTTAGTTTAGGGGTTTACTTAAAAATGAGATAAAGAGGATTTAATTATGACACAACCCACCAAAGCGACCATATTAGCCACCGGCTTTTCCATGTTCTCTATGTTTTTTGGTGCGGGCAATGTGGTATTCCCTCTTGTGCTTGGGCAAACCAGCGGTCAATACGTTGATTATGCCGCTTTAGGCCTTATCCTTACCGGTATTATTTTACCTTTCTTGGGATTGCTTTCCATGATGTTATTCCAAAGCGATTACCGATCTTATTTTATGCGCTTAGGCAAAGCACCTGGTTTTTTTGTTATTTTTCTTTTAATGGCATTGCTAGGACCATTAGCTGGTATTCCTCGAACTATTACACTGTCACAATCCACCATGGTGTTATCCGGCATTGATATTTCTGCTTGGATATTTAACGGGGCTTTTTGTCTTTTATTTTTAGGGTTGGCTTATCAGCGTAACAAAATTGTTGATATTCTCGGTTATGTTTTAACCCCTATTTTATTATTACTGCTCGCTATCATCGTGATTGCCGGATTAATGCAGCCTACCGATTTACCGCTTAACACGGTAGATAGCTCAGCATTTCAAATGTTTTGGCATGGTGCAGCCACTGGCTACAACACCATGGATTTATTGGCAGCATTATTCTTTTCAACCGTTATTGTCGCGGCATTACAATCTCGCTTTACTAACCAAAATGAAACCATTCGCCAAAAAAACATATTACAGCACTCAGCTTATGCCAGCTTATTAGGCGGCGTTTTACTCGGTTTAGTGTATGTAGGTTTTTGTTTTCTGGCGGCCAAGTACAGTTTAAATCTACAAGATTTAAATTCTGATGAACTGATTGCTTATTTAAGCTATCAAGTACTAGGCAATAAAGCTGGCTGGGTGGTTAATGGTGTTGTAACATTAGCCTGCTTAACTACGGCTATTGCACTTGCTTCTGTATTTGCCGAAGTGATGTGCGAAATATTTACCGATAACCCACGTTATTATCATGTATTTTTAATTGGTACCACTATTGCTGCATATGCCATGTCATTTATTGGTTTTACCGGCATTATTTCTTTAATCTATCCATTACTGGTGATTTGTTATCCTGCCATTATTGTTTTAGCGATATGCAATTTAGGACATAAACTTTGGGGATGGACGATAATAAAAACACCCGTATTTGTAACGGCAGGATTATCTCTTGCCTCTTATTTTGTTTTATAGAAAACACTAAGAAGGATGAGCCGTGGAACCTGAACGTTTAGGTGGAAGAGGCTCGAAAGATATTCTATCACCAGCAGTATATCCTTGAGCTAATGCAAGCTGTCTTAATTGAACACCTTCATTTTTCTGCCCTTTTTGAAATAAGATATCGCCTAAAGCATATTGTGCCGCTGGAAAAGATTTCTCTGCAGACAGTCTTAAGTAATACATAGCTTTATCAAATAAACTTTGATCCTGCTGCTCTGCCGCCCGAAAATAGATCTCAGATAATAAGAAACAAGCCGTTGGTTCACCTCTTTCCGCTAGTTGTTCCAACCATTTAACACCTTCACGTGCATTTTTTTCAACACCATCTCCACTCATATAGGAATGCACAACACTTATCTGAGCAGGGGTAAAATTTTGTTGGGCTGCTTTTAACAAATATGAGAATGCGGTGGCTTTATCTTGAGTAACACCATGTCCATTATAAAAAGCAATCCCTAAACTATATTGAGCCTTAACCTCACCTTCATCGGCAGCTTCTTTTAACCACTTTATTCCTTTTTCTTCATCTTTTGGAATATTGTCTTCACCGTTCATAAAAGCATGACCAACTAATGATTTTGCGTTAACATTTCCTTGTTCTGCTGCTTGTAACAAATAAGAATGAGAGGCAAGTCTATCTCTAGGAGTTTCATCACCTCGAAATAAAGCGACACCCATTTCCATTTGCGCATCATCAATACCTTCATCTGCAGCCAAACGCATATACCACATCCATAAATGCCGAACTGGGTTCCTATCATCTCTTCGATAGCGCTGGGCTAACATATAATAAGCTTGTGAACTTTTTCCATCGACAGAAGTAATCAACCATTTTGTTCCCTCATTTTCATCGATTGAGGTTCCCTTACCTTTAAAATAGGCATCTGCTAATATGGCTTGTGCTTTAGGATTTTTTGCTTTGGCTAACTTTAACAAACACGAAAAAATCATCGAATTAATTTCACTATCAGGAATTTTATCCCCTAATAAACTGAAAGCCATAAAGTCTAAGGCCTCATCGCTTCCCCATGTGGCAGCATCGCACATCAATTTCATTTTAATTTTTAATCTTTCTTCTTTGCTTTTACCTTTCCCAACTAATCCAGACATCATAAAACAAGCCCCTGGATTTTTTTGATCGACTGCTCTTTGTAACCACTCCATTCCTTTATTTTCATCTTTAGTAGTTCCTGATCCCAAAAAATATGACTGGGCAACACGCGTCATTGCATCGCTATCACCTAATTCTGCTGCTCTCATATAATAAGAAAATGCCTTGGTAAGATCCTTTTTTCCCACACGATCATCTGAGTGATACTCGCCTAACTGGAACAATGCAAAAATATCATTATGAACCGCCGCTTTATTATATAATTCAAACGCTTTATTTAAATTTCTTTCAACTCCTTGCCCAGCACCATAGCATCGCGCCAGTCCAATTTGTGATCGATAGTAACCTGCTGCTACTCCTCTTTCTAAATAAGCTACAGCTTGCTGAATATCCTGATCGGTAAAATCGCCTATAAAATAACTATCAGCCAATGTTTGTATCGCATATACATTGTTTTTGTCAGCAGCAGATTGGATCCATTGACGTCCTTTTGATTCATCGGTGTACCCAGCTTGTCCCATTAAATAGAAAGTTCCTAATTGAAATTGTGCTTCGGCATCTCCTTTTTCAGCAGCCATCATCAAATATTTTTCAGCTTTTCCATAATTTGTTTGACAATTACTGGTACCATACAAATAACAAAGTCCTAGCATTCTAGCTGCTTCAAGTGAACCCAGGTCGATTGCATCGAGAAAATAATCGATTCCTCTCTGAGAATTATTAAATTCAGGTAAAAATCCACTTATATAAATACTCGCTATATGAACAAGATCGTCTATTTTGCCTTTTTTCGCTCTTTCCTCCGTCTGTCTTAGATCGATTATCATTAACTCTCTCAATGGAGACTCATTCATATGAGAAAAAAAACTGTCTAGAAAATTTCCCGAAGGATGAAGGGTTTTTTTTAGAGTAATTTTATATGCAGCTGGCTCTTCTTCAATTTTTTCAATAAAGCTAGAATAGGGTTTTAACAACTCTGGTAAAATTCTTTTTAATACCCCTCTATCTCCATTAGGATTTATATGATTTCCTCTGCCGGTTACAAGGTAAATACTAACAGATGCATTTTCAGCGGCTTTTCTAAAAATTCTAGCCAATCCTACTTTTACTTGTGGGACTGAATACCCATGAAAATCCTCAAAAAGCATAGAATGATTTGGAAACATTTTAAAATCCTTTCATATTAATAATTACTTTGATTTTTCATTTTATCATTTTAGCGACTGAATGGTAGAGGTATTTTCCAATCAGTCGAGGTGGTTCTATTGGAAAGGATCGCGGATAATAACGGTTTCAACTCGATCAGGTCCTGTTGATAAAATATCAATCGGCGTGCCTGTGAGTTCTTCAATTCGTTTTAAATAATGTTTTGCATTCTCGGGTAATGCATGGGTATCAACAACACCTTGAGTAGATTCCTTCCAACCTGGCATGGTTTCATAAACAGGCTCGCATTTAGCAAATTTATAAGTATCTACAGGAGGAATGTTCCATTCTTCACCATCTAAGCGATAACTCACGGCTAATTTAATTTCATCTAATCCATCTAACACATCCAGTTTTGTAATACACAAACCCGTCATACTATTAATTTCAATGGATTTACGTAATAAAGGAATATCTAACCAACCGCAACGACGAGGGCGACCGGTAACGGTTCCAAATTCATGGCCACGAGTCGCTAAATGTTCTTTCACATGATCCTGTAATTCAGTAGGCATAGGACCACCACCGACACGTGTGGTATATGCTTTAGTAACACCTAATACATAATCTAAATAACGAGGACCAAAACCACTACCACCGGCTACGGCGCCTGCTGTGGTATTAGATGAAGTCACAAATGGATAAGTACCATGATCAATATCTAAAAATGCACCTTGTGCGCCTTCAAATAATAAATTAGCACCTTGCGCGCGCAATTCATGTAATTCTCTAACCACATCCGTAACCATAGGCTGAATTTGTTTGGCTTCTTCTAAACATTGTTTAGTAACTTGCGCTACATCTACAGGTTCAACATGATAATACTGTGTCAGTAAAAAGTTATGGTATTCCAATAATGCGGCTAATTTTTCAGTGAATTGCTCTGGATAGAATAAGTCAAACACGCGTAAACCTCTGCGTGCGGCTTTATCTTCATAAGCAGGACCAATACCACGACCAGTAGTACCAATCGCTGCTTTTCCTAAGGCTTTTTCACGCGCCATATCTAATTGAACATGGCTAGGTAAAATAAGTGGGCAGCCTGCGCTGATGCGTAAACGTTTTCTGACTTCAACGCCACGCTCTTCTAACATTTTAATTTCTTTTAATAACACGTCAGGTGCTAATACCACACCGTTTCCAATAAAGCATTGTACATGCGGACGCAAAATACCTGAGGGCACTAAGCTTAATGCCGTTTTTTTGCCATCAATCACTAAAGTATGGCCCGCGTTATGACCGCCTTGAAAACGAATAACGCCTTGAGCACGTTCAGTTAATAGATCAACCAGTTTGCCTTTACCTTCATCGCCCCACTGGCTTCCTAACACTACAATATTTTTATTTGCTCTGGTTTTATTACTCATAACGATTAATTACTGTTTTGATTGTGAATTAAAATAACGGAAGAAGTCACCTTCAGGTTGTAATACTAATACATCGTTTTTGTTTCCAAATACGCGGGTATAAGCATTTAAACTTTCATAGAAAGCGAAAAATTCAGGATCTTGAGAGTATGCTTGCGCATAAATTTGTGCTGCTGTTGCATCGCCTTCACCACGAATAGTTTGTGAATCACGCTGTGCGGCGGCCAAGGTTTCCGTAACGCGTCTGTCTGCAGCCGCTTGAATTTCTTCAGCGCCGGCGCGACCACTGGCTCTATATTGTGCTGCTTGTTCTTCACGTTCTGTGCGCATACGTTGATAAATAGATTCATTCACTTCTTGTGGCAATTCAATTTGCTTGATACGCACGTCAACTACTTTAATACCTAAGCTGCTAGTGCCTTTGTTTAAATCTTGTAATACAGCGTTCATTATTGCGGTACGCTTGGTATCAACCACTTCTTTTAGATCGGCATTACCAAATTCGGCACGTAAACTATTATTAGCACGTTGTGCTAGTAAACGCTCCGCACGGAAATAATCGCCACGTGTAACTTTATAAAATTCAGAAAAATCGTTTACTTGCCATTTAACAAATAAATTAACGTTTAAAAACTTTTGTTCTTGAGTCACTACTTGTTGATCAGGAATATCTAAGGTTTGAATGCGCTCATCTAAACGAATAACCTCAGAAATTAAAGGCCATTTCATATGCAAACCGGGTTCATATACACGAGGTTCGTCGGTTTCAGAATCCATTACCAAATTACCTAATTGCGAGATCAGTACGCGATCGGTTTGTTTCACGGTGAATAGCGACATCATCAAGACTAAAGCAGCCATTACTGCTACTACCGCTATTGTTTTAATTGCATTCATGTAAACCTCTTGTCTTATCGTCCGCTTCTGTTACGGGCATTATCGCGGATACTATTAACGTTTGCTGTTTGTTCTTGCATCACTCCAGCACCGCCGTCATCATTGATCACGGGAGGCGTTGTGATATTGCTACGCACGTTATCTATCATTTTATCTAAAGGTAAATACAGCAAGTTATTACCTGATTTGGTATCGACCAAAATTTTAGTGCTATTGGTTAGCACTTGTTCCATGGCTTGTAGATATAAACGCTCACGCATAATGTTAGGCGCTTTACGATATTCTGCGTAAACAGAATTAAAGCGATTTACTTCACCTTGTGCGCGGCTTTCTACTTGCGTGCGATAACCTTCTGCTTCTTGCATATAACGAGCTGCTTGTCCGCGTGCTACTTGCACCATACGAGTGCTATACGCATTGGCTTGGTTTTCCATACGATCTTTATCTTCTAACGCTTTGATTACATCGTCGAATGCTGCTTTAACCGGCGCCGGTACTTTTGCTGGCTGCATAGCTACATCAACTAGTGCTAAACCAGAATTGTATTTTTGTAACATCACTGTAATGCTATCAGAAATTTTTTGTCTGATTTCCATACGACCTGTGGTTAAAATGCGCTCTAAGGTTTCAGCACCGATGACTTGGCGCATAGCGCTGTCGGTGGCTTGCTGTAAGCTGCCGATAGGATCTTTTACCTTAAATAAGAAGGCTTGAGGATCGTCAACGCGGTATTGAACGGCTAGTTCCAGATGCACAATATTTTGATCGGTGGTCAGCATGTAGCCACTGTGCTGAGATGACATCACTTGGCTTACGTCTACTTTTTGCTCGTTGCGGATCATCCAAGGCAACCAATGCGGTCCTGGACCTACGGTTTTAACGTATTTACCAAATTGGGTAATAACGGCTCTTTCAGCAGGCGCTACGATGTAAACACCCATTAACATATAAAGACAGGCTAATCCGCCTAGGGCAAATGCTAGGATTTGTGAGGAACCTTGTGGGGGTTTCCAATCGGGTTTATTGCTATGTGAGTGATGTTTTCCACCCCATGCACGGTTGAATTTGCTGAAAAATTGCCTAAAAATGGCTTCTAGATCAGGCGGCTCGTTTGAGGATGGTTTGTCTGATTTTTTTTGTTTGTCATTATGCCAGGGGCTTTTGTCTTTGGGTGCGTTCCAGGTCATAGGATCCTCTTTAAAGCATTGTGCCGAATGATGTTATCCAGCAGGCATAGTCTATCGATGTTGGGGGTTTTACTCAAGATCTTTCATATAGTCTTGCCAGTTTTTGTTTTCTTTCGTAAATAGTTGTTCTAAGGAGGAGGCAGAGGAGCGGATGGTGAGGAGGGAGTTGCCGAGGTCGTCGGTGGTTTCAGATTGGATGAGGTGGTGCTGGTGCAGCTGGGCGCGCAGGCGGCCGTCTTCGGGGGGTAAGCATAAGGTGATGTTAAGAAGCTCGGAGCCTAGTTTTTCGCTAATGGCTTGCCTTAGTAAGTCTAACCCTTTGTCGCTAGCAGCCGAGATCCATACGCGGTTTGGTAGTCCTTGGCCATCTCTATCGATACGGGGCTCAATGTCTAATTTGTCGATTTTGTTATAAACCCATAATTGGGGAATTTCGTCTGCCCCAATTTGTTTTAATACGGCTTGCACAGATTCTTGCTTTTCCGTGTATTGAGGATCACTGGCATCAATCACATGTAATAATAAATGCGCTAAGCGAGTTTCTTCTAAAGTTCCTCGAAAAGCTTCTACTAAATCGTGCGGCAATTGTTGAATAAATCCTACGGTGTCAACTAAAACTGTATTACCGACTTGAGGAATATCCACTCTTCTCACCGTAGGATCGAGTGTCGCAAATAATTGATCTGCTACCCACACATCCGATCCACTTAATTGATTAAACAAAGTGGATTTACCGGCATTGGTATATCCCACCAATGAAACAGTGGGAGTATCGCTGCGTTGACGTGCGCGACGACTTTGTTCTCGTTGTTTACGCACATCACTTAAACGTTCTTTTAAATAACGAATACGAATTTTAATTAATCGTTTATCGGTTTCTAATTGGCTTTCACCTGGACCACGCAAACCAATTCCACCTTTTTGTCTTTCTAAATGCGTCCAAGCACGAACCAATCGAGAAGCTAAATAATTGAGCTGCGCTAATTCAACTTGTAATTTTCCTTCGTAGGTACGAGCACGTTGTGCGAAAATATCGAGAATAAGACCCGTGCGATCGACAACATGGCATTCCCATAAGCGCGATAAATTTCGTTCTTGCGCGGGAGAAATAGCATGATTAATAATAACCAGATCGGGTTTATGTAGTTTAGCGAGCTCTTGAATTTCTTCGGCTTTACCGCTGCCAATTAAATATTTAGCGTGAGACTCGCGCAAAGGAATAGCGACGAACTCAACAACATCAACGTTCGCCGCTTTTGCTAGAGATTTAAACTCTTCAACATCTTCTGGTACATAGGACTGCGAAGGATAAACATGTACCAGTATTGCTCTTTCTATCAAACAACATCCCCAGTTTCAACAACTTCGTCAGCAAAGGGTTCATAACTAATTTTAACATTGCGCGAAGGAACGATGGTGGAAATAGCATGTTTGTATACCATTTGACTAACGGTATTTTTTAATAAGACAACAAATTGATCAAATGATTCAACCAAACCTTGTAATTTAATTCCATTCACTAAATAAATAGCGACTGGAACTTTTTCTTTACGTAAGGTGTTTAAAAAAGGATCTTGCAGGTTTTGACCTTTAGACATGGAGGGTCTCCTTGTTATTATAATAGTAAGAGAGTATGCGCGTAGGATATCATGGAGCCCAATATTGAGCAATAGTTTGTTTTAATTTTATAATAACATCGGGTGATGTACTATCAAACAATTGAAGATCCGGCCAATGACGCAACCATGTTAATTGTCGTTTCGCTAATTGTCGTGTTGCCGCAATTCCACGTTCACGAATTTCATCTACTGATCTATTTTCTACCAGTCCTTCCCACACTTGTCGATATCCCACTGCACGCATGGAAGGCATATTCATATGTAAATCACCGCGATCCATTAATCCCTTTACTTCTTCAATCAATCCATGATGTAACATATAATCAAAACGCTGTGCAATGCGCTGATGCAACACACTTCTCTCCGCTGGAGAAACCGCGAGCGACTGATATTCAAAAGGAAAAACCGTTTTATTTTCTTTTCGTAATTCGGTAGAAGTTTTTCCAGTACTTAAAAAAATCTCTAATGCACGCTGAATACGTTGTGTATCATTCGGGTGTAATCGTGCAGCAGTTTCCGGATCCACTTCTGCCAATTGTTGATGCATCGCTTCCCACCCTTTCTGTTTCGCTTGCTTATCTAGCTCTGCTCGAATATCAGGTGAAGCGCTGGGCATTTTAGATAAACCACCCACTAACGATTTGAAATACATCATGGTGCCGCCTACTAATAAAGGATAGTTACCCCGCGCCAAAATTTCTGGAATTAATTTTTTAGTATCTTTGCAAAATTCTGCCACCGAATAACTATCAGCAGGATCACGAATATCAATTAAATGATGAGGCACATGGCTGCGAATTTCCAAGCTAGGCTTTGCGGTACCAATATCCATACCGCGATAAACCAAAGCAGAATCCACGCTAATAATTTCAATAGGAAAATCTTGGGCAATAGATAAAGCCGCATCAGTCTTCCCCGACGCCGTAGGCCCCATCAAAAACACAATAGGAATAGACGTACTCACAGTACTCCCACACGGTTAGAGAATTCTTCGTAAGTCATGAGATCACAAAACGCAGGTAATTTAGAAAAGTTTAATGGCATGTATAAATGCAAATCTTCTAGCAAGGCTTGTTGCTGAAAAGTAGAGATTAAGGCCATGGGAATAACATATTGCCCTGCCAGAGTTAAAATATCTGATATTTCTAAATGAAAATGTCTTAGCTGTTCACAAAGTGCTAATAAAAAACCATTTTTATCTAAGTCTGCTAATAAGCGAGGTAATGTGCGTACCACAATAGTCGTAGGGGTTAATTGCTCTACGGTAATACCTACTTCTTTCAACCGATCAGTGTATTCTAGTAAAGGCGCTATCATATTCTTTTTCAATACTTGGGTGTGAGGAAATAATAAAGGTTGTGCGGGCAAGTGCGCACGTTTGTATGCATCTTGTGCTTGTTTTACGGCTAATGTCCATTGTGCGCCATAAGTATCAATGAGCAACACACCATTTTCTGTTTCACTCATCAGCCAACGCTTTTGTAATAAGGCTAATGGTCGCCCCCATGGATTATTTTTCGTTTTTACTTCACTTTCAAAAGATTCTGTTTCTTGTACTAATAATAATGGCTCAGGATTTCGTTCAATACGTGCTGGTGCTTCAACGGGTGCATCAACTACCGATGCAATTATTGTTTCCGCAACAGGCTCTATTATAGGTTCGGGTAATTTTTCGTAAGTAGCTGCGGTTTCTGCTACATGCACAAAAGGTTTTTCTGCACTTAACCAGTTTTTTTCTACCGCTATCGCTTGTTGCTCTTCTGCTGGCGAATCTTCTTTATCTAAGTGTTGTAAACCTCTACGCACGGCATACACCAGAAAATCGTGAATAAGACGAGCTTGTGGGAAACGCACTTCATGTTTAGTGGGATGTACATTCACATCCACAATAGAAGGATTTACCGTTAAATATAAAACAAATACCGCATGGCGGCCTGTAGGTAATAAATCGTCATACGCTTGGCGTAAGGCGTGATTAATCACGCGATCACGAACTAATCGTCCATTTAAATAAACATATTGCAAATCATTTTGGCTACGGGAAAAATTCGGTAATCCTAACCATCCTGTTAGTGCTAAATCTGTGGCTTGCATATCTACATGACAAGCATTTTCTAAAAAAGGATTGCCAAATACTTTAGCAATTCTACGTTGTTGTTGCGCCGCTGTAGTGGCCGCTAATAAACGATAAGTGGTGCGCTGATTATAGGTAAATGTAAAACCAATCGATAAATGACTAAGCGCAATGCGTTTAAACACTTCTTCCATTTGTAAGTATTCTGTTTTTTCGCTGCGCATAAATTTGCGACGTGCAGGCGTATTAAAAAACAAATCCTGAACAACCACAGTAGTGCCGGTAGGATGTGAGGTAGGCTGCAATTCTAATTCAGCTTCAGAGCCATCGAGGTGAAGTTGCCAGGCTTGTGTTTGATGAGCAGGTTTTGAGCTTATCCAAAAGCGAGAAACAGAAGCAATACTCGCTAATGCTTCACCACGAAATCCTAGGCTAGTAATAGAAGATAAATCTTCTATGGCTGCAATTTTACTAGTAGCGTGACGACTCACCGCCAAACGCAAATCATGCTGTTCAATTCCACATCCATCATCTCTGACTTTAATTAAACGAAAACCACCTTCTTGGATCACTACATCAATTTGTGTAGCACCTGAATCAATACTGTTTTCCATTAATTCTTTTAAAACCGAAGCCGGTCGCTCTACTACTTCACCCGCAGCAATTTGATCTGCTAACAATCGATTTAATAAACGAATACGAGGTATAGTCATTATTGGCTCATCGGTATTTTTAAAGTTTGACCCACTCGCACTATATCATTAGACATATTGTTAAACGATTTAATACGTTGTGTGCTTACACCAAATTTTTGCGCCACTTGAGATAAGGTGTCACCACTTTTAACCGTATATTGCTGAGCAGAATGGCCACCAGAATGATTACTAGGCACGCTTTGATGGCTAGCCGTTAACATAATTCTTTCATGATAACCGGAAGAAGAGTGCTTATAATTTTTGATACCCGTCATAATAGCTTGCGCCATTTGTTTTTGGTAATGTTTGCTGTTTAATTTATTTTCAGCATTGGGGTTAGAAATAAATTCGGTTTCCACCAAAATAGAAGGAATATCAGGCGATTTCAATACTAAAAACCCTGCTTGTTGCACCCGTTTGCTGCCATGCAAAGGAGCGACATGTTTCATTTGTGATAATACTGATGAACCTAAATTGGTGCTGGCTTCTCCACTCGCACTTTGTGATAAATCTAATAAAATTGAAGCAAGCACTTTATCTTTATCATCTAAGCTCACGCCACCAATTAAATCTGATTCGTTTTCTTGCTCAGCTAACCAACGTGCCGCTTCACTACTCGCACCGTTTTGTGAAAGTGTAAATACTGAAGCACCATGCGCGCGTTTATCGCGGAAGGCATCAGCATGAATTGAAATAAATAAATCGGCTTCTGCTGCTCGTGCTTTTTCAATACGAGTACGTAAGGGCACAAAGTAATCGCCATCACGGGTTAAATACGCTCTCATACCTGGCTCTTTATCAACCATGGCTTTTAATTCACGTGCAATCGCCAGCACCACATTTTTTTCACGTGTGCCTCTAGTACCCGTTGCACCGGGATCTTCTCCACCATGACCTGGGTCAATTGCCACCACAAAAGTGCGTGGTTTTACGGTGCCAGTGACAGCACGTTTTACAGAAGGAGCAGCAGGTGCAGGGATAGATGCACTGGTTGTAGGAGGTTGCGCTATGGCAGCAGAAGGTGCTTGGCCATCAGTGTATAAATCCAACACTAAACGATGACCGTATTGTTCATTGGGTGGAAGTTGAAAACTTTTAATGCGTACGTTTTGGTGCGTATCTAACACTACCCGCACACCTTGTTTTTCTCTGGGTGCATGACGTAAGTGCTTAATGGGAGTAGATGTTAAAGAAATATCTGTAGTAGAAGCCATCATTTGCACATTATCAATATCAATCACCACACGATGGGGATCGGCTAAATTGAATGCTTCGTAACTAATAGGTGCGCTGAGGTCGAAAACAATTCGGGTGCTATCGGGTGAGGGCCAGACACGTACGGATTTTACGCTCGCTTGCTCTTGAGCAAAAGTTAAGGGCGAAAATAAAAACAGCGAAAAAAAAGCTGTGCTGATGGTACTGATGAACTGAAATTTCCTTTTCATCTGACTTAAGTCCTATTCGCCCATTTTCTAATGATTTGTTCTATTATTATAGCCAACTCTGACACAGCTGCTCCCCTTTTTCCGTAAAGGCTTCGCCTATTATTTCCCGCTCGTTACCTTGTACTTCAAAGGTCATAATCAAATCAGGCTCAGGCAAAGAGCCTTGGGCTTTTTCAGGCCACTCTATAAACCACCAAGCAGGCTGAGCCTCATATTCACGGATCCCTACGTTTTCTAACTCATGAGGATCGTTAATTCGATACATATCCCAATGATACACATTAAGCGCTGGCAATGCATAGGTTTCAACCAGAGTATAAGTAGGACTTTTTACAATACCTTGATAGCCTAAGCCTCTGAGCACGCCTCTAACGAATGTGGTCTTGCCTGCGCCTAAAGCCCCTTTCAGGTAAATCACACCACTAGGAATAGTCTGCGCTTTTTTGCTTAGTCGGCTGCCTAGTGCCAGCATCGCATCGGTATTAGAAATATGCATGAATTTGCCTTTCTATTGGAGATACAGGGTATTCTACTAGAAAGGCGTGAATAGGGGGAGAGCTTTATTGAAAGCATTCACCTACAAATAAATCTATTGCTTGGCTAGCTCGCTTAGCCGCTACTGGATTGTAGACAGTACCAAATGCTTTATCGTTAGCCTCGGGATTAGTGAAAGCATGTACCGTATTACCATACGTCACGAGCTGCCAGTCGGCTTTGCTGTGATCTAACTCTTTTTCAAAGGCTTGTACTTGATCTGGCGTGACGATAGGATCATTGTACCCCCCTAATGCGAGTACTTTTGTTTCGATGCGATATTTTTTAGGATTTACTTCTGGCGCACCTAATAATCCATGCACACTAATAACACCCGAAAGCTCTGCACCATGACGCCATAAATCTAGCGCGCATAGCCCACCAAAACAAAATCCAAGAGCTAGCATTTTATTTGCATTTACACTCGGTAATTTTTTTGCCATTTCCACACCTGCAAATAAACGCTTGGCAAGAAATGCACGATCGTCCATAAACGGCTTCATTAAAGCAGCATTTTCTTCTTTGGTTCCACCTAATTTTCCTTTACCATAAGTATCTAATGCAATACCTACATAACCTTTATTTGCCCACTCTTCTGCAGCTTTCAACATTAATTCATCACGTCCTTTCCAAGCGTGCAATAATAAAATGGTAGGAAGTTTTTTATTTTCATCAGGAGTTACCACATAAGCTTCTAACACCACATCATCATGTTTATATTCAACGAAAGCTTTTTTCATATTAAGTTCCTTTTGTTTTAGATGGCTTAGGAGACAGCACCGATTTTAATAATAATTTAGTATAAGGATGCCGTGGTTTTTTTAATACTTGCGTTACATCACCAAATTCCACAATACGTCCCATATACATCACAGCAACCGTATCCGCTAAATATTCTACTACTGACATATTATGAGTAATTAATAAATAAGCCAATTGAGATTCTGTTTGTAGATCTTTTAATAAATTTAATACTTGTGCCTGAACCGATACATCTAATGCACTTGTCGGTTCATCGCAAATTAATATTTTAGGTTTAGCTGCTAATGCGCGCGCAATCGCAATTCGTTGGCGTTGCCCCCCCGAAAACTGATGAGGGTAACGCGTTGCACTAGTGGGAGGCAAACCCACACGAGATAAAAGTTGAATAATAGTATCATTAGAAATCTCTTTTTTTCCGTTCACTTCTAAACCTTCAGCTAAAATATTGCGAATAGATAAGCGGGGATCTAAAGAACTATAAGGATCTTGCCAAATAATTTGCATCCATTTAGCCTGCTCTCGCATGGAAAGATTTTTCATGGAATGGGTTTCGTCAGAATGTAGCATCACTTTTCCACTACTCATTTGCACTAAACGCAATAAAGCTTTAGCCAACGTGGTTTTACCACTGCCTGATTCACCTACCAACGCTAATGTTTTTCCAGGATATAATGAAAAGCTTACGCCATCCACAGCCGCTAAAGTACCATGCCATTCCCACCAATGATTTTTTCGCTTAAAATTCACATGCACATTATCTAAGGTTAAAATAGGATTTCTGTCTTTATGCGTATGTATTTTTGATTTTGCATCAATCTTTATATTATCTGCTGTATTATATTTCCATTCTCGCTCGCGCAATGGAATATCGCATCGAATCATATGATCTTTATATTTTGAATTAGGCATGACCCACGGAATTTCATGATGCTTACACGCTTCTTCTACAGCAGGACAACGATCAGCAAAACGGCACCCTTTAAATTTTTGCGTTAATTCAGGAACACGGCCAGGTAAAGTAAATAATTTTTCATTTCTGTTTTCACTCTGAGGTAATGCTGCAAAAAGCGCTTGGCTATAAGGATGCATAGGATGCGCAAAAAAGCGGTCTACAGGTGCCTGCTCCACTATTTGCCCTGCATACATTACGCCGACTTCATCGGCCAGTTTTGCTACCACTGATAAATCATGCGTAATTAATAACAAAGCCATTTTTCGTTGCTTTTGCAGATCCGCTAATAAATTTAATATTTGGGCTTGAATCGTCACATCTAATGCAGTAGTCGGTTCATCGGCAATTAATATATCGGGCTCACCGGCTAATGCGATAGCAATAGCTACTCGCTGGCGCTGCCCTCCCGACAATTCATGTGGATACGCACGTAATAAAGCTTGAGGGCTTGGCAATCCCACTTGTTCTAATAAATTTAAGGAATGGGAATGAATTTGTGAATGTGGTAATTGAAGGTGTTTCCATAATGTTTCGGCAAGCTGATACCCTACTGTCAGTACAGGATTAAGAGCAGTCATGGGCTCTTGGAAAATCATGCCGATTTTCTTTCCGCGGATCAATTGTAATTCATGCTCTGTGAGCGTTAATAAATCTTCCTCATTAAATACAATTTTACTTTTTTTACCGCATTTAGCTTTTAAAGGTAATAAGCGCAAAATTGATAATGCAGTTAATG
The DNA here is from genome assembly GCA_965279305.1 of Gammaproteobacteria bacterium. Lineage (GTDB taxonomy): Bacteria > Pseudomonadota > Gammaproteobacteria > JBIOEC01 > JBIOEC01 > JBIOEC01. Next base: position 886,922 of record OZ257143.1, on the reverse strand, counting down.
ATTTTCCGCAACCCGACTCACCGACTAAAGCAAGTGTTTTTCCAGGATACAACGAAAAACTCACATCGCTCACCGCTTTTAGCCAGCCTTGAGCCGTGGGCAATTCCATTTGTAAATGTTGTACTTCTAAAATCGGTTTTTCTTGCATGGTTATACTTGTTGTAATTTAGGATCAAACGCATCTCTCACTTTATCAGCAAATAAATTAGCTGATAACACCAACGTAAACATTAATACAAATGCAGTGGTTAACGACCACCAGACCATAGGATCACGAGCTAATTCTAAACGCGCCCGATTAATCATATTTCCCCAACTAGAAGTAGTAGGATCAACACCCACTCCCACATAAGACAATACCGCTTCCATTAATACGAAGGTACTAAAATCTAATACCATCACCACAATAATAATAGGAAGAATATTCGGTAATATATGTCTCCACAAAATTCGATAAGAAGGAACACCCATGGTACGAGCCGCTAACACATAATCGGCTTGTCTTAGCTTTAAAGTTTCGCCACGTAATAAACGACATAAAGTTGTCCAATTCGTTAAGCCCAACACGCCGCACAACATGAGTAATCGCGCATCTGCACGTTGCTCTACGGTGGGAAACCAATCTACATGCTGAATAATATAGAGCTGTAAAACCAAAGCTGCTGCAGCAATAAGCAACACTGAAGGAATAGCATTTAAAGTGGAATAAATATATTGAATAACATCATCTGTCCAACCACGGAAATAACCAGCTAGCATGCCGCCTATCACCGCGCAAGGCAACATAAACAATGTAGTGACGGTACCAATAATCAAACCCGTTCGAATGCTTTTTACCCCTTGATAAAATACATCCATACCAATTTTATCGGTACCCATAATATGGTAAACCGTAGCTAAATCAGTAGCAGAGAACAATATCATTAAAATAACAGCGATGGTGATAGAAGCGGTAAGCCTAGGAATTTCTTTAGGAGAATCTCTCCATAACACCTTCCATGCTAATTTTGCATTTTTTCGTTTAAAGAAATGGTTAGCCCATAAACCTGTCATTACCAAAGCCCACACGATCATGGCTTTAATAAAAGCAATTATTAAAATATGATAAATATTACTTGCTCGTTGATTAACATCAGTTAAGTCTACTCCGCCCCATAATAACCGCGGATAATCTAATACAAATTGATCATCAGCGCCTACTAGCATTTTTTTCACAAACAAATGTAGTGAAAATGGCGCTGAATACGTTTCTTCAAAGGTTTGTCCTAAAGGCCAGAGTATTAAATCTAATACACTCACAGACATAGCATCATAAGTTGTTCCGTCGAATCCAGTTTCATTGGGAATAGCCATACGCACATGAATAGAATCGAGCAAAGCAATACCCATAAACGTCATGAGTATCAAACCACAAATAACCCCTTGGCGGCTATGAAATACTTGCAACCAAGAAGACCACCATTGCGGATCACGGCGCATAAACGCCATGGCTATCACAATAGATAGCACTAAGAACCACAATAATGCATCGGTCCATAACCAGACTAATTGGAAAGGCATTGTTTATCCTTTTTAATTATGTAGTTTAATTCTAGGATCAACTAATACATAGCTGATATCCGTTAAAATAAGACCGCCCATATAAAATACAGCGCCTATAAATACCATCGCTCTGACAATCGCAAAATCTTGCGTATTGATAGCATCAATGGTGTAACTACCTAAACCGGGTATAGCAAAAAATGATTCGATAATTAAGCTTCCTAAAAACAAGCTGGGGATTAACACCACAACGCCGGTTAAAATAGGAATCATGCCATTTTTTAACACGTGCACAAATAGCACTTGCCATTCATGCAAACCTTTGGCTCTTGCTGTGCGCACATAATCTTTATTCAGTTCTTCAATAAAAATAGAACGATACCAACGTGCATTATGGCCTATGCTGCCAATAATGCCGGCTAAAATAGGTAAAGCTATAAATTTCAAGCTCATCCATCCGCCGGCATAGCCTGAAATAGGCGCTAAATGCCAGACTTTACCAAATAAATACTGGATCCCAATAATGAAAAACAAACTGGAAATAGACAACATCGCCACACACACGATAACGCCTGCGGTATCAATATAAGTACCTCTAAAAAAAATCATTAATAACGCAAAACTAATATTCACAATCAAGCCTAAAACTAAAGTGGGAACCGCAATGGATAAACTAGGCCACATACGCTGGGTAATATCATAACCAATATCACGGCCAGCATCAGATACCCCAAAATTAAAAGTAAACAACTCCACTGTTTTTTTAACAAACAAAGTATCTATTAATGTATTTACGCCTGATTTCTCTTCATTAAAAAACAAAGGTAAATCATATCCCCTAGCAACTTTCCAATTATCAATATCCACTTGAGTGACATATTTTTCGCCTAAGTGTAATCGCGCCATATCGTCAGGCGTGTTGACCATAAAGAATAAACCAAACGTAATAATATTCACCCCAATTAAAATGGGAATAGCATAGAGTAAGCGACGAATAATATAAATAAACATTATTTTTCCTTCATTCTTCTATTCTGTTGGCGATGGTAGCTTAACACTACAGGAATTAACACTATAATAAAAATAGTTAACAATATGGCAATAGGCCATAAAAAGGGTTTGTTCCAATGTAAACGTTCTGCGGCGCGTTTATCCGCGTCAATTTTTTGGTACTTTAACGTATTACGGATCATATCTGTGGGTTTTGTAGGTGATACCCAATCATGGGTTAATATAAAAGTGAGCGGATAAAACTGACCAAACCATGGTAAATCTTTATCGAGCAGGGTCACCATTTTTTTAATAACAGCCGCTCTTTCAGGAGAATTTTCCATGTTATGCATTTGTTCAAATAACGCATCAAACTGTTTATTCTGATAATTACTGCGATTATTACCACTATTTTTTGCCACTGAGCTTGGGCCATAAAATAAGAATAAGAAATTTTCAGGATCGGGATAATCACCTATCCACGTCCAATAAAAAATTTGAATATCTCCGCTACTCATTTTTTGTTGGAAGCGCGAGTATTGCGTGGCTCTCACTTCTACTTCTACACCAATTTGATCTAATTGTTTACGTAACCATCCAAATCGTGCTTTATCATCAGGGCTTCCCGTGCTGGCCACATCGTAACCTAATACTAAAGGCTCACCTGTTCTTGCATGTCGCCCATTCGGATACCCTGCTTGCGCTAATAGTTTTTTAGCGGTATTTAAACGCTGCTCTTTTTGCATTTGATAGAAGGGATTATTTTCCACCACTGATTGCTGCTCTTCATATCCAAAAATTTCTGGAGGAATTGGCCCTCTAGCTACCACACCCAATCCATTCGCAAATATAGCCACGTACTCTTCTACATCCACGGCCAAACTAATGGCTTTACGTATATTGCGTGCTTTTTTGCTATATCCACCCACAATAGGATCTAGCATATTAAATCCCCAATAATAAACACTAGCGCTGGTGCGCATTTGTAATTCAAGACCTTCTTCTTGTAATTCTTGGGTTAAGGAAAAACCTTTTTCATCCACTTGTATGGCTTGTTCAAAAGTATCCGTTCCTAAACGCAAATAATCATAATAGCCTTGTAAAAACTTATTCCATTGAGGGATCATTTCTTTATCTAAACCATAAATAATGCGATCTAAAAAAGGCAATGTTTGTCCGGCGAGTGCTAATAATCCTGCTTCTTCATCACCGGTTTCGCCTTCGGTTGGATACGTATCGCCGTGATAATTAGGATTTTTTACTAGTTCCATTTGGCGATTCGGATCGTTCATGGTTAATTGATAAGGCCCTGTACCTATAGGATACCAATTCAAGGTTAAATTATGTTGGTGCAATCCTGGCTGTTCATAAAACGCATCGGCTTCCCAAGGAACAGGTGCGAAAAAATGCATGGCTAACCAATATTGAAATTGCGGATATTTACCATGAATTTTAATACGATAAGTAGATTCATCAACGACTTCGGCCCCTTCTAATGGATAATCACGAAGATCAATAAAATTAATAGCGCCATTATGTCTGCGCTCACTAAATACTTTATTTAATTCATTCGCATATTCATCTAAACCTACAATATACTGACGTATCAACCCTAAAATAGGAGATGAAGTATTAGGCGCTGCTAAACGTTTAATTTGATAAACATAATCGCCGGCTTCTAGCGTACGAGTTCCTACTTCAGGAAAATCTTTTAGTGTGTATCTTCCTGATAATTCTTTATCCGTTAAACCATGATATAAATAATATCCTTTATCATTTTGAGCAAAAGCAGGATGAGGCTGATAATAAATATCGGGTTGAATTGTTAACTCATATACCGTATAGGCCACTTGCTCTGCCGGTGCTGAATCAGCCAGTTTATTTCCACTCGCATCTAAATAATAAACCGTAGGCATACTTGCTAAGGTTTGTGGAATTAATTCATAAGGACGTAAAAGATAATGATATTGCAGTGGAGGTTCATAAATTTGATTAACAATTTGAGTTTCATTTACCAAATAAGCCGTTGCAGGATCGAGACGTTTAGGTGCATCTGAAAAAGAAAGATAGAGAGTATTGGATTTAGCTTGGTCTTCAGGATAAGGATCATTCCATATGGTATCTTCACAAGCCGATAAGCTTGATAGTAAGGCAGCTGCCCCTAATATCCTTATTACTGCGTTGATAAGTGCTTTACCTTGCATTTTATACCTTAATCCCTTAATTGGTATACTGATATCAGTTGCGATATAATATCACAACACTGATTTAATTAAACGCGAGGATTCTATGAGTTTCTTAAAAGGCAAAAGAGCGCTAATCACCGGATTAATTAGCAACCGTTCCATCGCTTTTGGCATAGCAAAAGTGTTGCATGACTGGGGTGCTGAGCTGGCTTTTACCTATCAAGACGAACGTTTTGCAGGCCGTGTAAACGATATGGCCGCAGAATGGAATAGCAAACTCACTTTTAAATGCGATGTGAGCAACGACGACGATGTTAAAAACGTATTTACCCAATTAGGCGAACATTGGGATGGCCTAGATATTATTATTCACTCTATTGCTTACGCACCGGCTGATCAGCTTGAAGGTGATTATTTAGATTGCGTAAACCGCGAAGGTTTTCGCATTGCACATGATGTAAGCAGCTACAGCTTAGCCGCTTTAGCAAAAGCGGGTGCTCCCATGATGGAAGGCCGCAATGGTGCATTGTTAACACTAACCTATATCGGAGCTGAACGCGCTATTACCAATTACAACGTAATGGGATTAGCAAAAGCCAGCTTAGAAGCCAACGTAAGATATTTAGCCGTAAGCTTAGGCAAAAAAGGAATACGTATTAACGCGATTTCTGCAGGCCCTATTCGCACACTCGCCGCTTCTGGTATTAAAGACTTCCGCAAATTATTAGATGAAAACGAAAAAATCGTTCCGCTACATCGCAATATTACTATTGAAGATGTAGGTAACACCGCTGCATTCTTATGTTCTGATTTAGCAGCAGGGATCACCGGCGATGTAATTTATGTAGATTCTGGTTTCCACTTAGTCGGTTTCTAAGCAGCATGTTTGTCTGGCTTATGGTGTTTCCAAAGTTCTTTAACTTTTTTCAAGTTAAGTTTCTTTTGCTTAGCTACCCATAAATCATAGTGCAACTGCTGCTCTAACCAGCTTTCAGGGGTGGTATTAAATGCCTTGGCCAATCGTAAAGCCATCATCGGGCTAATGCCCGCCTTACCATTTACTAACTCTGAAAGCGCTTTTCTGGTAACTCCTAAAGCATCTGCTGCTTGTGTAATAGTTAAGCCTAATGGCTCTATACACACTTCTCTAATAAAAACTCCTGGATGAGGAGGATTATGCATCATATAATTAACCTCAATGATAATCTAAATAATCAACATCGAATGGATCTTTGCCATCGAATTTAAATACCAACCGCCAATTTTTGTTTACACCCACTGAATAAGAACCTTCTCTATCGCCTTTCAAACCATGAAAATCAAACCTAGGTAAATTCATGTCTTCTGGACTTACAATAGCTCCCAAACGAGCCAAAATTAAACTGAGTTTCCGAGCATGTGAGGGCTGAATGCCGGAAAGGCTTCCGGTAAAGTAAAACTTACTTAAACCTTTGTGTATAAAGTTCCTTATCATTAGCGTAACCTATAACGTTTCAGGTGTCAAATAGAGCGTCTTTCAATCTTAATATTAACATAATAAACTGATCGTTAGAAGTTGTTGATTATTGGCTTTTACAATTCAGGAGACAGGATAAAAGGTGAAATTATTGTCATTGCGAGCGCCCACTATAGTGGGCGCCTCATCTTAGTGGTATTTAATATCTGCATTCTTACGCAACTGCTCTAAATACACCATATAACTTTCTTGCTGTTGTAACATTTTTAATCCGGTAGTAGCGCCTACCCAATCTGTACTTTTTTCATCGCCAACAGCACCTTGATTTACTTGATCCACCGCTACGATAGCAAATTGATTACCATCCATAGGTAACCAACCATAACTCGCTTTAGGCGGAATAGGTTTTTGCATATTAAACGCATAATCGTGCACTATCTTTGGCACACCATTATCACTAGGCGTACGCGCTAATTTAGCAGAAGATAACCATTGCCCATTCAAACGTTTAGCTACTTCATCACGCGTTAACGTGCCATTGCTTAATTCAGGCACCCATGCATCTAATGCGGCTTGTAATTTTTCTTGTGCTTCAACGGTTTTAATCATATACACAATACCCGCACGCACTGAATCCAACGGTTTAATTTGTGCGGCTTTATGCTCATGCATACGTAATACAATTACATGCTCAGGCCCAATAGATAATACAGGGCTATTTTCACCGTTAAGCACCACATCACTAAATGCTTCTGCACGCACATTCGCTGATTGTGTAATCGTATCATTGGCACCTTTATCACGCGTAAAAAACTCGCTGGTTTTTATAGGTAATTGCAAAGTGTCAGACACTTCTTTTAAAGAGTCTGGAATTTCATAACTCAGCGTTGCTAATTCATCTTGCATTTCAATAAAATGTTGCTGAACGCGTTGGTCTTTTAATTGTTGCATAATCGCACCACTTACCGCGCTTAAGGCTTGCGTTTGCACCGGTTTAATTCCTACCACTTGTGCAATATCAATTCCGTAAGGGGTTAGCGTTGGGCCAATCACTTCATTTTGTTTGGCTGCAAAAACTGATTTATCTAATTCTGCTGGCAACACACCCGCCAATACCCAACCCAAATCACCACCTTTATCAGCGGTTGATGTATCAGTCGAATATTCTAAAGCCAACGCCGAAAAATTAGCGCCTTCTTTAATTTTATTAATAATTTGCACACCTTGATCAATCACTTTATTCGTTTGCTCTACCGTAGCATCAGCAGGCAAGGCTAATAAAATATGACGTACATGACGTTGCTCAGGTGTAGTGTAAGCTGCTTTGTTTTGATCATAATACGCTTGAACATCAGCGTTCGTTACCGTCACACCTTTCTCCGCATCGGCTGCTGTGAGCTCAATATATTCAATACTCACTTCTTCAGGCACTTGGAAATTATGCTGATTGCTTTCGTAATACGCTTTTACTTCATCTTCAGAAATATCACGGTTGGCATCAAAACTTTTAGAGCTAAACGTAATAAATTGAATATCGCGAGTTTGATTTTGTAAGGCTAAAAAACGTTTCACTTCATTAGGTAAAGTAAAAGCACTGGCCATAACGCCTACACGTAATTGCTCTACAATAATTTCATCGGCAATAATGCTGCGTAAATCATAAGGATCTAAACCATTACGTTGCGCAATTTCTTCAAAGAGTGCTGGAGAAAACACACCGTTTTCTTGAAACTCAGGCTGGGTTAATAAAAACTTATCGACAAGTTGCTTATCGGCTACAAACTTATGTTTTTTGGCATCTTGCACTAATAGCGTTTGCATAATCAGCTGCTCTAACGCTTCTTCACGATAACTCTCAGGGGTACCAGTTTCTCCTGAAGCAGAAGCAGTCAGCTGCAATTGCTGACTTAAACGCTCAACTGCGGCACGAGAAATATCCCGCCCATTTACGGTCACAGCCATTTGAGACTCGGCCGAATTAACGCCCATATAGCCGTAAACACCCCATAGGGCGAATACCACAGCCAATGTCCCCACTATAAGCCAAGCAAACCAACCCTTGGTGGATTCGCGAATTCTTTCTAACATAGTAAAAGTCCTTTTGTATCACTGCTTTTTTAGATAAGCAGGGTGCCGAAAAGAAGCCAATATACCATGCATTCCACCCCCACGAAAGCGCCCCAAATGCCCTGAATACGCCCTTTTTGCCCTTCAGGATTGACTTTACAAGGCAAAATATGGTTTAATTAGCTAACTAATTCCATATATAAATGAGCCCATCATGCCAAAAGACGATATATTCAATGGTAAGCAACCCAGTTGTCAGACGAGCTTTATAATCGCCGATCATTTTTTGAGTGAAGGATCTAAATTCGAACCTGCCAATTTTAATCCTGAAGATGCAGATTGGGGAACCCTAGGATATCTAGCCTTAACATCTCACGTTGAGGTTAATCGTAAAAAAATAGATCCATTTTATAAAAATTACTTACCTGAATTTGCAAAAGAAGACAGAAACTATGCCAGATTCGCTCAAAAAGCACTAACCTATGCTTTATGCTATGAAACTGATCGTGATGTAAAAAAACAGCTTCATTACTTACTAGGAGAGGCTGCCCGAGTCCGTTATAACTCATCATTGAAAAGCGGTGAATATGAGATAGCTATTAAGCATTTTGAGGCTGCAGAAGAATATGGCCAATATATGAGAGCGATCTTTATGCTGGAAGGCATAGGTTATATGTATGATCCTAAAAGAGCCGCCGAACTCCTTAAAAACAATAAAAATTTATATAAAGATAAAAATGTACTCTGCGCACTAGGGCATATATTAACAACAGGAAACTATTTAAATGTTGGCTTATCTACATATATAGAAATAAATTTTGATGAAGGAATAGCGATGCTTAAAAAAGCTATTGATCTTATCAATCCCATTGCAGCATTTTTCTTAGCACAGCTTTATACTGGACATTTACTTTACCCCGAATATTATGGAGAACCTGTTCGTTATTTAAATACAGAAGCGGATTCAAAACAACAAGCCGAATATTATTTTAATAAAGCGCAGGAAATCATTCCTCTTTCCAATTATTGTCTATATGTATTAGATCCCCAAAAATATGCTCATCTTAAAGACGCCGCGATAGCCGCACTAAAAACAGAAGAAAAAAGAGACGGTTATTTTGCGGATAAAGCCAAATATTTTTTAGCCGAAGTTGAAAAAGCATCTAAAGAAGCAAAGAAGGCACCTGCTCCCGTCATTCAAGCTGAAGAAGAATCAGAGCATCAATCGGAAGGGGATGCTGCTGAATTTATGCCCCCTGATATGGGAGAAAATGCTGTACTACTTACTGATATAAAAACAACACCAAGATTTGCTAAACCTAAATTAACTATTGAAATTACTGATGAGAGATTAGATAGACCTTTAGAAAGCCCTGACAGCTCCAGTAGCCCCCGCACTCGACAACCTGAATAATATAGGTATTTTTTATGTTTTCGATACTACCCAACCGTAAAAGTATAGCAGCCACTCTAGAAGAAAAACGAGTGGCTCTTGAGCAGCTATTGAGTGATCCTAAACTTACCCAATATCAGGCTTCTGTTAGCGACGACATTACCGTTGTTGATCCTGCGCAAGCTCTCAATTATATGAGGATCCGTCTTGCTAAAATGAATTCCGAATTTCCTATCCCTAAGAATGTGATTAATTTATTACCTGCTAGTATCTTAGGAACCAGCATCTATAAATTTGATGTTAGCGAATATAACAAAACTCTTTCACACATCAAATACACCGTGATCAGCAAATCTCAGATATCCGATGAAAACACTATCATTATTAGCTTGAAATATAAAAACGGCCAAAAAACCAAATTTGCTATTGGAGATTTTTACGTAAGTGATGCGCCTTTTCTTACTACACTAATACCCTCAATAAGAAACTTATTACCTTCAAGTAAAATAGAAACTTACGCCAGAAAAAAAGTGGCTCAAACCTTAGACTCTAAACCATCTTCAGAATTCTGGACAGACAAACCCACTAGTAGTCAACTAATAATGAATTATTATACGAGAAATGTAAATGAATATATAAACATTGTTCACCCTGTCATTATTAATAAATTAAAAGAAATATTTTTATCAAGTTCAAATAAAACTTCTTTTCGAATATTAGATGCCGGCGGTGGAAATGGTCTGCTGGCTAAAAAAATAATGGACTTAATGAATTTGCAAGGCATTATTTATCAATACGATTTAGTTGAGCCTGACGCCGTATCATCTCAAAAAGCGCGAGAACATTTAAAAAATTATACTGACATAAAAGTGCATACATATACAATAAAAGATTTTGAAGTCACATTAACAAATGAGTCTTACGATCTTATTATTTCCTCAGGCGGTCCTTTAAATTACAGAGTTGCTATTGTTTCAGAAGCAAGACAACACCTAGACATTTTCTCACGCCGATTAAAAAAAGAAGGAACCTTAATCGCTACAGGATTGACTAAATCTCTTATGAACAGTAAAGATTTTAATAAAGCTGGATTGGATATCAATCAAACGATACACCGCAGACCTAACGATGACGATTTAAGTTTTTATGTGCTTACACCCAAAAAACCCACAGAAGCGCCTGTTACACAGATAACAAACACTAGCACCACACCCACTTAAAATTTAGCTGGCTGGTAGTCTAGTTAAACGTGGTCTGGTATTAGGTGGTGGTGCAGCAGCGGCTGCATGTGCTGGAGCTACAGGAGCACAAGGCGCATTAGCGGGAACATTAAGTACACCTGTTTGTAATAATCTTTCAAATTCTTGTATTTGCATTTCTAGCCTAAACGCATCCATATCATCTATCTCAGAATCTACATCATCTTCAGCCATTAATTCTGGATTAGCTAAAGCTGGCTGTTGTGTGATTCGTTCCATTCCTTGCATTTGTTCCCTAAACGCATCCATATCGTCTATCTCAGAATCTGCATCATCTTCAGTTAAATCCATCATTACGGGAGCTCTGGCTGCTACAGGCAAAGGTGGTGCAGAAGCATAAAACCAGGGATGAGCAGGATTAGAAAAATTAGTTAAATCTTCATGTTGCACATAGTGCAGTGCAGGCGCATGTTGGATAACAGGTGGTGCCACATACAGCTGTACATCCATAGCTTCTTGCTGCGCTTGCCCTGCTGTTGGAACTTGATATAACGCCTCTTCTCCATCATCGCCTGTATAAGAAATAATTAAAGGCTTATCATTGTTTCTTCTTAAATCTTTAAAGTCATTAAAACGAATACCGGTTCCTGTAAGTCCTACCACTTCTAAAGTTTTACTTTCCATAATGGTTGTCATCAACATTTCTGGATCAAAGTCATACATCACATCTGAACCAGGATAATGAATCGATTTAGAAAGAGGATTACCAGAAAGATTTAGCTCGGTTAATTGACCTCTTTTAATAAAATCAATTAAAAGACTCATCACATTATCTTCACTACTAAAATGATGAATATCACAATGAGACAAATCTAATTTTTCTATTTGACGACCAAAAGTGAGTAGATGATAAAGAATGGTAAAAATATTAACCTGAAGCCCATCTTTCTGAAAATCTAAAGCTTTAATGCTAGGTAATACCAAGGCTTCTAGATTTTGCACATAAGTTAAAGCAGAAAAAACTCGCATCCAATCTTTATTAGTAAAATCAGATCTATCAATTTTTACTTGACGCAATACAGATGAATTACGAGAAATATAACGGCACAATTCATCAACCGAAATCGATCCAGTTTCCAAGTGCATAACAGGCATGCCTTCTGAAGGAACTGAAAAAGCAGGCGGTGGAGGTAATACTGATGTACCAGCGCTTTCCGCTTGTGCAGATGATTCTTGTGTGGCCAATGCCACCATAGCTCTTTCAGCTGCTTCTTTAGTAGGAGCAGAAGGAGTAGGCATAGTAGATGCGCTGGTAGGTACACTCGCAGCAGCTGATCGATCGCCAAAAAGTCTCAACATAAATTTTTAACCTGCATATTGAATTATATGGGTCACATCCATCTAGGTAGAATGAATGAAACAGGCTCTATTTTACGATGAATAAGTCATAAAATCAACTTATCTCATACCTACCGACTTTATTGATTATTTCCTCATATTGTATTAATCTGGAAAACTTGTTTTATATATCAAACTAAAACATAGCGGTAAAGCATTAGGATTTTTTTAAAATGCGTGATAATCGTCGTAACACTACAGGTTGGATAAAAAAGTCGCTAGGTCTACTTGCCTCCTTACCAGCCTCCACACTTTCTAATACAGCACCATTACCCTCAACAGGCTCATCATCTGAAACAAACACCGACACCACCATACTCTTTGCCCAAGGAGTTACGATTCAGGGAGTTTCTGCCGGCGATTATAGTGGTTATTCTCTAGCCTCCGTCGATGATGTCAATGACGATGGAATAGCCGATTTCGTGATTGGCGCGCCTTATACTGCTCCACCAGGCAAATTTCGGGCGGGAACCGTCTATTTGATATGGGGTAAAAATGACTCTTCTTGGTCGTCAGTGTTTGAACTTTCCGATCTGGGAACAAATGGTGTGGTTATTAATGGGAATTTTTCATCTGCGAACTGTGGCTATTCTGTGGCCTCTGCCGATGTGAACAACGATGGGATCCCTGATCTTCTGATGGGTGCACCTCTTGCTGCTCCAGGAGGTCGAAGTAGTGCAGGAGTCACTTATATTGTGTGGGGTAAAAATGACACATGGCCACTTACCTTAGAACTTTCCGCTCTTGGAACAAATGGCGTAGCCATCCATGGAGCTTTGTCAAGAGATGAGAGCGGTTATTCTGTCGCATCGGCTGGTGATGTGAATGGCGATGGAATACCTGATCTAGTCATTGGCGCTCCTTATGCTAGTCCGGGAGACCGAAGTTTTGCCGGGGTAACTTATGTGTTGTGGGGTAAAAATGGCACCTGGCCACTCACGATAGAACTTTCCGCTCTGGATGAAACAATAGGATGCATCATTAATGGGGCTTTAGCAGGCGATTACAGCGGCTGGTCTGTTGCCTCAGTCGATTTGAATGGTGATGGGATAGCTGATCTGGTAACTGGAGCTTATCTTGCTGATCTGCCAGGCGGATCTGGTGCTGGGATAGCTTATGTCGTGTGGGGTAAAAATGGCACCTGGCCACTTTTCTTAGAACTCTCCACTCTAGGAACAAAAGGTGTAGCGATTAATGGTGTTGGTCAAGCTTATTATACAGGTTGGTCTGTTGCTTCAATCGATTTGAATGGTGATGGGATCTCTGATTTGGCCATTGGGGCATATCGTGCTACTCCCGGAGGCCGAAGTATTGCCGGAATCACTTATGTAGTGTGGGGAAAAAAAGGGACTTGGTCGCCTGTAATAGAACTCTCCATTCTGGGAACTCAGGGTGTTGCCATTAATGGGGCTTTAGCAAATGATGGAAGTGGCTCGTCTGTTGCGGCGAGTGATGTCAATGATGATGGAATACCTGATCTAGTCATTGGTGCTCGTTTAGCTAGTCCAGGTGATCAATTGAATGCAGGAATGGCGTATGTGATATTCGGAAAAAAAGGAACCTGGCAAACATCTTTAGAACTGGCTGATCTGGATGAAACGACTGGGTTCGCTCTTAAAGGAGTTTCTGAGCAAGATGGAACTGGCTGGTCTGCTGCCTCGGCACGTGATGTGAATAGTGATGGAATAGATGATTTCCTGGTTGGTGCTCCGGTTGGATCTAGTCTTTCCTCAGGATTCACCTATCTAGTATTCGGCTGCAGAACTTTTTATCCCACTTTAACTAACCAGCTCACTATTGGTCAGGGCGAGAAGGTCTCATTAACGCCCGCTAATTTAAATCTTTCTAATCAAACAATATCGGTGACTTACCTAGCCAGTAATATTAGCCATGGTCAATTTGAATCTACATTAGCACCTGGCACACCTATCACTCTTTTTACTAGCGATGCGATCGCAAACGATCAGATCTATTTCGTACATGACAATAGCACTGAAGCACCTTCTTATAGAATAGTACCTCAAGGAAGTGCTTTACTTACTCTCTCCTCTTTACCTGCTGCTATTAATTTTACTTATGTGGCGCCCACCACACCGGCACCAACAACAACGCCAACAACAGCAATACCGACAAGCGCAGCACCGACAACTGCAGCACCGACAACTGCAGCACCGACAACTGCAGCACCGACAACTGCAGCACCGACAACTGCAGCACCGACAACTGCAGCACCAACAAGCGCAGCACCGACAACTGCAGCACCGACAAGCGCAGCACCGACAAGCGCAGCACCAACAAGCGCAGCACCGACAACTGCAGCGCCTACCAGTGCAGCACCTACATCAGTGCCAACAACACCTGCGCCTACTAGTGAGACACCCACAGCAGTGCCAACAATATTTATTCCGCGCAGTTCATCACAAATTGCACTTATCATCGTTTTATCAATCATCAGTGCTGTCATTATTGCTTTATTTTTATTGCATTACCGAAATCAGAAAAAAATGCGCAGAGCAGTAACCACACTCGCGCTAGAAATGGAAGGTTCTTCTGCGAATCAAATTAACGGTGCACTTTCACTTTTAGCGGAGCAATTATTTAATCAAATTAAAACCACCGGTTTATTCGGTTACCGAAACGATGAAATGACAAGAGGATATTTGCAAGGTCTTCAACTCTTACTTGCAAAATTGAAAGAACAAGGAATGGATCCCACCGCCATGGATCCCGCCCAACGAGACTTACTATTAAAGCAAATCATTAATGCAATAAAAAATCAATTAGTTACTCAAAAAAATCCTGGGCGTCAATTCTTAAGTTTTTACACACCTTATTTTTCTCCAACGGATTTGATCCGAGAAGCACCCAATATTGCAGCGTCATTGGTAAGCTCATTATTTTCTGTAACAACAGATGATCAAACAAAAATAAATTTTTCTGCTTTTCCACTCTTGCATTATCTAAAAATGGAAATGGATTTAATTGACGATTTCAATTCATTGAAAGGCTTAGAATATCTCCAAACATTTAGTTTACTCATTCAAGCATTTTCTAAAAAAAATGTGAATATATTAAACATGACAGAGCCTCAGTTACAATTATTTGCAACCAAGCTTTCTGATGTGTTAAAAAAATATCTTAAAGAACCCGAAGATACTATTACCCCTAACATTGCAGGTTCTTCTAGAGATCCCATGAGAGAACCTTTATTATCTCTTAATGCTGAAAAAACCGATCAATCAAATTCTTTGGATTTAGAAAAAGTAAAAAGGCATCTATCTACTATAGTAAATGCCACCTTAAAAAAACATGAGCCCAATGCAGCACCTTCTGTTCCTGCAGCGGCATCACATTCAGCAATAGTTACTTAGGAAAAAGGTCTGGGAATTTTTTAAATGGGTAATAATCATCGTAAAAAAAATTGGATTCAGCAGATGGTAGGTGCATTAGCCACATTATCTGCTACTGCACTGTCCATGAGTGTCGCAGAAACACCTTATGTACGATCATATTCTAAAAAAGATGCAACCACGTCCATACCATTTGCTCAAGGAGTTTCCGTCTATGGTGCTTCATACAATAATTGGAGCGGATATTCTGTAGCTCCAGCTGGCGATGTTAATAATGACGGAATACCCGATTTCCTAGTTAGCGCTCCTATGGCTGACTTGGGAGGCCGAACACAGGCAGGGATCGTCCATGTGATATGGGGAAAAGAAGGGATCTGGTCGCCCATTTTAGATCTAGCCATTCTGGATGAAACAACCCATTGTGCCATCAACGGAGCTTTACCCAATGGGAGACTCGGCATGTCCGTGGCTTCTGCTGGTGATGTCAATGGTGATGGCATCCCTGATATTGTGATTGGCGCACCTTATGCTAGCCCAGACGACCGAGTTAATGCCGGAATCACTTACCTAATATGGGGTAGAAATGGCACCTGGGGACCATTCTTTGAGCTCTCCGCTCTAGATGAAACCACGGGGTGTATCATTAACGGAGTTTTAGCCAATGATAGAAGCGGCTGGTCTGTTGCTTCAGCAAGCGATCTCAATGGCGATGGCATGGCTGATATTGTGATTGGCACGCCTTATGCTGCACCGGGAGGGCAAGCTCAGGCAGGGATAACTTATGTAGTTTGGGGTAAAAATGGTACCTGGCCATTCATCATAGAACTTTCCACTTTAGGAACAGCTGGCGTTGTTATCAATGGAGCTCCATTAAATAATTATACTGGTTTTTCTGTGGGATCTGCCGGTGATGTAAACAACGATAAGATATCGGATCTTTTGATCGGATCTCCTGCCACTAATCCGGGAGATCGAAGTGAAGCGGGAATAGTGTATGTGATATGGGGTAAAAATGGTACCTGGCCTACCATTATAGAACTTTCAGATTTAAATCAAGCAACAGGATGCATCATCCGTGGGGCTGCATCATATGATTACACGGGTTCGTCTGTGGCAGCGGCTGGCGATCCCAATCGTGATGGTATACCCGATTTTCTAATTGGCGCTCACCTTGGTGATGCAAGAGGCCAAACTAATGCAGGAATCACTTATCTGATATGGGGGAAAAATGGCACTTGGCCCTCGTTTTTAGATCTAGCCACTATAAATGAAACCATAGGCTGTCTCATCAATGGAGCCATAGGAGGTGATCAAAGTGGGACTTCTGTTTCCTCCGTCGATGTGAATAATGATGGCATACACGATATTCTGATTGGAGCGCCTCAAGCTAGTCCTGCAGGCAAAAAACAAGCAGGAAAAACTTTTGTGATTTTTGGAAAAAATGGCACTTGGCCAGCCTTTGTCAATCTCTCCTCCCTGAATGAAACCACTGGCATTACACTTAACGGAGTCTCAACAACTGATTTGAGTGGTTATTCTGTGGCCCCGGCTGGAGACGTCAATCACGATGGAAAAACTGATTTTTTAGTAGGCGCATATGCCGCTGATCCAGGAGGGGTATATATTGCAGGAGCTGCCTACCTAGTATTTGGGTGCGACACTTTTTATTCCGAATTAACAAATCAGCTCAATATTTGGAGAGGAGAGTCTCACCTATTAACTGCTGATAATTTATTTATGTCTAATCAAACTCAGTCTGTACGCTATAAAATCTCTGACATTACGAACGGCCAATTTCAGTCTACAGCTTTCCCAGGCTCTATTACTGATTTTAATAGCGAAGATATCTCTCAAGGTCATATCTATTTCATGCATAATGGAAGCACTATAGCTCCTTCCTATAACGTAGCACCGCAAGGAAGTGAATTACTTTTACAAGCTCCCCTACCTGCTGCTATTAATTTCACGTCTGTAGCACCAAGCACACAGGCACCAACAACAGTTGCACCAACAACAGTTGCACCAACAACAGTTGCACCAACTAATGCACCAACTGATGCACCAACTGATGCACCAACTGATGCACCAACTGATGCACCAACTGATGCACCAACTGATGCACCAACTGATGCACCAACTGATGCACCAACTGATGCGCCAACTGATGCACCAACTGATGCACCAACTGATGCACCAACTGATGCACCAACTGATGCACCAACTGATGCACCAACTGATGCACCAACAATAAAGCCTACAACACCAGTACCCAGCATTGTACCGACAACATTACCTATTCCACGAAATCCAGCACAAATCGCGCTTATCATCATCTTAGTGATCATTAGCGTTATCATTATTACTTTATTTTTATTGCATTACAGAAATCAGAAAAAAATGCGCAAAACAGTAAATGCACTTGCATTAGAAATGGAAAGTGCTGGACCCGCTCAAATGAATGGTGCACTTTCTCTTTTAGCCGATCAATTATTTAATCAAATTAAAACTACCGGATTATTTGGATATCGAAATGATGAAATGACCCGAGGATATTTGCAAGGGCTACAATTACTATTAACCACACTACATGAACAAGGAATAGATCCAACAACCATGGATCTTACTGAGCAATCCTTATTATTAAAACGTATCATTGACGCGATTAAAACACAATTAGCACCTCAAAAAAATAATGCTCGTCAGTGGTTAAATTTTTCCACACCTTATTTCTTACCCGCCGACTTGATCCGAGAAGCGCCAGGCATTGCAACTACTTTGGCAAGATCATTACCGGCAAAAGCAATAAATAATGAAATAAAAATAAATATTTCTTCATTTCCACTCTTGCATTATGTAAAAGCTGAAATGGATTTAGTGGATAGTTTCAATGCCTTGAAAGGCTTAGATTATTTGGATACTTTTACATTGCTTATTGATGCCTTTAGAAAAAAGAATGTAGATATATTGAATATGACTGAATCTCAATTACACTTGTTTGCAAACAAGCTTTCTGATGTATTAAAGAATTATCTCAAAGAACCCGAAGTTATTACACCTATCACTTCAAGCTCTTCTAGAGATCAAATAAGAGAACCTTTATTGTCTGCCAGTGAGACAATTGATGAGTCAAATGGTTTAGATTTAGAAAAAATAAGAAGGCATTTATCCCTCATAGTAAATGCCACCTTAAAAAAACATAATCCCAATGCAGCACCTCCTGCTGCAACGGCATCACATTCACCCATCATTGTTTAGGAGAATATTTATATGTTAGGCACCGGAAAAATAAGCCCTCACGGTACTGAATTTGATAATTTACTTTTTAAAGCAAAAAGAAGCGATCCCGAAGCCCAGTGGCGATTAGCAGTGACTTATGCTAAAGGTCGCGGAGTGCCAATTAATATGGAAAATGCTATTAAATGGTATCGTGCTGCTGCCGTTAATGGTCAAAAAGATGCACTATATGAACTCTATGCACTTTGCGAAGCAAGTAATCCATTAGTTTCTAAAAGGGAGCCTGAAGCAGCTTCATGGTACGAAATGGCCGTCGAATGTGGCCGTCCTGGAGCTGCGTTTTCACTTGCTCAAATATACGAAGAAAACCACACAACTTCTAAAAAACCAGAAGATGCTGAGTATGCTATTAAATATTATTTGCAAGCAGCCGAAAATGGCGATCGCAATGGTCATGTAGCTTTATTCCGTTTATCTCAAATAAGTTTTGGAAATCTTTCGCCTCGCGATCTTCGTGTCAACGTATGGCGTCAAACCGCCGCTCAACATGGCCATAAAGAAGCCCAATATAGTTTAGCCACTAGTTATGAACAATCTAGAAATTTAAGAGACGCTGTAATTTGGTATGAAAAAGCAGGAACACAAGATCATTCTCAAGCTTTAGACTGTTTAAACAGATTGGCTGCACTTAACAACCGCGATGCAAAAGAAGCATTAATTCGAATCAATGCACCTAGGCAGTTAGAACAACTGCAAGCAGACTATCAATTAGTTATGTCTGCACAAGAGGGAAAAGAAAGAGAAAGAAAACAGGTAACTAAAACTCGTGGAGTAAAAGATGATTTTACTGTGCAAAATGCTTTCTTTTCTTTGCAAGGTGCTTCAGATGCTTACACTCCACTAACAGCTGATGAGCTAGCGGCTGCACAAACGCAACCAAAATCTGTTGTATTAGGAAACGGAAGTTTTGGAGATGTTTATGCCATACAAATTGCCTCTGGAAATAGATCTAAAACCAATAAAGTATTTGCAATGAAAGTAGTACCGTTACCCCCGCCAGGACGCGAATCGATTATGAAAGAACTCCAAGTACTTAAACGAGTGCAAGCCGCTTCAATTATTGGATTTTATGGTTCTTTCGAGCACGATCAAAAACTTCACTTACTTTTAGAATTAGCGGCATGTGCTTTAAGCAAAATTGTTACGCAGCTTCCAGCTCGTTATGCATTGCAATTACTACTAGAAACTTTACAAGCCTTAGAAGTATTACACGCGAATGGAGTTATTCACCGCGATTTAAAACCCGATAATATCTTAGTTGGAAGTGATGGTCATGCGCGAGTGGGTGATTTTGGTGTAGCCAAAGTTCATCAAACTTTAGGTCACACCACTCAGGTGACGGATGGTGCCAATACCGGAGGAATAGTAGGTACTATAGAATATATGGCACCGGAAGCGTTTGGTGATGAAGCTTGTACTACAGCAGCCGATATCTATGCGTTAGGATTAATCGCATACACTCTGGCTAAAAAAGCTTTACTCTACCCTGGCAAAACTCCCGCACAAATTATGGGAATAAGATTAGGCCAAAACCAAGCGCGCTCAGAAAAAGAAATACTAAAAAGTTCTCTTCCCGCTAATACACTACCTGCATTTTCTATTGTGATAGCTCGAAGCTGTGATAGAACACCTGCAAAACGTTGGACCGCACAAAATGCGCATGTATACTTAAAAAAAGAGGCAACCCAAACGCCTGTTTTAAAAGAGGATATTGCACAAGTAGTAACAGCAGTAAAAGCAGCAATACCGGAACCACAACGTGTATTTTACCCAGCTTATTTTTAAAAAAAATTTATAGTGAGATAATATTATGCCTGACATTACCAAATTACAAAGATTATTACAAAACTTTAAAGATCAAACAAAAACAAGTCAGTACCTGCCACTGATTGTGGGCGGATATAAACAAACCCCAACTTCCATAATGGCAGCAGATAGACTAAGAAGCCCTTTAAATAATATTCAAAGATTCCGTGTTGATCCTTCTATCGGAAGAATTATTACCACAGAAACTTTTGTAGCCGATATAACAACTGCACTTAATAATCCCACTTTGTTAAATGATCTAGTCGTATTATGGGAACCTATATTAGATCGATTAATCAGAGAGTGTACTTCACAAATTGCAGGCTTAAGCGGTTTACAATTTGAGTGGGCGAAATGTTACAAACAAGTACAAGTATCAGAATTAACATGGTGGATGGGAGAGATCACTAAAATAAAAGCAGAATTCTCTGCTTATTTAGCAGCATCAAGAACAGAAATGCAAGCAGGATCATCCACTGCACTTACGCGCTTAAACACAACCCAGCTTCAAGCAAATCCGTTTAACGATTTTAATGTTTCTGCTCCTACTCTTACACCAAGTAATAGTTCTGTGGTTACACTTAGTGTTACTGAGCAAGCAAGATTAAACGCTATGTTGCGACGTTATGAAACTACTGAAATTTTTGAAGGTTATCGTGCTCGAGTTAGACAGGATGAACGATTAAATGAATATTTCTCCAAAATACATCCCACTTTAGATAATCTGATCGTCGGGGTAAAATCCGTAGCCAGTGGCCAGGCAGAAGGCACTAACGCCGCTAAAGATTTGATTCGTCTTACTAAAGATATTAGCAATACTGTTCTTTCACTAGCTAGCTTTCCAGGCGCAGGTGCTCTAGTCGGTCTTTTAGCGTTCGGAGTTGAAATGGCTAACGAACACGCTATTCTAGTCTTTGCTAATCGCATATCCCGTTTTTTTCCTAATACGGCAGAAAATGGAGCGATTATTGAAGCACTCGCATTATTGCTAACGATTCACCAATCTCATTTGATCTATCATCCTCCTTCGTTAGAAACTCTCTCGAATAGCCGTAAAAATTATTTAATTGCTTCTGCTAAATTCCGTGGGCAAGAATCATTTACCGAAATTGATAATTTGGTAGCGGATCAAGTGGGAATCATCAGTCAATTTTTGTATAGACTCCCAGAAAGTCCTGTTCCAACCATTGCCGAATGGCTACCTGATTTATTACAAGAATTTGATATCACACTTCCCGATATGATAACCCCCGCAGACATTGGAAGAACAATGATAGCTCCCTTAGGTGCTGCTAATGTGCAACGAGCTCTATCAGATGCAACTCCAGCACCTATGCGGCGTAGTACTGCTCCAGCGCCTGTGAGAGGTGATGTACCCGCATCTCCAGCAGCTACAACTAGCAATTGCACAATACAATAAATTAAGTTGACCTAAATTTAATTTTATATTAATGTAAATAAATAATGAAGTTTAAGAGGTTTTTATGACAATAACTGCAAAATTAAATATACAAGAACATAATGCTCCCAATACCGTATTTTCTCCAAGTACTGCCCGTACTGTGCTACTTCCCGTAGCCCCACAAGATTATGGCACTACGACTTCTGTCACTGCCGTCTCCAAGGCTAAAGAAACAGGCTCCACACTACCTCTTTCTAGAGCACAACAATACGCAAGATTTATGGGTACGCTTGCGGTAGGTTTATTGGCATTGGGTCTTTGGCTAACGTTTATAAACTCTTTTCCTATTGTTTCTGACACATTAGCAGTAATAGCAGGCCTAGTAACAGCAGGAATTGCCATTGTAATGGCCATTATCGGTGTTGTTACCATGCCATCTCAAGAAGAAATAAAGCAGAACAAAAACATCTATATCCGCCTCTCAACTTTAGATAATGCGCTTGGAATATTAACGGGTATCATCGTTGCAACAGCAGCCATACTACCTAGCGCTTTAAATAGCCAAAATGTATTCGCCAATACAGGCTATCAGCTAGCAATGAGTTTCAGCCTCTTCCCTGCAGCAATTGCAGTCCGCTATGGCTCAGCAATTCTACGAAGAGAAACAGCTCCAGCACCACAAAAAATGGATAGCCCAAGCCCAGCCTAAAAATGGGGTTATAAAAAAAACACCTAAAGGTGCCTTTTTATAGTGTGGTGGAGTGGTCGGGATTGACTCAGGCCATCCTGGCCTTCGCCCTGCGGGCGCGCTTCGCGCGTCCAAAATTGCTCCTGGCAATTTTGTCGAACCCGACTATTGAAGTCGCGGGTTCTCGTAATCTCTAACAGAACTATATAAAAAAAGCACCCAAAGGTGCCTTTTTTATAGTGTGGTGGAGTGGACAGGATTGACTCAGGCCATCTGGCCTTCGCCCTGCGGGCGCGCTTTGCGCGTCCAAAATTGCTCCTGGCAATTTTGTCGAACCCGACTATTGAAGTCGCGGGTTCTCGTAATCTCTAACAGAAATATATAAAAAAAGCACCTAAAGGTGCCTTTTTTATATAATTGGCGGAGTGGACGGGACTCGAACCCGCGACCCCCGGCGTGACAGGCCGGTATTCTAACCAACTGAACTACCACTCCACACGGTTAGGTCTAACACTATTAATAGTAACGCAATGGTGGGTGCTGAGGGGCTCGAACCCCCGACCCTCGCCTTGTAAGGGCGACGCTCTACCAGCTGAGCTAAGCACCCATAATGAGTCCCTACCTCATGACTGAGGCAGGTTACCAAAATAGGCGGTTAGTGTACCCAATTTTTGCGCAAGAAGCTAGAGGGTTGTATTGTCGCTATAGATATAGCAATCTGTACGGAACCCAAAGAACATCAAATTTACCATGTTAAAAAAAATAGCGGCTATACAAATGAACTCAGGGATGGATTTATCTAAAAACTTAGATTTGGCACAAACACTACTAAAAGAAGCATCTGATAAAGGAGCAACCCTTGCGGTATTACCCGAAATGTTTCCTTTATTAGGCAGTGGTCCCTCTTTTGCTTCAAAAAAATTACTAATTAAGGAAAAAAAAGGCTCTGGACAAATACAGACTTTTTTATCAGAACAAGCACGTGAATTAGGGATCTGGATAATAGGAGGCACCATACCCCTAGAAAGCAATGATCCAAATAAAACATATGCTTCATGTTTAGTATTTAATGATAAAGGTACGCAAGTTGCGAGATATGACAAAATTCATTTATTCGATGTGACTCTTAGCCCATCTGAATCATACAGAGAATCTGATACTACAATGCCTGGAGATAAAATTGTTGTAGTTGATACACCCCTTGGCCGCATTGGATTATCCGTTTGCTATGATATACGTTTTCCAGAATTATATAGAACTTTGTTTAATCTGGGAGCTGATATAATTGTTATCCCATCTGCATTTACTCTTCAAACAGGAAAAGAACACTGGGAGATCTTAGCAAGAGCACGAGCTATTGAGAACTTTAGCTACGTTATTTGTTCAGCACAATGGGGAAAACACGGCAGCTCTCGAGAAACCTACGGTAATAGTTTAATTGTTTCGCCTTCAGGACAAGTTATTGCACACCTTACAGAAGGTAATGGGGTAGTGCTTTCACAGATCGACTCAGAACTAATAGAAGCTCAAAGAAAGCGTATACCTACTAAAAATCATCAACGAATAACGATACTTCCCGATTTAAGTACGTTATAAGTTATATCTTCTATAAAACATGTGCGCTTTGTATGACATATCTCACGTCCCTTTCAGCAAAAAACAAGTATAAAAAATACTCTTCATGCTATAAAATAGCAGGGAATATCAAGAGGGTTATCATGATTCAAGTTCTGAAGAAAGCCTTTTCCAATTTAACTTATACTTTTAACGAAGTAAAAAAAATCAACTCGTCTCTTCCCGTTTATCGTATAGCTAGTATCGAAACAAAAAAAAATTGTAGCTTTATTTTTGAAATTCAAATTGTAGGTAAAAATATCACTTTACATTACTCTCTCGATGATCTTCTCCATGACCCTTCTATTACTTTCATTTATGAGAATATGTCAGAAACTGAAAAAGCAAAAATAGAACAATACCAGTCTTTATCAAAAAACAAAATAACTGTTACTGACAATTTGAAACTTATCAAGTTCAAAAAATATCATATAAAATCCATTAACCTAGAACCTTCCACACATAAATTAAGCTTTTCGATTAGCATCCCCTTGGATAAAGGAGAAAAAATCATTAACCTCCCCGCAGGGATCATAATAAAAAAACCAGAAATATTTCATCAGTTAAATGTAAATGATAAAATACAAATTGCTTATTATGCAGGCATGGAAGAAATTCTTGACGAACAAGAAAGTCTAAACTCTCGCAAAAAAGCGATACCTTTTTTAAAAAAAGTATTAAATATTTTTATAAAAAAATAGAATATTTTAACAAAATTTATAGTTAAGCTGGAGAGCTCAATGTATTTTTTGTAAGATGTCCTTTTCTTGTAAGTCTTTCAATAATTTCTTGATGTTGCGGGAACTCATGCCCAAGTTTATCTCTATCTGCTAATTCGAAACACTTAAAATCAAATCCTGGAAATACAGCACAAGATACTAAGCAATATCCTGATGGGTCATCTCCTTCCACTACTGCTGAAAACCAAGTATCCCTGGGTATATGAATTTGGTAATTTGCAGCATCACTTTGACCTAATATCAGTTTCGCAAGCTTTCCTTCTAGATCAATCATATAGATAGTTAAATCTCTTCCTTCATGGAAAAACCATGTTTCATCTACTCCTTTTAATTTATGCCAAGCAGAAAAATCGCCAAGATGCTTGAAATTTCTCAATAGATAAAAAATATCCGTTCCAGCTGGATAAGTTTCGCCATCCAAAATTACCTGTCGATTTGAACGGTATGTTTCTTTATAAAACCCGCCTTCAGGATGAGACAGCATTTCATATTTTCTGACCAAATCTCCTATCCTATCTTTCATCTTTTCCTCACCATTTATAAATATTAATTTTCATTATGCCTTTCTTTTAATCGTATATACCCTATAACATATCTGGCTGGAATAGCAAACGCAACAGCATACATAAGCTCTAATAAATAAACAGAAGCTCCCATGTTAAATAACTGCGAAATAGAAACCTCTGTAGAATAACCAAAAATCATTGTGAGCCCAACAAGACAAAAACCTCCTAAAGCAGATGAGCTAATACTTCTCAAAACAAATCTTCTTCCGTTCCATTTAATTTTCAATTTTTGTAAAAAATTTACATTAATCCATGAACTGGCTAAAACAGCAATAGTTCCTGCAACGATAAAACCTAGTAAAGGATCAAAAATAATAAAATAATTTTCCTCATGTACCCAAAAATCGGGACTAGGTAGTCTAATAATAATTTTCACAACTATAGCAAAAAAAAACTCACATAAAAGAGAAATTATAATTATAGTTTTTGCCAATTTTGGGCCATATAACTCAGCAACAATATCACTAACAACATAACTTAAGGGAAATAT
This sequence comes from Gammaproteobacteria bacterium, assembly GCA_965279305.1. Taxonomy (GTDB): domain Bacteria; phylum Pseudomonadota; class Gammaproteobacteria; order JBIOEC01; family JBIOEC01; genus JBIOEC01. Next base: position 860,741 of record OZ257143.1, on the reverse strand, counting down.
AAAAGGCGGCCCTGGTAAAATTAAACTTCCTATTCCAACAAATCTATATGCCACAACACAAGCAGTTATACTGATTGAAACTTGCAACATCCCGAAAAAAAGTAAATATTTCAAGTTATTTGGTTTAATATCAAGCATATTATTTATAGTCTTTTCTTGCCTGTCTCATTACCCCATAAATTACTGCACTTTTATCTAAGGGTATAATTTTTCCAATCTCATTATTCATGGATTTTAAATACATTTCCCCTTCGTCATCTGCTAATAACTGCTTTAAAGATGGTTTTGATTTATGATCTTTTGACACCACTATAAAATCTCTAACTTTGGGTTCCACCACAGGATCTATTACTAGTACAGTTCCTTTAGTAAAGTAGTTCCAATCGTCTTCTTCTACCATTAAGGCATATGAAGCTTCATCTAGTTCTATATCAGATAAAATAAGATCTTTGTAAAAATCGAGGTTTTTTTTATTTTGAAGAAAATCTCTTACATTACCCCAAAGAATGAGAGGGATTTTTAACCATTTAGTCTTATTCTCTAAGAGTAGATTACAAGCTCCAGTATCAGAAAGGGCTTCATTTCCTACAAGTTGTCCTAATGAAACCCCAAAGAACTCGGCTAACGGGGTCAAAGTATTTAGGGTAGGATTAGCTTCTTTGTCATTTAGAATACGACTTAAGTTGCCTATAGCCACTCCTGTCTTGTCGCTCAATTCATATAACTTTATAGAGCGAGCCATCATCAGTCTTTTTAAAATGCTACCAATGCTTGTTTCCTCAGATTCTGAGGCTCTAAGATTTTCTTGTGTATTCATCTAGCTTCCCAGCAAATTATGCCAAATCGTAAAACTAATTCTAACATAGGCTTATATTTTTACCATTAAATGAATACATTTTTCCTTAAAGATTCAAAAAATTCCATATATGCGATATTTTTAATAACCTCTTGAATATTTTCATTATATGGTATATTTTTAAAATACATCAACATTAATTTCAATTAAATGAAAATTATGACCAGATAAACTGCTTAAGCATACAGAACATTAATCGTCAGAATACTTACAAAGGAAGGTATAACCATGAAACGAGATCCTATTATTTTAGGCAATTGGCGGCAGATGCTTGAGGAGTTAAAGGATTCTGGATATACCCTTAGAGAAATCTCTCGGTCTATAGGGGTATCTAGAACTACGTTGGATAGATGGATTAAAAGTGAATATGAACTGCCTAAGTATCCTTTATTTTCAAGAATGCTCTTTTTCTACTCTCACTATATCAAGAAGAAAAATACTTTTTCGTGTTGAGTTTATCTAACTCGGGCGGCGGGAGCGGGATTATTCTGAGGTCTTGGGGCGGCGAGTTGCTCTGCGCCATTTTTTACTATGCAAAGGCCTGGGATATAAACGAGTGCAGCGGGGATTTCTCCTTTGATGGAACTAGTTACGGTTACTCGCTCTGCATCGCAGGCAAAACGTAATCTTCTGTCTAGTTTGAGTACAGCAAGTGCACCTTCATCAGTTTCTTTGTTGGAATATATTTTTAAACCTGTTTGGCCCACTCGCGTTTTTGGTATGATGCGGCCATCTTGTAATACTTTTTCAAGTAAGCTGGTAATGCGAGTGCCTGCTTCTTTTGCATCGTCTGGTAATAAATCCGCTACAAATACTTTTCCAAAAGGATAAACTCTTCTTTGATTTCCTGAGGAATCCACAAAATGAAATATTTCAATTTCTTTCTTTTGAATAGGCCGAGGGGCTTCTACTGTTACAGGAGTTGCTCTTTTAAATAAACGATATATTCTTCTTTCTGCGGGAGCTTCAGCTGTGGAAACAGGATAATGAGGAAATTGTAAGCGAGACGATGTGACTTTAGAATGAGACACTGCCCCTGAAATTTGCTTTGGTTTTTTGGTCGGTTCTTTTGGTCTTAAATCATCGATTATTTTTTGGATAAGGCCAATTATATGCATTTCAGGTTCAAAAGCAGCTTCCAGATCTTCGACACGTTTATTTGCAAAGGATTTTACTAAATTAAGATTTATATTGATATAAGAAGGTAACGATCCATATTTAAAAAATATGTATAATAATCTAATTGCAAGGGCACTTAAAAAAATAGCAACATACGAGTTATAGAGTGGAAATTTTTCATTAAACCTTCTATTGAGCCAGAAAACAAATCCAATCACAAAAGAAAAAAATATAATAGCTTTTATTCCATAATCATTTGGATATTTGAAAGTATTTAAGTAAATTTTCTCAAATTTTGAAGCGTTATTTTTTGGGAAATATAAAAAGCTTTCATTCCATACTTGTCTGTACGTGCCTACTATATTGGTTGGAATTTCATTGGTTTTACGTAGCGAAATTAAATGCTTCGATTCAACGTACATAATTACATTTCTGAGATGATTAGAAAATAGATCTCTTCCACTCCATTGAGCAGTTTTCCAATTATCATAAAATTCATTAGGGTGTTTTAAGTTGGAAATCGGTGCTATTTTCGGAAAAATATTGACGTCAAAAAAATCTCTTCCAAACACTTCTTCGGCATTTAAACCCTTTATATATTTAAGCCAATTTTCGGATAAGGTTTGTTTAAATAAGTCTTTTAGTAATTGTTGGATGGCTTCTTTATGATGGATGCGCTTATGTGCGTATTGGATAACGTCTAGGGTATGCAAAGCCAAGCCCCATACCATGAGGTTATAGCGGTTTTGCATCAGAAAGTAATTGATGGCTAGAATTTGTTGGCTGGCAGATAAACGCATAAAAAGGCCGTAGTTAGTTTTTTGACTATTATACGGCCTGACGGCTGGAAACTCAATAGCTACGATGTACTAGCTTGAACAGCTCTATTTAAGAGGGCTGAGCTTGGGGTTGTGCTGCTCCGGGTGGCAAGTAAGACTTACGTAAATCAGATAATTGCACTTGACGGCCTGGCATTAGCTTCATCTCCGCCATCACAGCTACCATTCCATCTTCTGGTGTCTGTTGATAGCTTTTTATCAGAGCTCGTTTAACGCGCGCTAGATCTTTATCGCCAATGGTATCTCTCACAAAGGTATTTCTGTCTAACTTTCTACTCTTATAAGGTTGAACTAGCCTTTCAATTAATGTGGCCTGCATTTGTAAATTTGATTCAGGTTGATCGTCTATCCCAGGTACAGGAGCTAGACCCTCGCTAAATAAAGGCAGGAGCAAAGGAGCTTGGTACTTTAAAGCATAATTTCTCGGAGTGAAACCTGTATCTGAAGTCATTTGAGTTAACAAACGATTTTTGTGCATATCATCTCGAAGAAAAAATTGGGCAATGTCTAGCTGATCTTGGAGTGCATTTTCTACCATTCCAGTCACTTGATGATTAGAGTCCCACGGAATATTTCTAGTAGCAAGAATATGTAATACATTTCTATTATTGCTATCTACAGTATAGGCATCTGCATTTCTTTCTAATAACAATTTTATTAGTTTAGAGTTCGCATGCCCTCTTAATCCATAATGCAAAGGACTCAGGTTATCGGCATCTAGTGCATGAATATCCGCACCCGCATTCAATAATTTTGTGACTAAATCCATATCACCCATTTCACAAGCTAAATGCAGTGCCGTTACTTTTTTCGTTTCTGAAGGCTGATTAACGGGGTAACCATTTTTCAATAAAATATCTAACGATTCAGGGCGACGAAAAATGACCGCTAAATGAATGCCATAATAAATATCTGCTTTTTCATCAAGTGCTTTTTCTTCTTTGGTAGAAACAAGTGCTTCTACAAGAGCTTTTGACGAACGAAACCTTCCGGGATTATTCGCTTTAGCAAAAGCAGCTATAAGAGAATTTTCATCTCCTGAAGCACAGGCTTGTAAAAATGGAATTTTGGAGAAAGTGACTGCTTCAATAATAGCAAATTGATTATGAGGATGAATAGAAACTCTCAGTTGAGAATATTGGGTCGTATTAATAGGCTCATTAATAGTTTTTTCTAATTTTACACGTGCTTCTTCAACTAAGCTTTTTAACTCTTCTAACAGTAACTTAAAATTTGCACTGGGAGCAACCTCATAATCGAAATAAGGTTTGGCAAGTAATAATATTTCCTCTTCTTTCCCTCTTAAATGAGCTTCTCTATTCCCAGCAGACATTTCTACTTCATAGGATAAATCTTCTGCGATATCAATATATCTGGTATATGCGGCCATTATACCTTCACGATAGCGTATTTTATTCTCAGATGTATTTTCGCTAGAAAACAGACTTTGCTTTAAAAGGAGTAATTCATATTCAAGCAAAAGAGGAAGGATAGGAGAGAAATTCGTATTAAACTGGTGGCGCAACTCAGAAAAAATAAATTGGTGAATAACCATAAAACACTCCACTTCTTAAAGCCTAAAAATACAAAATATCACTTCGTCCTATAAAAGTACACTGATCAAAATAAAGATACCACCTGGTCAGTTAAAGGCTCAGTTTTACTTAGGCTCAGCATATGTAACTTCATATATAGCACCATTCAGATCATCTGAAATCAGCATGGCGCCATTAGGTTTTATTATCATATCTACTGGGCGCCCCCAAACGTTTTCGCCTTGTAACCAGCCTTTTACAAAAGGCTCCATTTTTGTGATTTTGTTTTTATCCAAGGTTAACATCACTACTTCATATCCTATTTTTTTACTACGGTTCCAAGAACCATGTAAAGCTACGAATATCTGGTCTTGATACGCTTTAGGGAATTGCCCACCCGTATAAAAAGTAAGCCCCAATGGTGCAACATGGGCGGGCAGTTCCCAGGCGGGAACCGTAAATTTAGATACATCCATTTTTTCTTTGGTGTAATCGGGTGTTGGTATATTGTTTCCGTATACATATGGAAAGCCAAAATCCATACCTGCTTTAGGCGCGTAATTAATTTCATCAGGGGGTAACTCATCACCCATTAAATCTTGACCGTTATCGGTAAACCACATTTCTTTAGTAATAGGATGCCAATCAAACCCAACACTGTTCCTAATACCAATCGCATAAGGTTCTATTTCACTACCATCAAGTTTCATGCGCATGATAGTACCCAACACAGGGTTAGTGTCACGATAATTACAGGTATTACAAGGCATACCCAGCGCTACGTACAATAAACCATCCGGACCAATATTAATCACTTTGTATCCATGCCAGCGCATACGCGGCAATTTATCCGTGATTAATACCGCTGCTGGAGGTTTATCTAATTTTTCTTCTATATTATCGTAGCGAGTAATGCGCCCTATTTCAGCTACATATAAAGCCCCTTTATAAAAAGCCACGCCATTCGGTTCGTCTAATCCGCTGAGTAATGTTTTTTTCTGAACTTTTCCATTTTGATCTTGGGTTACTGCATAAACATTTCCATGACCACGGCTTCCTACAAAAAGAGTGCCTTTATCACCTAAAGTCATAAAGCGCGCCCCAGGCAATTGATCGGCTAATACTTTAATTTGAAATCCTTTAGGGAGGATCAGTTTTTCAATAGGTAATGCGGTAGGAGCTTCACTCGCGGTAGCTGAAGTAGCGCCAACTAAATAAGCTACTGAATTATTTAATTCTTCTTCTGTGCAGTTAGTACAGCCACCTTTAGGCGGCATAGCACCTTTACCACTGATCACTACATTCGTGAGCACGCTGCGGCTTCCTGTTTCTTGCAAACGTTTTTTCCAAAAGGCGGTATCAGAGCGGCGAGGTGCATTAGCAGTTCCGGTTTCATGGCAACCTGCACAATATTGTTGATAAGTCTCTTCGCCTGTAGGAACGCTGGAAGTGGTTGGAGTTTGTGCAGAATGAGAAATATTTAAAGCGCTAATGCCTAATAGAATAAAGCCAATTAATAATCTTTGCATGATGTTGTCCCTATATATCGCTACATTATTCACTAGCTTTTATAAGGACGCAAGAAGTATCCGACAATAAACTATACACAAGTTATACTGATAGGTTTATTCTCAAAATCATTTAGAAAGTACTCCAAGTCAGGTATGTTTTCACTCTGTATGCTTTCAAAAACATGTTTTCTAATATAATTTTGTTCGAAATTTAAATTACCCTGCGAAAACAAAAAATCTAACTTAGCCAATAATTTGATTGATTTACCCATAATGCTTTCCTCTGCTTCATTACGTGCTTTTAGTATTTTAGAGATATTATCTTTTTTAAAGGGACCATGATTTCCATTCGAATAATCCATATATCGAAGGATCTGAGCCCCTCCTACACCAATTCCATCTACTCCAGTTAAAACTGCTTTCTTTATATTATCTAATTTAAACCCAGCACTAAAATAAGTAATCAATCCAAGCTCATGTGCCTTATGAACTAAATTTATTGCATTTTTAAAACCCAACTGATCAATAACACATTGACTGGGATAAGTATCCGCAGTTCCATCCCAAGTGACCTTATCAATGCCACTAGATGCAACAATTTGAATACCAAGTAGACCTATTTCATATTTATCAGTTATCATATTATGCGAAGTAGTTCTATCATCTAATATAGGTAGGTTTAAACAAAAAGCAGCTGAAATAGCTTGTGTTTTTTTGTTTCTTTTAACATTTTTAGTAATAAGTCTCAAGAACCGTATTGCTTGTGAACTGGTCATGCCTTCAACAGAAAATTTACACTCGGAAACTCCATCCATAAAAAACGAATTACAAGCTGCAGACATAGTTCTAACCGTTTTAAGCATTGAGTCTTCTACATTACCTTCAAAAATAGGACGCCCCACATAAGTCGATACAGGGGCTTTTTCGCTTGATAAAAAGCAAATACGCGATATCATTTTGGGTTCGGGAATTCTATAAGGTTCAATTTGTGCCCTGGGGATATTTATTCCTCTTTCAAGATGCTCAACATGGACAATAACACCATCAAAAAAATCATTATTTAGGCAAGTTCCATATACATGACCTAATCCAGGATCCGTTATAGACATTAACGTTTGTCTCTTTCTAAACTCAGTATTTCTTAGAGACACGGGGATCACATCTCCCTTTACACCTTCATCAAACAGATAAAATGCTGAAAAAAGAATACAATATTCATTCAATGAAGGGTACCGATTATTATCCCTATTAAATCTCAAAATTTTTCTCACAGCCTCTAGGTAAGAATTAATTTGACCTATAATTTCAATTTGTATTATGACAGTGTCATTTAATGAAATAATATTGGTTTTTGAAAAGCTCTGTGGATCTTTAGAAACTAACCTTGCTTGTTCAAGCAAAAAAGCTATGGCTCCTTTATAATTAATTAACTTTTCATTTACATCTCCATGTGTAATATTTTTTATTTGGCTTCTAATTTTTTTTATATTTTCATGGAAAACATCATTAATTTCTGCAAGGATTGCTATCCAGCACTCAATTTTCTCTATAACACCTTCTTCATCTATTCCAATAGACCAACTCTGAGTATAGTCCTTATCATCTAATCCTAAATCGAGGATATATCTTACCCAGCAACAATATAAGCTTTCGCGTATATGCTCAAGGGCAAAATTAGCAAATCGATCCTTATCGATAATTAAACAAGGTGTCTTTTCTTTTTTACTCATTTTAATATAACCTACCAACCTTCTATCACTATTTTTCCAATGGTTTTATCAGTTTCAATATTTTTATGGGCTTTTATTAAATTTTCCGCATTAATAGGTGAAAACCTTTCATTCAAAGATGTTTTAATCTTTCCACTATCGATTAAACTGGAAACTTTATTTAATATAATATGCTGCTTAATGATGTTATTTTTAAATAAAGATCGGGTAAACATAAACTCCCAACATAGAGATATGGATTTTTTCTTTAAAATTGAAATATCAATATTTTTTGGGTCATCTATGATCAATAGCTTTCCTTCTGGAGCAATTACCTCCGAAATTTCATTAAAGTTTTCTTCGGTTTTGGTGGTAGAGAAAACAAAATCTGGATCAGATATTTTTAAATCATCTAATTGTTGCTTTATTGGGTGATGGTGATTAATAACGTAATCTGCTCCCATTTTGTAGCACCATTCTTTGCTTTTTTCTCTGGAGGCAGTAGCAACAACAGTAAGATTGGTAAGTGCTTTTGCCAACTGAATTACCATAGATCCAACTCCTCCAGCACCTCCCATTACCAATAAAACATTACTGTCATCAGCCTTGAGACTTAAGCGATCAAATAATCCCTCCCAAGCAGTAATTGATGTTAGAGGAAGAGCTGCCGCTTCCGCATAATTTAATTTTTTAGGTTTAATTCCAACTATTCTTTCATCTACCAAATGGAATTGAGAGTTCGTTCCTGGGCGATCGATGGCGCCCGCATAAAAAACTTCATCTCCAACTTTAAACAAGCTGACTTTACTACCAATTTTAGAAACTATTCCAGAAGCATCCCAACCTAGCACTATAACCTCACTATTTGGATCTGTCTTTTTTCTCATCTTTATATCAACAGGATTCACCGATATAGCTTTTACTTCCACTAAAAGATCATGTTCACCTGGAACTCCGATCTCTGTTTCAGAGCGAACAAAATGGTCTTCCCCAGCTTCTGACAATACTTTTGTATATCCAATTATTTTCATAAAATTTATATAAATTAAGAGAGTAAGCGCTCAAGGACAATTCGTAGTAATTCTTTATCTATGGGCTTTTTTAAAAACCCATTAATTCCTGCGCTAATACTTTTATCTTTAGCATCAGGAATATTATTTCCACTAATAGCTACCATAGGAATCTCTTTTGATTTTGAATTTCCCATACGTATTTTTTTTGCTAACTCAATACCTGTCATATCAGGCAATCCTAAATCAATAATAATCACATCGAATTCACTTTTGGGATTTTCAATAATTTCTAATGCTTCTTTTCCTGAACTTGCTACCGTTAAATTTTTCTGCCCAATAGCGGCTAACATTTCTGTCATGACCGCTTTATTTGCACTATCATCTTCTACATATAACGTTTTTATTGACATAAGTGCGACCTACTTTTGTTAAAAAAATAATTATATCATTCCGAAAAATAAGGGTATATGCGAGAAATGATGTTATTCAGGTAGTCCTGAGCGCACAGATTGGTCAATTTTATTGAGTAAACAAGGCAAGTAGTTCAGGAGCTGGAAGTCGGCTTGCACCTTTACAACTAATAGTACGGCTTACTGAAAAAAATTCTAGCTGTGCATTTTGATAGGCTTCTCTCACAAAAGGGGTGTCATGATTAGATATTAAAACAGAAACCCCTTTTTTAGATAAAAGCTCTGCTGATTCTGCCAGTTTTTTTTGCTCTACTAATGAAAAAGGCAATTGGCTATAACTGGTAAAATTCGCTGTTAATGTTAGCGGTACATAAGGTGGATCACAATAAATAACATTACCGGCTCTTGCACTTTTCAAACTGGTATTAAAATCAGCGCACATAAAGCGGACATTGTCCTGCGATTTATGATGAAAGAATTTCATTTCAGCCTCAGGGAAATAAGGGGCTGCGTAACGCCCAAAAGGCACATTAAATTGCCCAGAACGATTATAACGACACAAACCATTATAGCCATGTCTATTTAAGTAAATAAACAACGCTGCTTTCTTCCACTCGTCTTTGGTTTTATTAAATTGCTCCCTACGTTTGTAATACACATGCGATTGGTTATTAGCGCGAGTAAAAAGCTTTTTGGTGTATTTGATAAACTCATCGCCTGAGGTTTGAAGAATTTGATAAACCCGGATCAGATCTTCGTTTACGTCAGAGAGTAAATATTTAGAATAGTTAGTATTTAAAAAAACAACGCCGGAGCCCACAAAGGGTTCAATCAACCGCTGCCCAGAAGGAAGACGCTCACAAATTTTATCCAGTACGCGATATTTATTGCCCGGCCATTTTAAAAATGAGCGATATCTTTTCATGCTTCAAATACCCATTTACTTTATCTTAATATTACATTAATATACTTTTAAAAAGAAGTGAAGGAATTGGCATGACTTCTGCATTATCCCCATTATTATCTTCTTCTGTTGCGCCTACCCGTTTGGTGCTTTATTTAATTAAAAAGCGTTTGCTTTCATCTTCATTATTACCTGAGATTCAGTCAGAAGCATTAAAAGAAAACACACCATTGATCCATTACCTTGTAAAACAGAGGCATATCGACAGTGCCGCTATTTTAGCGTGCGCCGCTGAGTTATACCATCTTTCTATTTACGATTTAACCACTTATGATTTGGATCTTTTACCCCAAAAATATATCTGCTTACCGCTGATCAAACAACATTATGTATTGCCCTTATATCAGCGTGAAGATCATTTGGTGATCGCCATGGCCGATCCTAGCGATCATCATGCCATTGAAGACTTTAGCTTTCTGTTTAACCAAACGTGCATTATTACTATAGTCGATGCCAACCATTTGCAAACAGCCATTACTCATCTAATCGATCGTAATGAAAAATCAGAGCGAGAAGCCTCATTAAAATCCATACCTATTATAGAAACTCATGCATCCCCTATTCATCAGCCTCACCATCAAGACGCACCGGTTACTGCTTATATCTATCAGTTGCTTCAAGATGCTGTTGATCAAAAAGTATCCGATATTCATTTTGAGCCTTACGCACTTTTTTACCGAATTCGTTTACGTCAAGATGGGATCTTAATTGATTATGCGAGTCCACCCTCTCATGTGGCACCTCAATTATCCGCACGCATTAAAGTGATGGCAGAGCTGAATATTGCCGAACGGCGGTTACCCCAAGATGGGCGATTTGAGTTTACCACACGCCAAGGTCACTCCGTGGATATAAGAGTTAGTGTTTGCCCGGTGATCCACGGGGAAAAATTAGCATTGCGATTGTTAAATACGCCTACTCAAACATTTTCACTAGAAAATCTAGGTTTAGAAGCATATCAAAAGCAACAATTAGAGCATTCTTTAGAGCGAACCTCTGGTCTTATTTTAATTACAGGCCCTACAGGCAGCGGCAAAAGCATAACCCTTTATAGCTTATTAAATTATTTAAATAATGGGCAACGAAATATTAGTACGGTAGAGGATCCCGTTGAAATACAATTAAACGGCATTAACCAAGTAGCCATACAACCTAGCATAGGATTAGATTTTGCGCAGGTTCTGCGTTGTTTACTCAGGCAAGATCCCGATATTATTATGATAGGAGAAATTCGAGATGCTGAAACGGCTCAAGTAGCGTGCAAAGCAGCACAAACAGGACATTTAGTATTATCTACCTTACACACTCAAAATGCTGCATCCACATTAATTCGTATGCAGCAATTAGGGATTAGTGGCGCTGAATTGGCTAGCTGTTTGAAATTAATTATGGCGCAACGATTAGTTCGGTGTCTTTGTACGTATTGTCATACAGAAAGAAACGCTACATTGGCACAAGTCTCCGAGCCTTTTTACATTTATAAAAACTGCCCTCACTGTCATGATGGATATAAAGGCCGAACCGGTATTTTTGAGGTATTAAATATTAATGAAAAATGGCAACGCATTATTTCAGAATCTCACTCTTATCATAAAATTCATCAATATATCGACAATGAAAACTCCTTAGAATCAGCAGGTTTAAAAAAAATAGCCCAAGGCATTATTAACTCAGCCGAACTTAATCGGGTACTTTAATGAAACTGTCACCTGCTTTAATAATCTCTTGGTCACAACAATTATTACTACTGCTTAATGCACATATTCCACTTAACCAAGCGCTGTATTTGCTTTCTTTATCATGCCCACATCACTATTTAAAAAAACTTTCAAACGAACTATATGTCGAAATAAATAACGGAACCCCTCTTTCACTAGCGTTAAAAAAGCATGGTCAAATTTTTGATAGCACTTATTGCCATTTGATTACCACTGGGGAGAAATCAGGAAAAATATCCATCATGTTAGAAAACATTATTATAGAAAAGAAAAGACGAGAGCAATTAAAAGTACAAATGATTAAAGCTTTCATTTACCCTTGTTTAGTATTACTTACAGGGTTTGGCGTATTAATTTTATTATTTATTTATGCCATTCCTCAAATGGCTGGCGTATTTTCACAGTTAAACCATCCTTTGCCTGCTCCTACTCGATTGGTACTAGCCATATCATCGATGGTAACCAGCGCTATTATTCCTATTTTGATTATTTTAATAGGGGCAGGTTCTGGTTTTTGCTTACTCGCTCGTTATTCTCCTCAGTTTTTATTATGGACTTCACAGCAATACTGGAAAAGCCATATAAGTTTATTTTCTCGCTATAGCACCCTTATTTTATTTTCAGGAACTTTGTCTATATTGTTATCTGCGGGCATTCCTATCATAAAGGCATATGAAGCAAGCATAAATACTTTATATAACCCTTTTGTAAAGCAACGTTTAAATATTGCCCTGACTTTAATTCATCAAGGGCAATCCTTTTCTTATGCATTAGAGCAAACCCAACTTTTTCCTGCTCTCGCTATTCACTTATGGAAAATGGGAGAATATACTGGCAAGCTACATACTCTATTATATGATACAGCGGTTTATTACCAGCAACAGCTACAAGTGCTAACGGATCGTTTAACCGTTTTGCTGGAGCCTCTCTTATTGATCATATTAGGTATTATGATTGGCGGAATAGTGATTGCGCTTTATTTACCCTTATTTAATATGGGACTGATGATAGGACATTAATATGATTATCTTCTTTGTTATTCTGACCGGTTTAGTGGTAGGCAGCTATTTGCATGTGATTATCGATCGCTTACCTCGTATGTTAGGTTTTGCTGCTATGCATCAAGCTCATGAGGGAAAAGCGTTTAATATTGCCTGGCCACATTCGCATTGTTCGCACTGTGCTACGCCGTTGCGTTTTTATGATCTTATTCCTTTATTTAGTTATATTCAGTTACGTGGCCGTTGCCGACATTGCAAAAATCCTATTTCATGGATGTATCCGGCTATTGAATTAATCACCGCGGTTATTTTTGTGGCAGTTTATTTTCAGGATGGAATTACGCTAAAAGCATTCGCCTCCGTATTTCTATTATGTAATTTGCTTATTTTATTGGTATTGGATTTTCGTTACCATATGTTGCCAGATATCATCACGTTGCCTTTAGTATGGTTAGGTTTATTGATTAATTTAAATGGCCTATTTGTGCCTTTGCCGGATGCAGTGATTGGTGCTATGGTTGGTTACTTAAGTTTATGGATTATTTTTTGGGTACATCAGTTTATTACTAAAAGAAATGGTTTAGGTTACGGTGATTTTAAATTGTTAGCGGCATTGGGCGCGTGGTTAGGATGGGCAGCATTACCTTTATTGGTGGTAATCGCGAGTGGCTTAGGCCTGGTGTTTGCCTTGTCGCAGCATTTTCGTAAAAGGTTAACGCGCACTACGCCATTGCCATTAGGTACTTTTTTAGCCATAGCGGGCGCATATTTATTATTGTGGGGATAGTATGTTGAAGATTGGATTAACAGGAGGTATTGGCAGTGGTAAAACCACCGTAGCAGAATTATTTGCTGATTTAGGTGTGCCTATTATTGATACCGATCAACTAGCGAGACTTTTAGTAACACCTCAATCTACTGCCTGGGAAACCATTATTGCCCACTTTGGTCAATCGATTATCGATCCCACTACTCACGAATTACACCGTAGGGAATTACGTCATATTATTTTTTCTAATCCTGCTGAAAAAAAATGGTTAGAAGAGTTATTGCATCCGCTGATTCGTGATCAGGTTAATCAATTAACCGCTGCACTAAAAGCGGATTACTGTATTTTGGTAATACCGTTGTTATTAGAAAGCGAATATGATTATGACTTAGATAGAATCTTGGTTGTGGATTCACACCCTGAACAACAAGTAGAGCGAATTGTAGAGCGAGATCAAGTAAATGCCGATAATGCTAAGCAAATTATGGCACAACAAATTTCGAGAGAAGAACGCTTAGCGCAGGCAGATGATATTATTGATAATACGCACCCTAATCGCGAGAACCTAAAAAAACAGGTAGAGAAATTGCATCAGCAATATACAACATTAGCTAGGGTTTAAATCAGAAGAATCTGCTCTAACCAAAGGTGCAGCACCACGCACTTGCATCTCCTGCCCTGCTGTTTCAGGATCTTTAACTACAGGCACAGGTTTTTGAGGAGGTGTTGTCCACCATAAAAATACGCTTTCAACCATACTCACTGCAGCACTTGCAGTAACATCTACTGCGCTGGATAATAAAGTAGAAACCACAGGAGCAGCTGCTGCTTCAACTACAGGTTTTATTTCATCTACTACCAATTCGGCACGTTCTTCTGGCTCTGGAGTGGGAACATAGAAACGATCTACAACTGCTTTGGTACTTGAATTATCAACATCTGATCTGGCATCGGTTTCCGATAATTGATGATATAAAGCATCGGGAACAGCTATTTCAATAATAGGTTCAGGTGCTGCTAATACCCCTGGTGATGCCATAGGTTTATCTACTTCCTGTAATAAAGGAAGAATTGGTTCATCAATAATTTCTCCACCCATTGCTTTTTGCAGCAATTCTACTATTTTAGGTTTTGGAACAAATGTAGGCGTTCCTGAAGCTTCACGCACAATAAAACTTAATAAGGTGTAAAGATAACCGGCTTTTTGTGCTTTATGCAATATCAACTGGGTTAATAAAAAATTGCCCGTTCTTAATGCTGTATCTAAAACAGTAGAACCAAATTCATTTTGATCTCTTTTAGCATAACGACTACAAGGAGAAACGCCCATATCTAACAATTCTTTTACTTTATACACATTGCCTGATTCAGCGGCATCATATAATTGTTGCGCTAAATCTCTTCCATTTTTTAAAACGGATCCAATGTTATCTTTATATGAGTAAAATAAACTTTCACCCTCAACATTCGTTGCCGTGAATTCAACAAGATTACTTAGAAGATTAAAATCTCTGTCCCTATTAATAACAGCATCATTTATCTTCACACAACTAACATTTAATTTAACTAGATTAGATCCCAATCTTTTACATTCATAAATTAGATTACAAACAACCACAAGATTCATTATCGTCAATTTAAGATCCATCTGAACAATACTTCTAGTATTTTTCAAAATATTACCTACGGATATTCTTGTCATATCGTCAGAAAGTGAGAATAGACTAAGAGAAAGAGCAGTAAATTGAGTTTTAGGTAATAAATCACAAAGCTTATTAAAGCCATACATGTTAAGCTCAACACGGCTTAAATCCAGCGTTCCTGTATAAGCTTCAGGATTTTCACTAATCTCTGCGATAATTTGATCAAACGTTTTATCTTTGGTATCGATATGTAAATAAGGAATAACGCGAGGAGCTTTTGCCATATCAGGCGCTATCATAGGCTCCCTTCTTTCTGCCGCTTCTAATAGCGGAAGTATTTTTGCATTTGAGTTATCTTTAGCTATCAAATTTTTCGTAGACATTGCCTCATCATCAGACTCGTTATCTGAAGCATCAGGATCATTCCACTTCAACAGTGATGGCAAATATCCCTTGCTATAAGCATCGTGCAATAACAATTGAGCCATAAAAAAATGCAGATCGCCTCCTAATAGATGAAGAGTATTTGATCCATAGGGAAGAGAAAAAGGAACGCTTTCATTCAATAGTTTGAGAGCCATTTTAACGTCATTATGAATAATTACCTGAGTAAACTTTTTGACACGTTCATAATTATTATCCAAATTTTCTAACAGTCTTTTTCTAGGCTCATTGGTAGTGTTTTCATTACCTGAAGTACTTAGCTTAATCAGTCTTGTGCGCAATATCGCATCAGCCAATGCATTAATACCCACATCTCCGACTTGGTTGTAGCGTAAATTCAAGTGAGTCAAGTTATGGCTTTGCGGTAACGCAGCGGCAATTGCTATAGCCCCTTGATTCCCAATGCGGTTCTTCTGTAGTTCCAGCTTACAAACACGGGTTCTAGGGAGTGCTGCCGCTATAATCTCAGCCCTGGCATCGTCTATATCACAATCTTTAAAATTCAGGCAATCAATCTTGGTTAAGGGGAGTAATTCGGCCAATTCACGCAACTCTTCTAGGGTTATAGGTTCTTCATGCGAAAAATCGAGCGTGCCTGAGAATTCGGCAGGGTTTTCGCGGATGGCATCTATAAGTTCTTTAAAATCTATCATATAAATCTCTTCCTAATCTATAAAATAAGGCTGGGTCTATTATACCCTACTTTAACTTATCTATCAAACTAAATAAGCCTGAACCGGTACGGATACATACAGTACAAAATCGGGGCTAGCTTTGGTAAGATGGGGGCACAATCCCAGCCAGTTTGAGGAGCCCTTTTTTGTGAATAGTTCATCCATTA
This sequence comes from Gammaproteobacteria bacterium, assembly GCA_965279305.1. GTDB lineage: Bacteria > Pseudomonadota > Gammaproteobacteria > JBIOEC01 > JBIOEC01 > JBIOEC01. Next base: position 844,369 of record OZ257143.1, on the reverse strand, counting down.
CCTTTGAGCAACCCCTAACCGAGCGTATACGCATGCTTTTAAGGGTGGAACACCTGGCAAAACAGCTCGAATTCTTCCGTGAGCTAGAAAGCCCAGAAGAAAGTAGCACGGCTTTGATGGCCATGGTAGAGCTTTTTACCCTATTTGAGCGCAGCGATATCAAAAACGAAGTCTGCAAAGAGATGGAACGCCATTCACAAAGCCTTTCTAAGCTACAAGGCCATGATGATATTAACCCCAAGCAGCTTAATCAAATTTTGAATGAATTACAGCAATATATCCGCTTATTACAGCAGCAAGGCAACCGGGTTGCCCAGGTACTCAGAGGCGATGAGCTGCTCAATAATATTCGCCAACGCTTGGCTATTCCAGGGGCTACTTGCAGCTTTGATACCCCGGCTTATCATTATTGGCTGCATACGCCCATGACTCAGCGCAAAGCCCAATTTGACCATTGGCTAGAAGCTTTTATGCCCTTATCCGAGGCCTTAACGCTGCTTTTACACCTCACCCGCAATCGTAGCTATTACCAACCCGAAGTGGCTTACCAGGGTTTTTACCAAAAAAACCTAGATGCCAATGTGTACTGCCCTCTTATACAAATTAAGCTAAATTCAAAGCTGGGCGTATACCCCGAAATGAGTGGTGGAAAATTTAGGACCAGCATACGTTTCTGGGAATTTATGCCGCTCTCCGAGCGTTCACAACCCTGCCAAGGCGACATTCCTTTTGAGCTTCGCTGCTGCATCATTTAGCCTTTGTTGCGATATTAATTTGTGCTAGCATGGCTGTTCTCTCTATCGCAAGGAGCCCGCTATGGAAAACTTTTCTCTTTATGTTCATTGGTTTGCCGAGCAAGCGCGCGCCTGGCCTTTTATTTGTTTACTGGTAGGCACAGGAATTTATTTCACCTGGCTTTTACGCGGCATTCAATTCACTCATATCAAAACTGCGCTCAAACTTGTCGTCAATAAAGAGGAAAAGCCCAACGAAAAAGGTGACGTTTCTGCCTTCCAAGCATTTACTACCGTTCTTTCAGGAACCATAGGCACCGGAAATATTGCTGGTGTTGCTACTGCTATTGTATTTGGTGGACCTGGCGCCGTATTTTGGATGTGGGTTACCGCATTATTTGCCATGTCTATAAAATTTGCGGATTCAACATTGGGAAATAAATACCGCGAAGTCAATTCAAAAGGCGAAATGTCTGGCGGCCCGATGTACACGTTAAAGAACGCATTAAATTGGCCTAAGATGGGTGCGGTTTTTGCCGTGTTTATGATTTTAGGAACCATTACTACCGGCGGAATGGTGCAAGCGCATTCATTAATTGATGGTTTAGTTTATTTAATTCCTAGCGCTAATGACTACCGTTTATGGGTAGGTGTTGTGGTTGCTATTCTTTTAGGCGCTGTAGTTCTCGGCGGCGTAAAACGTATTGGTAAAGTAGCCGAAATTATTGTTCCTTTTATGGCCGTGAGTTATTGTCTCGCGGGTATATTAATTTTATTTTTAAATTATGAAATGATCCCTGCGGCATTCGGCGTTATTTTCACCGATGCATTTTCACCTTCTGCTGTGAGTGGCGGTACCTTAGGTGCTGTTATTCAATACGGTGTGGTTCGTGCTTTATTTACTAGCGAAGCAGGTTTAGGCACATCACCTATTGCACTCGCTGCTATGCGTACTAATGATCCAGTAAAAGCCGGACTTGTTGCTATGGTAGGCCCTTGGATCGATACCATTTTAATTTCTACAATGACTGCACTCGTGATTATTATTTCAGGCGCCTGGGGTGCGGGATTAATGGATGGTTTAAATGGCGCTAGCTTATCTGCTTTTGCATTTGAACAAGGCTTGCAAAGCTTAGGCCCAGTTTCAGGCCGATTAGGTGCGGCGATTGTAGGATTTAGTTTAGCGTTTTTTGCTTTCTCTACGATGTTAACCTGGTGTTATTATGGCGATCGTAGTGTGGAATATTTATGGGGCACTCGCTGGGTAACGCCTTATCGTATTGCTTTTACTTTTATTGTTATTTTAGGTGCTGTTACCTCTATCGAATTAGTATGGAGTTTTGCGGATATTGCGAATATTTTAATTGCTATCCCTAATTTACTTTCATTATTACTACTGTCTAATTTGGTTAAAAATTTAAATACAGAATATTGGAAAAAACATAAATAGCCTCGTTTTTTATGCGATTTTTTATGTTAGAATCTAAGAAATAGCGAAAAAGAGGCTTCTATGTCTAATAAAACCCTGGGTAGTATTTTAATTGTAATGGGTACTGCCATTGGCGCAGGCATGTTAGCCACTCCTATTGTGTCAGCCGCCGCCGGGTTTTCTCATGCTGCTATTTTAATGATCTCTTTATGGGCTTTAATGTGCATAACCGCATTACTCACCGCTGAAGCTTCACTTGCATTTCCTGTAGGCCATAACGGCTTTATTAGTATTGCTAAAACCACATTAGGCCCTATAGGACAAGGCGTTTGTTGGCTAGCCTTTTTAGGATTGTTATACGCTTTAAATGCCGCTTATATTTCTGGCGGCGGATCCATTTTATCTACCTCCCTTTATACTTTTCTCGATATTGAATTGCCTCAATGGATTAGTTGTTTAATTTTCTTAGGCGTATTTGGTAGTTTTATTTTCTGGGGTGCACATTCTGTTGATATGGTTAATCGCGTACTGATGAGTATGAAAGGCATTATTTTTATTTTCACCATGTCGCTAGTTACACCTTATGTTAATTTTTCTCAGCTCGTTAGCCCCTCTGGTGGCGAACTCTATTTGCTAGCAGCCGTGCCTATTTTAATTACCTCATTTGGGTTTCATGTGGTAGTGCCCTCATTAGTTTCTTATAACCAAAACAATGTGAGCGCGATTAACAAAGCAATTGTGATTGGTAGTTTTATTCCCTTGGTTATTTATTTGCTTTGGTTAGCTGGTGTATTAGGCATAGTTCCCTTAGTAGGCGATATGAGTTTCACTCAAGTATTACAAGACGCTATTGCCGAGAAAAAAGATGATGTGGGCACATTATTACTGACCATGAGCTATATTGTTCAAAATTCTTGGTTATCGGCAGGAATGAACTTTTTTGGACATATCGCTATCACCACTTCGTTTCTAGGTGTGGGCTTAGGATTATTTGATTTTTTACTGGATGCGCGAAAAGATCGCAGCTCTAGCACTCGCGTACAAAGTATTTTATTAGCATTTATTCCTCCTTTAGCTTTTGCGCTTTATTATCCACAAGGATTTAGATTAGCCTTAGGCTTTGCGGGTATTTTCGTTGCCATTACTTGTATTATTCTACCGGCATTATTTGTGTGGCGAATTCGTCAAAATAAAAATGCCAAAGTGGCATTTCGCGTGCCTGGCGGTACGCCTTTATTGCTAGCCGTTGTGTTATGCGGAGTTGTAGTAATTGCTTGTGAAGTCATGGACAAGTTAAAGTGGTTACCTACTTTAGCTTCTACTTTAATACAATAACTGTTTATAAAAGAGGGAACTTATGAATAAGAAAATCACCTATGGTGTTGTTGGCGTATTATCTGCTTTTTTAATTTTTTGGGCTGGTCTTTTTACTGTTACTCGATTTATTGATCCCAACACCTACAAAACCAAAATAATTGAAAGCGTAAAAACCTCTACAGGGCGCGATCTCACTATTGCAGGTGAATTAAAATGGAGTTTCTTTCCTGGCGTAGGCATAGAAGCCTCTCAAGTAAGTCTTTCTAATCGTAGCGGTTTTTCTCCTGCTACTTTTGCTAGCATTGAAACCCTTAATTTTGATTTAGCTATTATGCCTTTAATTTTTTCCCGCTCAGTGGTGTTAAATGATCTTTCTGTTGATGGTGCCGTTATTCACTTAACCACCTTGTCAAATGGGAAAACCAATTGGGATGATTTGTTAGGGGCCCCCTCTAACGTTAAAGCTGCATCAACAACATCGAGCAGCACTGATCATTCTATTAATAGTTCAGCAAGTAATGCTTCTGATCAATCAAGCTCTTTTAATTTCAATATAGGGGAATTAGAGCTTGAAAATTCATCAGTAGTTTGGGATGACCAACAAAAAAATCAACAGTGGAATATCTCTGAACTTTCAGTGAATGCTGATAACTTAGGTTTTAACCATGAGTTTCCTATTACTATTAGCGGAAAAGTAGTTGCTCCTGCTACTCAAGTAACAAGCTACTGGGATATTACAACAAAAGCTAATGTCGATCCTGATAAAAAGTATTATGAATTTAATGACTTAACCGTAGACGGTGATTTAAAAGGTTCTTCTATTCCTAAAAATCATGAAAAAATCCAATTAAAACTGTCGCAAGTACAATATGATGGCGTAAGCAAATTATTTACGGTGAATGATTTATCTTTTAATGGTTTTGGTAGCCATGCTACGGGTAATTTAACTTCTGGTATTTCTAATAATACTTCTGGAAAATTTCATGTTGATCAGATCTTATTAGGTCAATTTAAAACCACCGATGTAGTTATACCTGTGACTGGCGACAAAGGCATTTATCATTTCAATCCTGTTACTAGCAAACTTTATGATGGTACGTTTAACGCCAACGTTACTTTAAATACCAATCCATCCAAACCACAATGGCAAGTGAATTATCAAATATCTGGAATACAGCTTTCTAAGCTATTAAAAGAAGCATTTGATAGTAATCGCTTCTCTGGTGTAGGTGCAATGAATGGTAAACTTACAGCAGCCGGTTCTAACAGTGATCAACTGGTTTCTTCTTTAGCAGGAAGCACTCATATTGAAATTGCTCATGGAACACTAGAAGGTGTTGATATTGGTTACTGGTGGCATGTAGGTGATAAATTAGCTAAAGGTAATCCTACTGCTGTTCTCGATAAAAACACTAAACGCACTGAAATTGTTGATATGACTGCTGATTTTGATATTAGCAATGGTATTGCTCAAACTCAAAATTTAGTGCTTTATAACAATGCTATTTATGTAAAAGGACAAGGACAAATTGATTTGGTCAATGAAATGGTCAATATGAAATTGTTTGTGAGCAAAAATAGTAATGGAAAACCGACTGGGCAAGTTATTCCATTGATTGTTAGCGGAAAAATAGGCGATGCATCCGTTAAAATAGATGAAGCCGCACTAGCAGTATTAGTAGGTAAAATTGCTGGAAATGTATTAACTCAAGGAGCATCTGGTTTAGCAAATGAGGGGGTAGATACCTTAGCAGCACCCGTCACTAATGCACTTAATAAGTTATTAGGAAAGTAGCATTTCATGACCGCTGACGCCATTGAACCAGTTCAGTTTCAAAATGCCGTACTGGACTGGTACGATGCTTACGGCCGAAAAGATTTACCTTGGCAACAACATATCACTCCTTATCGTGTTTGGGTTTCTGAAATTATGCTTCAGCAAACTCAAGTGACCACCGTTATTCCTTATTTTCTGCGCTTTATAGAACGCTTTCCTAATGTACAAGCATTAGCAGATGCTGAACTAGATGATGTTTTACATTTATGGAGTGGTTTAGGTTATTACGCTCGCGGGCGGAATTTGCATAAAACCTCCAAAATTATTTGTGAGCAATATGCAGGCGAATTTCCTAATACTGTAGAAGCACTCGCTGAATTACCGGGTATTGGTATATCTACAGCCGGCGCGATTATTTCTTTATCTATGCAATTGCCTGCACCTATTTTAGATGGCAATGTAAAACGCGTGCTTGCTCGTGTATATGCTATTGCCGAATGGACTGGCAAACCGGCTGTAACAGAACACTTATGGAAGCTCAGCACACTGCTTACACCTGCATTGCGATCGCATCATTATAATCAAGCCATGATGGATTTAGGCGCAACACTCTGTGTTCGCGGCAAAGCCCAATGTGAGCGTTGTCCACTCACCAATTTTTGTTTAGCCTTTCAACAAGGCAATGTAAAAGATTATCCGGTGTCTAAACCTAAAAAAACCATTCCTACCCGTCACACGAGTCTAGTGGTATTAAAGAATGCACAAGATGAAATTTTATTAATAAAAAGGCCACCTACTGGCATTTGGGGCGGACTCTGGAGTTTGCCCGAGTGTCCTACCCCTGATAAACTGCATAGCTGGTGTAAACAAGAATTAGCGTGCTCTGTTAAAGGCAACACCGCATTAAATACTATTGAGCATACGTTTAGCCACTTTCATTTGGTCATGAAGCCTATGCAAACCCAAGTAGAAAAACAATCATTACGAGCCATGGAGGCCGATCAGCAATTGTGGTATCACCCAAAGAAGAATGCTTCTATTGGGCTACCAGCACCTATTCAACGTTTTTTGGAGAGTTTGTATGACACATCAAGTATTTTGTCTTAAGTTAAAACAAGAAGCAGAAGGCTTGCCTAGACCGCCTTATCCAGGACCTATTGGCCAGAAAGTGTATGACCATATTTCGTTAGCTGCCTGGAAAATGTGGCAGAGCCACCAAACCATGCTAATTAATGAATACCGCCTTAATTTGATGGATCCTACAGCACAGAAGTTTCTAGAAACCGAAATGGAAAAGTTTCTATTTGGCGAAGGCAGCGAAGCGCCTCCCGGCTACCGCGACAGTCTTACTTGACTTACCCTCGCAAAATGGGTTTAATAGGCTTCTTTTTTTGCACGGCCAGATAGCTCAGTAGGTAGAGCAAAGGACTGAAAATCCTTGTGTCCCCAGTTCGATTCTGGGTCTGGCCACCACTTTATGCACACCCACCAGCCTTTATGCTAAAGTACTTCTAGATGAATTCACACTGCTTGGGCGTGAAGGAGTGCTTGGTCTTTCCGCTTGAATATCCATTGAAGCAATAGTACTCACACTTTCCAACAATGCAGCAGGAATCGGATTTCTTGCTTGTTCTTGCAAAGCAATTAAACGCATGCGTGTTAAAGCATGAAGTAATATATCAGTGGCAGAATTTGAACGGCCTCTAGCCATAGGAGGCAAGTTAAAATGACTAACACCACTTCCCGATACTGAACGTTGACGCGCAGAAGAAGCCGTTGATGCTACATGAAGTTGTGCTTCAGCAGCATAGAATAAAGCAGCGCTAGGAGAAGGCGCTGCACTAAATGCAGCTTCACGTGATATGACTTCCCCTTCAAGTGTTAATACGTCCCAACTTGGACTTAATTGTTTACTACTCATATTTACCTCTATATTAAATTCTTATTCTGGCACTTGGGTTCTTTCTCTACGTGCCGGAGCAGCAGGCGTAGCGCTTTGAGTTGTTGCACCCCGACGTACTTGATCTACTGTTGGAATATGGCTAGGTACTACTAAAGGATCTCGCTGTTGATCCGTATTCATTCGCACACCTAAACGACCTGTAATGGTTGTGGGTACATTTAGATCACTACTCATCAATGCTGCGAATGGGTTTGGAATAACGCCCATAATAGTTTGTGTACGAGGTCTTGCCGCTGGAACAGGTGCTACCGCTGTAGTTGATGTTGCTTCTGCCGTAGCTGTTGTCGCATCAGATTGAGATGCAGTAATAAGCGCTGTAGGCATAGGAGGCGCTGATGGTGTTGGTAATGCTAATACTTCTGTAGTAGGCGAAGATTCAGGCATATCCATAAACGCGTCTACTAATGCCCCTATGCGCGCTGCTTCTGCAGCTCTGCGTGCCGCTTCTTGTTGTGCATCAGATATTGCCTGTACATAACTAGGAGGAAGCTCTATACGTTCAATAACTCTCTCAGCACCCACAGTACTTGCAGCTGCTACTGCACTATTTCCCGCGGCTGTTGCGCTTTGACTTGCTTGATAAGCATCGCGAAGTTGTTGAGCCTGCTCTCTACTTCTTGCATCTTCTTCACTAGCAAATGTTGCAACAGCAAGTTCTTTATTTTCCATGCCTGCTTGTTGCCTTTTCTCATCTGAAGCAGAAGGATAAGTCGCCGTACCAGCACTACCTGCTGCACCCATACTAGCGCTACCTGCGGCGGTAGATGGTTCAGTTGGCTCTTCTACTTGTTTTGCAGTAATACCAAATATCTGTGCAAGAGTGGATGCTATTTTAGGCACTGGCACTTTAAAATCTTTAGGTTGATTATCAGATCCTGAATACTTGATAGTTAGAACTTGAAAATTTTCTTTTACTAGGCCTTTTATATCATCATAGCCAATGCCGGTACCAATAAGATTGATGACTCTTAACTTTTTAGTTTTCATCAAGGTTTTTAAAAAGTGAGCTTTATCAAAACTGAATTTTATGGCTGGAGAAACTGGTTTACCCCACACATTATCCATAAAACCTAAAGCTCTAGGAGGCAGATAACCCTCGGAAACGCGATTACCTTGGTAATAATAAACATCTCGCAAATCATTATCTGACAAATCTAATTCTTCTAATGTATTACTAAAAGCCGCATTATATAATGCTTGAGCCGGGGTAACTTTATTATCATATTCACCCCAAGTAATCAAAAGATAAGGGGTTATTCCGCAATTGGATAGATTCAAAACCTTCAAGCTTTTAGATTGGTAAGCACTATGAATGATTTCACTAAACGTTTTTCTATTTCCTTCTGTATTGCTATCCACAGAAAAAACATGTCCACTCATATCAAGCTCATGCAAGGTGCTACTTGTTTTTACAAATGCTGAAAGAGTCTTATAATGGTAGGCATTATAACCAGAAAATGTAACTATTTCTGGAATTTTTATCTTTAACCGTGCATTTCCAAAAAACTTACATAATGCGGCAATATAATTATTTTTTTCTTTTTCAAAATCGTTACTACTATACCCTTTTGCTTCCTGGCTATTTTTGACATCAAAAGCATCTAGAGAAATATTAACAACGAGATCACTTGAAAATGAACAATTAGAAAAATTTAGTGCCGGATATTGTTCATATTCATACCTTCTTTTTGATGGATCCTTTTCTTTAGGAAAAAATAATTCCAAACCGGTTAAATCGAGTGATTGTATTTTAGGATTTTTATTAACAACAGAAACTAATAATGGAAGAGCATTAGCCGCACCACCTTCAACTTTAAATCGGGTATTCTTAAAATTACTAGGATTACCCAGAACCAAATGAGTGATAGCTGCATCTTCTCTTTTATTTAGTCTCTCAAACGCCCAACTAATACAACCTGTATCAAAACTGGGTAAATTTATACTCGTTAAATTTTCTCTAGCTAAAACCGCTTCTTGATCATCAAAGTTATCTACTCTTCCAGTGAAGTGAGGCATGCTAATGCTTTCTAGATTTTTAACTTCTTTTAATTGAGCAAAAATATTAGTCCAATCTGCTTTATCAAAATCAGCATCGTTAATTTCTACCTGGGTTAAAGTAGCTGCTTCTCTGTATAATCTTTTTACGTGTAATAGAACTCTGCTGGGTTTATCTGCTTTTGGCAAGCTAACCGTCGTTAATTTTTTAACACCTTCCATCCATAATTCTGCAGAATCATTCTCCACTGTAGGAATAGTGACTAAAGTAGGTAAAATTAAAGTATGTACATTGGAGGCACTAGAAGTGTATAAAGCATTAAAAATAATGGCCCAATCAGCGGTAGTTAAGCCTTTTTGCGCAATCTCCAATACCTCTAGATTTTGACCACGCTCTTTAATAAGCTTTGCTACACCCTCAGCATAACTAGGGATATAAGGAACACTCGGAAGCCTAATTTCGGTATCGGTTATTTTATGCGTGGTCATAACTGCCTCTAATATATATAGAGGTCATATTCTAATCAGAATAAGTCCGAAAGTCAACTTAACTCCAAACAAAACCAGGGTTTACCCTAATCTCTTTGCCCTGGTGTTTCCTTACTGCTTCCGCTAAAGTATCAATAAGCATATAGGGATATAACGCATGAAAATCACGCTAGGCAAAAAAGTGCTGCATTGGCATAAGCCTCATTGGGTGCTTACCCTATTAGTAGTCGTGCTTACCCCTTTTCTATTAAGCCTTTCTTACTGGCAATGGCAACGAGCCCATTATAAAGAAGAGATACTGCGTGATTACGAGAACAGCCTTTCTGCCCAGCCGGTTGCTTTTACCGGCCAAGATGCTTTGCCCATCACCGAATATCAGCCTATGACTATTCAAGGGAAATTTGATACCGAGCATCTGTTTTTTCTGGATAATGCGATTTATGAAGGCCGCGCCGGATTTGAAGTATTAGCGCCTTTTCAGCTAAAAAGCGGGGAATGGATGCTAGTAAACCTAGGCTGGATGCCACGCAATCCCGAGCGTCAGGAACTACCTATAACCCCTGAATTACCTGCTAACAAAGTCATCCTATCGGGAAGAGCGGATATACCTAACAATAAATATTTGTTATTAGGCACATATTTAGAGGCCGTTTCAGAGAAAGAGCTGATTATTCAAGCCATCGATTTAGACCGGCTTCAAGGATTTCTAGGGCACTCTTTCTTGCCGATTATTCTGCTAGCCGATCCTGAGGCTAATAGCCCTTATGTTCGCGACTGGAACCCTAAAGCCATTTTACTGCCCGCTACTCATTACGGGTACTCCATGCAATGGGCTTTACTCAGCATGACCTTGGTTATTCTATATATAGTCTATTCCACTAATTCACGTCCTCCTGGTCCCCGTTAGTATCTAATTCCCCAATGCGGTACAATATGGCCATTATTACAGGTGGTTATATGCCAGTTACTCATATGCGTACTAAAGCTATCGGCTTTGTTCTTATCTTTATTCTCCCTATGATATTGGCAGCGAGTGTTTATTTAGGCCGCGACTATTTTGACCTTACCCCTAAAACCCAAGGCACGTTGATTACGCCGCCCCTTTCTCTTGCTGAATTAAAACTAAAAACCCTAGATGGCACAGTGGTTACCCCTGACGATTTTGGAAAATCCTGGTGGCTGATTTATGTAGCGCCTGCCGAATGTGATGAGGAATGCGCGGTACAAGTGGCCAAAATACGTAGTGTACATATGGCACTAACTAAAAGCGCTTCTAGAGTGAAACGTTTAATGTTATTACAGCCTCATAGTTTGCCTCCCTCAGAAGTAAAAGCAGCGGCTGAAGATAAATTGCTAACGGTTGATTATATTCAAAACCCTGATTACTTGTTGCAAGGCTGCCCTGCTGATGCAAATTTAGCAGAAGGTTTATTTATTATGGATCCGCGTGGAAATATGATGATGTGCTATAAGCCTAAGCAAGAAGCGCATGCGATTTTGAAAGATTTGGAAAAATTATTGAAGGCGTCGCAGATAGGGTGATTTGGATCACCCCTCACCCGGATACGCTTACGCGTCTCCGACCTCTCCCACAAGGGGAGAGGTGATAATAAATTAAGGGATAAACAAATGACAAAAAGAATATATCAATCATTAATTTTATTTAGCGTTATTCTTGCACTCTTTGTAGTAGGGCTTGGCGCTTACACCCGTTTAACCAATGCTGGATTAGGTTGCCCTGATTGGCCGGGTTGTTATGGTGAAATGGTAGTGCCTAATGAAGATCATGCAGAATCGGTTTATCCTGAGCAACCTCTGGATACCCAAAAAGCCTGGACTGAAATGCTACACCGTTATTTTGCCGGCAGTTTAGGTGTGCTTATTTTAATTATTGCTTTATATAGTTTTGCTCAACGTAAACAGCATTATCCCGTAAAATTACCTTTTTTAATTTTGTTATTGGTTATTTTTCAAGCCGCATTAGGTATGTGGACAGTCACTTGGAAATTACAACCGACGGTAGTCTGCGCACATTTATTAGGTGGATTAACCACGGTAGGAACACTGTGGTTATTATTTTTACGCACGCGTACGGTTCAGTATGCTCATGAAACTAACGGTTGCATGATGCGTTTTGGCTTTTTAGTATTAGCGGTTTTAATTTTACAACTGGCATTAGGCGGATGGGTCAGCGCCAATTATGCCGGTGTCGCCTGCTCTACCTTTCCTCACTGCATGGATAATAGCTGGTTAGGAAATAGTGATTTTCATAATGCGTTACAAATGTGGTTACCTATTGGGCCTAATTATGAATTTGGTTCATTAGAAAATCCTGCACGCCAAGCTATTCATATGATGCATCGTTTTGGGGCTTTATTCCTCACTATTTTATTAATGATATGGTGTGTATGGTTATGCAAAGTACGTGGTTTACGTATACTTGCCATTACCACTATTGTTTTATTATTCGCTCAAATTGCTATCGGTATTACCAATGTAGTACATCACTTACCTTTACATAATGCGGTTACGCATAATGTGGTGGGCGCTTTACTATTGCTCTTGGTAATCACCTTAAATTATCGCGTATATAAGATGAGAAAATTGAAATGATATCGTTGTTTAAAGATTATCTAGAATTGTGTAAACCCAAAGTCGTTTTGCTAATGTTAATTACGGCTGTAGTCGGTATGTATTTAGCCACACCTTATGCTGTGCCTTTTCATATTGTGTTTTATGCCACATTAGGTATTGGTTTGGCAGCGGGTGCTGCTGCAGCAATCAATCATGTGGCGGATCAACATGCCGATGCTTTAATGGGACGCACACAATTTAGACCATTACCCACAGGCCGCATTAGCACTTTGCATGCACTGTGTTTTGCTAGTGTGATTGGCGCTATGGGTTTAATTATATTAATGGTGTTTATTAATATATTAACCGCGGTGCTTACTTTTATTACTTTAATTGGTTATGCAGTTCTTTATACTTTATTTTTAAAACGTGCTACTCCACAAAATATTGTGATTGGCGGCGCTGCCGGTGCTGCACCACCTCTATTGGGTTGGACAGCCGTAACAGGGCAATTAGATCCCAACGCATTATTATTAGTGCTGATTATTTTTGTATGGACTCCCCCACATTTTTGGGCGCTGGCTATTCAACGTAAAGATGATTACGCCAAAGCAAATATTCCTATGTTGCCTGTGACTCATGGAGTGGCTTATACCAAACAACAAATTTTGTTATATACCTTTTTATTATTTGCTGTAGGTATATTACCTTTTGCCGTAGGCATGAGCGGGGTTATTTATTTAATAGGTAGCAGTATTTTAGGGCTAATATTTTTATATTATGCTTTTGTGCTGCGCTTTACCGATAGGGCTGATATGCCTATGAAAACATTTCGCTATTCTATAGTGTATTTGTTTGCTTTATTTATTGTGCTGTTAGTAGATCATTATTATAAATTTTCTTTATCATTTTTGTTTTAACGGCTAAAGGAGTGTGATATGAAAAAAACATCATTAATTATTGGTTTGATTTTAGTGATTGGTTTTGCGGGGCTTTATCAGTTTTGGCAAAAACAACCTTTACCTGTGCCAGAAGAAGCCTTGATATTACCAGAGCCTCGTGTGCTTGCTCCTTTTAGCTTAACGGATAGCCATGATAAAACATTTACGGAGCGCAGTTTAAAAGGCAAATGGAATATTTTCTTTTTTGGTTACACACATTGCCCCGATATTTGCCCTGCTACCTTGCGTTTAATGCAACAATCTTGGGAATTATTGAATAAACAGCAAGATACTAAAGATATTCAATTTATTTTTGTGAGTGTAGATCCTGTGCGAGACACACCTGAGCAATTAAATAAATATATTACTTATTTTAATCCTGATTTTATTGGCTTAACGGGAAGTGAACAACAAATCACTAAACTGGGCGAGCAGTTTGGGATTTTTTATATCAAAGCTACCGAAGGCCGTGCGGCTAATGATTATTTAATTGAGCATACAGGCTCTGTGATGTTTGTGGATCCAGAAGGTCGTTATTTTGCTAATTTGTCTCCTCCGTTTACCGCTGAAGTATTGGCGAATGATATTGTAGTGGCACAACAACATTACGAGAAATAATATGACAGCACCTTCTACGTTCCCTGATAAAGAAACCACTTTCTTATTGCCTGGCCCTGCGGGCAATTTAGAAATTTTGGCTACACCTGCTGCGAATAATGCGCTCAACAAAATATCCATTATTTGCCATCCGCATCCTTTACAGGGCGGCACCATGACCAATAAAGTGGTGACCATGACAGCCAAAGCTCTACATTCTTTGGGTTTTGCTACCATTCGATTTAATTATCGTGGTGTTGGGCAAAGCGAAGGTACATTTGGAGATTTTGTGGGGGAAACCGAAGATTTGATCAGCATTATGAAGTGGGCGGAAGAGGTTTCAAACAATGCGCCTATTTGCTTAGCAGGGTTTTCTTTTGGTGCTTATGTATCAGCTCAAGGCGCTTTGCAAAAACCCGATTTGGTTAAACAGCTGATTAGTATTGCTCCTGCTGTTAATCATGCCGACTTTACCGTGTTCAATCATTTGAAATGTCCTTGGTTAGTTATTCAAGGAACCGAAGATGAAATAGTACCCGCCCAGGAAGTTCGCGATTTTATTAAACAATTACCTCTTTCTACCCATATTAAATTAGTGGAAATTCCTGAAGCTTCGCATTTTTTTCATGGTAAATTAGTAGAATTACGGGATATAATAACGAATAACATCGAATTTCGTTAAAGGAGATCCTTATGGATACCACTACCGTTACTGAAGCTACTACTGCCGTCGCCACAGCTATGCCCTGGAGCCTAAGCGCTACACAAGGCGTTGTATTGTTTATAGCAGGTATTGTATTAGGCGTTGTTATATACGCATTGTGGACTCGCAAAAAACAAGCCCATTCTCCCCACAACTTAGCGGCTGAAAAAAAATTACGCGATTATCAGCAAGCCGTACATGAACATTTAATGCAAACCACTGAACAAGTGCAACAACTAGGCGCTGACTATCAACGTTTAGTGGAGCATTTGCAGCATATTATTCATGAGTTGGGAGCCACCACCGAGCAAGGACACAAAGTAGTTCCGCACTTTCCTTTCTCGCAAACGCATCATCAACCACATGATGAAAAATTAGATGTTATGCCTAAAACTTATGTAGACCGAAAAAAATAGGATGTATCATGAAGCACCTGAGTAAGATTTTTTCTGTATTATGCATTTCACTTTTCACTTCTTTGTTTCATCTGAATGCTTATAGTGCTTCGGCTATATTACCTAAAACTAGCTTAGCACCGATGTTAAAAGAAGTGATGCCTAGCGTAGTAAATTTAAAAGTGATTTACCCTCCACAACCGGTAGCCTCTGATGAAAGAGATAACCCTGTGCGTATTCCTGAGCAAAGAACTATGGTTGCATCCGGTGTTATTTTAGATGCTAAAGAAGGTTACATCATTACCAATAATCACGTAGTGGCAGGTGCAGAAGAAGTTATTGTTACATTAGATGACGGTCGTACTTTTAATGCAAAAGCAGTAGGTGGTGATCCAGAATCTGATGTAGCGGTTATTCAAATAAAAGCAGAACATTTAAAAGCCATGCAAATGGGCGATTCTGATCAACTAGAAGTGGGTGATTATGTAGTAGCTATCGGAAATCCTTTTGGTTTAGAACATAGTGTGACATCCGGAATTGTGAGTGGATTAGGCCGGGCTAATTTGGGTATTGATCATTACGAAAACTTTATTCAAACAGACGCTTCTATTAACCCAGGTAATTCAGGTGGTGCATTAGTTAACACGCAAGGACAATTAGTGGGCATAAACACCGCTATTTTAAGCCCTAATCAAACACCTGGAAATATTGGTATTGGCTTAGCTATTCCTATTAATATGGCTCACAGCATTATGTTGCAGCTGGTTAAATTTGGCGAAGTGCGCCGCGGTTTATTAGGCGTGGTTGCACAACCCATGAGTCCTGAGTTGGCTACTTTATTTGGACGCTCTAATACCAATGGTGCTTTAGTGTCTTATGTAGCGCCTAATTCATTAGCGGAGCAAACCGGACTGCGCGAGGGCGATATTATTATTTCTATTAATGGCAAAAATGTTGAAGATTCTACACAGTTACGAAATATCTTAGGATTAATTCCTATTGAAAGTCCTTTTTCTATGGTGGTGATACGCAATGGCAAACCAGAAACGATTAATTTTGTAATGACCTCTCCTAAAGATTTGCCTACACAATGGCAGCAAGCCTCACTATTATTTAGCGGCATAGAGTTAGGGAAAATTGATCAAGATCTTCCTGCTCATGGCACCGTAGAAGGATTACAAATATTTTCCATGAGCCCTGATAGTCCTGCTGCACGTGCTCAATTACGTCCAGGTGATGTGATTGTCAGTGTTAATCAATATCCCGTGACTGATTTAAGTAGTTTAAAACAAGCGGTTAAATTGGGTAAAGATAAAGATATCGTGCTGATCCATGTGTTACGTAGCAAAGGTGCGTTTTTCACTGTGTTGGAATAGAATCTAATGCCTTATTCCACTCGCGGGTGAAGCGGGCATTATCTTTTTCTTTGCGGTAAGCCAGGCGATGAGGCAAGCAATGAAAACGCATGGTATCCAAATCTATAATCATTAGCCCTTGTTTAGTCACTAAAAAATTCTGTAAATTCGTATCACCATGCGTTAAATGTGCTTCGGTTAACTGCTCCTGAATTTTTTTCCAATTTTCTTGTAGTTTATCTAAAATTTTTGGATCTTTTTGTTCTTTTACATAATCTCTTAATAATGGCCCGTGAGAATATTCGGTTATTAAATAAGAATCTCGTCGCAACCATCCCCAGCGCTTTTCAACCAAAGCGAGTGGTTTTGGGGTAAGCACATGGTTTTCTAATAATAAATTAGCATATCGCCAACATTTGGCTGCACGGCTAGGCCTAAATAAACGGGTGAATCCTTGCCACCCATTTTTCCAGCGATATCGTTTAATAACCATTTCTTTATGTCCCACTGTCATCTTGGCTAATGTACATAAAGGGCTTTCTTTTATAATGGTGACATTGGCCCGCGAAAAAATGCTTTCTGGATCACCTAATACGGTTAGTAATTCTTGAGATAAGCTATCACGTCTGACAATCAGTTTTTTATAAAAGCTTTCTTGAATAACAAAATCTCCAGACATTGACTCTTGACTGCTCAGTGATTGAGGAAGTGCTGAATAGGTTTTTTTAAATAATTTGATAGCTTTATTTTTAACTTTATTCCAAAAAGGAGAGGCAAGTACTTCTCGTAAAGGTTTTTGAGTATAAATTCGTAAAAAACGATAATAATCACGCTTCGTTAAAGGTGAAGATAATACTGAAAAATAAAGTGCCGATAAATCTTTCACTTTCCATGAACAGGGTAAAGGATTTTTAAAACGTGCTCTGTGTAAATCTATTAGAGAAAGATCTGACAATGTGTTTTCTTTTAATAAGAAATGACAGATATATAAATCTCGATGCTGGATCCCTTTTTCATGTAATGTTCGTGCAATTTTTGCAACTTTTTCAATCAACATTCTACGCTGAACGAGTGGTTTATCATTCCAATGATGTAAATAATCTTCTAAACTAATAGAAGGTTCAATGGCTTCCATGACAATAAATGAGCGACGAGTTAATGGGTTACAGCCTTTAGTATCATATGCAATCACTTTTGGAACATGAATGCCTAATTGATTCAGCATCATTAGGGCTTTATATTCATGAGAGGCATCAACCACAGGCTTTTGGCCTTTGATAAGACTTTTCAGAATTTCAGCAACGCTCACACCCCAAAATAATTTGGCAAAATAGGTTTTATTATCTAAAGTGAATTTAATAGTTTTTCGGCGTTTTACTTCACGATACACTTGACCTTCTTGCTGCATTAATGCAGAGAAAGGATCAGTGGTATTTAATTGTTTTAAAAATTCGCGACTTGAAAGCATAAGATTATTTTTCTAATAATTGCTCTATTATATGTGCGGCTTTATCAGGCATAGAATACATATCATTCTGTTGCCCAAACTGAATACCTCTTTTGCGCCACAAACCATCTTCTGAGGTTAGCATAAATGCCAGCCGCTGATTTAAGGCTTCTTGATTAAAAGGTTCTGGCAAAACACAACCTGCTTGAGCTTTTTCTACATAAAAAGCATATCCACAATTCATAGTAGTCAACACAGGTAAGCCAGCTACGATGGCTTCTACAATCACGGTGCCGGTATTTTCAAACACAGCAGGATGTAATAAAACATCCGCCGCTTGTAATAAATCAGGCACTTGATCACTGCCTAACATAAAATTTACTTGTTGCTCTATACCCAATTCTTTTGCTAATGCTTGGTAGCTAGAAGGATCATCTTTACCCACTATCCATAATTGCGTTTTAGAACGAAGCTGGTGTGGTAAAGCAGCAATAGCGCGAATACTGCGATCTACACCTTTAGTTTTAAAACCTGATCCTAAAGCAAGAATCATTTTTTCATCTGGTTTAATATTTAATTTTCGGCGCATATTGGTGCGACGTTCAGGTGCATCAGCTCGCCATGCACGGGATTTATCAATACCCGGAGGCAAGAAATGTAAATGCTCTTTGGGCACTTGGTAATAATGATGAAAATCATATCCCACTTGCGGATTGATTAATAATAATTGAGTTCCATTTTCGCACATACGTTTTTCTTCATTCAGAAAATAACGATAACGAGGCAACCAATATAAAAACTTGCTCCATGGCTTTTCTTTGATGGTAGAAGCAAAACATAAATCTGCAGCATAATAAATATCTAAACACGCCATTTTATTAAAGCCAATCACACCATCATAATCATGATTTTCAATATACTCTCTTACCGTTTTTTCAAAAGCTCGATAGCGCGCATAACCTATAAATTGTTTTTTAGGAAATAAATGCACGGGAATGCTAGGCCATTGATCCCCTTCCCACTTCATAGTGATAAATTCTACTTGATGGCCACGATTAGCAGCAGCAATCGCAATAGCCATAGCATCGCGTTGCAAACCGCCATAAGGAAAATATTGATGTAATACAAAAGCGAGTTTCATGTTAATGGATCCGTCTATATAAAATGAGTCCGCCTATACCAAAAACAATGCTAGGTAAAATGGCGGCTAAAAATGGCGGAAAAGCGCCATAAACTAAACTTAAAGGGCCAAATAACTGATTTAAAATGTAAAATGCAAATCCTAGCATAACACCCGTTAATAATCGTAGCCCCATGGTAGCCGAACGTAAAGGACCAAAAATAACAGGAATAGCAATAAATACCATCACCATCGTGGCAAACGGCTGCCACAATTTTTTCCATAAGGTAAGCGAATATTCCTGAGTTCGTAGTTGATTGTCTCTTAAATACTGGATGTAATTGAGTAAACCTAAAATAGATAAGCTTTCAGGCTCTTCAATTAAAATATTAATCAATCGAGGTTGAATGGTGGTATCCCATGGTTTTTCATCTGCCGTAAACACGGTTAATTCTTTCTCAGCAAAATCAGTTTCTTTTACATTGTATAATGTCCACTTACTGTTATCTGAGTTAAATTCTGCACGCTCTGCATAAGTGGCACTTTCTAAATCATGCTTATCGTCAAAGGTATAACGAATAATGCCTTTCATATCACCATTGGGCAAAATTTGTTTGATACGTACAAAATGATTTCCATCACGCATCCATGTTCCTTGCGGCGTTACTACACTTTGGCTGCCAGACGTGGCTTGCTCGCGCAGTACTTCGGCATAGCGCACTGCTCTAGGCACCACTAATTCTCCAAACAAAGTAATTACCACAACCAATATAAAAGCGGCTTTAAGAACAGCGCCGGTAATTTGCAATAACGATACGCCACTACTGCGCATTACAATTAATTCGCTATGCCCTGCTAATAATCCCAAACCAACCAAAGCCCCCACTAAACAAGCCATAGGGAAAAGGAAATATAAGCGCTCAGGTAAAACTAACAAGATATATTGAAAAGCAGTGAAGATAGTGTAATTGCCTTCGCCTACTGCACGTAACTCGTTCACTAATAGAAATAGCATATCAATACTCACAATTAAAAACACCGTGAGCAAGATAGTAAATAAAATAGTTCGGCCAATGTAATTGGATAATATTCGCATGTTATAGGGCGCTTCTTAAACGTTTAAACCACAATGTTTGTTTGCCAATTAAAATACCCGCTAAGGTTAAAGCAATGATATGTGGCCATAATAATCCCACCCAAGGATTCATCCAACCGCTTTCAACCCAATTACGAGTCAGCATCAGCGCATTGGTATAAACCAATATAACAATAATAGCAGGGAATAATGTAGAGAATTTACCTTTGCGGGGAGCCACGCGAGATAATGGCACGGCCAAAATAGATAATACTAAAATACTTAAAGGTAATGTAAATCGCCATTGTAATTCAGACTGATGTTCAGGATCGTCAGAGCCTATCAATGAAGCTGTGGTGCGCGCTCTATCTCTATCTCTTACATTTAATTCGTTCGAAGGCAGGCGAACACCATATTCAGCAAATGTCATTAAATTGTATTCAGGGCTGCCAGGTGCGCCTAAATAACGTTTACCATCAGCCAATACCATATATTCAGCACCGCTTTCTGGATCTTCCTGCATCATGCCCCTTTCAGCGGTTAATACACTTAAGCGATCATTCTTGTCATCTTCTGTCACATTGCCTTCAGGCTGCTCAGCAATAAATACTTGTTTTACTGCTTTAGTATCTTCATCTACATCAGCAATATAAACCACATAACGACCATCACCCCAACTTTGAAAACGCCCAGCCGTAATAAAATTAGCGAGCACATCCGATTTTACTTGAGCTAACATCACTTCTAGCCGACTCATACTCGCAGGCGTAGTCCATAAGGTAAGCAATGCACTAATAACAGCCACACCAGTTCCCGCAGCTAAAGTAGTCCACACTAAACGGCTTACGCTAAAACCACAGGCAAACATCACGGTCATTTCTGCTTCGGTGTATAAACGCCCATAGGCCAGCAATACGCCTAGAAAAAATCCGAAGGATAATAAGAAGCTGAGTAGGAAAGGAATATTAAGAGCAACCACCTCAAGCACTAAAGCAACAGGAAGCTCTCCGGCAGCGGCTCTAGATAAGTAGACCACAAATTGATTAGTAATACCCACCAATACCAATATGAGGGTAACCGCCGCCGTGTTTAATAGTACTTCTTTCACTAAATAACGGGATAGGATCATTTTAATCTCTCATATTAGTGTTCCACCAATATGGCTACAGGTGGAGGAGCAGCTAGTATATCTTTTTTCACTCCCGCTTCCCACTCATCCCAACTCGCAATAGTCTGCCTAATCATAACAGAAGCACGTCTAGGTTTATCCATTACCACAAACTTATCATCATCAGGGTCACCTTCGAAAGCTTCTGATCCCACCCCTTTGTCAAAGGTTTCAGGATCAAAAACTTCCAGCTGTGAAGTGGAAGTTGCCAAGTCATCCATCGAAGGTGTTCTATCATAAACCGCTTCTACTACTTTATGTCTAAACAACAAGGACGTTACCATAGATAAAGCTTCGCTTAACTTATGTAAAATTTTTCCCCACACACTGTTAGAATCGGTCTCTTTGTTTTTTGAAGTATCTAATATGTCATGCACATATTGAAGTCTGGTGCTAATAGATTCATCCCCACGTAAAACTTCTTTTATATGATCTAATGTCATATATTGATTTACCGTATCTTCAATATCGACAACATCTTGAGGATGATTATCTTTATCGTATTGAAGCACTATTTTATGTTCATTAGCTTCTGCTTTAATAACCTGAGTTAACTCTTGTAACTTTATATTTCTGCTTAACAAAACCTCTTGAAAATGATCACAAAACCCAATTAATTTATTTCTAATAAAAATAGGCCCATATTTAAGCGATTCTTTTTTAAGATGAATAAGAATTGCTTTGGTTTTTAATTCAATATTCTTATCATTTGTTTTAACTTCTTCATCTTCTTTAAATTTACCCTCAAATATTTTTGATAAAACATAAGTTGCTCTTCGCATATTATTAACAACAGAAGACCAATAATATAAATCGTACTCTTGCAAATGATCGCCAAAATCACGAAATGCATTTCGCATAGCTAAACTAAATTCATAAACAGTTAATGATTTTTCAAAAAAACCCAATTCTTCTTGGCAATCTTCAAAAAATGCATTAAATAATGCATCTGTCTCTTCTATCTGTTTACCTTTTTTGGTAAATGATTCATCCAAGGCTTGTCCAAACTCTTCCATTAAATTTAATAATGTAGGAATATCTCCTGCGCCTTTTATTTCGTTTACAATATTATTAAGTGCGATTAAAGGTGCTATGCTGCTTACCATATAAGCCTCCTTGTGTTACTGCTTTTATTTACTTACTTTCATTGTATTTCTAAATGCAAAATTTTGCAATTGTAATTTAATAATTCGTTAATATTCCTACCGGCCAGATGTATTATTTACAAGTTTTTACACTTCCAGGCCTTTTAGCGAACCCCTTCAAGGAGTATAATAGTAGGCCATAGTCGCTAAGGAGTTCTGAATGCCTAAAACGCGCCCGCTTGCTAATGCTATACGCGCCCTCACCATGGATGCGGTTCAACAGGCTAATTCCGGACATCCGGGTATGCCCATGGGTATGGCCGATATAGCCACCGTTTTATGGCGTGAGTTTTTGCACCATAACCCAGCAAACCCTCATTGGCTTAACCGCGACCGCTTTATGCTATCTAATGGCCACGGCGCCATGTTGCAATATGCCCTACTTCATTTATCAGGTTATGATCTGACGATCAACGATTTAAAACAATTTCGCCAAATGGGCTCTAAAACCCCTGGCCACCCCGAATTTGGTTATACCCCAGGCGTTGAAATGACCACTGGCCCATTAGGCCAAGGTTTGGCTATGGGCGTAGGCATGGCATTGGCTGAACGCACATTAGCTGCCAACTTTAACAAACCCGGCCATAATATTATTGATCATTACACTTATGTATTTTTAGGTGATGGTTGCTTAATGGAAGGTATTTCACACGAAGCCTGCTCATTAGCCGGCACCTGGAAACTAGGCAAGCTGATTGGCTTTTGGGACGATAACGGCATTTCTATTGATGGCAATGTACATGGCTGGTTTACAGACAATACACCTGAACGTTTTAAAGCTTATGGCTGGCATGTGGTAACCGGCGTGGATGGCCATAATGCTGATTCTATTCGCACGGCTATTAAAGAAGCACAATCGGTTATCGATAAACCCACTTTAATTTGCTGCAAAACCATTATTGGTTATGGCGCACCCACAGCAGCAGGCACAGAGCATGTACATGGCGCACCATTGGGCCATGACGAAATTCAACGCGTACGTGATGCACTCGATTGGTCTCACACGCCTTTCGAAATTCCTAAAGACGTATATGAACAATGGGATGCAAAAACAAAAGGTGCGGAATTAGAAAAAAATTGGAACACACAATTTGCCGCATATGAAAAAGCAAATCCTGATTTAGCGAAAGAATTAAAACGCCGCATGGCAGGTGATTTACCCGCTGATTTTTCTGCTGTGGCAGATAAAATGATTGCACAAATGCAAGAAGCTAACGCAACTATCGCTACACGCAAAGCCTCACAACAATGCATTCAAGCACTTGCTTCTCACTTACCTGAATTTTTAGGCGGCTCGGCTGATTTAACGGGCTCTAATTTAACCGGATGGAAAGAAGCGGTTACCTTAACCGCTGAACAACCTGCGGGTAATTATATTCATTACGGTGTTCGCGAATTTGCGATGGCGGCCATTATGAATGGAATAACATTGTATGGCGGATTTATTCCTTTTGGCGGTACATTCTTAGTATTTGCAGATTATGCGCGTAATGCCGTGAGACTTTCTGCGTTACAAAAATTACGTGTAATTTATGTATTCACACATGACTCTATTGGTTTAGGTGAAGATGGCCCAACTCACCAACCTATTGAACACATTGCTATGTTACGTTACACACCGAATATGTCGGTCTGGCGCCCTTGTGATGCGGCTGAAACCGCTGTAGCGTGGACTACTGCTATTAAAAATGCAAAAAAACCCACCACACTTGCACTCTCTCGCCAAAACTTGCCGGCTCAAGCACGTACAAAAGAACAAGTAAAAAATATGCAGAAAGGCGGATATATTTTATTTGAAAATAATAAAACACCCGATGCTATTTTAATTGCCACCGGCTCTGAAGTAGCATTAGCCATGAAAGCCGCACATGCCTTAATTGAAAAAGGTAAAAATATTCGTGTGGTTTCTATGCCAGCGACTGATGTATTTTTACAGCAAAATAAAGCTTACCGCGATACTGTGCTTCCTCCTGCTATTACTGCTCGTGTTGCGATTGAGGCAGGCATTGCTGATTTCTGGTATCGCTTTGTAGGTGAAAAAGGCGCAATTATTGGTATGCATTCTTTTGGTGAATCAGCACCGGCTGATCAGTTATTTAAACATTTTGGTTTTACTGTTGAAAATATTGTTTCTACAGTAGAAAAAATATTACATTAATTTATTTCCTGGAGGTACATCATGGCAATTAAAGTAGCAATTAACGGATACGGACGCATTGGCCGTAACACCCTTCGCGCATTATATGAAGCTAATCGTCAAAACGAAATTAAAATTGTAGCCATTAACGATTTGGGCGATGCTAAAATTTTGGCTCACTTAACCCGTTATGATACCGCTCATGGGAAATTTCCAGGCACTGTGGTAGTAGAAGATAATGCGATTGTGGTTAACGGCGATAAAATTAAAGTATTTAGCGAACGTGATCCTTCTAAATTACCTTGGAAAGAATTAGATATCGACGTAGTTTACGAATGCACAGGACTTTTCACTAGCCGAGATAAAGCAGGTTTACATTTACAAGCGGGCGCTAAAAAAGTATTAATTTCTGCTCCTGCGGGAAATGATATTGATGCCACTATTGTATATGGTGTAAACGATAATACATTGCGCTCCGATTTTACATTAGTGTCTAATGCTTCTTGCACCACTAACTGTTTAGCGCCTGTAGCTAAAATGTTGCATGAAACTATCGGAATCGAAACCGGTTTAATGAATACTATTCATGCTTACACGAATGACCAAGTGCTTACCGATGTATATCACACCGATGTAAGACGCGCTCGCTCTGCTACGCATTCTATGATCCCTACTAAAACCGGTGCTGCCGCTGCAGTAGGTTTAGTATTGCCTGAATTGGCTGGAAAATTAGATGGATTTTCTATTCGAGTACCGGTGATTAACGTATCAGTAGTTGATTTTACATTTGTGCCTAAACGCGCTACTTCAGTAGAAGAAATTAATAAAATCATGAAAGCCGCTTCTGAAGGGGCATTAAAAGGCGTGTTGGCTTATAACACCGATCCTTTAGTATCTATCGATTTTAATCACAACCCAGCTTCTTCTATTTTTGATTCCACCGAAACAAAAGTATTAGGCAACTTAGTGAAAATATTATCGTGGTACGATAACGAATGGGGTTTTTCAAACCGCATGCTAGACACCAGCTTAGCCATGATGCGCGCTAAATAATCCATTTCTCAGCCTCTTAAGAAGAGATTGCCTATTTTGGGATAGTTAGCTAAAATAGGCTCTTCTTTTTAAAGTAGTATTACGCGATGCGACACAATTTGACCTCTGAAGAGCTAGAGACTCATATACGGCTGGCCGAGCCTATTGAATATGGCCAAGGTTCTCCTGAAAGAATGCGCGGGATCCGCCGTGATCCGGGTAATATAGCTTCTCAAATTGCACTTGTCCGATATTACACTGAAACAGATGAATCTTCTTTATTTCTGAAATACGTGGATTATATTGTTAAAAATCCTAATCATACTGGAATAAAAAAATGGGGAATGAGCCAAGAGGAACGAGACGATTTTTACGGGCATTTCAATAACATATATCTTATTCCAGATATTACTTTGAATGATATTAGTTATAATGAAGCGCTTAAAGGGTTTTATATAGTACGTCTTAATAATCCAGCTCCTGTGTTGAATTTTACCGATAAGGAATTAACTGGACATACTATCCATAAACTTTTAGAGTTCTTGCCCTTTTTAAATGTGGTAAAAATTAATTTTTACCACAATGTTATTGGAATTATTAATATTCATTATTTGGAAAGGATATTAACGGATCCTGACAATATTATAACTTCTCTCTGCTTTAGAGAATGTTCTCTGGGCGACCATGAAATAATTACTCTCATGAAATTATTATCTCATGCAAATTGCAAAGTTAATGAGTTGGATATTTCTGGAAATATAGTACAAAGAGTGGGTATGCGTGCTGTTATTGACACCATTAAAAATCCTAATTGTAGACTTGTCTCTTTAAAATTTCCTACTCTTCTTCACAGCTTTAACAATAATGAGCTTAGATTTTCAGCAGAACTAGCTCCAGCCATGAGAGCTAATTACAGCTTAACATCTGTATCTCTAGATATAAAAGAAATAAATACAACCCAGCCACCTCTTTTTGAAGCAGAGAAAGATATTCTTATGGGTTTTACTGAGCGCAATAAACGCATAGCTGCATGGTTAGTAGGGACAGAAGTCCTTCTTAATTCTTGTGAAGTAAATACTTCTTTCCGTTCTAGTTTTTCGGCTTTAAAGATGGGAGCCAGCTCTCATTATAATAGAAAATGGAAAACAGACTTTTTGGAAATGAAAGAATTATTTATTACGCAGGTAGAAAAACTAAATGCTCTTAACTTATCTAAACAAGATTTTACATTTTTAGAATGCAATCTTATTTATAAAGCATTTGAAAAAAGGATAACTGAGATTAACCTTCAATCAATTCTTTTTTATTTTAAAGATAGACCATTGGATGAAATTCCTGCCATTTTATATCAAATAAATGAGCTAGATAATCAATATACTCAAAAACTTGTGCTGCAATACCTTAATTTTTTAAATGGAATTCGTGATCATATTGCACTCGCTGAAAATGATATGCGCGATATCTATTTAATTTCATTTTGGATTGCTTATTTAATTGACGATGAAGAACTACTCCTTCACCATATCAATAGAATAGAAGACTCTCTTTTGGGAATAGAGCGATTTGAATTAGACTTTTACAATATACCTGAGGCAGAGTACACCAGAGCACATCCTGAGTATCAAACAAAAGTGGTAACTCCTTTAATGGTCATGGCCAAGGAATTACATTTACCTTTGGATGTTTCAGCATTAGAATCAGCTCCTATCCCGCCGATGCATACCAGCTCGCCTTCTTAAAATTTTGGAAATCACGCTAATACCGGTATAATTACGCAACGGTTTCAAATGTGTTAAGAGGTACGGTATGCATTTATTGTCTTTGGCTGATGTGGATATTCATCATAAGCGCGTTCTTATTCGCGTAGATTTCAATGTACCTATGAAAGATGGCCAGATCACCAATGATGCACGCATTCGTGCCGCTTTACCTACCATTAAACAGGCACTTAAAGCCAATGCCGCTATTTTATTAGTCAGCCATTTAGGACGCCCCAAAGAAGGCCATTATGATCCCGCTTTCTCTTTATCCCCTATTGCAAAACATTTAAGTGAACTATTAGGCCAACCCGTACGTTTAGAAAAAGAGTGGATCAATGGCGTAACTATGCAACCTGGCGAAATAGTGATAGCCGAAAACGTGCGCTTTTTGGCAGGTGAAGAAGAAGACGATCCTTTGCTAGCTGAGAAAATGGCTAAGCTTTGTGATGTGTATGTGATGGATGCTTTTGGTGCTGCACACCGTGCGCATGCTTCTACTCATAGTATTGCGCGCTTTGCACCGGTGGCCTGCGCTGGCCCATTGGTATTAGCTGAAGTAAAAGCCTTACAATCGGCGCTGGTTGCACCACAACGCCCTTTAGTAGCGGTGGTAGGCGGAAGTAAAGTATCCAGTAAATTATCGGTGTTAGAGCAACTGGTAAGCAAAGTAGATTGTTTAATTGTAGGTGGCGGTATTGCTAATACTTTTTTAGCTGCTAATGGTTTTAAGATTGGTAAATCGCTTTATGAACCTGATTTACTTCCCGTCGCTAAACATTTACAAGAGCAATTATATGCACGCGGTGCTTTATTGCCTTTGCCTGTGGATGTGGTTACGGCTGCAGAATTTAGCCCTACTGCTTTTGCTTATACGTGCAAAGTCGATCAAGTGCCTGATGATCATATGATTTTAGATATTGGCCCTGAAACTATTGCGCTATACAAAGAACAATTAGGTTCTGCTGGCACGATTATTTGGAATGGCCCAGTAGGTGTTTTTGAAATGCCTGCGTTTAGCAAAGGCACTGAAGCAATAGCTAACGCCATTGCCAATAGCAAAGCCTTTAGCCTTGCAGGTGGCGGTGATACATTAGCAGCTATTGAACAATATCATCTTGAAAAAGATATTTCTTATATCTCTACGGGTGGTGGTGTTTTCTTAGAATTTTTAGGCGGCGCCAGCTTACCAGCTCTAGAGGTGTTAGAAGATCGCTCTCATTAATTTATTCATTCTTCAGTAGTACCATGAAATATTTAAAAGAATTATTAACAGATATATCAAAAACTGCGAGACCAGAATTTCGCGCTATTCGAGAAGCCATTAAAAAGGGAATTGAAAAAGGATATATAGGCAGAGATTTTGAATTAAGAGAAATAAATACCGGTGCAGAGCTGTTTAAAAAAGCTGGGGAGGCACTTGTCTCACTATCAAACTCTTATCGAACAAAATCTCTTTCTCAGCTGGAACATGCTTTTTATATAATTCTTTTAATTCAATTACGCTCTAGCATTCTAATAAAAATTAGCACAGGATTGTTTATTCACACCCCTTTATCGCATGAAATGCAAAGGCAACTCTCATCACGCGCTATTCCTACAGAAAACAATACTGTTTCACCTGCATCACAAGCCGATATTAATAAATTTTATTTTCTTCAAGTGCTTTATGCTTTTATTACAGTTCCCAAAAAAAACATAACTCTACGAAAATATTTCTGGTTAGAGATGCCAGGAAAGACCGATAGAATGAACGAAGTTTATAAACATTATGTTATTTATTTATATTCAAGAAAAACTGACCGGATCCGATGGATAGCGGCTTTAAGTTTTTTAATAGGAGTTGGAAGCCTTTTGTATGCTTTTTACATAACTTCTAACGAGAATAATGCAGAACCTTCTTTTCTATATCCGACTGTTGCACCAATTTTTCAAAGAGAAAAGGCTACCAGAAACTCTGATGAAAATAATTCATCCGCGCTTGCCATAAGTTTTTCCCAATTATACCAACTGAGCTATCTCGCTTTTTCTATTGTAGGTGCTCTCTTTACTGGCTTGTTTATTGTTTCTATCACATTATTATCACTTGATCTGCATCAGATTAACCGCGATATACAAATTAATATCAATACTCTGATAAAAAGCTTAATTGAACGATGGTCAGAAAAATTTTCAGGAGCTGATCGAGATTTTTTAAAGCAATTATCTACTTATGATCCAGGTATTAATGACGCAGCTACTCTGGTTGGTCTTGAAGAGCGCTTATGTGCGATAGTCGAGAAACCCGACTTTGCCCTAAGCACTAATTCAACACCTCCACCTCCCACATCAACCACCACCCAAGCTCCAGTTTAGGCGGCCTAGACAATCGACTCGGTACCCTCTTTTATGGCATAATCTATGCCATATCACCTTCATTTTAAGGATTGCCCCATGCTAATTACTTTGCGCCAATTACTCGATCACGCCGCCGAACATCACTATGGCGTGCCCGCTTTCAATGTTAACAACTTAGAGCAAATGCGTGCCATTATGCAGGCCGCTCACGACACCAATAGCCCTGTGATTGTGCAAGCTTCTGCTGGGGCTCGCAAATATGCCGGAGCGCCCTTTTTACGCCACCTTATTTTAGCCGCTATTGAAGAATGGCCTCATATTCCTGTGTGCATGCATCAAGATCATGGTGCCTCTCCCGCGATATGCCAACGTTCCATCCAATTAGGTTTTTCTTCTGTGATGATGGACGGCTCTCTTAAAGAAGATATGAAAACCCCAGCTGATTTTGATTACAACGTTTCTGTTACACAAAGAACAGTTGATATGGCTCATGCTTGTGGTGTTTCCGTGGAAGGCGAATTAGGTTGCTTAGGCTCTTTAGAAACCGGACAAGCCGGTGAAGAAGATGGCTCAGGTGCCGAAGGTGTATTAAGCCATGATCAATTGCTAACCGATCCTGAAGAAGCTGCACGATTTGTACAAGCGACACAAGTAGATGCATTAGCCATTGCGATTGGTACCAGCCATGGTGCTTATAAGTTTTCTCGCCCACCTACAGGCGAAATTTTAGCCATTGAACGTATTAAAGCCATTCATAAACGTATTCCTAATACACATTTGGTCATGCACGGCTCTTCTTCTGTTCCACAAGATTGGCTAGCCACTATTAATAAATACGGCGGCGATTTAGGTGAAACTTATGGCGTGCCATTGAAAGAAATTCAAGAAGGTATTAAAAACGGCGTGCGTAAAGTGAATATCGATACCGATTTACGCATGGCTTCTACCGGCGCTATTCGAAAATTCTTTGCAGAAAATCCTAAAGAATTTGACCCTCGCAGCTATTTGAAAAAAGCGACTGCAGCCATGTATGATATTTGTAAAGAACGTTACGAAGCGTTTGGTACAGCTGGTTGGGCGGATAAAATTAATCCCTTATCTTTAGAAGAAATGGCTGCACGATATACAAAAGGGATCTACGTTCCTAAAATTAATAGCTAGGATCTTATGTCTATAAAAAACTCGCTGTATCAATTAGTGGGTCACTCCTCTCTGCAATATTTAGTGCAGCATATGTATATCGTTTATACCGATACACAAGTACTGCTCGATTTTTTTAATGATGTACTGCACGGTAACTGGGAAGCTGCCAACGCTGATCGCGAAAAAATGATAGAGCTAACACAGCAAGCCAGAGATATGCTTCAGAAAGCAAGCAGCACATTAGATGAAGATTTATTTGCACCCGTTATTCAAAAAGAAGTGATCCGTCTTTTACAATTACAAACTCAAATCGCCAACAAAGCGCTTGCCATTACTGGATTAGTTCTAGGCAGACAATTAAATCTGCCACCTAGCGTAGGCGCTGAATTTTTTCCTATGCTGAATAAAAGTATTGCGGCTATTTACCAAACATATGATGTGATTAATCATTTAGAAAAAGCGGCAGGTGCAAAAGCCCAAAAAGCTTTTATTCAAGATTTGAATCATATGATTGTTGAATTAGATACGCTAGAAAACGAAACGGATAAAGGCCAAATTTTAGCCCGCAATGCCGTATTCGCATTAGAATCTGAATTATATTCGGTTGATGTCATGGGGCTTTATAAAATGTTGGAATGGACAGCCGAGCTTGCAGATAAAGCGCATGATTTAGGCGGAAAATTAGTATCAATGCTAGCGAAGTGATTATTACCCCTCACCCGCCTCTGCTTCGCAGCTTTCTCGCTACGCCATCCTGGCTACGCGGAAAGCCTGCCAAAACCTTCCTTGGTTTTGGCGTTCGCTGCTATGCAGCTCACCCTCTCCCACAAGGGGAGAGGTGATTTACTTAGGCGACAGAAGTAGCGGTGCCTTCAGAAGAGCCTGTATCTTTTTTAGGTTTTTCTTCTTTAGCTACTACTGCTGCTGCAGGTTTACCAGAAGATTTATCATCCCAACCCGCTGGTGGTTCAGGTGTACGACCTTCCATAATAGCTTCAATTTGTTTGCTATCTAAGGTTTCATATTTAATTAACGCTTCTGCCATTAAATGTAATTTAGCGATATTATCTTCTAATATTTTTTTAGCCAATACATAATTACGTTCGATAATGGCACGCACTTCTTTATCAATAGTATTCGCCGTGTTTTCTGAAAACTCTTTATGACGAGTCACAGAATGGCCTAAGAACACTTCACCTTCTTCTTGACCATAAGTTAATGGCCCTAATTCATCTGACAAGCCCCAACGAGTTACCATCTTACGTGCAATTTCACTTGCGCGTTCGATATCGTTAGATGCACCGGTGGTCACAAATTCTTTACCGAAAATTAATTCTTCCGCTAAACGTCCACCAAACAAACTGGCGATTTGGCTTTCAAGACGACGTTTATTGTAGCTATAACGATCTTGATCAGGTAAGTACATAGTTACACCTAATGCACGACCACGAGGAATAATCGTTACTTTATAAACGGGATCATGCTCTGGCACTAAGCGGCCAACAATAGTATGACCTGATTCATGATAAGCCGTTAATTTCTTTTCAGCTTCTGTCATTACCATTGAGCGGCGTTCTGCACCCAACATAATTTTATCTTTCGCTAATTCTAATTCGTTCATGCTGATCATGTTTTTATTTTGGCGCGCGGTTAATAAAGCCGCTTCGTTCACCAAGTTTGCTAAATCAGCACCTGAGAATCCAGGTGTACCACGTGCAATCACAGAAGGATCTACATCAGGTCCTGCTGATACTTTACGTAAATGCACTTGTAAAATTTGTTCGCGTCCACGGATGTCAGGTAATCCTACAACTACTTGTCTATCAAAACGACCTGGGCGTAATAAAGCGGGATCTAAAACGTCAGGACGGTTAGTCGCTGCGATTACAATCACACCTTCAGAACCTTCAAAGCCATCCATTTCTACTAATAATTGGTTTAATGTTTGTTCGCGTTCATCATGACCGCCGCCTAAACCTGCACCACGATGACGACCCACAGCATCGATTTCATCGATAAAAATAATACAAGGCGCTTGTTTTTTTGCTTGCTCAAACATATCACGTACACGAGAAGCACCAACACCTACAAACATTTCAACGAAATCAGAACCTGAAATCGTAAAGAAAGGAACGCGTGCTTCGCCCGCAATCGCGCGTGCTAATAATGTTTTACCGGTACCAGGAGGTCCAATCATTAATACGCCGCGAGGAATACGACCACCAATTTTTTGGAACTTAGCAGGTTCGCGTAAAAATTCTACTAACTCGCGCACATCATCTTTAGCTTCTTCGCAACCTGCCACATCAGCGAAAGTTACTTTAGTTTGATTTTCAGTTAATAAGCGTGCACGACTTTTACCAAAAGAAAGCGCGCCGCCACGTCCGCCGCCACCTTGCATTTGGCGCATAAAGAATATCCACACACCAATAAAGAGAAGGATAGGGAACCAGTTAATAAAGATTTGTAACAATAAGCTTTGTTGTTCAGGAGGTTGTCCTTCCACTGCTACTTTGTTTTTAATCAAATCATTCATTAAGCCTGGATCATCCATAGGCATATAAGTAATGAATTTTTGATTATTACGATCGAAAGCCGTAATCGTGTTGTGATCAATCACTACACGTTGTATAGAATTGGTTTCCACTCTGTGTAAGAAATCAGAGTAGTTGATAACAGGCGCACCAAAGTTTTTGCCACCGAAGTTGCTGAATATAGACATCAGCACCAGAGCAATTATGAGCCAAATAACTAAGTTTTTTAACATTGCATTCATTATAGAATTCCATCGTGAGTTAAACTTGTTGAGTATACCATACTTTATTCTGACAGACCCTTCCTAGAGGCTAAAACAGCTCTATAGTGAAGGCATCTGACCTATCTCCCCTGCTCAATTTCTCAAAACCAACCTTAAATTTAGGCAAGATAGCTTACAAATATCGTAGATATCTTACCTTTATGGGGGCTAGAGCTTAAATAAACAAGGGGGATTAGGCGAAAATAGACTTTTTTAAGTGGTGGTGAGAGTAAAAATACAGCATCTTTGAAAATAGATAATGATGGGGTAATTCCTTATCGCTTTTGGACCATCGATCCAAGGTAGTTCTAGAAACCCCGGTTACCCGCGATATCTCTCTCAGTGTATATCCAGCCTCTCTTATTTCTACCAGCATATCCCGCCAATCAGAAATAGTGATCGATTTTTTATACATAAATTGTAATCTTTGGTGATGTTTATCTTTTAATAAATAAAAAAAAGGGTAAAATAATTTTAAATCTATTAAATAAACATCAACATCGGGAAAAATACTTACTGAGAGGAAAAAAATGAAAATAGAACTACCCACTTTAACTGCACCAACCGCTAATTTCATTCCCTACGTAATTACTCACAACATGGTATACATTTCGGGACAACTTCCTATGGAAAACGGTAAATTAAAATTTTCCGGGAAAGTAGGACAAGATATAACCATAGAAAAAGGTACAGAGGCAGCCAGATTATGCGCTTATTATATTTTGGCTCAGCTAAAAGCAGCAGTAGGTGATTTTTCACGAGTACGACAGTGCATCAAAGTATCGGGTTTTGTGAATTCTTTGCCAGACTTCACTTTACATTCACAAGTAATCAATGGTGCCTCAGATTTATTAGTTGAATTTTTCCAAGAAAAAGGAAAACATACTAGAGAGGCCGTTGGCGTCTCGTCTCTCCCTCTAGGTGCTGCTGTTGAGGTTGGAGCTATTTTTGAAATTGAACCACACTAAAGCTTATATATGACACAAAATAAGAACCTGCCTGATTGCTGGTGGATAACTCCAGATATAAACTCTTTGGAAGAACTACCTAGTTTATTGGAATTACTAAAAAATCGGAGAGAACAAGGAATTAGACATATACAAATGATGCAAAAACGGCTTGATGAAAGAGCATTTTATTTTACTTATAACATCTTAAAAGACTATTGTGACAAAAATCATCTAACATTGTTCATTCATGGAACAAGTGACCAAGCAAAAAAACTACATGCAAAAGGGTGCTGTTATTATGCAGATACACTCAAAGATCAAAATGACCGCCCATTACCCAAGAAATACTCCATTGGGATTTATTGCAATAATTTAAAACAGCTTCAGTTTGCAGAAAAAATAGGCGCTGATTTTGCATCGCTTTCACTAATAAAAAAGTCAAAGTCTTATCCCGATAGAATTCCGATCGGATGGGAACAATTTGAGGAAATAATAAAAAAAGTATCTTTACCTGTGTATGCTGTTGGAGGATTAAATCTTACTGATAAAGATGAAGCCATTAAAAGGGGAGCACAAGGGATTATGGGCATAAGGTATGATTATACGAGTAATTAAATATGAAAATATTAGATAAAATTGATATTTCAAATACAAAAACAACCGATCATATTTCTTTTACATCATCTCACTATATAATGCAATTATGCCAGCCTCTATTTGATAAATTATCACTTAATGCTTTTTCATATTCCCGTATCTACCCTAACGGTTCTCGTCTAGAACTATGGTCTGATCCATATGCTTTGGAGCATACGTTTATAAAAAAACCATATCTTATAAATATATACTCACCAGACTTACTAAGTAATGTTAAGTATTGTCTTTATGAAAACAGAGTCAAAAATTATTCTTGTGATCTCGCCGATCTTTACGAAAAGCAATTAAACGATCAAAAAGAGATATTTAATCATGACAATTGCTTTCTTATAATAAAAAGGTGTAAAAAATATACCGAATATTTCTTTTTTTATACATCGAAAAATATATCAAACGCTATAAATATTTATTTAAACAACCTAGATCAACTTGAAAAATTTTCTAACTATTTTTTAATATCCTCAAATGACTTAATAAAGTTAGCTGATAAAAACAGATTAATTCCAGCATGGAGAAACGATAAAACACAAAATTCTTCACAAGATTTTTTAAAAGAGGATCTATTATCAATTCAAGAAAAAAAGATCGCTTACTTACTAGTTGAAGGAAAGAGCGCAAAAGAAATATCTTTCACTCTTAATATAAGCCCTAAAACAGCAGAGCATCATATTTTTAATATAAAGAAAAAGCTGAATGTAAATAAAAAATCAGATGTAATTCTTTCTCTTTATCAAAGAGGCTATAAGCCTTTCCAAACTTATGAATAGAAAATTATTTTTTTCTTATGTTATCGGCATATCGCTTGAAGTCTACGAATTCACGATTTTTGGATTACTAGCATCTATAATTGCGATTCACTTCTTCCCCTGGACAGATAACGCTATGGATTTCGTTTTTATTACTTTTGCAATCGGATTCATTGTTCGACCTATTAGTGCAATTTTCTATGGTCAATGGGGAGATAAAAAATGAAGAAAGACTCCATTCCTATCAACTATTATATTAATGGCTATCTCAACTTTCTTTATTGGAATTTTGCCCACTTATGTGTCTATTGGAATAATGAGTACTATTATTTTAATTGCCTTACGTATAGTGCAAGGGATTGCCGTAAGCGGTGAGATGCCAGGTGCTCTCACCCTACTCTATGAAGAAAATAGAACAAAGATCACTGTAAGTATGAGTATGGCAGCAACATTTTTCGGTATGCTATTAGCTTCATTAACAATAGTCTCTCTTAATGAGACATTAGGTGAATTAGCTGTCAAAGAATGGGGATGGAGAATTCCGTTTGTAATTGCTCTAGCATTAGGTCTTTTAAGTATCTTGATCAGAAAAAACATGAGCGAATCAAGAATTTTTTCAAAAACAATAACTAATGGTCATTTAGAAAAAACACCTATTAAAACTCTTATTAAAAACCATAAACACTTGATATTATCAATGATATTAATATTTCAACTATCAGTGATACTTTCATACACTACATTTGTTTATTTCCCAAATATTCGCGCTTCATCATTCCCACAAGAATATTCTGAAATACATATCATAAACTCAGTAAATTTATTTATTATGACTTTGCTAATCCCCCTTATAGCTAATTTTACGCCCATGAAAAAAACAATACCAACAATGTTTTTGTGTTCCATTTTTTGCATACTTACCATTCCTGCTATATTTTATGGACTTTTGTTGGATAAAACGATTTACTTTGCTTTATCACAGTTTACGATAACTATCCTGGGAGCTTTTTTTGTTGCTGGCTTCCCCTTTCTTTTATCAAAATCATTTCCAACTAACATTAGATACTCTGGAAACGCAATAGTACTTAATATAACGAGTGGTTTTTTTGCTGGAAGCACCCCATTTCTATTGAATTTTATTGCTAAATCTACTGGTTCAATAATTTATTCTTCGATTTATATAGGCCTTTCTGCTATATTGGCAATTATTGGCCTATTAACTTTACTGCATATTTATAACATACAGGAGAAAGCATTTGAAATCGGGTAGTTCTCTCAAAAAAACAAAAAATAATTATGGATATGAACATCAACCTTCTTCTATTACAGACGAATTTATCTCTTTCTCCCAAGATGCTTTATTCCCTGTTTTAGATATTGGGGCCGCTTATGGAGTCGCTACGCTTCCTTGCTTAAAAGTTGGCGCGGAGGTAATTGCTGTAGATATTTGCCAAGAACATCTTGATTTGCTAAAAGACGCTACTCCCATAGAATTGCAAAATCGATTAACTACTCAATGCGCTCATTTCCCCAATAACTTAGTTTTGAATACACCTATTTCCGCTGCTTTACTGTCTCATGTTTTAACTTTTTTGAATCAAGAAGAAATGAAGAATGCTATTCAATTTTTATATAAAAACTTGATACCTAGCGGTAAAGTATTTATTGTTAATTATACCCCTTATCATAAAACCATCAAAAATTTCATTCCTGCATTTTTAGAACGAAAAGCCAAAGGCCTACCCTATCCAGGATTTATTGAAAACAAGTGGGAATATAATGTTGATCATGAACTCAGCAAAGGTGTTCCCGCTCAAATCCATCTTTTTGATAATGAAATTCTAGCGCAAGTATTTTCTGATGCAGGGTTTATTATTGAAAAATCTTATTTATTTGGCGGAAAAGAAGCTGGAGTCCATGAAGATTTTTGCTTAGATGGAAGAGAATGGGTAGGCTTTGTTGCAAAAAAAAATTAAGATCGATTAAAACTTATCGGTCATCGTAATGACCACCAATAGCAAAAATATAAATAAAATTTTCATCAAAGCGATAAATTACACGATCTTTTTGCGACAAACGTCTAGACCATAATCCTTTCAGTTGATGTTTTAGAGGTTCTGGTTTTCCTATACCTTTCGACGGGTTATTGCGTTGCATCTCTTTAATAATTTCACACAGATTTTTGTGCAAGACTTTATTTTCTTGGCGTAGTCCTTCATATTTTTCCCAGGTAGCACCTTCAAAGATGATTGATCTCATCAAATTCCCCTTCACCCGGTTGATAACCCTGATTTTTTCCGTGTGTTTCGAATGACTTTTGGATTTGCTCTACCAAGGAGGTGTTTTGTAGCACATATAATGTTTCTTCAATGCTTTGCCAATCTTCACTGCTCATTACGACAAAATCCTTTCCATTACGTCTAGAAACAGTAAGAACTTCATGAGTTTTTGTGGTTTCCTCAACATAATGTCGCAGATGTTCTCTAAATTGGTTTACGGTGACAGTAGTCATTAGTGCCTCATTTGGGTCAGAGTTGGTACAAGTGTACGGCAGTACCGTACATTTGTCAAGTCTGCATATTGCTCCCCCAGGACAGGTTATTTATGAGCAAGTAGATACAGCTCGCGGGAGCGTTTGCGTGAAGCTGGGGGCTTAATGGTTTGCACTTTTTTATAGGTTTTGCGTAGCTGTTTGAGCAGCTCATCAAAGCCGGTGCCCTGAAATACCTTCACCAATAACACGCCGCCATCTGCTAATACGGGGTCAACTAGCTCCACTAAATGCTCTACCAAGCCCATAATGCGAGCTTGATCAGCTACATTGATGCCGCTCATATTAGGCGCCATATCAGATAAAACCACATCAAACTGCTTTTTGGGCAATAATGCTGCTTCTACCTGCTCCCAGACCTCTTCACTGGTAATATCACCCTGAATAATCGTGGTGTTATCATTAGATATGGGGTCAATTGCTAATAAATCAACCGCTATCACCTTGCCTTTGGCGCCTATCCAGTCGGAAACCAGCTGAGTCCAGCCTCCTGGAGCCGCTCCTACGTCTAATACGGCCATGCCTGGGCGAATTATTTTGTGTTTTTCCTGAATTTCTATCAGTTTAAAGGCCGCACGGGAACGATAACCTTCTTGCTGGGCTTGTTTTACGTAAGGATCGGTAAAATGCTCTTTGAGCCATTCTCTACTGCTTTTTGAGCGTGCCATAGGGTATAATATGTCTTTAAATGAGGTATATATGTTATCTGGTAAAGCGAAGCGCGAGCTGAAACAACAAGCACATCATCTACATCCTGTTATTATAATGGGTCAGCATGGCCTTACGCCAGCAGTTATTGCTGAAACGGAAATAGCGCTGAATGCTCATGAGCTCATAAAAGTGAAGATTAATGGTCAAGATAGAGATGAGCGCAAAGAGATAACCACTGCCTTATGTGAAGCAACCCAGTCTGAGCTAGTACAATCCATTGGTAATATGGCGATTATTTATCGTGTGAATCCGGATAAAAAAGCGAAAATAACGATTAGTAATAAACCCGTTAAAAAAAGCAGAAGTACTTCTACGCGAAAAAAATAATAATCTAGCGGTAATCTACACGAGTGATTTCATAATTAACTTCGCCACCCGGTGCGCGTACTACAATTTCATCGCCTTTAAATTTACCAATTAATGAACGAGCAATAGGGGATGTAACGGATATTTTATTTTCTTTAATATCAGCTTCGTCTTCACCTACAATTTTATAAATCACTTTTTCATCGGTATCTAAATTCACAATTTCTACCGTGGTACCAAAAATAACTTTGCCGTTATTTTCCATTTTGCTAATATCGACCACTTGCGCCAACGATAATTTAGCTTCAATATCTTTAATACGACCTTCCATAAAACTTTGTTGTTCACGTGCCGCATGATATTCCGCGTTTTCTTTTAAATCACCATGTGCACGCGCTTCAGCAATTGCTTGGATTATCGCAGGACGTTTCACGGATTTTAATTCTTGTAATTCTGCTCGCAAGCTTTCTGCGCCTTGCACTGTCATTGGAACTTTATCCATTATTATTCTCCCAACCTTTTGTGCAATTCTTGTAAGCTATGCACAGTTTGTTCTGCTTGTAATGCGAAAGCCAGAGCACATGCTCGGCCTCCGGCTAGAGTAGTAGTATAGTTAATTTTTCTTTGCAACGCACTGCGACGAATAGTGTAAGAATCGGCTGTTGATTGCTTACCTTCTGTAGTGTTAATAATAAAATCAATTTCATCATTTTTAATCATATCTACAATGTGAGGTCTACCTTCGGTCACTTTATTAATACGTTCGCAAGGAATACCCGCTTCTTGTAATACACGCGCAGTTCCATTAGTAGCAATTAAGACAAAACCTACGCTCACTAACGCTTTCGCTACCTCTGCAATGCCTACTTTGTCCGCATCTCTTACACTTAAAAAGGCTTTTCCGCCTGGATGTAATTCAATATTCACCGCTAAATGTGCTTTGATAAAGGCTTCTGCAAATGTATTTCCAAAGCCCATGACTTCACCGGTGGATTTCATTTCAGGACCAAGAATAGGATCTACCCCTAAAAATTTATTGAACGGGAACACGGGTACTTTTACCGCATAGTATGGTGGAGTAACCATTTCAGATAAGCCTTGATCTTTTAAACTTTGGCCTAACATACAACGTACTGCAATACGTGCTAACGGTAATCCGATCGCTTTTGATACAAAAGGAATAGTACGTGAAGCTCTAGGGTTTACTTCAAGCACATAAATAATATTATCTTGTATGGCAAACTGCGCATTCATTAAACCCACAACGCCTAAGGATTTTGCCATTTTTGTCATCTGCAGAGACAATTCTTTTTGCATTTCTTGACTTAAACTATAAGGAGGTAAACAACAATCAGAATCGCCTGAATGCACGCCGGCTTGTTCAATATGCTCCATGATGCCGCCGATAAATACATTTTCGCCATCACAGACTGCATCTACATCCACTTCTATCGCGTTATCTAAAAAGCGATCGAGCAATACGGGAGATTCATTGGAAACTTTTACTGCATCACGTAAATAAGTGCGCAACTCATCTTCGTTATACACCACTTCCATTGCGCGTCCGCCTAATACATAGGAAGGGCGAACCACTAAAGGATAACCAATACTTTCCGCTTCTTTTATGCCTTCTGCTTCTCGGCGAATAATACGATTGGGTGGTTGAATTAAATTTAATTCATTCACTAATTGTTGGAAGCGCTCGCGATCTTCTGCTCTATCGATAGCATCCGGTGATGTACCAATAATAGGCACACCTGCTGCTTCTAAAGCTCGGGCTAATTTCAGCGGTGTTTGTCCGCCGTACTGAACAATCACACCTTTAGGTTTTTCTACGGCTACAATTTCTAATACATCTTCAAGTGTTAACGATTCAAAATATAATCTATCTGAAGTGTCATAATCGGTTGAAACGGTTTCAGGATTACAATTCACCATAATGGCTTCATAACCCATATCGCGAACTTCGAGTGCAGCATGTACGCAGCAATAATCAAATTCAATCCCTTGGCCAATTCGGTTAGGGCCGCCGCCTAATACAATAATTTTTTCACGTTCGCTAGGTAATGCTTCACATTCTTGTGCATAAGTAGAATATAAATAAGCGGTTTCTGTCGCAAATTCTGCGCTACAAGTATCTACTCTTTTATAAACAGGACGTATGCTTAATTCATGTCGGCGTTTGCGTACTTCGCCCTCGCTTACACCCGTTAAACTAGATAAATATCTATCCGAAAAACCTTGGCGTTTTAAGCGACGTAAAAACGTTTTGTCAAACCCTGAAAATCCACGTTTTTTAATGTCGGCTTCGCTTTTGAGTAAATCATTAATTTGCGCTAAAAACCAAAAATCGATACCAGATAATTCGTTTACTTTTTCAATACTAAATCCAAAGCGCAATGCATCTGCCACATATGCAATGCGTTGAGGCCCTGGTAATCGTAATTCGGTGGTTAATAATGCAGATAGATCAGAATGATGTTCAGGAATAACAGACTCTAATCCGTAAATACCAATTTCTAAACCGCGTAACGCTTTTTGTAAGGCTTCTTGAAAGGTGCCGCCCATCGCCATCACTTCACCTACCGATTTCATTTGCGTAGATAAACGGGCTTCGGTTTGAGGGAATTTTTCAAAGTTAAAGCGTGGAATTTTTACCACAACATAATCGATAGTGGGTTCGAAAGAAGCGGGAATTTGGCCGCCAGTAATTTCATTCGATAATTCATCTAGTGTATAACCTACTGCTAATTTAGCCGCTACACGTGCAATCGGAAAACCGGTTGCTTTAGAAGCTAATGCAGAAGAGCGCGATACACGAGGATTCATTTCAATCACAACCATGCGGCCATCAGCAGGATTTACGGCAAATTGCACATTAGAACCGCCGGTATCTACCCCAATTTCACGCAGTACAGCAATTGATGCATCTCTCATGCGCTGAAATTCTTTGTCGGTTAGCGTTTGTGCTGGCGCTACAGTAATAGAGTCGCCTGTGTGTACGCCCATAGCATCTACGTTTTCAATCGAGCACACGATAATACAATTGTCTTTATTATCACGCACCACTTCCATTTCAAATTCTTTCCAGCCAATTACTGATTCATCAATCAGCAATTCATGCGTAGGAGACAACTCTAAACCACGCGTACAAATTTCCACAAATTCTTCACGGTTATAAGCAATACCGCCGCCGCTTCCACCCATGGTGAAAGAAGGTCTGATCACTAAGGGAAAACCTAAACTGTCTTGCGCTTCTAAAGCTTCTTCTAGTGTATGTGCTATTACAGAGCGCGGCATTTCTAAACCGATATGCTCCATAGCTTGGCGGAATAAATTTCTGTCTTCGGCTTTGGCAATCGCTTCTTTGGAAGCACCAATAAGTTGTACATCAAAACGTTTTAATATGTTTTCGCGAACTAAATCTAAGGCACAGTTAAGCGCGGTTTGGCCGCCCATGGTAGGTAGCACCGCATCTGGGCGTTCACGTTCAATGATTTTGGCAATTTCTTGCCAGCGTAAGGGTTCTATATAAGTGGCATCAGCGAGAGTGGGATCTGTCATGATGGTGGCAGGATTGGAATTCACCAAAATAACGCGGTAGCCTTCTTCTTTTAAGGCTTTACAGGCTTGTGCACCAGAATAGTCGAACTCACAGGCTTGTCCAATAACAATAGGCCCGGCTCCAATAATCAGTATACTCTTTATATCCGTGCGCTTTGGCATAGTACAACCGAAATTTCCCACGTAAGTGCACTATGATAACGCATTAGGGGGGTGGGTGACAATGAGTAATGTTGACGAGGTGCCGAATGCATGTCATAATGTGTACAAAAGGAGTCTTTAAGCCCTATGAAACGTTATGAATGGGACGAGGAAAAGAATAAGCAATTATTTAATGAACGAGAGATCAGCTTCGAGGCAATTGTTGTGGCCCTTGAAGAAGGAAAGCTGCTAGATGTAGTGCCTCACCCTAGTAGCAAATATAAACATCAGTTTATTTTTGTCATTGATATGGAGGGCTATGTTGTCTATGTTCCATTTGTAGAGGATGAAGATAAAGTTTTTTTAAAAACTGCGTTTCGTAACAGAAAAGCAACTCGTGAATACTTTGGAGAATCAAAGAAATGAAAACCTTAAAACAGCATTTAAATAAAGAAGAACAAGAAATACTAGATGCTTTTGAAACTGGAAAACTTAAAAGCATTCCAAATGTAAATAAAAGAATGCAAGAATACCAACAGATGGCCAAAGAACATGGAAATAAAAATAGGCGTGTCAGTTTACGCATGACAGAATGGGACTTTATAAGAATTCAAGAAAAAGCTTTACAGGAAGGTCTTGCTTATCAAAGTTTATTATCAAGCATTGTTCATAAATATTTAACAGGGCAATTAGTTGAAAATTAAATTTTATCCCACAATTTACTATTTGCGCGCCATAAACTGAGGGGTCATATCCAGAATAAAAGGTTTGGAGGCAATAGGCATTTTAAGTGCTGGGGCGTTTTCTGAAAAATCTAGCTTATTCATATCCACCGCATGCAGGGTTAAATCATCGTAAGTGCGATAATAAAGTATTTTATGAGTGAGATCTTTGAACACTACCC
The DNA here is from genome assembly GCA_965279305.1 of Gammaproteobacteria bacterium. Taxonomy (GTDB): domain Bacteria; phylum Pseudomonadota; class Gammaproteobacteria; order JBIOEC01; family JBIOEC01; genus JBIOEC01. The sequence continues at coordinate 800,412 of OZ257143.1, read as the reverse complement.
ACTGAGTTAATTCATTCGTAGCCGTACCTTCTTTTTGCGCTTCACGCACAAATCCTAAAGGAATATCTACATTATTAATCATATGTTGCGCGGTGTTTAATGCGGCGGGTGCATCAGCTGGTGTGGTAACCGTTTTAGACATGACAGCCATTTTAACAAATCGTGAAGGCGGGCTAATATCGCCTGGCAAACCTAACATGCCTGCACCTTGGCCTGTGGCTGCAAACGTCACACCATTATCAACTATCGGTTTAGGAGAAACGGGTGTTAAGTTTACATAATTGCGTAAATTAGTAATGTGCCAATCGTAAGTAGGTGAATTGGTCATTACACCAATATGGTTGTCATAAATATGTAATTTACCTTTTACATATTCTACAACTATTCCTTTACCCGAGGCTTCGTAAATTGAAAAATGAATAGGGAAAACTGCATTATTTAATTGAGGTAATGTTTGTTCATACACATAAATATCTTGCAATGCTTCGCGTACTTCCTCTACAGTTTTAAAATTTCCTAAAATCCAATCACCAAAATTCACATAAGAAACCGCTTGTTTTTCTTTGTTGTCTGGAATGGTTTGATATTCGGCTTCACCGGGAAATAATAATGCTTCATAAGCTAAGCCATGTTCATTCATGCCTTCTAAGGGAACACCTAAACCCATGCCATCTAAAAATAAATAACCATATTTAGATTTCCACGAGAGTCCTTCTTTTTGATTAGGTGTTGTGGTTTTAAATTCACGCCCGCGTGAGGAAGTCATTAAATTGGATTTCATATCAATAGCAAATTCCATGCTGCGTGTGATAAGCACGCTGCCATCGGCTGCTACTAAACGAAAATCCGTGCACGCTAATGCAAGCGACATTCCGGTTAATAATAATGTACTGGCTAATGATAATTTTTTAACTAAAGAAAATTTTATGGATTCTTTCATATGATTGTTTTTTTCCCAAACCATCCATCTACACTAAAGCGCCCAGCACCTGCACTTAAAATATAAAAAGCGCCACCAGTTAAAGCAATATTTTTCATAAAATGAATCATTTGCATATAGGCTTGATCCGCAGGGTAGCTCCAATAATGATGAATACCAAATGCAGTAGCCGCGGTAAATATCGCCAGCATAGTGGCACCTAAACGAGTCTGCCAACCTAGCAATATTAATAAGGCGCCACCGAGCTCAAACACAATAGAAAGAACCGCTAAAGGCATGGTGTAAGAAGTCATGCCGGCGCTTTCCATATACATTACAATGCCATTAAACCCCAAAATTTTGGTTACGCTAGACATCAAAAAGATAAAGGAAAATAGGATACGGCCTGCTAACATAAGGCTACTTTGAAAAGCGGTGTGATTTTCCATGGTGTCTCTCCTTGATGAATAAGCCGCATTATAGCCCCTAAATATTGAAAATCCTCCCCTTCTTGAACTTCTCCATTAACATTGACTTTTTTTTAGGCATGCCACATAATAGTTAGTTAATCTTCAAAAATTCAATCTTTATTATGTCCTTAGAATTAGAAAAAATAGCCTTACTCAATAGATACGTTCTTGATTTCACCGATCCTTCGCAGCTTCAACAATTAGAAGATCAGGTTTCTTTTTCTTGGCTAGGCGCAGGAACATTAATTTATCTACCTCGCCATACTCTACCTGAAGTAAAGAAAAGAGCTTTTAGAATTCCTAAGGGAGTAGCTCATTTAATACAGACAGCCAAGGAAAGATTGTTAGAGTATCCCGCTGAATCGGTAGAGGATTTTGCTATAGCACTTGAACAAACTCGCGCTGGATTAGATCAATCAAACTCGCTATTTAATAAACGACATCCCAATACCCAAAAAATTTATAATAGCCCGATCAAAGTGATACCTGCAACAATTGCACATTCGACAACCGATCCAACGGAAACGCTTTCAATACTTGATAATTACACTGGCACCAAACTCTCTTGCAAAGATTTTAATGTGGTGCAAAAAATAAATGTAAAATCAGGTTTTGGCGAAATTTTTCTAGCCCATCATAAAAGTGGAACTGCTGTTATTCTCAAAACGGTAACAACCCGAAAAAATAAAGAAAAAAATGACGAGGCTTTTCTAAGAGAGATCAATATATTAGCGCAGGTTACCAAAACAAATCATTCTAATATTGTGACTTATTATGGGGTTTTTGGTGATCATTATATTGGGGAACCACCTGCCATGGTATTTGCTTACATGGAAGGAGGAAATCTTTTAGAACTTTTGCAAACAAAAAAATCCTCTTGGAGTCAAAAAGCAAGATTTGCTGATGATATAGTAAGAGGCTTACTATACTTGCACGAATTAGACGTGTTGCACAGAGATTTAAAACCGGCAAATATTTTACTTAATCGCAATCAAACACGTGCAAAAATAGGCGATTTCGGATTTTCCTGTAGCGTTCATGATACTAAGAACATTAAAGAGTACGTAGGAACCCCTGAATACGCCGCCCCAGAAATGATACAAGGAAAAGGTTCAGCTGGTAAAGACTCGGATATTTATAACCTAGTATTACTTTTACTCGTTATATTAACCAGAGCTGGTTTGCCCAAAACACCCAAATTTTTCTTTGAGCACCCTGATCGTGAGACCTTTCTAAATGGTGGTGATTTAGCGGGCAACACAACATGGCCTACAGAAGTTGTTTTTATAAAACCCATTATAAACAAAGCTTCATGTTTCCACAGGAATAGCAGACCAACCATACAGCAAATAGCAAAAACATTTGATGAAAATATGCCAAAAGCACCTCCTTTGGCAGCCTCTCCCGCATTATCCCCTGCATAAAAAATTAGTCCTTACTACTACTCTAATCGAGGGTATTACCCTCTATTTGTTTGACTTTTTTTTAGATATCACCCATAATAGTTAGTTATTATTCATACTTATTTCTTATTTTTATGACTTTAGCCGCCCAAAAAAAAGCATTATTAGACCAGCTTCACCTTAATCTGGATTGGGCTGATCTACAATATTGGCAGGAAAGAGCGGATCGCCGATGGTTTATGGGTGGCGGAGCTAAGATCACGCTGGATCAAAACCAAATATATAAAGTACCTAATGGGGTGTCAGAACTTATCCGCGAAGCAGCAAAAAGACTGCATGAATTCCCTGATGAATCCGTGGCGGATTTTGCCAACGCTCTTGAAGTAATCCGTGCTCGATTAAGCCTTTCAGTACCTAGCTTTGCCATCAGACATCCGGATACTGAAAAGCTCTACCAAACACCTATTAAGGCTCCCACTACCCCAGTTTCTGCTCCAGAAATAGCCGTAGCCCTAAACTTTTCAACCTTTTTGGAGAGTAATTATCCCGATAAAAGACTGTCTTCTACAGATTTTAAAGTTGAACACGAAATAGGAAACCGCTCAGCTTTCGGCCAAGTTTTTTTAGCCATACATACTGCCAGCGGTGTGCAAGTAGCATTAAAAACCGTTACTAAAAAAAACCCGAAAATAAATCAATCTATATTTCAAAAAGAATCCAATATATTAGCTACTATCGCCAAGGCTAATAGTGGTTATATTGTGACTTTTTACGGAACTTTTGGGGAGGAAACACCAGGAGCAACCCCTACTATGGTATTTGGGTATATGGAAGGCGGGAGTGTGCTTTCGTTCTTGAGAGCAAATCCTCCTGCCTTTGATAAAAGAGCCCGTTGGGCTGATGACGTAGCGAGAGGAGTGCAGTGTTTGCACGCACTCAATATTTTACATAGAGATTTAAAGCCTGAAAATCTATTATTAGATGCAGGTAAAGAACGTGTAAAAATAGCGGATTTTGGAGCGGCTTGTACTACCGACAGTAAAGACGCTAATAAGCTTATGGGAACTTATGCATATACAGCTCCTGAAGTGTTAGATAACAAGCCAGCCGGTAAAGACTCAGATATTTATAACCTGGTAATGCTATTTTTGGTATTAATGACTGGGCTTAAGTTACCTGAGCCTAGAAATAATGAAGTACCTTTGTTCGACCTGCCAAATAAAAAAGATTATCTGAAAGGTGGCGATCTAGAAGGCTATAAAGAATGGCCTCCAGCAATTACTTTTATTAAAGAAGTCATCAAGTCAGGTTGGCATAAAGAACGAGCTAATAGACCGACCATAGAGCAAATAGTCGCAACATTTGATGAAAATATGTCAAAAGCACCTCCTCCAGCACCCTCACCCTCATTATGGCCAAGCTAAATACTAACCCAATTAAAGCACTTAATTAATTGACTTTTTTTTGACCATCCCTCATAATATTAAGTCATTAACCATACTTACAGGCCTTTTATGCCCCTGACCCAAGCTCAACGAGATACCTTAAGAGTTTATAAGCAAAAGATACTGAACGAGAATCACTTAGATTTCACCAGTGGTGTCCACCCTGAATATTGGCAAAGTAAGGTCTTTTTACCTTGGCTTCTAGGTGGCACATCTTTTACGGTTATCTATCCTGAAGACCGAAGCCTTAATCGAAGTTTTAGGCTTCCTGACGGGGTCGCAAAATTAATGATGGAAGCCAGACGTAGAATATATGAGCTGCCAGATGAGTCGGTTGAAGACTTTGTTGAAGCTCTTAATAAACTTCGCGAAATCTTCAGCCAATCTCTGCCATTTTTTGGAGTTAGGGATCAAGAGACTTCTTACCTTTACGATAATCCCATTGCAATCACAACAGCACCCAATAGCCCAGTGCTGCGTATGTACGCGCCTCTTACGAGATCATTATCGGATACGACTTTATCAGAGCCTGCTGATACACCCCCAGAAACACCTGAAGCTGATCTAGAAGATGAAGGCCAACCACTTAAACGTTCGGTATCTCAGGGTACGCTTCCCCCTGAAAAATATACACCTCCCGTAACACCTACATTACAAATGATATCTATAGCTCCTGTTCCATCAACATTGTTAGATGGATATGATGGTAAACGCATTTCTCATTTAGACGTTGTAATAGATAACGAGATCCCCACAGTTTCAGATTTTGGATCCATTTATAAAGCACGTTTTAGAGGTGGTTTACCCGTTATCGTCAAAACCACTACCAAAAAAGGTAATCAAAATGCTGCTTTGTTTTTAAATGAATTAAATATGTTACAGACAGCAATGGCGGCAAACAGCCCACATATACTTTATTTAATGGGTGGTTATTGTGATCAGCCAGATGGTAAAGCACCTGGCATCGTCATCGAATATATAGAAAATGGAGACTTGTTGACGGTACTCAACAACAATGATTTAACCGATAAACAAAAAAGAATAATGGCCAGTGATACGGCAAGAGGTGTAGCAGCTTTACATAACGCAGGTATCATTCATATGGATTTAAAACCTGATAATCTCTTTGTCACCAAAGATATGAGAATTGTTATTGGTGATTTTGGTTTAGCAGGTAAAGTAGCGAACGCTAAAACTAATAGAGGTAGTATACACTTCTGTGCACCTGAAATTGCTAGAAAACAAAAACCCGGAACTGATTCCGATATATTTTCTATGGGCATGACTTTTGCCATGATGGTAGTAGAACAAAATCTTCCTGGAGATGGAAGCACTCAACATTTATTATTATTTAATTGCTCTATCCAACACAGAGAAGATTATTTAAGAAGCGGAAAAAAATTGACCGCTGAATTACAGCCTATTATTGATGCAATAAGACAATGTTGGAAAAACGAACGAACAGAAAGACCTACTGCAGCACGAGTGGTAGAAATTCTTGAAAAAGATATGACTTATGCTCCACCTGCTCCGCGCCTTAGACCTTTAACTCTTTCCTAAATTATTTATAGTTGATCGACGAAAGTATCAAATAAACTATTGATATCATGGGGGCCAGGAGAAGCTTCAGGGTGACCTTGAAAAGCGAAAACCGGTTTATCGGTAAATTTAAATCCTTGAATGGTATTGTCAAACAAAGAACGATGCGTCACTTTAATATTGGCCGGTAAACTTTCTTCTACCACCGAAAACCCATGATTTTGGCTGGTAATAAATACGCGACCCGTGAGTTCATCTTTTACAGGATGGTTAGCACCATGATGACCAAATTTCATTTTAAATGTTTGTGCACCGGCGGCTAAACCTAATAACTGATGACCTAAACAAATACCATACAATGGAATATCGGTTTTCAATAAAGATTGAATAGTTTGAATCGCAAATGTGCAGGCGGCTGGATCACCAGGGCCGTTTGAAATCACAATCCCATCTGGGTTCAGCGTTAAAATTTGTTCTGCCGAAAAAGTAGAAGGAACCACGGTTACTTTACAGCCTCTGTCTACTAACAAGCGTAAAATATTTTGTTTTACACCATAATCCATTACCACAACATGAAAACGCTTATCCATTTTATCATGTTGCCACGTAGGTTCTTCCCATTCATAAGGTTCTGTTGTGCTGACTACATCGGCTAAATTCGCATTGTTTAAACCAGGGAATGCTCGAGCAGCTGCAATGGCTTCTGCTTCGTTAACGTTGCCTGCCATAATACAACCTGATTGAGCGCCTTTATCACGCAAAATTTTGGTTAATGCGCGTGTATCAATATCAGAAATCGCTACAATATTATTTTCATTTAAATAGTCAGGAAGGGTTTGCTCAGAGCGCCAGTTGCTTACCGTTAATGATAAATCGCGAATAATTAAACCAGCTACCCAGGCTTTGGCACTTTCTTGATCGTGTCGATTTACACCTACGTTTCCGATATGCGGATAGGTTAATGTTACAATTTGTTGTGCGTATGATGCATCGCTTAAAATTTCTTGATAACCAGTCATGGAAGTATTAAAAACCACTTCACCTACGGTTAAACCAGGAGCACCAATAGAAACGCCATGAAAAACGGTTCCATCTGCTAGAGCTAAAATAGCAGGTGTGTTTTTAGTATCTGTCATCCAATTTACCTTTTATGGTTATCCTAAATGTTCAAAAAAACGTTTCACGCCACTAAACCAAGAACTCGCTCTTGGGCTGTGATCACGTTTGTCATTTTGACAATCTTCTTCAAATTGTTCCAGTAATTCTTTTTGGCGATCATTTAAATTTACCGGTGTTTCTATCACTACACGACAAATCAAATCCCCTTTAGTTGAATTACGAGGTGAAGGAACCCCTTTGCCTCTCATGCGAAATAATTTTCCAGTTTGCGTTTCCGCTGGAATTTTTAATTTAATACGTCCATCTAAAGTAGGTACTTCTAATTCACCGCCTAAGGTGGCCGTTACAAAACTAATGGGAATTTCGCAATATAAATTTTCTTCTTCGCGTTTAAATATAGAATGTTCTCGCACATGAATTTGCACATACAAATCGCCTGTGCCACCACCATGTACGCCTGCTTCTCCTTCGCCTGATAAACGTATGCGATCACCTTCATCAACGCCTGGAGGAATTTTAACAGAAAGTGTTTTGGTTTGTTTGATTCTACCCTGTCCATGACAACCTGAACATGGCTCTGAAATAATTTTACCTTCGCCATGGCATGATGGGCAGGTTTGCTGAATAGTGAAAAAGCCTTGTTGCATGCGCACTTGGCCTACACCATTACAGGTAGGGCAATTTTTAGGAGCGCTGCCAGCACGAGCTCCACTACCATGGCATACTTCACAGCTCACATAAGTAGGCACTTTAATTTGTACGGTTTTACCGGCTACGGCTTCTTCTAATGAAAGCTCAAGGTTATAGCGTAAATCGGCACCTCTTTGGCCTCTAGGAGCTCTTTCAGCACCGCCACCAGCGCGTCTGCCACCAAAAATATCACCGAATATATCAAAAATATCATCAAAACCGGCCGCTCCATATCCACCCGGTCCGCCTCTCATAGAAGCATCCACTCCGGCATGGCCATGTTGATCATATGCTTGGCGTTTACGGGGATCACTGAGGGTTTCGTAGGCTTCTTTAAGCTCTTTAAACTTGTTTTCGGCAGCTTCATCCCCCGGATTTCGGTCAGGATGGTGCTTCATAGCCAATTTACGATAGGCTGCTTTTAGCTGCTCGGCAGAGGCTTGGCGTGAGACGCCTAGAGTTTCGTAATAATCACGTTTTGACATAAAATACCTGGTAGGAAATACAGCAACGCTGTTTTAGCGTGTGTCTATTATAACCTTTATAGCGCTCGAGATAAATGGGAATAGGATTATGGCTCCCCCTCACCCGAGCGGCTCATGCTTTGCATGAGCTGCTCGACCTCTCCCTCAGGGAGAGGTGAAGAGAAACAGTTACTCTTTAGGTTTATCTTCAGGTTTCTTTTCGTCGTCTTTCACTTCTTCAAATTCAGCATCAACTACTTTTTCGTCTGACGCTTTGTTTTCAGAAGATTGACCTTGCTGGCCAGCATCTGTGTGTTCGCCACCCGGTGCAGCGCCCGCGGCATAAAGTTTTTCAGAAATCTTATTCATAGCTTCTGTTAGCGCTTGAGTTTTAGATTCAATCGCTTCTTTATCTTCGCTCTTCAAGAGTTCTTTCAAACCTGCGATGATATCTAACACGGGTTGTTTTTCTGCATCAGATACTTTATCGCCCGCTTCTTTCAGCGATTTTTCGGTAGCATGAATTAAACCATCAGCATGGTTACGTGCAGAGACTAATTCATGGAACTTTTTATCTTCACCTTCATTCGCTTTGGCATCTTGTACCATTTGCTGAATTTCTTGCTCAGATAAACCGCTAGACGCTTTAATGACGATTGATTGCTCTTTACCGGTGGCTTTATCTTTAGCAGATACATGCAATATACCATTCGCATCGATATCGAATGTAACTTCGATTTGTGGCATGCCACGAGGTGAAGGTGGAATATCGGTTAAATCAAAACGACCTAACGATTTATTTCCACTCGCACGTTCACGCTCACCTTGCAATACATGCACGGTTACTGCGGTTTGATTATCATCAGCAGTAGAAAACACTTGTGATGCTTTAGTAGGAATGGTGGTATTTTTTTCAATGAGCTTGGTCATCACACCGCCCATGGTTTCAATACCTAAAGACAATGGAGTAACGTCAAGTAACAATACATCTTTTACACCGCCGCTTAATACCGCACCTTGAATAGCAGCACCAATCGCTACTGCTTCATCAGGGTTAACGTCACGACGTGGTTCTTTTCCAAAAAATTGTTTTACTACTTCTTGTACTTTAGGCATACGTGATTGTCCACCCACGAGAATAATATCATCGATATCACTCATGGATAATCCCGCATCTTTCATCGCGATTTTGCAAGGTTCAATAGTGCGTTGAATTAAATCTTCAACCAAACCTTCTAATTTAGCGCGAGTAATTTTGATATTTAAATGTTTAGGACCTGATGCATCTGCCGTAATATAAGGCAAGTTCACATCAGTTTGTTGTGAAGAAGATAATTCAATCTTCGCTTTTTCAGCCGCTTCTTTTAAGCGTTGTAATGCTAAAGGATCATTACGCAAATCAATACCGGATTCTTTTTGGAACTCGGTGACTAAAAAGTCGATCACTCTGGCATCAAAATCTTCACCACCTAAGAAAGTATCACCATTGGTTGCTAATACTTCAAATTGATGTTCGCCTTCTACTTCTGCAATTTCAATTACAGATACGTCGAATGTACCGCCACCTAAATCGTATACAACGATTTTAGAGTTGCCCGGTTTTTTATCCATACCATACGCTAATGCAGCAGCAGTAGGTTCGTTGATAATACGTTTTACTTCTAAGCCTGCAATGCGTCCCGCATCTTTGGTGGCTTGACGTTGTGAATCATTAAAATAAGCAGGAACCGTAATAACCGCTTCAGTCACAGGATGACCTAAAAAGTCTTCTGCGGTTTTTTTCATTTTTCTTAATACATCAGCAGAAATTTGTTGAGGCGCAAATTTTTTCACATCGCTTCCCACTGTCGCTTGTAACCAAGCATCTCCGTTATCGGCTTCGATAATTTTATAAGGCACCATTTTAATATCGCGTTGTACCACGTCGTCTTTGTATTTACGTCCAATTAAACGTTTAACCGCAGAGAAAGTATTAGGATTGGTGACGGCTTGGCGTTTAGCAGGCTGGCCTACGATGGTTTTGCCTTCTTTATCAAAAGCGACTACTGAAGGGGTTGTACGGTCGCCTTCGGCATTTTCAATCACTCGCACTTGGCCATTCTGGAAAATAGCCACGCATGAATTGGTGGTTCCTAAGTCGATCCCGATTACTGTGCTGCTCGCCATGTTTTTTCTCCAGTTTTTTTAAAATATGTGTACTTTTTAAGGTACCCTCATAATCTGGGGGCACCGCCTTTATATTTCAAGGCCTATTTAGCCACTACCACACGGGCAGGACGCAATAAACGCTCATGAATACGATATCCTTTTTGCACCACGGCCAATACGGTGCCTGATTTAGCATCTTCGCTAGGCTGAGCGCTGATAGCCTCATGCCAATGAGGGTCAAAATCTTCGCCCTTAGGATCAATGATTTCTATCTGAAATTTATGCAACATGTCGGTGAAAAGCTTAAAAGTCATTTTCATCCCTTCGCATAAAGAATGGTATTTTCCATCATCAGCGTTCAACGATTGGTCTTTTTCGATAGTGGCAATACCTTGCTCTAAGCTATCTAGAATAGGTAGCAAAGCACCCGCAAATTTCTCTATGGAATATTTATGGGCATTAGATACATCTCGCTCTGCCTGTCTGCGTAGATTTTCTAAATCGGCACGAAATCGTAGGGCTGTATTATGGCTTTCTTCCATCTTTTTCTGCGCCACTTCTAGCTCGCTTTGTAGCTCTACCACCGCTTTTTCCATATCAGACAAATCTTCGCCTAACTTAGCATGTGCTTCCATTGATTCTTTAGACTCCGGTGCTTCCGGTAACTCATGTTTATCTTTCATTTCTTATTCCTCTTAACTATCACAAAATAGATATGTGGGCTTAAATCACATTTTTCAAGGCATTACCCAATAATTTTGCAGTTACATCCACGGCAGAGACAATATGATCATATGGCATATGCTTAGGACCAATCACACCTAATACGCCTAAAACCTTCCCATTTGCCTCATAAGGTGCTGTTACTATACTAAAATCACCTAAAAAATCAGCGCCTAGCTCTTCGCCTATAAAAATCTGTACGCCATCGCTTTCTAAACATTGATCTAATAAATGTAAAATATCGCGTTTTCGTGCAAAAGTATCAAACAAATTTCGTAATGTATCCACACCATCGGCATATCCAATTAAATTACTGGTTCCTGATAATAAATAATCTTTCTCTGTTTTTTCAGGATCCAGTAAAGCATGATTCGCAATTTCTAATGCTGTGCCCATCGCTGCGTCTAATTGGGTTTTATCCGTTTCCATGGCTTTTAATAATTCTTGACGAATAGTAGCCAAGGGTAAACCCGCATAAGTGTAGTTAATATAATTAGCTGCTTGCTCTAATTCTCTAGGTTTATATTCTCGCTCCGTATGAATAATTAAATTTCTCACTTCGCGTTCATTCACTACTAAAATAACTAATACACGCGCATTGGATAAAGGTAAAAACTCGACATGTCGTAATACATTTTTATCTTGTTGAGGAACGGTTACCAACCCCGCTAAATGCGTTAATTGTGATAAAATTTCAGAAGTATGGGTGAGCAAGGTGGTTTTATCGAGATCTGGATTTAATTCATGCTGCATTTTATCTAGCATTTTTTCGTTTACATGCTGAACGGTTAATAATCTATCAACAAAAAAACGTAATCCTCTGGCGGTAGGAACACGGCCAGCAGAAGTATGAGGCGCCAATAAATATCCTTTGTTTTCTAAATCAGCCATCACATTACGCACTGTAGCAGGGCTCAGATCTAAACCACACATATTCGCTAAGGTGCGAGATCCCACGGGTTGCCCTTCACGTATATAACATTCAACAAGCCTTTTTAAAACTTGCTGCGCTCGCTCATTAATAGAATAATTAGAGAGTTGCATATTCATTTATTAACCTATTAAAGTCTACATTACATAAACTGCATATAGCCAGATATTATCATTTCAATCGCAACCACAAATACTACACCAATACCCACATACACTAACCAACGATGTTTTTGCATCATATTGGAAAGGCCATTAGAAGCAATACCCATTAGTACTACCGACAATGTTAATCCAAATACCAATACCCAAGTATGCTCACGAGCAGCACCTGCAACGGCTAACACATTATCCAATGACATAGCCACGTCAGCCAATACTACTTGAATAACCGCTTGCTTAAACGTTTTAGGCGGCGGCATATTTGCGCCAGAAATCACAGGATGGACTTTGGACACTTCTCGATACATTTTCCAACCTACCCATAACAATAATAATCCGCCTGCCATTAATAAACCGACAATGGTCAATAAATAGCTAGCGACTAATGCAAAACCAATCCGCATTAAGGTAGCAAATAGAATTCCTAAGAAAATAATTCTTTTACGCAAATGCGCAGGCATGCTAGCAGCGACTAACCCTACTACTATAGTGTTATCAACCGCTAGCAATAAATCCACCAGAACGACTTGGACTAAAGCAACGAGGACCGAGAGTGAAAAAATTTCTTCCATGTTTTTCTCATTATTAGATTAATTTATTGTAGTCGAGTAAATTTAAGATCCCAGGTCTGATGCCCTGCTTTCTCACCTTTTTTTTCAAATTTCGTTAATGGCCTGCATTCATCTCTAGGTGCAAACTCACTCTCATATTTATTTTTTAATGATGAACTAGCTAAAACCAAAGACATATGCTCTGCGTACTCTTGCCAATCGGTGGCAAGTGCTAGCACGCCACCCACTTTTAATTTACTAGCTATGCATTCCACAAAATCGGGTTGAATAAGTCTACGCTTATGATGTCTTTTTTTTGGCCACGGATCTGGAAAAAATATTTGCACATACGTTAAGCTATCCGAGTCTATCGCTGTATGTAATACTTCAACCGCATCATGACACATCACTCTAACATTTTGAATATGATTTTTTTCTAAGGCATTTAATAAATGCCCTATACCAGGCCTATATACTTCTACGGCCAAAATATTCCAATCAGGATGCGCTAATGCTAAAGCTACAACGGATTCGCCATTACCAAAACCGATATCCATCGCTAATGGTGCATCGCGATTAAATAATTCGCTCCAATTATATTCTCCAGCAAAATCGACACCCCAACGAGGCCAATATTCTGTCAGTGCTGATTGTTGCCCTGGCGTAATGCGACCTTCTCTACGCACAAAACTTCTGATTTTACGTAAAGGATGCATTACCAAAACATTCCTTCTGTGGGTGAAGACGCACTGGCATAAAGTCGTTTTGGCATACGCCCTGCTAAATACGCTTCACGGCCTGCTATTACACCATGTTTCATTGCACTCGCCATTAACACGGGATCTTTTGCTTGCGCAATCGCCGTGTTCATTAACACAGCATCACATCCTAATTCCATTGCAATCGCTGCATCAGAAGCGGTACCAACACCTGCATCAACAATAATAGGCACTTTCGCTTCTTCTAAAATAAATTTTAAGGTATATTTATTTTGAACACCTAAGCCCGATCCAATCGGCGCTGCTAATGGCATCACCGCAACACATCCCATATTACCTAATTCTTTGGCAACAATAGGATCATCATTGGTATATACCATCACTAAAAAATCTTTTTTGATTAATGATTCTGCAGCGCGTAGTGTTTCTAAAATATTAGGATAAAGTGTTTTTTCATCACCTAACACTTCTAATTTAACGAGATTATGTCCGTCCAAAATTTCTCTTGCTACTTCGCACACACGCACAGCATCTGCTGCGGTATAACAAAATGCGGTATTGGGTAACATAATATATTTTTTAGGCGATAAATAATCCAGTAGATTTGGTTCATCCGCATGCTGCCCAATATTCACTCGACGCACGGCACAGGTTACCATTTCTGCGCCACTCGCTTCGATAGCTAATTTAGTTTGATTAAAATCTTTATACTTTCCCGTTCCTACGAGCAGTCGAGAATTTAATTCATAATGTGCAATTTTCAACGTATCTTTTTTTACTTCCGACATACTACCCTCCGGCTATTGCGTGTATTACTTCTACGTTATCGCCTTCATTCAAATAAGTATTGGGGTGAAGACTACGAGGAATAATCTGTTGGTTTACTTCAATGGCAATCCTTTTATGCTGGATATCCAATATACGTAATAAACTTTCAATAGAAACGGACGCCTCCAGGTTATAAGGCTCCCCGTTCAGATAAATTTTCATATCATTCCTCGGCCAACAGACTATTCTTATAAGGGTTCATATGATACCATTATCTTACCTTTAACGGCTATCAGCCGAGTTAGTCGGTTTCTGAGTGTTGAAACCTTTTTTACCCAAGTCTTATAAGATAAAAACCACGGAAGGACTCTTTTATGTTTAAAGTGTTTAAGCGATTATTTCGTTTGGGAAAGGCTAAAAAAGACGCTTTGGTAGACTTTTTTGTGCGCTGCCCCCACTGCGAAACGCTTTATGCACTTTATAATCATATAAATGTAGCGACGGTGAATGATGTTCGCTGTGGCACTTGTTCTCACGCATTTAGTACCCATAGAAACAAAAGTGCCCCTAGAAATGGCGTGGATATCTCAGATATTCATAACCCATTCCAACCCAGACTTTCTCGCATATCAGGGGGAACCGTAACCGTGAGTGATGATTTTGATTATTCTTACACCGCCGATAATCCCAAAAGAACATCTTCTGGTGGCTGGTTAAAAACCGTCGGTGCTTTTTCATTGCTGGCTGCGGCTAATCTATCGATGGTAGGCGCGATGTGGACCTACCAAGATTCTCTTTATCAAAATACGTTTTTGAGAGGTTGGCTGGTTTCTGCCTGTGGTTATTTAGATTGTCGCCTACCGGCCTACCATGATCCTAGCAAAATGACCGTACAACAACATCAATTAACCAGCATTCCTAACAATACCAGTGTTTTGCAATTGCATGCACTGATTCAAAATAACAGCCCATATGCTCAACCGCTCAGCAATTTAGAAATGCAATTAGATGATCTTCAAGGAAATAGCTTTAATAAAGTAGTATTTACACCTAAAGATTACGCGCCTTCTAATCCTTACTTAGTGCTTGAACCAGGTCAAACATTACATATTTCTGTTGTTGTCACACAACCAACGCCCGATATTTTTAGCTATGAACTACACTTTATCTGATAAGTTTTTGGGCATAATTCACAATTATGTGTGAAAAACACTGGTTTTACGTGTGAAAGTTTGACAATTGCAAATATTAGTGCTTGATTTAATATGAAAAATTTCTTATGATCACTTTTTACAAGGAGCTAAGTAAAAAATGTCGACTACAGAACTAGCATCGCCCGTTCAGCAACAAGCGAACTCGACAGTTCAGAACACAACCTCAATTAATGCTTCATTGAGGGATACTGTTAAGCAAGCTGTTCAAGGATATCTTTTGCAGTTGGAAGGACAAAAGATAAGTGATTTATATGATATGGTGTTAAGTGAAGTAGAAGAACCATTATTGCAATCTATTATGCAATACACAGGCCAAAACCAATCCAAAGCAGCCGTATATTTGGGTTTGAGTCGCGGTACCTTACGCAAAAAACTAGAACGATACGGCATGTTAATTTGTGGTAGTAGCCGTCATAATGAGCGTTAAAGAACACACTATTCATCAAGCTTTACTCAGTGTCGCAGACAAGACAGGAGTTGTTCCGCTTGCCAAACAACTCCATGAACTTGGCATCAAACTATTAGCCACGGGCAAAACAGCATCTCTCTTACGCGAACAACACTTACCGGTTACCGAAGTATCTGAATATACTCAATTCCCCGAAATTATGGGTGGTCGTGTTAAAACATTACACCCTAAAATTCACGGCGGTATTTTAGCCAGACGCGATCAAGACCTTCCTATTTTAGATGAACACGGTATTCAATTAATTGATCTGGTTATTATTAATCTTTATCCTTTTGCAGAAACCATACAAAAACCCGGTTGCACATTAGATGAAGCCATTGAACAAATTGATGTGGGTGGTCCTGCTATGTTACGTGCTGCTGCCAAAAATCACGCTGCAGTAACAGTAATCATTGATCCTAAAGACTACAGCATTGTGCTTGATGCATTAAAACAACATAAAAATACAGTGCCACTAGCATTACGCCAACAACTTGCACAAAAAACTTTTGCTTATACCGCACAATATGATGGTCTTATCGCGCAATATTTGAGTGAAAAAATTTCACCTGCGACAATAGAATCACCTGTTGCATTACCGGATACTTTAACGCTTTCATTAAAAAAAGCAGAATCATTACGTTATGGTGAAAATCCTCAACAAGCAGCATCCCTTTATGACGTGGTGAGCTCTCACAAAGACATTCCGTGGGAATTAAAACAAGGTAAACCCTTATCGTTTAATAATTTAGTGGATGCTGATGTGGCATGGCAATGTGTAAAAACCTTTGCTCCAGAAAAAGCGTGTGTGATTGTAAAACATGCAAATCCTTGTGGCGCTGCTATCGCAGACAATCTTCTTCATGCTTATGAGCATGCGTATCAAAGCGATAGTACTTCAGCATTTGGTGGAATTATTGCATTTAGTCATGCGGTAGATGATGTGACTTGCAAACGTATTTTAGAACAGCAATTTGTAGAAGTGATTATTGCTCCTGATTTTTCTGATAAAGCACTTTCTGTATTATCGTCAAAACCTAATGTACGCGTACTTTGCGTAAAACATGAAACGAGCACTTCTGCTTTTCCTTACGATATTAAATGTTTAAGCAATGGAATTTTAGTGCAAGAGCGCGATGACATTATTTTTAATAAAGCCAATTGCCAAGTCGTCACCAAACGTGCGCCCACAGATGCTGAATGGAAAGATTTATTATTCGCATGGCATGTAGTGAAATGGGTTAAATCAAATGCGATTGTGTATGCAAAAGACTTAAGAACCGTAGGCATTGGTGCCGGACAAACCAGTCGCGTGAGCAGTGCTGCTTTAGGCGTTTTAAAAGCGCATGAAGCGGGGTTATCGGTAAAAGGCGCTGTAGTCGCCTCTGATGCATTTTATCCTTTCCGTGATGGCGTTGATAAAGCCGTAGAAGCCGGCGTAACCGCCATCATTCAGCCTGGTGGATCCATGCGAGATGCAGAAGTGATTGCAGCAGCAGATGAATATGGGCTTGCCATGGTATTTACCGGCGTTCGCCATTTCAGACATTAATAGGATTAACGAATGAATGTACTCATTGTGGGCGGTGGTGGACGTGAACATGCTCTCGCATGGAAAGTGTCACAAAATCCTGAGGTGAAACATATTTATGTGGCGCCCGGTAATGCAGGAACCGCCCGCGAATTTAAAACCGAAAATGTTGACATCTCTGCCACCGATGTAGGCGGCTTAAAACAATTTGCCGAAGAGCAAAAAATTGATCTCACCATTGTAGGCCCTGAAGCCTCACTGGCTGCCGGTATTGTGAATACCTTTCAAGAAGCCGGTTTACGCTGCTTTGGCCCAACCAAAGAAATGGCGCAATTAGAATCTTCCAAAAGTTTTGCTAAAGATTTTTTACGCCGACACCATATTCCCACGGCTGACTACGCTAGTTTTACCAATGCAGAAGCAGCACATAACTATGTAGACAAACATTCACTGCCTTTAGTTATAAAAGCAGATGGTTTAGCGGCCGGTAAGGGCGTTGTAATCGCTTCTACGGCATCAGAAGCTCATGCGGCTATTGATTCCATGCTTACAGAATTGCGCTTCGGTAAAGCGAGCCAGCAGATTGTAATTGAAGAATTTTTAGAAGGCGAAGAAGTCAGCTTTATTGTGATGGTGGATGGCAAACATGTTTTACCCTTAGCCACTTCGCAAGATCACAAACGTCGTGATGATAATGACGAAGGCCCTAACACGGGTGGCATGGGCGCATATTCTCCTGCACCGATTGTGACAGACAGTTTGTTCAAACGAATTATGGAAACCGTCATTGATCCTACCGTAAAAGGAATGCAAGCCGAAGGCCATCCTTACACCGGTTTTTTATATGCAGGATTAATGATTACTGCCGATGGTGAACCTAAAGTATTGGAATATAACTGTCGTTTAGGTGATCCGGAAACTCAACCCTTATTATTCCGCTTAGAAAGTGATTTAGTTTCTCTCTGTTCAGATGCCATCGATAAAAAATTAGATCAAGCCAAAGCCATATGGGACAAACGTCCTGCACTAGGCGTAGTGATGGCGGCAGAAGGCTATCCCGATGCACCGCGTATTCTTGACATTATTTACGGTCTAGATATTCCTGATACCGATGATTGCAAAGTATTTCATGCAGGCACTCAATTAGCAGGGAATGATGTGGAAACGCATGGTGGACGCGTGCTATGCGTTACTGCAAAAGGAGATACCTTAGAAGACGCACAAAAACGCGCTTATCAAAGAGTTTCTGAAATTCACTGGTCAGGGTCTTTTTATCGAAATGATATTGGGGCGAGAGGAATAGTGAAAGAATAAAAAGAGAAAGTAGCCTATTTTTCAACAGGCTACCATCCTCAGAGTTTACATCTCTGCTAACTCTTTTAACTTTTTCAATGCGGTTGCACGTACTGCGCTACGAGCTGGTTTCGCTTTGATCATAATTTCTTCCCCAGTAAATGGGTTACGACCTTTACGAGCTTTGGTAGCTTTCTTCTTAACGCGACGTAATTTAACGCCTAATTCTGGGATGGTTAATTCGCCAGAACCACGATTCATTAAGTGTGCTTGAGCTAAACGTTGTAATGATTCGAAAACCAATTTAACGTGTTTTCTATCAACGCCTGAATCTTCAGAAATAAATCCTACGATTTGATTTTTCGTATGTTTATCTTTAATGGCGGTAACCTTCCCTCTTTTTACCACTGGTTTCGCTGCCATTTTAACTTTCTTCTTCATCTTTTTAGCTTTCTTAGCCATAAGTTCCCTCATAGTTTTAGTGGTTGAACAGTTGGTAAACAGGAAAATAGTTATTTTCACTAGAATTACCAAAATTTTCGTTACAATCGAGCTGAGTATACTATATTATTTAATAAAATAAAGTTGTTTTTAGGTTTTTTAATACTTAAATAGAAAAAAATAGGTGAATACTCATGCAACCCACCCCCTCACTCCATGAAATGGCCGAAAAACTGCATTTATCTGATATCAAATACCATATTTTTTTATGTTGCGACCAAACAAAAGCAAAATGTTGTACTTACGAAATTGGCCTACAATCCTGGGAATACCTCAAAAAGCGCATAAAAGAATTAAAATTGGATGGTCACACTGAACTATATCGCACTAAAGCAAATTGTCTTAGAGTGTGTGAAAAAGGCCCTATTGCAGTCGTTTATCCTGAAGGAATATGGTATCATTCGTGCACCCCTGAGGTACTAGAACGCATTATTCAAGAACATTTTTTACAAGGAAATATTGTAAAAGAATATCAATTTGCAGGTTAACATAATGGACACACAAACCCAATACAAACGCGCTGCTGCCGAAGCCGCATTAAAATATATAGAAAATGGCATGACCATCGGTGTAGGCACCGGCTCTACCGTAAATCTTTTTATTGAAGCATTAGCTGCACGAAAACACGATATTGCTGGCGCAGTTGCTAGCTCACAGGCAACGGTTGCTCAATTAAAACACCATGGGATCCCTGTGATAGAACCCAATGTTGCAGGTGAATTACCTTTATATATTGATGGTGCAGACGAAGCCAATAAACATTTACAATTAATTAAAGGTGGCGGTGGCGCTTTAACTGGCGAAAAAATTATCGCTGGGCTTTCTCGAAAATTTATTTGTATTATTGATGACCGTAAATATGTAAAAGTATTAGGCGAATTTCCACTACCCGTTGAAGTTATTCCTATGGCTCGCAGCTATGTTGCACGTGAATTAGTGAAAATGGGTGGTGATCCCGTTTACCGTGAAAAATTCACTAGCGATTATGGCAATATTATTCTTGATGTTTTTCATTTAGATTTGACTGATCCTATCAAAATGGAAGAACGCTTAAATGCTATCCCCGGGGTAGTGACTAATGGTTTATTTGCAAAACGTCCTGCTGATATTTTATTAATTGGCAGCAAAAACGGTGTAGAAGAAATAAAGAGGTAATCTTATGCAAGCAACGCCTAGAGATGATTTAAAAAAATATAAAGTGTTTGGTATTGGTATTGTTCCTTTAATGATTATTATTTTTACCATTACCATGATTGTTGTGGCCGGATATGAATGGTTTATCCCTTAATATGAAAGATCTTCCACGAGATTTATCTACCGTTGACCAATTTGTCGTAGGATTCGATAGTATTTTGCGCAGCTTTGCGCATCGCCTGACTGGAACAGGACGGCCTTCACCCGCACACACCATCCCTTCTATTTCCTTAAGTAAAAAAAATGAAAAACAGAGCGGCGCATTAATGCGCGTGAATTACACAGGCGAAATTGCAGCACAAGCCTTATATTTAGGACAAGCTTTAGTGGCACGACATTATGAAACGCGTGAGACTTTATTGCATGCAGCCCGTGAAGAGCAAGATCATCTAATTTGGTGTGAAGATCGCATACGTGCACTTAACACCCATACCAGTTATCTTAATCCATTATGGTTTATGGGTTCTCTTGCTATTGGGGTAATAGCCGGTTTAACGAATGATAAATATAGTTTGGGTTTTGTAGTAGAAACAGAGAAGCAAGTAGAAGCACATTTAACAGAACATTTATCTGAATTACCGCCAGAAGATCAACAAAGCCGTGCGGTGTTAGAGCAAATGCGATTAGATGAGCAGCATCACGGATATCAAGCTCAAATGCGAGGAGCAACAGAATTGCCCACCAGCGTGAAATGGGCCATGAGAATTCCTGCGAAAATCATGACCACACTCTCTTACTATATTTAAATTAATTGTCATCCAATCTATTTCTTAGTTCAATTAAAATCATTTTATATTGATCTCTTTGCATGATTTTATTTATTTCAGTATCATCATAATGAGTTAAACGATCTAATTCATCTATACATTTAGATAACTCGTCCTTTTTCAACCCATTTTTAAATAAAACCACTGCTAGTTTATATGTATCATTAATAAATATCTTTTGTTTTTCTTCTAATGAAATCCCTTCACTTAAAGATACATGATAGCTTCTACCCATAAACCCAAATATTTTAGGTTTATTAATCAGTGACTCCATTCTATTATCTCCTCTTTCCCAAGAAAATATATAAGTTAGTATAGGAGCCCATATCAATGGTTCCACTGATGGAAATAATTTAGATGAAGCCTCTTCTAAATTCCTATCAATATCAATTCTTGAACTATCGTTAATTTTTGAACCCAAAAAATTCAAAAATACAGCATACCAAACTTTGGACATGTGATTTTTATCATCTTCTGCTGTTTCTTTTGTAACTTTCCATGAAGAAGGAAATGAACCATTGGCTCCATCCCCCCATATTGCAAACCTTTCAGGAGATTCACCGATATGTTGAAAAAAAATCTCACAAACAAAATTTCCAAAAAAATCATCAAGATAATCATTTTCTTTTCCTTTTGAATGTTTATTTAATAATGAGAAAAACAGTGAGGAGTATTTTTTAAGAGAAAAAATCAAACATTTTTTTATTAGATCTCTAACATTATACTTCGAGATCGAAAACTCAGGAAAGACAGATTCATTGTCTTTATTTTTAAAGAACTCAAAATCCCACTCGAGTAACTTATCTGAAATTTTAGTTAAAATTGACGGGTACAAAAAATTTCTTTTTTTGGAAAAAAAATTGTAAATAGCAATATAATTATACAAATCTTTGTAATTATTTGTTTTTATAAAACCATCTACATCCTTAATAAATTTAGGCAAATATTGCTCTTCTGTTTTTGCATCCAAATCACTTTCCCATGTTTCATACCAAGCATCACTTTTCTCCTCCCAATTATTTTCATCTTCTAAATACTTCTCTACCAAAAGACTTCTAAATCCCTGCTTCCCAATTGGTTTTTTGGGATCAAAAAGCCACCTGTATGATAAATACACGGTTTTCATAAAGAGGCTCATAGATATTAAATAATAAATTAACAAGACTGGCCGAAGAAACTCATCTCCCCAATAAAAAAAACTAACACTCAAAAGCAGGATGAAAAAACCAACTCTCTTTTCTCCAACAACATATTTCGCTATAACCTTTTTTTCTACAAGCGAATTGGAATCGTTAATTAAAAGAAAAACCAAGGGAACCAAAAGAGCAACCAACATCATGCTTATGTGCTCCATAGCACCTATTATATAGTCGTTACTTCCAATATCATGCAATAACAAAACATAAGTTAATACAAACAAGATACCTAGAAATATTTTTAGAAAGGTTATTTTTTCCTTCGCTAATTTAATGTAGTTATTAATGTCAGAAAGGTACTTCATAAATTACATATCAATATAAAAATAGTAAATGCGGAGCAGAGAATAGATTATTATCCACCAAACTTTCAAGATAACAAGATACGAATTATGAGAAAAATTTGCATCAAATTTGGAAGTTTTTGGCGTAGAAAATTTCTAGCATTTCATGCAATACGCGCTCTTTGATATTTTCTTTTTCAGCGGGAGTAAACTCATTGCTTCCCAAACCAAATAAGTAATTATCTAATTCAAACGCTTTTAGCATCATTTTGGTATGAAAGATATTTTCTTGATATACGTTCACGTCGATCATTTGATATTTATCTTGAGTATCTTCTGTTAAATAATTCTGAATAGAATTAATATCATGATCGATATAAAGCTTTTTACCGTCTACATCACGAGTAAAACCTCTAACACGGTAATCAACAGTTACAATATCAGAATCAAAGCTGTGAATTAAATAATTCAATGCTTTTAGAGGTGAAATAAGACCACAGGTGGACACATCAATATCGGCTCTGAAGGTACTAATACCATTATGAGGATGACTTTCAGGATAGGTGTGAACGGTGATATGACTTTTATCTAAATGCCCTACTACTGTTTCAGATACTATTTTTTTATCAGAAGCCCCTTCGGTTTCAGATAAAACACCAGGCCAAGGCCCTGGAGTTTCTTCTAAGTTAGCTCCGTGCGCACTTTTCAAGGGTTCTTCAGAAATCAGCATAGTTACGCTGGCACCTTGAGGCTCATAATCTTGACGTGCCACATTTAAAATATTGGCGCCAATAATTTCAGTCACGTCAGTCAGAATTTGGGTTAATCTTTCGGCGTTATACACTTCGTCAATATATTCGATATACTCACGTCTATGTTGCTCGGTAGCAGCATAGCAAATATCATAGATATTAAAGCTCAATGTTTTTGTTAAGTTGTTAAAACCAAGTAATCTAAGTTTATCTTTCATTTTTTCTGCTTTTCCCGCCTATTTCTTTGTGATTAACGGTGGATGATAAATCATTTGCACCACATTCCCATCCGGATCTTCGCAATAAAAACTCCGCGCTCCATCCCGATGAGTGCGTGGTTCTGTTTTTATTGTTACCCCATTTTCCCGCAAAAAAACATGCCATTTATCTACTTCTTCTTCGCTGGCCAGCATAAACCCGCAATGATCTAAACGGCGGTCTAAACGCTGGTGGGAGCCCATTTTAAAGCCACTGGGCGCTTTATGCAATGCTACGTTATCGTACCCTGACGTTAGGTAAATATTGTCAAGATCGGGCTGCCATTCTACTGACAAGCCTAATAAATCTCGGTAAAAATGAAGGCTCGCTTCCATATCATCAACATTTAGCGCAATATGCCGCATTCCCAACGTCGATGGTGGCCTCACTCCTTTCATCCGTCTCACCCTTAATTTAAAGCAAAGATCATACCATAAAACGACTGCTAGCAATATGACTTTAAACCCAGCAGGCAAGGGAACTTGAAATTAGGAAATATCATCCCCATTAGTATAAAATACCCACTAACACCTATAGGTACTGAACAGGAGCAGCAAATGGAACAATTTCGTGGAACCACCATCCTATGTGTACGCCGCGGCGACAAAGTCGTTATTGGCGGAGACGGTCAAGTCACGATGGGCAGCACTGTTATGAAGTCGAATGCACGCAAAGTCAGACGTTTATACAACAATAGTGTTATTGCCGGATTTGCTGGCGGTACCGCAGATGCTTTTACCTTATTCGAACGTTTTGAAGCCAAACTAGAAAAACACAGTGGCCAGCTTGTTCGCGCCGCCGTAGAAATGGCAAAAGACTGGCGTACCGATCGCGTATTGCGACGCTTAGAAGCCTTATTAATCGTGGCCGATAAACAAGCCTCTCTGGTCATTACCGGAAATGGAGATGTGATAGAGCCTGAAGATAATATGATTGCTATTGGTTCCGGTGGACCTTTTGCTCAATCAGCGGCTCGCGCTTTATTAGCTAATACCAAATTAGGCGCTCGCGATATTACTGAAAAATCATTAGGCATTGCCGCCGATATTTGTATTTACACCAATCGTCAATTTACGATTGAAGAATTAGAGAGTGACGTATCACCTAGCAGTACTAAAAAGGAGAAGTAGAAATTATGTCTCAATCACATTTTACCCCACAAGAAATTGTACAAGAACTCGATAAACATATTGTTGGTCAACAAGATGCTAAACGCGCTGTGGCCATTGCCATTCGTAATCGCTGGAGACGTCAACAAATTTCAGATGAACAACTCCGTAATGAAATTGTTCCTAAAAATATTTTAATGATTGGGCCTACCGGTGTAGGTAAAACTGAAATTGCACGCCGCTTAGCTAAATTAGCAGAAGCGCCTTTTATCAAAGTAGAAGCGACCAAATTCAGTGAAGTCGGTTATGTAGGACGTGATGTAGATTCTATTATTCGCGAGCTCGCTGATGTTGCTGTAAAAATGACACGTGCGATTGAAATTGAAAAAGTGCAAGAGCTCACGTTAGCTGCTGCCGAAGATCGTATTTTAGATGCGCTATTACCGCCTATCCGTGGAAAATTTGGTGGTGAAGAAGCAGAAGAAGGTGAATCAGCTGCACGCCAATTATTTCGTAAAAAACTACAAAGCGGCGAGTTAAACGATCAAGATATTGAAATTGAATTATCGACCAGCAATGTAGGTGTAGAAATTATGGCCCCTCCTGGTATGGAAGAAATGACGTCTCAATTGCAAAGCATGTTTCAAAACTTAAGCAGCGATCGTAAAAAGAAACGCAAGCTAAAAGTAAAAGAAGCCATTAAAGCTGTCCGTGAAGAAGAAGCTTCAAAACTCGTGAATGAAGAAGAAGTGCGTACACGCGCTTTACAAAATATGGAACAAAACGGTATTGTGTTTATCGATGAAATCGATAAAATCACTTCTCGCGGTAACACCATGGGTGCTGATGTATCACGCGAAGGTGTGCAACGCGATTTATTACCTTTAATCGAAGGCTGTACGGTTACCACTAAGTATGGTGCGGTAAATACCACCCATATTTTATTTATTGCTTCTGGTGCGTTTCAGTTATCACGTCCTTCTGATTTAGTACCTGAATTACAAGGCCGTTTACCTATTCGTGTTGAATTACAGCCTTTAGGTGTAGAAGATTTTGTTAGGATCTTAAAAGAACCTACCGCTTCTTTAACTCATCAGTACAAAGAGCTATTAAAAACAGAAAATGTTAAAATTGAATTTGAAGATTCCGGGATCAGACGTATTGCCGAGCTTGCGTATCATGTGAATGAAAGCAGCGAAAATATAGGCGCTAGACGCTTGTATACGGTAATGGAAAGACTAATGGAAACATTGTCTTACGATGCTAGTGAATTAAAAAATACTGTAGTTCAAATTAATGCAGATTATGTGAATGAACATGTGAGTAAATTGGCGCAAGATACGGATCTTAGCCAATATATTCTTTAGGATTATATGAAAAATGATCATGATGATTTAACTCATTTCGGTTACCAAAAGGTAACACCGGAAGAAAAAACCTCGCGTGTACGCGGGGTTTTTGATTCTGTGGCAGGCCGCTACGATATTATGAATGATGTCATGTCATTAGGTTTTCACCGTCTCTGGAAACGTCACGTTGTACAAAAAGCCAATATACAACCAGGCCAAGCGGTATTAGATTTAGCTGGAGGCACCGGAGATATAAGTGCCATGGTGGCTAAAAAATTAGGCCGCACCGGACACTTGGTGTTAGCTGATATTAATGAAAAAATGATACTGCAAGGCCGCGATCGTTTACTGAATGAGGGCCATCCTCAAGTAGAATATGTAGCAGGTAATGCCGAGACACTTCCCTTCCCCGACAATTATTTTCACCGCATTTTTATTGGTTTTGGGTTGCGTAATGTGACTAATAAAGAAAAAGCACTAGAAAGCATGTATCGCGTGCTGCGCCCAGGTGGACAATTATTAATTCTCGAATTTTCTCAGCCTCAAGCGTGGATTAAACCATGTTATGATGCGTATTCATTTAAATTGTTACCTCAAATCGGCAAATGGGTAACCGGCGATCGTGATAGTTATCAATATATGGTTGAGTCGGTGCGCATGCATCCTAACCAAACAAAACTTGCCGAGATGCTTGGCACCGCTGGTTTTTTTAAAGTAGATTACGAAAACTTATTTGGCGGAGTAATAGCCATACATTCAGGATATAAAACGTAGGAAAGATTATGTGCCCCGGCCTATTTGATTTGAGTTCACTGATTTTAAAACCGTTTAATCGCATTATAAACACCGCTTTAGCCCTTGATCCAGAAAGCTTAGAAAAAGTTGCTTTATTATCAGGCAAATTATTAGCCGTTGAATGGCGCGCCTTAAATACTACCGTGTATATTTACCTTCAAGCTGAAGGTGTTACTTTATCTTTTCAATCTTCTAAAGTCCCCGATGCTTTGTTTTCATCAAACACTCCGTTAAGTATGCTAAAACTGCTCATGGCTCCCGAACACCGTGATTTGGGCGGCGAAGTATCTGTTCAAGGTGATGTGCATTTAGCCCAGCAGTTACAACATATTTTTGCTGGCTTATCCATTGATTGGGAAGAGCAATTAGCTAAATTTGTAGGTGACGGCGCCGCAGTTAATATAGGAAAAGCCGCAGGTGATTTTCAGCAGTGGTCTAAAAATATGACTGAAAATATCAGTTTAAATACCACCGAATTTCTACAGCAAGAAACACAACATCTGCCTTCTCGTTTAGAAGTGGACGATTTTTTAAAAGATGTGGATCAATTACGAAATGATGTAGAGCGAGCCGCCGTTCGTTTAAAATATATAGAGGCTCAATAATGAATCCTATCTCTCATGCGATCCGTCTTTGGCAAATTCAACGCACAATATTACGCTATCACTTATTAGATATTGTTATTCTTGAAAACTCTCGCTTTCGACCATTAGCGAAATTAACACAATGGAACCCGTGGTATAAACAAAAGCAAAAACAGCTTTCTAGAGGCGAACGTTTGCGTTTAGCTTTTCAAGAATTAGGTCCTTTTTTTATTAAATTCGGCCAATTAATTTCCACACGACGTGATATTTTGCCTGATGATATTGCCGATGAATTAGTGAAGCTTCAAGATAAAGTACCTCCTTTTACTAAGCCTGATATTGCTAGCATTATCAATGCTGCCTTAGGTAAACCCATGTCAGAGGTATTTAAAGAAGTAGATCCTTTGCCATTAGCGTCTGCCTCTGTTGCTCAAGTGCATGCCGCTGTTTTGCTGAATGGAGATCATGTAGTTTTAAAAATATTGCGCCCTAATATCAGAAAAATTATTGCCAGAGATTTGTCGTTACTTAAAACATTCGCGCGTAGAGCTTCTTTTAGACTTCCTCATGGAGCTCGTTTACTTTCGGTAGTGAAAGAAATTGAACAAACCATTTATTCTGAATTAGACTTTTTAAAAGAAGCCGCCAATATGGCGCAATCACGTAGACAGCTCAGTGATTTATCTCATGTCAAAATACCTGAAGTAATGTGGCCGCTGACTCGAACTGATTTTTTAGTCATGGAACGTATTCATGGTATTCCGCTAAACGATATGAATCGTTTGAAAAAAAGTGGTATCAATTTAAAACAATTATCTGAAAATATTAGCCGTTTATTTTTCTTGCAAGTATTTGAAAAAGGAGTTTTTCACGCGGATATGCATGCGGGCAATATTTTTGTATGTGAAAAATCCTTAGTAACACCTAAAATTATTTTGGTCGATTTCGGCATTGTAGGCCATTTAGAATCTAACGATTTACGATACCTTGCCCAAAACTTACATGCATTTTTACAAGGCGATTACCGCCGTATTGCTGAGCTGCATGTAGAATCGGGCTGGGTTCCTTGTGATACTCGCATCGATCATTTTGCTAGCGCCATTGGTGCCGTATGCGAACCTTTATTGGCACAACCACTAAAAGATATTTCGTTTGGCAAAGTGATGATGGGGCTTTTAAAAACAGCGGCGCAATTTAAAGCGCAGATACAACCTCAATTAATATTATTACAAAAAACATTAATTAACGTAGAAGGCTTAAGCCGACAATTAGATCCTAATGTTAACTTTTTTGAGGTCGCTCGTGTATCCGTTGAAAAATGGATCAACCAACATTCAGGTGTTCGCGGCATTATTAAAGAAATAAAAAAACAAGCGCCTCAATTAGCGGCACATCTTCCTGAATTCCCTGGACTTATCTACGCTAACTTGCAAGCGTCACTGAAAGCCAAACAAGATAGACCCCAAAAAAGAAACACGTCTATATTTAATTCTTTTTGGAGCGGCGTAGGTATTACCACATTGATGGGCAGCGTTGTGTTATGCACCCTATTATTGTTTGCCAATGAAATAGCCGCTGTGAATTATATATCACCCTCTTTAGGCATATTAGTGAGCGCAGCCCTAGGCTTCTTCGGCCTCACCACCCTACTCTTAAGCCGCCAAAAACCCTCTTCATAACCATTAGAAAACTCTATATCTTGCTTTTTTCTCTTCTCAATATATTTTCTTAAATCGCTAATATCGAGAAAGTTGATATTCTATTAGTTAGTCGGTAAAATCATCTTATGATATTCAAATAATAGGTAGTGGTATGAGAAGTAATTTACGTAATACGATAATAGCCCAAGCTGACAAACTAGATGCGATGGCTGCTGCTTGGTCTAAAGAAGCCAAATGGGAATTACTGGGCTTGCATGCTACTGTGTTCCCTGCAACGTTTTATTTCACTGCTATTGGTGCCCTGCCCATCATCCAGGGCGTTAAAAATAGTGCTTATACCCAGCTTAGCTGGGCAGGTAATGTGACTAGAACACAATGTACCTTATTGCGCGAGTTGGCTACAAAACTCCGAGAAATCGCATCGGAAGGTGCTGAAAGTCAGGTATTCGAGCTCAATGATATGCAGCCGGAAGATGACAATATCACAGCCATTGAACAAGCCAATAGTGCAATAAATGCAACCATTTTGCAGTTAGTAACAGCCTTAGAGCAGAAAACTCGCCACGGAAAAGAGAAAGGAGATGATGGTACTATATCAACTCGAGCACCTCTTATTGCTGAAGTAAATGTGATGAGAAGCGAAATTATCACTCAAGCAAAAGACGCTTCTGAATTAGCTTCTGTTGCAACCATTTTTAAAACTGTTTTTGTGGAACAAGTAAAAGCAGAACTTGCTGTAGTAGTCCAGCGCTATAGCATAGTTGACGGACGAGAAATGGATCATAGAGCTGCTGTTAAATCTGATACCGCAAAAGTGATAAAAAATATGGATGAAACAACGAAAGTTTTTGATAGTCTTTTGGCCAAGCTGGGTAACAGAGGAGCGCCTGCTCCAGCTGCGGCTCCTGTTTCAGAACCTAGTTAAGCCATAATCCCCCAAGTCTTGATATTTTGACTTTACATTAACCCTATCGTATACTAAAAGGTAAGTAGACACCTTATCGATAGGAGATATGTAAAATGTATGCAATGACAATATCCTCAAAATTTCAGATAGCCATTCCACGCCAAATCCGACAACAGCTATCATTACATGCCGGGCAAAAATTAGAGGCCGTCTGTGTAGGAGGCCATCTAGAGCTTGTGCCTATAAAACCTATGAAAGAAATGCGCGGTTTCTTGAAAGGGATGGATTCTGAGATAGAGCGCGAAAAGGATCGGGATCTATGAACCTCGTTGATTCATCAGGATGGATCGAGTTTTTTAGTGATGGTAAAAATGCCAATACTTTTGCGTCCTTAATACTCAAACCTAATGAACTTGTTGTACCTACTATTATTATTTACGAGGTATACAAAAAAATTGCACTTTCTCGTGACCACGAACAAGCCATAGAAGTCGTTGCGCATATTCAACAAGCAAAGCACATAGTTGATGTAGATACTAATCTAGCTTTAGAAGCAGCTCAATGTTCGCTGGAGTACAAATTACCTATGGCTGATAGTCTAATCTATGCCACCGCTAGAAAATTCAATGCCACATTGTGGACACAAGATATAGATTTCGAAAATTTACCCAATGTTCGCTATATTTCAAAAAAATAAGCTTAAAACCTGCTATTTTACATAAACATCGAAGCGGATAATACCGGCATCAATAATATGATGCGGCTCTTTGACCAACGCGGGTGCTTTAATCGGACGCTTTACTACCACTCGTTTCACCAAGCCTTTATCTAGTAAACCTAATGCGGCGGTTACAAGCTCTTCTCCATCTTGGGCTTCGCCTAATAAATCTTGCAGCAACTGCAACGGCTTTTTCACTAAGGCAGCATCTTCTCTTTCTGGGAACATAGGATCCAGATAAATCACATCAGGAAAGTTTTTTAAGCTTTCCAAGTAATCCACTGTGTCACCCTGCTGTAGCGTTATATTCACATCAGGATAACGTGTACGCGCGCGTTCTATACCATCCTTCAATAAGGCTATGACTACAGGCGAACGCTCTACAGCAATCACATGAGCGCCTAATTTTGCCAATAAGAAAGCATCGCTGCCCCAACCTGCGGTTCCATCTAGGACCGCTAACTCCACTCCCGATTTTAGGCCTACTGCCCGTGCAATCGGTTCTTGGCCTCGGGTAGCACGCTCTAGTCTTTGGGAAAACGAGCCTTGTACAAAATTTACACAGAAAGGTTTTCTAGCTTTAGGGAATTGCAAAGAGAGGCGATCAGTCTCTTGGATCAGCATCCAATCGTGATGTTCGTGCATTTTGAATGGAAATCCCAAGGACTTCGCTAACAATTGTGCTTTTCCCTCTGAATGAGGATCAGTAGTGGTAACGGTAAATTTAGGGATCGTAAATTGAGACATTGTCATATTTGTGCTTGAGATTTGTAACCTGTGGATAACTTTGTTAATAAGTATTCAAAATATAATAAGCTGTCTGACCTTGGTACAGTTATTTAACTATAGACCGCATGCTAGATTTTGTTTTTTCTTATTGTTTTTCAATGAGTTACAGAGAAACCCTAAGAAGACATTAAAAAATCAGGCATCAAAATCTCTATAAATGCACAGTACTTTTTATCTGTGTACAACTTTATTATTTATTGACATACATAGCGGCGACTGCTACGGGAGTCCCCATGACAGCACTTATTCTTCTAAATAAGTGTATCCATGTAGGCCTGCCATCAGCTCGCTCAAGTAACGTTGCTGCTGAGAAGGGGTAAGACCGGCTTGTTTTACCTGACGTTGGTAAGAGTGAACCACCGCATCCATATCAAAATTCACATAACGCAGTACATCAGAGACCGAGTTACCGGGTTGAATATGCTCTACTTGGTAGTTTAGCTCACCATTCTTAGTGCTAAGACGGATATTAACGGCATCGGTATCACCAAACAAATTATGGAGATCTCCTAAAATTTCTTGATAAGCGCCTACTAAGAAAATGCCCATTAACATCTCTTTATTAGGCTGATACGCAGGTAACATCATGCAGGTATCGGTGGTTTGGCCGTGTAAATAATGCTTTAAACAACCATCAGAATCGCAGGTAAGATCGCTTAATACACCAAATTCGGTTAAAGGTTCATTTAAACGATCTAAAGGTAATACGGGAAATACTTGGCGCAATGCCCATGCATCAGGAATGGATTGAAATAAGGAAAAATTAGCAAAATATTTAGTCGCAAATTTTTCTTTTAATTCATCTAAAATTTCACGATGACCGCGTAAATTAGAATTCAATAATTTTAATATTTGACGGCAAGTAGCCACATAAATTTGCTCTGCATGCGCTCTTTCTTCTAAATTAACAGAACCAACGTTAAATCGGTTTTGCACTTCTTTCCAGGTGTATACAATATTGTGATAACTTTCAAGCAAACGATGTTGGCCTAATTGTTTGTAAAGCGTGTACATTTCATGTAACAAAGGCGATGCATGTTCAGAAGGTTCTACAGCAATAACATCACTCAAAGGCTGCTCCACAT
The DNA here is from genome assembly GCA_965279305.1 of Gammaproteobacteria bacterium. Lineage (GTDB taxonomy): Bacteria > Pseudomonadota > Gammaproteobacteria > JBIOEC01 > JBIOEC01 > JBIOEC01. The sequence goes on along the minus strand of OZ257143.1, from coordinate 767,927 downwards.
CAATTACCTCGGTAATTAATACGGCATGATGTGCAGTCATCGCGCGCCCTACTTCCGTAATAATATCAGGATGAGGCATATTCGCTTCTTCACAAACCGTGGCAAAAATATGTAAAACGTTTTCTGCATATTCTGTCATGGTGTAATTCAGTGAAAAATAGCTGCGAGAAGCACTACCTTCATAATCCACACCTAAACCACCACCCACATCGATGTATTGTAAAGGTGCACCTAAACGTTTTAATTCTACGTAATAATGTGCACATTCTTGCAATCCAATTTGAATATCTTGAATATTAGCAATTTGTGATCCCATATGAAAATGCAATGCACACAAACATTCCAACATATTATTTTTTTTCAAAATCTCTAGCGCTTGCAATAATTGTGTGGGCGATAATCCAAATTTAGCTTTTTCCCCGCCAGTATTTTGCCATTGGCCTTTACCAATAGCCGATAAACGAATACGAATTCCTAACTCTGGTGTTACGCCTAAATCTTTGGCTTCTTCCATAATTAACGATAATTCAGATAATTTTTCTACAATAATTAATACTTGATGGCCTAATTGTTTTCCCATCAGTGCTAATCGCAAATATTCTCTGTCTTTATATCCATTACAAATAATTAATTTACCTGGTGAGTTATGCATGGCAAGCACAGCCATCAATTCAGGTTTACTGCCACATTCAAGACCTACAGCCGCGTTAGGATAACGCAAAATTTCTTGAACCACAGTCGCTTGTTGATTCACTTTGATAGGATAAACCGCTGTATATTTGCCTTTATATCCCCAACGGACAGAGCCTGCTGAAAATGCTTGGTATAAACTATGAATACGATCTTGCAGAATATCCACAAAACGCAGTAATAACGGCAAGCGCAAACCTTGCTCGCGCAAATTATGAACTAAATCAGGCAAGTTAAGCGTTTGCTCAGTTCTAGCAGGATTCACGCATAGCTGGCCTTTGTCATTGATCGAAAAATAACCATTTCCCCATTGAGAAACACTATACATTTCTTGTGCGTGAATAGGCGCGTGCTGCTGATTCATCATTCTGCCTCATAGGTGAAAAATATCGCTAGTGTATACCAACTAGACCTCAGTGCAAGAACTATTTTTATCGGATTTTTAAGGGTATTTTCCAGCCAAAAACATTGACTCTGATACGTCATTCCTTTAAAGTAGGACTGTCTAAAAACAGGATAAAAAAGCTAAATGCACGGATGCAACAAGCCAGCTCTTAATCCCCTTTTGCTCCTCATGCCTTTGCTAATAATTGGCTGTGCCGTAGGCCCTGATTTTAAATCCCCTAATGCGCCTAAAGTAAAAAGTTATACCGAAAATCCCATTCCTAAAAAAACAGAATCGATTCCTGACATAAAGGAAGGCGGACAAGCGCAAATCATTGAACTTGGCAAAGAGATCCCAGCAGAATGGTGGACACTTTTTCATTCCGAAGAACTGAATGTCTTAATTGAGAGAGGGATAGAAAACAACCCTACTCTGCAAGCCGCTGAAGCAACGCTCAACCAAGCCCAAGAAAATTTACGTGCATTATTTGGTTCTACCATGTTGCCTACCGTCACCGGTGGATTATCTGATTCGCGCATACAAAACCCACCATTTGGTACTACGAGTGGTATTAGTGTTCCTGGATCTATCGAAGATGTTTTCAGTAGAGAGTTTCCTCCTTTCAATCTTTACACAGGTACATTTAACATTGCTTACACGCTAGACGTATTTGGCGCTAACCGTCGTGCGATTGAAACACTAGTAGCGCAAGTGGATTATCAACGTTATCAAGTTGAAGCCGCTTACCTAACGCTAACATCGAATATTGTTACCACGGCTATTACCGAAGCTTCTTTGCGAGAACAAATTAAAGCGACTCAAGATATTATTGATTCAGAACAAAAAGAATTAGATATTACCCAAAAGCAATTTGAATTAGGTGGCGTATCAAAAACCAGCGTACTTGCTCAAAAAACTCAGCTAGAAGCGACCCGTGCAACCTTGCCTGCTCTACAAAAAAATCTAGCACAAGCCCGCAGCTCTTTAGCGATACTGGTAGGAGATTTTCCAGGAAACGCCGGATTACCAGAATTTCATTTAGACAATTTACATTTACCCACTAATTTACCGGTAAGCTTACCTTCTCGTTTGGTAAAACAAAGACCTGATATTCAAGCGGCAGAAGCATTACTCCATGCCTCTACTGCTCAAATTGGTGTAGCCACCGCTAATTTACTCCCTAATTTTACCATTACCGGGCAATACGCATCACAGTCCAATGTTTTTAACAATTTATTTGGTCCAGAAACTATTTTGTGGAATTGGAAATCGCAAGTGATGCAAACTTTTTTTGCGGGTGGATCTTTAATTGCTCAACGTGCGGCGTCAGTAGATGCATTTGAAGCGGCTTATGCGCAATATCAATTTACCGTTTTAAACGCGTTTAAAAATGTGTCTGATGTGTTAAATGCTTTGGAAATGAATGCGCTGGCTTTAAAAGCGGCAAAGGCATCAGAAGATGCCGCTAAAGAAAGTCTTGATCTCATTGAACAACAATATTTCTTGGGCGGTACTAATTACTTAGCATTGCTTTACGCTCAAATGCAATATCGCCAAGCCTATATTTCTCGTATTTTAGTGGAAGCCACTCGTTACACCGATACTGCCGCCTTATTTCAAGCTATGGGTGGGGGTTGGTGGAATCGTAACGATATAGAAGAAATTGCAGAAAATAAACGAGAACATTTAGAAGGTGGTTGGTTCTATACCTCAGAAATGGAAGACCACTATGATACCGAGAAGGAAGATGTAAAATGAAAACTCGCATGCTGATCATGTTAGGAATAGTAGGACTTATTTTAGTGCTGGTGTTTGGCTTTAAAGTATTTAAAGGCATGATGATAAAACAATATATCAGCGCACAATTTAGCGCCCCCATTTCCGTTTCTACCATTAAAGCATCGAATCAAGAATGGCCATCTGTACTAACTGCGACAGGAAGTGTGCGTGCGGTACAAGGTGTTGATGTGACCACTGAGGTGGCAGGTTTAGTTCGAGATGTTTTTTTTGTGCCTGGTGACGAAGTGGAAGCAGGCGATATTTTGATACAGCTCAATGTTAACGAACAATTAGCCGCCTTAAAATCATTAGAAGCGACAGCAGAATTAGCCCGAATCACGCTAGAGCGCGATAAAGCACAATATGCTATCAATGCTATCAGCAAAGCAACCGTAGATACTGATGAAGCCAATTTAAAAAATCAGTTAGCACAAGTAGAGCAACAAAAAGCCATCATTGCTAAAAAAACTATTTCTGCCCCATTTTCAGGAAAACTCGGTATTTCGCAAGTAGATCAAGGGCAATATTTAAACCCTGGTGATCCTGTTGTTACCTTGCAAGCACTCGATCCTATTTACGTCAATTTCTATATTCCTGAACAACAATTATTGAATGTAGCATTAGGACAAACCGTTAATATCACCACCGATAGTTACCCACATCGTACATTCAGCGGGGAAATTACCACTATCAACCCTATTATTGATGTGAGCACACGCAACGTAGTCATTGAGGCCACTATCGAAAATCCAGATAAAGAATTATTGCCTGGTATGTTTGCTCGTATTGAAGTGATTACTGGCGCTCCCATGCGAAAATTAACATTACCCCAAACAGCCATTAGCTATAACCCTTACGGTAGTATTGTCTATCAGGTGGTGCCAGAAGAAAATGTAACTGATGGAAGCAAACAATTAATCGCTAAACAAAAGTTTGTTATTACGGGTGAAACTCGAGGTGATCAAATTCAAGTATTGGAAGGTGTTAAAGAAGGCGAGGAAGTAGTCACCAGCGGCCAAGTAAAATTAAAAAATAACGCATTAATTACTGTCAACAATAGTGTGGTTCCTAGCAACGATGCTAACCCTCATACGGTAGATGAATAATATGAAATATACTGATATTTTTATTCAGAGGCCTGTTTTGGCTACTGTTGTTAGTCTTATTATTTTGGTATTGGGTGTACGATCAGGATTTGTACTTAATGTGATGCAATACCCATACACCGAAAATGCCGTAGTAACGATTAATACCAATTATGTAGGCGCGAACCCCGAAATTATTGCCGGATTTATTACCACGCCTTTAGAAAATTCGATTGCGCAAGCCAATGGTATTGATTACATGACATCAAGTAGTACATTAGGCACTAGTACTATTCAGGCTTACTTGCGTCTTAATTATGATTACAACGCCACGCTAAGTGAAATTAATACACAAATCAGTGCGGTGCTCAATCAACTACCACCCGACACACAACCTCCTGCTGTTTCGGTTGCGATCGGACAAACCATTGACTCTATGTATTTAGGTTTTTATAGCAGCGTATTAGGACGTAATAATATTACCGATTATCTGATCCGCGTAGTTCAACCTAAATTACAATCGGTACCTGGCGTACAACAAGCGCAAATTTTAGGTATGCGCCAATTTGCTTTAAGAGCTTGGTTAGATCCCACTAAATTAGCCGCTTATAATTTAACAGCCGCCGATGTTAGAGCCGCATTAGCGGCTAACGATTTTATTGCCGCCGCAGGACGCACTGACGGACAAATGGTTGCGGTGAATCTCGCTGTAGATACCAACTTAACTTCTGTGGATGAATTCCGTGAATTAATTATTAAATATCAAAATGGCGCTACGGTTAGATTAGGTGATGTAGCTACTGTTAGCTTAGGTGCACAATCATATAATAGCTCTGTAAGTTTTGATGAAAATGATGCGGTTTATATTGGTATATTGGTGGCACCCAGTGCAAACGTGCTTACCGTAATTGATGGTGTAAAAAAAGCGTTTTCACAAATACAACAGCAATTGCCCGTAGGGTTAGATGGTAGAGTTGTTTATGACGCTACTGCCTTTATTGATGCTTCTATTAGTGAAGTAGTAAGCTCTCTTATTGAAGCCTTACTGATAGTAACCGTGGTTGTTTTTGTCTTTTTAGGAAGCCTGCGCTCTGTGAGTATTCCCGTTATAGCGATCCCTTTGTCATTGATTGGTACTTTTTTTATTATGCTCATGTTTGGATACTCTATTAACCTTCTTACCTTATTAGCCATTGTATTGGCTATCGGCTTAGTGGTGGATGATGCGATTATCGTTGTGGAAAACGTACATCGACATATTCATGATGGCTTATCTCCTTATGATGCCGCTATTATTAGTGCGAGAGAATTAGCGAATCCTATTATCGCGATCTCTGTGGTATTGATTGCTGTTTATTTACCTATTGGTTTTATGCAAGGTTTAACGGGAGCATTATTTACAGAATTTGCTTTTACCTTAGCTGGCTCAGTCGCTATTTCTGCAGTGATTGCACTAACACTTTCGCCGATGATGTGCGCGAAAATGTTAAAAGCAGAAAGCTCGGAAAATAAAAATCGATTTACTGAATTTGTAGATAAGCATTTTGATAATCTACATCATAAATATGAAGCTATGCTAGATAATTCTCTTAATTTTATTCCAGTCACGTTAGTTTTTGGTGGAATTATTTTTGTGAGTCTTTATTTTCTTTATACTACTTCTAAATTTGAACTCTCTCCTCCTGAAGATCAGGGAATTATTTTATCACAAATGACTACAGCGCCTAATGCCAGCATTTACCAAACCATGTTATTTTCAAATGAATACTTTCATATTGCTACTAGCTTTCCAGAAACTGACCATGTTTTTAGGTTAGATGGCTCCAATGGTTTAAATACTTCATTTGGTGGAATGGTATTAAAGCCCTGGGATGAACGTGATAGAACGGCTGATGAATTAATGCCAGAAGTACAAAAACAAGTAGCGCAAATCACTGGCGCTAAAATTGCAACGTTCCAACCACCACCTTTACCTGGAAGCAGCGGCTTACCTATTCAGTTTGTTATTAATACTACCGAATCTTATGATAGATTAAACGAAGTGGTAGATGCTTTTATGGAAAAAGCTAATGCAAGCCAAATGTTTGCTTATATCGATAAAGATCTAAAAGTGGATAAACTACAAGCCACTATTAAAATTGATAGAGATAAAACGGCTCAATTAGGTTTAACTTTACAACAAGTGGGTAATTCTTTAGCGGCTGCATTAAGCCAAAACTATGTGAACTATTTTGATTTAGCCGGTCGCTCTTACCAAGTGATCCCACAAATGAAACGAGATGAACGTTTAAACTACGATCAAGTTTTAAATTATCATATAAATAATAGTACTGGAACTTCTATTCCACTTTCTACGGTGGCTTCTATTACAACAGACGTATTACCTGAATCCATTAACCATTTTCAACAATTAAATTCTTCAACCATTTCAGGGGTAGCTTTTCCTGGTGTTACCTTAGGAGATGCATTAACTACTTTAAAATCGATTGCTGATGAAGTATTACCTGAAGGCTATAGCGTAGATTACGCAGGTGAGTCTAGACAATTTATTCAAGAAGGTAGTGCATTACTACTCACCTTCGTTTTCGCACTCATTATTATTTATCTTTGTTTAGCAGCACTATTTGAAAGCTTTAAAGATCCACTTACCGTACTTATAAGCGTACCTTTATCTATCTTTGGTGCATTAGTGTTTATTAATTTAGGATTTGGCGGCGCAAGCTTAAATATTTATTCTGAAGTAGGCTTAGTTACACTGATTGGTTTAATTAGTAAACATGGTATTTTGATTGTGCAGTTTGCTAATGATTTACAACTAGAAGGTAAGAGTAAAAGAGAAGCCGTTGTAATGGCTGCTGCTATTCGTTTAAGACCTATCTTAATGACGACAGCAGCAATGGTATTAGGCGTTATTCCTTTAATACTCGCCACCGGTGCAGGCGCTGCAAGCCGTTATAATATCGGACTGGTGATTGCATCAGGTATTTCAATAGGTACGTTGTTTACACTGTTTGTAGTGCCTGCTATGTATATGGTGTTAGCGAAAGTGCATCATCAACCTGAACATGAAGAACACTTAAGTGATGGTGACGAGGCTACTGAAACCCAGTAGCTGAAGACATTAAGCGCTAGCGTAATGAACCCTAGCGCTATCATCAAAACAACTACTGGAATACTGCAGTTGAAGCAACACTCATACCACCTACTGCAGCACCAACTGGGCCTCCACACGCACTTGAATCAAACCCAGTGGCAATAGACACCCAACTAGCTCCCGTCCAATACGCGGCACCCGCAGCTGGTGAGCCCCCGGCTGTGGTGAAACAACCTGCTACGTATAATTTGCCATTCCAAACCACTTCAAAGTTTGAAGCGCCATTTAAACCATTTACATCAGTCGCCGACCAAAGATTGGTACCTAGATTAAAAAAAGCAATATTATTAGCAGATGTAGTATTATTATTGGCAGTAGTAAATGCACCTGTTGAATAAAGATTAGTATTGAAAAGGATAAGATCACTTGACAGAATCCCTGGCGACCCACCAACACCCACACCTCCACCATTCGCTCCTAGTGAAGTCCATATTTGCGAACCAATATTCCAGGCTCCCACATTATTGGCAGGGAATCCTGATGCGCTATTGCCAGTAGCCACTTTGCTAAAACTACCACCCACACAAATAAACCCAGATGCACATTCAAGCACTGATCGACCAGGACCAGAAATACCACCACCAGTATCAGGAGTAACAGTATCAATGAGAGGAGCCCAAGTTGTGCCATCGAAAAATGCAATATTATTGGCATCATCGGCTGCATTATTAACTTCTGAAAAAACTCCGGTAGCATAAATATCAGTACCACCCGCTACCGCTATGCTAAACACGGTGGCATTATTACCTACACCTATACCGCCGCCTAGAGCGCTCCAGGTTGTTCCATCCCATGAAGCAATATTATTAACGGGCGTACCGCCAGCACTATCAAACGCACCTCCAACTAACAGATCACTTCCTGCAGGCACCATAGCAATAGCCCCTTTTAAACCAGCCGATCCACCTGTTATACCAAGCCCAGTACTGAGAGGGAATATATCTAAGTTATTATAAAGAGCAATACCAGTTGCTCCTGAAACGCTGTCTAAATTCGAGAAAGGACCCCCTATATAAAGATTGTTATTCCATAACACGACATTTGTAAATAGATTACCGCCACCAGCGATAAGCGTATCCCATGTTGTTCCATTCCAAAATTGAATACCGTTTTCGAAAGTGCCGGCATACAAACCTAAGGTATAATCTGTTGTTGGCTCATAAGCGTAAGCAACACCTGTTTCAGAGAGTGCCATAATGGTATTAAATGTTAGCCCAGTAAAATCTTGGGCGACTGGCAGGTTTGCTTGCGTCCATGCCGTGCATGAATTGCCCACCGCATTATTGAGTGTACAAGGATCAGTACACACCCCTGTTGTACACCATTCAAAAAAGGTATCTACATCAGTAGAAAAAGTGAGGCTATTAAACTCAATACTCCCTGAAATTGCTGTTTGATATGCTGGTGTTTGGTTAACAACTAGTGCAGGGAATTGGAATAATTGCTGATCATTTGGTGAAACCGTTAAAGCACCTAACCACAAATCAATAGGTGTATTAATAGTATTATCCCCAACAATAAGAGTGGTAGCACTGGGTTGTGACGCAGTAACACCTGTTTTAGTAACAATAGTGATAACGCAAGAACCACTAGCAGGAATAGTTGCGCATGTACTCACTGAATCAATAGCATTTTGATAATCAGTAGGCAATACTGATGTAAGTATAGTTACATCGGTAGCGGCATCCAAACTTAAATTGTTTACGGTGATCTGAGTTTCTCCCATGGTAGTGAGTGGACTGCTCGCTACCAATAAAGCCGCTCTTGCAGGCGCACTAATAATTACAGTTCCACCACCACCCCCACCACCAGCTGTTACATTAATTGTAACGCGGTTATTAAGATCAGGAACAGAGCAATAAGTGCCTGTGGAATCACACACTTGTGGAGCAATAACAAAACTATCTCCTTGTTTAATTCCCACTACACTTAAACCCAATACACAAGTAGCACCCGCTGCTAAAGGTTGAGTTTTAACCACACAAGAAGTATTCCCATTTGTAGTTACTGACACACCTGCAGGCAAACTGCTTGCTATTACATCAATAGCGGGAAACCGCTGTGGAGATTCATTTTTTACATTAAAATAAACGGTTATTTCGTTCAAAGCAGGAAGATCAATAGTGGCAGGCGTTATTGAATTTCGTGTAATAAGAAAAGTAGGCGCTTTTTCAGCTGCTAGAGCTTGCCCCATAAATATATTTAAAAATAATGCAGTAGATAGAAAAACTATTTTTTTTATAGACATGACAAGGAAGCTCCTCATTGTTTTTTTAAGCTGCTTAGAAAATATAGCTAGCGTCGAATAAGATCTGGTTAATAGACAAATTATCAATGGTTAGTGAATCACTGCTTTTTATTGCATCTAGTTCTGCTTGACCAGCATCAGTATATAAATAAGCTAAACCTAAACGAATATTTTCATAAATTTCTTTTTCAATACCCACACCAAGACTCCATGCAAAAGCAGTGGTGGTGGTATCTTTAAATGGATTTCGTGGAACTTCAGTAATACTAGAAGTGTGTTCTGTATAATGATAAGACTTATTCCAAGCAACTCCAAGCCCTAATAAAACATAGGGATACCATCGGTCTTTCATTTCATATAAGGTTTTAAGTTCTACGCTTAAGCGTTGATGTTGAATTCTGTATTCGTAAGATAAATCATTTAAAGCAGGATCACCAAATTCATCAATATCGCCTTTAAGATCAAAGCGGGGAAGAAAATTATAACTTAATCCAAGCTGAGCATCAAAACCCTTACAACACTTAGGTTGCCATTGGCGACCTAAAAATACACCGTAACCTACTTGAAACGGAGTATTGGTAGAAGTGTATTCATCGGGTAAAAAACCTTCAACTACACTAGCATGTCGCTTGTTGCCTGGCTCAATCAGGTCTAGGCCTAAACGGCCAGTCACAACCCAGTTTTGGAGATTTTTGGAATTCCATCCTTCGGAAATCCATTCGGATTCTGCAAAGCATGCAAATGTGGCAAGAAGGCCAAGAGAAAGAGTGAGTATGCGAATTTTCATAAATGATCCTTGGTGAAATTTGCTAATGAGTACTCACCATCTCCTATGGTAATCCAAGTATAATAACACAGCCAAGGTAAACACTTCAATTTCCTGCTAGTAAGTTGCATAAAAAATTGACAATTCAGCCATTATTAAGGAAAATACCCACTTTCTTTTTGCTATTGGAGGATCTCGATATGACAGAATGGGTAATGCAGCCATATGCGCCTAAAGGCTCTGCTTTTGGTTTGGAAACCACCGCTCATTTGCATAGCGAAAAATCCGAGTATCAAAAAATTGATATTTACAGCACCACTCATTTTGGCAATCTGATGCTAATTGATGACATTATTATGGTCACTGGCCTGGATAATTTTCTTTACCATGAAATGATGAGTCATCCTGTATTATTCACACACCCTAACCCACAAGAAGTAGTGGTAATTGGCGGTGGTGACTGCGGCACATTACAACAAGTGTTATTACATAAAAATGTAAAACGTGCACGCCAAATTGAAATTGACCGTCGCGTTACTGAGCTGGCTGAAATTTATTTCCCAGAACTTTGCTCTAGCAATTCAGATCCTCGTGCTGAACTTTTATTTCAAGATGGTATTGCGTGGATGAAAGCACAACCTGAAAGCAGCTTAGATGTGATTATCGTGGATTCGACTGATCCTATCGGCCCGGCTGAAGGATTATTTAACAAAGCATTTTATGCGGATTGTTTACGTGCTTTAAAACCTAACGGTATTTTAGTACAGCAAAGTGAATCGCCTTTATTTCATTTAGAATTAATGCGTGATATGAGAAGTGCAATGAAACAAGCCGGTTTTTCAAAACTGCATACCTTATTATTTCCTCAGCCTTGTTATGAATCTGGCTGGTGGTCATGCACAATGGCGAGCAAAGAAACTTTGTTAACTTCTTTCCGTAAAGTAGAACCACTACCTTTTGCTACTCGTTACTATAATGCAGATATGCATCAAGCGGCTTTAGCGAATCCTCCATTAATGAAAGGAATATAATAACGAACTCTTGTTTATTATGATTTTTTTTGCTAAGGTAATATTAATAAACAGGAGTATCGATTATGTTTAATTCAGAATTTTTTGATGATGTTGCTCGTAAACTGAGTAGCACCCTTCCCTCTGCTATGAGCGGACTTCGTAGTGATGTAGAAAAAACTTTTAAAAACGTTTTACAACAAACTTTTAACAAATTAGATCTTGTCACTCGCGAAGAATTTGATGTACAAGCCGAAGTACTAGCACAAACTCGTATAAAGCTTGAAAAATTATTACAGCAAGTAGAAACCATGGAAAAACGCCAACAGGCATAGAGGATGTGATGTCACTGGCGGTTGTCTATTGTCGCGCGCAATTAGGCATGAATGCCCCTTTAGTGACGGTAGAAACCCATATTGGCCGAGGACAACCCGGCTTTTCTATTGTCGGCTTACCTGAAAAAGTAGTTAAAGAAAGTAAAGATCGTGTGCGCAGCGCGATTATGAATTGTCGTTTTAAATTCCCCTCCAAAAAAATCATTGTTAATTTAGCACCCGCTGATTTACCTAAAGAAGGAGGCCGATTCGATTTACCCATTGCCTTAAGTATTTTAGCAGCGTCTGATCAAATTCCGAAAGAACAATTAGACCAATATGAATTTGCAGGAGAGCTCGCATTGTCTGGTGAGTTACGCGCTTTTAAAGGTGCACTGCCTTTTGCTTTGGCTGCTCGTGCGCAACAACGTTCATTAATTCTTCATCCTAATAATGCCAATGAAGCTTCTTTGGTTTCCGATATTCCTATTTATTCAGCCACACATTTATTAGAAGTATGCCAATTTCTTCATGATACTCAAACACTTTTGCCTATTGCACCTATTGATATTTTACCCAAACATTACGATGCAGATATGAGCGATATTCAAGGCCAACATATGGCTCGTCGCGCTTTGGAAATTGCTGCTGCTGGAAACCATAGTATGTTAATGATTGGTTCCCCAGGTGCTGGTAAAACCATGCTGGCCACACGATTACCTTCTATTTTACCGCCCCTATCTACTGCAGCCGCATTAGAAAGTGCTGCTATTTATTCGCTTACTAAACAAGGATTTTCTATTCAACAGTGGCAGCAGTGCGTATTTCGTTCGCCACACCATTCTACTTCGGCCATCGCCTTAATTGGTGGCGGAAGCCCACCCAAACCCGGAGAAGTTTCGCTGGCTCATCACGGTGTCTTATTTTTAGATGAAATTCCTGAATTTAGTCGCGCGGCACTAGAAGTATTACGAGAACCCTTAGAATCCGGAAAAGTATCTATATCACGCGCTATGCATCAAGCCGAATATCCCGCACAATTCCAATTAATATGTGCCATGAATCCCTGCCCTTGTGGTTATGCAGGTCATACTAATGGAAAATGCCATTGCACAGCAGAGCAAATTTTACGTTATCAACGAAAATTATCAGGGCCATTATTAGATCGCATTGATTTACATGTTCCAGTTCATACACAAGCCAACGATTTATTTCAAAAATCATCCCCAACAGAAAGCAGTGCTATTATTCGAGAAAGAGTTATTGCTGCTAGAAAACGTCAGCTTCATTTTAATCAGTGCTTGAATGCACAGCTTTCTGTTCCCCAAATGACATCGGTTTGTAAATTAACCCCTAACGCCGAAAAATTATTTCAAAAAGCTGCTAAAAATATTTTGCTTTCTTCTCGAGCATTTCATCGATTACTTAAAGTATCACGTACAATTGCAGATTTAGCAGAAAGCCGAATGATTGAAGAAGATCATATCGCCGAAGCACTAATGCTAAGAGCCAACTTCCAAGATATGGTGACGTAAAGTGGTGCACACATCGTGCATAGTATGAATATTATGAATACATGCCAAATGAGAATACATAGCAGAATCTTGTTTAAATAAGAAATGTAAATAAGAGCGAGAAAAATGGGTGCAGGTATAGCAAGTGCAACCTTCTGTGATCGGCCGTTCATCGGTAGCGTATATGGCTTTTTTAATCAGCACTCTGCCATTCGTTTCATCCGGAGCAAAGGTAAACCAATTATCTTTCTTTTCCATATGGCCACAATATAAAGCGCCATGACGTGCATTTCTGGTAGGTGCTACACAATCAAAAATATCAATGCCTTGTGCCACTACATCAATTAAATCTTGAGGATTTAATCCAACACCCATCGTGTATCGAACTTTATTTTCCGGTAAAAAGGGTCGAACCCAATTCAATACTTCTTCGGTTTTGATCATATCAAAACCAATTACTTCACCACCAATAGCAATACCATCTAAATCTAAACAGGTAACAAATTCTGCACTTTTTAATCGAAGATCTTCAAAGCTTCCACCTTGAATAATGCCAAATAACGCTTGCTGATATCCATACGGTGTCAGAGGATTTTTATCATGCTCTGTTTTTGATTCTAATAACCAACGATGTGTTCTATCCATTGCTGCCACTGCTATCTCTCTGCCGCCTTCTTCTGGCGTGCATTGATCAAAAGCCATAATAATATCGGCCCCAATAATTTTTTGGGCGTGAATAGAACTAGCCGGCGTTAAGTGAATAACTTTACCGCTTTGTGGATGTTTAAAATGACCACCGATTTCATCTATTTTACAAATCTTTTTATTTTTAGAAAGGCTAAATACTTGGAACCCGCCGCTATCGGTTAGCATAGGCCCGTTCCAATCCATAAACACGTGCATGCCACCGGCCTTTTCAATCACATCTAAACCGGGCGCTACCAACATATGATAGGTATTACCCCCTAAAATAATTTGGCTTCCCGCTTCTTTCAAATCGGTAGGGGTCATATGGTTAACCACAGCGCGAGTACCTACGGGCATAAAGGCAGGCGTAGTGATCTCGCCATGTGCGGTAGTAACACGGGTTACACGAGCATGATTGTGGATATATTTTTTAAGAAGTGTGGTACTAAAAGTCATAAGTCCGCTAATGCAATAAACCCTATAAGGCTAGAAAGGATGGTAAACAGCCCTACCATCAGTGAACCAAGCCTAATTGTGAGCTTTTGCCCTAGATCTTGCAAGCCCCCTTTAAATTCTGCACGCAAACTCACTTCAAGCTTATCTATTTTTTGATCGAGCATTTCACATCGATGGTCAATTTTCTGATCGAGCAACTCCATATCTTTTCTTATGGCGATCTCAGTTCTCTCAAGTGCCTCAGCTGTGGCGAACCCTCTCGTATGATCATCCAAGGTTTCAAAAATTGTTTCTGACAGCACTTCTGATTGCTGCGCAGAAAAGCCGCTTTGCTCGAACCTTTTGGCCATTTGTAAAGTACTGATAGGTAAATTCATAATAATAAATTCCGGAAGTCTTAAATAAATATTAATATAAAAAACTTCCTAATTCAACTGCCTTTACACTTTTTTACCCTTTTAAAATAGCTGGCCAAACTGTAATATTTTTCTTATAAAAACGCATTATTTCTGCTGGCCAATAGAGTGATTATTTGCCATAATAGTCTTCTCGTAATTTTCACCTCCAGCCACTATTAGTGATTTACTATGCAATTGAATCCTCAGCAGCTAGCCGCTGTTAATACTATTGATAAACCTCTATTGGTATTAGCAGGCGCTGGTAGCGGTAAAACGCGTGTGATCACGGAAAAAATTCATCATTTGATAGAAAATTGTCATTTTCTACCTGAAAAAATTATTGCGCTCACTTTTACTAATAAAGCGGCTCAAGAAATGCAGGAACGGATCAGCAAACGTTATAATAAAAAATTACCCGAAGGTTTGTTAATTACCACTTTTCATAGCTTAGGGCTCAATATTTTGCGCACAGAATATGAAGCGCTTAATTTAGCCAAACGTTTTTCCATTTTGGATCAGGCCGATGCAACCGATTTATTAAAAAAACTATTACAAGAACACTCCGTTAACTATCCTGTTGAAGATGTTCAAATGCAAATATCTCAATGGAAAAATCAATTAAAAACCCCTGAAAGGCTTTTACAAGAAGAATTAACAGCCGAGCAACAAAAGCATATTATTTTATATGCCGCTTATAGAGAAGCATTGAACGCCTATCATACAGTGGATTTTGATGATCTATTGCTAGTGCCAGTAGAATTATTTCAAACCAATTCTGCCATTTTATCTAAATGGCAACAAAGACTGAGTTATTTATTGGTGGATGAATATCAAGATACTAACCTTTCGCAATATGAATTATTAAAATTATTAGTAGGAAGAAAAACTCCTTTTACTGTAGTAGGCGATGATGACCAAGCTATTTATGCCTGGCGTGGTGCTCAAGCCGATAATTTACTTAAATTAAAAGATGATTTCCCTAAATTAGATGTGATAAAGCTAGAGCAAAATTATCGCTCCACTCAACGTATTTTAAAAGTGGCCAATCATTTAATTGCCAACAATCCTCATTTATTTACCAAAAATTTATGGAGCCAGCATGGCGTTGGCGAACGTGTACGTGTTATTCAAATGAAAGATTCTGAAACTGAAGTGGTGCGTGTTGTTCAAGAATTGCTTTCACATAAATTACGATTTGGTAAAAGCTTTCATCAATATGCTATTTTGTATCGCAGTAATCATCAAGCGCGTCCTTTTGAACAAGCATTACGCGAGCAACAAATTCCTTATCATTTGAGTGGCGGCCAATCTTTTTTCTCTCATGCTGAAATTAAAGATGTATTAGCCTATTGCCGATTACTCATTAATCCTTCTGATGATATGGCTTTTTTACGTGTAATTAATACGCCTAGAAGAGGTATAGGCACACAAACGCTTCAACAATTAAGTGCTCATGCCAAACAACGCGGATTAAGCTTATTAGATGCCTGTCATGATTATGGTCATACTCACTTATTAAGCTCTAGTAGTGCACGGAGTTTATTGCAGTTTTCTGATTGGATAGGCGGATTAAGTAAAGAACTGCATGATCAAAGAAACACTCAAATATTACATCAAATGCTTACCGATATGGATTATACCCATTGGATCCAAAGCAATAGTAAATCACCTCCTGCAGCAGAGCGACGACAAAAGAACGTGAATGATTTGATCGCCTGGATGCAACGAATGCTTGTGGCCAATGAAAAAATGGATATTGCCTCTGTTATTCAGCGTTTATGTTTACTGGATATGCTAAGCCAAACCTCTTCTGAAGATATGAAAGATAAAGTGCAATTAATGACATTGCATGCCGCTAAAGGCTTAGAATTCCCTTTTGTCTTTTTAGTAGGGTTGGAAGAAGATATTTTACCTCATAAAAATAGTATAGAAAGTGATACGATTGAAGAAGAACGTAGGCTATTATATGTAGGTATTACAAGAGCCCAAGAAGTACTAGTATTAAGCTATGCACAAAGACGGCAACGTTATAAAGATTTTCATAGCACAAAGCCTAGTCGCTTTTTAGCTGAATTACCTGATGAGCATTTACATTGGGAAGGTCGAAATGATAAACGCAGTCCTGAAGAAAAAATGCAAACAGGAAAAAGCCATCTCGATAGTTTAAAAGCCATGCTACAAGGATAATTATATGAACTATCAACATTCGTATCATGCAGGTGCTGTCGCTGATGTATTTAAACATTCAGTAGTGCTTCAATTAATAGAATTTTTACAAAAAAAACCAGCGCCCATGTGCTATATAGAAACTCATGCGGGAGAAGCGATTTATGATTTGCAAGCCAATCCCTCTCAAAAAACATTAGAGTACAAAGACGGTATTGCTAAATTATGGAAAGCAAAAGCTGATCTTCCCAAACCACTAGCCGATTATCTTCAATTAGTACGTTCTTTTAATCCCGATGATACTTTACAGTTTTATCCAGGCTCTGGTTTATTTGCCAAGCAATATTTAAGAGAGCATGATGAAGCTATTTTGTGTGAGCTTCATCCTTCGGTATATGAAAAATTGCAATATTATTTCAGACACGATAAACAAATACATGCGCATTACCGAAATGGATATGAAGCGTTAACTGCACTGTTGCCACCCAAAGAGAAACGAGGAATGGTACTTATTGATCCCCCTTTTGAAGCCACCGATGAATTTGAACAAGTGCTTAAAGCGCTTACTCTGATGCAAACTCGTTGGAATACTGGTACTTATGTCATTTGGTTTCCCATCAAAGAATATCAGCAGATATTAAACTTTTATCATAGTTTAAAAAAACTAGAATTTAAAAATATCATGGCGGCAGAGTGTTGGTCAAAACCCAACGCTGAGCAAAACCGTTTAAAAGGATCAGGATTAGTGATTATTAATGCACCATGGCAATTCGACAAAGTGATAGAGCCACTGCTTCCTGAAATCTTAAAAGCGCTAGGCTTAGAAGAAAAAGGTAAATCTAAGTTTTTGTGGCTTGCTAAAGATAAATAGGCTATATATCAAAGCCCGGTGTTATTTTAAAGCGTTGATAACCACTCTCTTTTGATAAATTAGGCCCCGCGTGTAATTGGTTAGGCCATTTTAAAACCATTAACGCCAACACATTGCGATGCTCGCCCGCATTGATTTCAGCATTCCCATCCACACCTAATATCATATTATGCTCAGCAGAAAAATTAGCTTTAATATATTTTTGAACTGCTTCTACCGCCGCATGACTAGTTGAATAATCTCTAAGTAAAAACACTAAAGCAATTTCCATTGCTATATCAGCTTTTACTTTATTCACTAAAAAATCAGGCTGTTTTGAAAAATATTCTTCAATCCATTCATATTTTTTATCGCTGACTTTTTTCTGATAGTATCGGCTGGCTGCAATAATCATATGGGTCATGCCATACAACTTAGATTCCAATTGCAATGGCGATAATTGCTCATCTGGTTTTTCAAAAAACACCTGCTTAAAGCTTTCCATATATTTGTCTTCTAAATCAATAACTCCAAATACTTTAAGCTCCATCACATAATCGGATAACTGAGAGGCATACAGCTCAATCACTTTTTTATCTAAAATAAATTCGCTTAACTGGGTTGTTTTAAAATATTCCGTAATATCATTTTTTTTGATGGTATTAAAAGGTGTAGATTCCAATAACCCCAGATCGTAAACCTGATAAAGCTGAGCGAGTAGATTTAACTGAAAAGGAACTTCAGGGTATTGCTTAAACAGATCCGCACGCAACAGGGTGCGCTCTGATATTTTGTGCTCTTTAAAATAAGCTAATAAAGCTCTTGAGCGTTCCGTAGCATAATCCTTATCATTTCGTTTTTCCCAATCTTCCAAGAGTTGAGAAGAACGTGAGAGCTGCAACATAAAAAGTGGGCTTGTGTACTGCTCATCCCCCGTGATCCTATAAAGGCGGGTGGCATAATGGGCTTGAATTCGAGGGCGCAGCTCTAGCCAATGGTCTTCAAAATGAGTCTGGATCTCTTGGCTGATGGTATCCAAGCTAGGGGCTGGGGTTTCCCCGGAAGAGACCCCAAATCTAAAGACCAGGACGGTTCCCAACGTTAAGGCTATAACGGTGCTTTTAATCCATTTATGCATAGTATTACCCCTCTAAGGTTCTCAGTTTAGCATAATTCTTCTTGATTACCCGATCCTAAAATGATAAAATTAATCTTTCTAACTAAACATCAGCGTAGTACACAATGGCAGGGAATCTTTATAATCATTTTATTCGTGCTTTCTCAGTGGTGAGTAGTCATCGTAATTGGCCTGTGCCTAAATCGCAGATAACGGATATTGCCCATCGTGATATCGCTAACAATTTTATCCACGCGCTGGTAGTGCTTATACTTGCCCCAAATCCCAGCTTATTTCAAGCTTTAAAACCTAATCACCCAGCGCTAAACTCTCACCCTTTAGGTGAAACCCTTGCTAGAATTATCTGGCAACATGGAAAAGCAGGACAACGCCAAGTAGAAGCGCTTAAAAAAAGTTCGTGCTTACCCACTGATGCTATTCATTTGGTTTATAGAGATATAGTTAAAAGAGCTTTATTCAATAATTTATTGGCTATTCAACAAGTCGCTATTAAAAATAATTTACCTCTCTCTCCTTTTCTTACCAATGAAGCCTTAACCCAAGATTTAGCTTTCTTAAATCAAGAAACTCGACAATTATTTAATGATTTAGAAAAATCCAGTAGTAGCAACGCCCAGGTCTTGTACGAATTATCAACATTATCTACCAAATATTTAATAGGATTGGGTGTTATCATCGTAGCTGCCATTTATTTTACTTACATGACTGATTACTTGAAAGATTTTCTCGATCAAATTAACCATCCTGTTTCTAGTATTGAATATTATATTTCTTTTATTCTGTGTCTTGTGTTATTACCATTTCTGGTGCTTTCTATCATTAGCCCAATTTATATGCTATATCGATACTCTGGAGAGATTGCATTAGAAACCATTATTTTTGCAAATACGTTAACAAATTGGGCAACAGGTGTTTCAGAAAGAAAGTTAAAAGCAGAGCTAAAAACTGATAAACGTTTATTTTTAAAATTACCGTTCAATGTACCCGAAGCAGTTAAAAATGCGGTGAATGAGCTTGAAGCACCCGCACCTAATTCAGCTGCAACACAACCTCGGATTTTTTAATGGGCTTCATCCCAATTATTACCGATTCCTATATCAACCACTAATGGCACTGACAATTCTATAGCTTGTGTCATCATTTCTTGAAGCTTAGGAATAAAAAAATCTATTTTATCTTCGGCCACTTCAAACACTAATTCATCGTGCACTTGCATAACCATATGCCCTATTTGAGGGTTTTGTTGTAACCAAATATCAATATCGATCATAGCTTTTTTAATAATATCCGCTGCCGTTCCTTGCATAGGCGCATTAATAGCGGTGCGCTCTGCTGCCATTTTACGCATATGATTACTCGCATTAATATCAGGCAAATATAAACGTCTTCCCCATACGGTAGTGACATAGCCTAATTGAGAGGCTTGTTTACGCGTGTTTTCCATATACTCTTTAACACCGGGATATCGTTTAAAATAATGATCAATGTATTCTTGAGAGGTATTACGATCGGCACCAATTTGTTTAGCCAAACCAAAAGCCGACATTCCGTAAATCAAACCGAAGTTAATCGCTTTTGCATTTCGGCGCTGCTCACCTGTCACTTCCGCTAAAGGCACACTAAATACTTCAGCTGCTGTTGCTTTATGAATATCTAAACCTTTTGAAAAGGCATCGCACAATCCTGGATCATTGGATAAATGCGCCATAATACGTAATTCAATTTGTGAGTAATCGGCCGCAATAATTTTAGATCCCTTAGGCGCAATAAAGGCTTGTCGAATGCGACGGCCTTCGGGTGTACGAATAGGAATATTTTGTAAATTGGGATCCGATGACGATAATCGCCCTGTTGCTGTGACCGCTTGGTGATAAGAGGTATGCACACGCCCAGTACATGCGTGGATCTGCTCGGGTAATTTATCGGTATAAGTGGATTTTAATTTACTTAAGCTACGATATTCTAAAATAAGCGCAGGCATAGGATATTCAAACGCTAATTCTTGTAACACCGATTCTGCGGTTGATGGTTGCCCTGTAGGGGTTTTGGCTGTGCTGGGTAATTTTAATTTAGTAAATAATATTTCTTGCAACTGTTTAGGAGAACTTACATTAAATTCTTCTCCGGCTAAATCATAAATGGTTTTCTCTAATACTTTAATCTTTTCATCAAGCTCTTGGCTTTGTTGTTTTAGTAAATCGGCATCAATTAACACGCCTCTTTGCTCCATGCGCGCTAATACTAATGCCAAAGGCATTTCTAATTGGGTAAACACTCGCTTTAAGCCTGCATCTTCTTCTATTTTTGGCCAAAAATATTGATGTAATTCTAAAGTAACATCAGCATCTTCAGCAGCATAAGGTGACGCTTGTGCTATTTCTATTTGATTAAAGGTAATTTGTTTAACGCCTTTTCCTGCAATATCTTCAAATGACGTAGTGCTTCTTTGTAAATAATATCGCGCTAGACTATCCATATTATGGCGACTAGCCGTGCTGTTAAGCACGTATGATTCCAACATAGTATCAAACTGGGCGGTTTGAATATTAATGCCATATCGAATTAAGATAGACCAATCATATTTAATATTTTGAGCAATTTTAATATAGGTGGGATCTTCTAATAAGGGTTTTAAAGTATTTAATACCTCATTGCGATCTAATTGTTCAGGTGCACCCATATAATCATGGGCTAATGGAATATAAACCGCTTCATTATTGATAGCCATGGAAATACCTACTAGCTCTGCAGTAAGAGGATCTAAACTATTGGTTTCGGTATCCACTGCAAATATTTTGGCTTTTTTAACTTTTTCTATCCATTCATCTAATTGCGATTTTTCTAAAATAGTGACATATGATTTTAATATAGGGGTTAAATCGGTAGGAATTTCGGTGTATTCTGGATTTACGCCTTTTTCTTGCGATACTTCATTTAACCATTTTTTAAATTCTAAACGCTGATATAATTTTTTAAGTGTTTCATTATCAGGTGCATTTCTTTTTAAATCGGTGATATGGGTATCCAATTCAACATCCAATTTGATAGTGACTAATTGTTTGGATAACGGAATTTGTCCTACACTTTGACGTAGATACTCACCGACTTTTCCAGGGAAAGCATTCGCATGAGTTATAATATTATCTAGTGTTTGATATTCGGCTAACCATTTGGCTGCGGTTTTAGGACCTACTTTAGGAACACCAGGAACATTATCACTGGTATCGCCAATCAGTGTTAAATAATCAATGATCTGATTAGGGTTTACACCAAATTTTTCTAACACACCGGCTTCATCTAAAAAAGTATCTGTCATGGTGTTCATTAAAGTCACTTCGGTATTCACAAGCTGAGCCAAATCTTTATCGCTAGTGGAAATTAATGTTTTCCAACCTTGTTGTGTTGCATGAACCGCCAATGTGCCCATCACATCATCGGCTTCTACTCCTGGCACTTGCAATACGGGCAATCCCATAGCTTTTACCACTTCGACTAAAATAGGGAATTGGCTAATCAATTCTGGAGGGGTTTCTTTACGATGCGCTTTATATTCTGGATATAAGTCATCTCTAAAGGTCTTCTCTTTAGTGTCAAACGTCACTGCTATATAAGTGGGATCATAATCGGCTAATAGCTTTCGCAACATGCTAACAACCCCATACACGGCGCCAGTCGGTTCTCCATGACTATTAGTCAGCGGGGGAAGCGCATGAAAAGCCCTGAATAAATAGGCTGAACCATCGACTAGAATAAAGGGCTTTGAAGTGTTTTCTACCATATTTTTGCTTGCTTACTGACTTTTAATATTATACTATACGACCAACTAAGTTTTATGTTAAAGAGGTACCCTATGAAATTATTAGCTTTCGCTTACCAAGCGGGTTTATATGTTGCAAAAGCTCCCGTAAATACAATAGCATCTGCTACTTATGCTGCTGCTTATGTCACGGTTGCCGCAGGCGCCAGCCACCTAGGTATACAATTAGCTCTTGAAAATAATGGAAGTGCTGCTGGTGCTTTGAATAATCATCACCCTCTTAGTGCTCCCGCTCAGCCATTATCCTTCCACCCTCGCTAAATCTTTAGCGATTTTACCATATCCCCTCTACCCAAAGTAGGCTAGAGGGGACTGCTTTAAACCCACTCCGCTCTTTCAAAGCTGACTTTTCCAAAGCGTAATGGAGAATAGTCTTGACTATTCTCCATTATGAAGCATTTTAGTCCAAAAAGCTGCTTTCAACCTGATCTGACAACCAGCATTCGCTATTCGCGATTCGCGAATAGCGAATGCTTATGCTATACTATATCCAATTAATCAAACAGGCATAAAAGCATGCTGAAACCACAAGATATTGTTATTCTTTTGAAAATCATGTCTACCATGACCTTAACAAAAGGGTATCTGGCCTCTTTATCTCAAAATAAACTGGCCACACTTTTATGCATGAGCACCTCAGAAGTAAACGCTGGCATTAAACGGCTCGTACTTTCCGGACTAATGGGGCCCATGTTTCAAGGGGAAGGAAGGCAAAAAGAATTAGTATTTTTACCCATCAAATCAGCTTATGAAGAATGCTTAATATCTGGTGTAAAATATTTCTTCCCCGCCGAATTTGGAACCTACACGCGTGGAATTCCTACTAGCTATGCTGCTCCAATATTTAAAAAACATATTATATTAGGCAACGATCCTATTCCTGTTTGGCCATATGCTGAAGATAATCATAGTAATTTGATTTTAGAGCGTGGCATAGCATTAGAACCGCTTTATCGTTCAGTTCCTGAATCGTTAGCGACATACCCTGATAATCTTTTTTATGAAATGTTAGTATTAGTGGATGCTATTCGTGCCGGACGCGCCAGAGAACGAGACATTGCAATTAAATTATTAAAAGAAAGAATTAATCATGAGCAATAAATATTTCCAAGCTACATCTAATTTAGCAATGCTAGAGATTATAGCAAGAAGGCTGGAAGAACTTAATAATGAAGTTGTCTATTTAGGTGGTTGCACTACTGCTTTATTTATTAATGATCCGCTTTCCTCTGATGTCAGATCCACATTAGATGTAGATTGTATTATTGATGTTATATCATTAGGAGAATATAATAAATTTTCAAAAAGGTTGGAGAAAAAAGGGTTCAAACAATCAATAAAGGACGATATTATTTGTCGTTGGCATCACGATGAGATTATTTTAGATGTCATGCCATTAAATGACAAAATACTTGGCTTTGGTAATTCTTGGTATAAGGAAGCACTAGAGCATTCAATACCTCATAAGATTGCTGATGATGTAATGATTAAATCCGTTACCGCACCTTATTTTATTGCCACTAAAATAGAAGCATTTAAAGGAAGAGGTAATAATGATTTTTTAAAAAGTCATGATTTAGAAGATGTCATTAATGTTATTTCAGGTAGAACAACGATTGCTGACGAAGTATTGCTAGCAACCGATCAATTAAAAGCTTATATCCGAGATTTCTTTGAAAATATGTTAAGCAATGAACAGTTTTTGGTTGCATTGCCAGGCCATTTAAATGAAGGGCCAACTACCATGCAACGCGTTCAAATCGTGATAGCACGTATCAAAAAAATGATAGGTTCTAATAATGAGTAATTTTTATGAATGCAGCTTGGTTAACCGATATTCACCTTAATTTTTTGGACAAAGCCACTCGTATTAAATACTATCAAGAAATTATTAATTTAAAATGTGATGCATTGTTTATTAGTGGCGATATCGCAGAAGCCTCTGATTTGAGTGATAGTCTAATTGAGATGGCTGAACATATTAAAAAACCCATCTATTTCATATTGGGAAATCATGACTATTACAGAGGCCAGATAACAGAAGTGCGTGAATCAATGACTTCTTTAACAAAGGAGAATCAACACTTATTCTGGTTACCGGCAGCAGGGATCCAAAAATTAAATGCTAATACTTTACTCTTAGGCCAAGACGGATGGGCTGACGGTCGTTTAGGTAACTCTAATAGCAATGTATCTATTAATGATAGTCTTTTAATTGCCGATTTATTCCAAAAAAAATTACTCAGTAAATCACATTTATTAGAAAAAATGCGAGAGTTGGCTGATATGGATGCCATGCAATTGCAAAATGATTTACACCAGGCCATTTCCCAATCTCCTGAAAATATCATTGTGTTAACACATGTACCACCCTTCAAAGAGACTAGTTTATATGAAGGAAAGGTAAGTAATGATGATTGGCTACCCTATTTTACATCAAAGGTACTAGGTGATGTTCTTATGAAAGTTGCTCAAGAAAATAGTTCCATTAATTTCTTGGTGCTATGCGGGCATACCCATAGTAAAGCAGAATATCAACCCTTAGATAATTTATTAGTAAAGGTAGGGAAAGCTGAATATAACAAACCCGAGATACAAGAAGTGTTTGCTCTTTAGTAAACATCCTCGGCGGGTTCTAGGTTGGCATAAGCCAATACTAGCCATTTAGTACCATCGGTACGGAATTTCACTTCTACTCGGGCATGAGCACCTTTGCCTTCGTAATTCACAATCACGCCTTCACCAAATTTAGGATGTCTGACCCGTTGACCTAAACGTAAACCTTCTATTTGGCTTTCTTCCATTTGATGGGGAAGAATAACGGTTTGGCGCAAGCGTACTTCTTCTATTAATTCAGCAGGAATTTCACGAATAAACCGTGAAGGAAAAGCATTCAGCTCTCGCCCATGTAAACGGCGCGCTTCAGCGCAGGTTAAATATAATTTTTTCATGGCACGCGTCATGCCTACATAACATAAGCGTCGCTCTTCTTCGAGTTGAGTAATATCTTCTCTAGAACGTTCATGCGGGAATAAACCTTCTTCCATACCGGATAAAAATACTAAAGGAAATTCTAAACCTTTGGCGGTATGCAATGTCATGAGTTGCACGCACTCAGTCATGCCTTCTGCTTGACCTTCGCCTGATTCTAAAGCTGCATGTGAAACAAACGCGACTAAAGGCGACATCGTTTCATCGGCTTCTCTGTCTTCTCCAAATTCTCTACACGCACTGATTAATTCATGTAAGTTTTCCAAGCGTGCTAAGCTGCGTTCACTTTTTTCATTTTGCACATGCTGTATTAAACCGCTGTGATCTAATACATAAGCCATTTGTTCATCTAATGCTTTTTCTTTAGTAGAAATATCTAACTCACCAATTAACTCTAAAAATAAATTCACGGCATTGGCAGCACGGCCTGATAAGCTTCCCTCTTGAATCATTTTTTCAGCAGCGCGCCATAATGACCCTGACATCCCTCTGGCTTGCTCACGTAATAATTCAACGGTGCGCTCTCCAATACCGCGAGTGGGCGTATTCACTACGCGCTCAAATGCACCATCATCATCTCGATTAGAAATTAAGCGTAAATAAGCTAAAGCATCTTTAATTTCAGCACGTTCAAAAAATCGTTGCCCACCAAAAATACGATAAGGAATATTTTCATGTAATAAAGCTTCTTCTAATACGCGAGATTGCGCATTTGAACGATATAAAATAGCTGCATCACTATAACTACCACCTTGTGTGCGCACCCAGTTTTGTATGCGGTCTACAATAAATCGAGCTTCATCTAATTCGTTAAAGGCGGCGTATAAAGAAATCAGTTCGCCTTTATTACCTTCCGTCCATAACTCTTTACCTAAGCGATCGGTATTATGGCTAATTAAGGCATTGGCGGCATCCAAAATAGTAGAAGTAGAACGATAATTTTGTTCCAAACGTAATGTTTGTGCATCGGGATAATCAATAGAAAACTGATGAATATTTTCAATCTTAGCACCGCGCCATCCATAAATCGATTGGTCGTCATCGCCTACTATCATTAATTCTGCATCACTGCCGGCTAATAGTTTTAACCATTTATATTGCAATGAATTGGTATCTTGAAACTCATCCACTAAAATTTGTTTGAAACGATTATGATAATTGCTAAGCAAAGTGGGATTATCACGCAATATTTCAAAAGACCGTAATAATAATTCGGCAAAATCCACTAAACCTGAGCGTTGGCAAGCCTGTTCGTATTCTTGATACATTTGTTGAAACAAAATACCGGCTTTATCAAAGGGTGTAGGTAAGTGAGCGGCACGCACCCCTTCATCTTTGCGCGCATTAATAAACCATTGAAATTGTTTAGGCGGCCAATGCGACTCATCTATGCTGCGTTCGCGCATAATACGTTTAATCATACGTAACTGATCATCTGCATCTAATACTTGAAATTCTTGAGGTAAACCGGCTTCTTGCCAATGCTGGCGTAATAAGCGATGCGCTAATCCATGAAAAGTGCCAACCCAGCTATGAGGAAGCGGTGCACCTACTAAATGTTCAATTCGGCGGCGCATTTCATGAGCCGCTTTGTTGGTAAAAGTTACCGCCAAAATACTAAAAGGCGTGGCTCTATTAATATGTAATAGCCAAGCCATACGATGAGCCAATACTCGTGTTTTACCACTGCCCGCACCAGCAAGCACCAATAAGTACTTCTTTTCGGTGGTTACGGCATCGTATTGAGCGGGATTTAACCCATCAAGTAAATCGGCTGGAGTCATATTATATTGAATGCTATCATTTGTTAGAGCAACCATTATACGAACATTATGACAACATCTCCATATATTCTTCCCAAACTTATTGCACATCGTGGCGCTAGTGCTTATGCGCCTGAAAACACCCTCATTTCATTTAAGAAAGCGCACGAATTAGGGGCCAAATGGGTGGAGTTTGATGTGGTACTTACCCGCGATGAAGTGCCCATTATTTTTCATGATGAAAAAACCACCCGAACCACCGATCAACCTGATTTAATCATTTCAGACTTAACCCTGAAAGAAGTAAAACGCCTAGACGCCGGCCGCTGGTTTGCCCCTGAATTTACGGGTGAGGCTATTCCCACATTAGAGGAAGTCTTGTTGTGGATGAAGCAATATCAAATGATGGCCAATATAGAAATTAAACCGGCGCCTAAGCAAGAAGCCAAAACAACCGTGAAAACTTTAGAGCTATTAAAAAAACATTGGACACATGCGCCCTACCCACTTATATCCAGCTTTAAAGAAGAATCGTTATTGGCGGCCCGTGAATTTGATTCACATCTTCCATTAACACTGATAAAACATAAATGGGAGACCGACCATTTAAATTTATTGAATTCGCTTTCCTGTAAGTCTGTCAGTTTAGATTATCGTTATATTACTGATGGAACTGTTATCGCTACCATTAAAAAATTAGGCTTTGGAGTAATGTGCTATACCGTTAATGAATCCCCTTTTGCACAACAATTATTTGATTGGGGCGTAGATGGTATTTTTACCAACTACCCCGATCTATTAAGTGAATCCACACATTAAGTAGGTCCAGCCATATTTCTTGTTGCTACAGGCGCAGAAAGTCCTAATCTATAAAATTCGCTTTCCGCATCATTTATTTTATCTACAAAACCAGCCGCATTTCTTGCCACCGATTTTATAGCAGGCATATAGGGTAAAAGTTCATTTTTAGAAAATTCAAAAGCATATTTTCTTAAATTACCACTACAATCGGCCTCTAGAATTCTATTAATCGCATTTAAAGCAGTTAATAAATATTGAGCATCAGAAACAAAAAAACCTTGTAATTCTTCATAATTGACGGCCTGCTCTACATATTTTTTAACACATACCGATATTTGATTAACAATAAAACTAATTTTACTTTCAGCATCTCTTAGATCTATTACTTCAATAGGAATAGAAACTTCAAGCGTAGGCGCATATGCGCTTTCAACTAAAGGAATAAAATAATCGGCGACCATTTTAATCTGAGCCAATACTTCTTTATGTCTTTCAGAAAATCGATCTCTAACAGGCTTTTTAGGGAATATTCTAAAAAAATCAAACATTCTTTGTTGATCCACTAAAGATACGTCTTTATTTCTTTCAAAAGATTCAAATGCATCTTTCCAAAGATGAAGTGCTTTTTTGTAAGAGTCTATGCCTTCACCAATGCTTTTAGGAAGAGCTTCAAATGCATTAGGCACAGGGGCGATTGTTTTTTCTTCTACTAGGGGCTCTTCTTGTGACAAATCTGCTGCTGGTTGTTCTTCTTTTTTTTGTATAATTGGCTCTACAACTTGCTCAGCTTTTGTATGAGCAACTACTTGACGATCGCTCTCAAGCACTTCAGATGCAACTAATTCAGGTTCAATCTCCTCAGATTTATCTGATTTAGTAGCTGCAGATCCCACCTTATTTCGATTTCTTGGTTTTCTTTTCTTTCTTTTTCCTGATTCTGACTTTCCCGGGGTATCTTCCTCCATCATCATCGCTTCTATCTCTTCTTCTGTAAGACGAGCTACATGCACTGCTGGTAACTCTACTGTAGGTTTAGATCGTTGTTCTTCATTTGAAATCTCTTTTTTAAGAATGGATTCATATCTATCAGAAACTGTAGACAACCAATTCTCCACAAACGAAATAATATTTTCCAAATAGAATTCATATTTTAAAATAAAACCACATAAATCTTTTATATTATTTATAATATCATGAACAGTAACAGCACCATACATTGATAAATAATAAGGAGAATCTTTTTCAAACTTCAGATCTTTAAAATATGAATTTTCATTTCTTAAATTCATCAAACCTGTAAACAACTGAACAGTATTATGATGAACATTCATATCTTGAGAGGGCCACGTTTCAATTAAATTTCTAACACAGTTAAACATTTCAGATTTAGGAATATCTTTAATATCCCGGCCATCTCCATTTAGATGTAAATAAATCGAATAAAACAAACTAGCGCCAGGATTTTCTGAACGCGATTCATCATCAAAATCGACAAAATGTGAAGACTGAATTAGCATTCCATTGCAAATCTCATAAAATGATTTAACCAAGAAAATGAGTTTGTCTGATTGTTCTTTCTTTTGAATATCTTGAGATAACTCCTTAATATAATCCTTTATATTAACTATTACTTTTACGAGATCATTGAAATACATCACTGATTTTTCTGATGAAAGATCGATATTCAATCTGGCAGTTATAAAAGGTGGAAATGGTGTATCATTTACTTCAACTAACCTACCGGCACTTTCGACCACCTCTTTTACTAATTTACTATTACTATATATATAAAGTTTTTCTCTTAATTCTTTAGCTTTGATTATTAAATTTCTAATTGAACCAATGTTGTCTAGTTCAGAGCTTGAAGCTAAAGCTATGAATTCCTCTATGTCTTTTTCATTATCCTCAGGGAATGCTTTTCTCCAGGACTCCAAGTAGTTTAAAAAAATATTAATATTTTTTATTAAAACATTATTACAAAACTCATCGGTAAAGGTTTTTAAACTGAGACTGCCCATTAGTATTTGCAATAAATAAACGATTCTTTCTATCAATAACGCCGCTGTCTTTTTATTACATCTATTGATGGATAGTTTTAATTTTTCTCGTTGTTGGTCTTTTAGTGTTTTGGTGGATTTTACTTCTGAATAAAGTGTTTTAATGTCTTCGTCTGTAGCCCTTGTTAAGCGATCTACCTCGTTATTATTCGTTCTTAAAATCAATAAATTTTTAGTGCTAACACTAGTTGGACCCTCGAACTTCATATTAATGCACACTTGTTTTATGGCTCGCTGTGCAGCCTCAAATGCATTACTGATCACAGTAACATTATTGACGGGGGCAACTGCTAATAAAGTTGTTCTTGCACTTAGGGGTAGTCTTACTGCTTGCATGGTCTACAATCTCACTTCTTTGCTAAATAGCCATTTATCTTACTTTTCGATTGGTCAAAAAGCAAGCACCCGGTTGGGTGCTGGTTTTATATAAGGAGGAAAAGAGAGAGAAGTTATGAACTTTTCTTGATCATATACTCAACCGACGCTTTAATGTCAGCGTCAGAGCAGCTCATGCAACCGCCTTTAGCAGGCATTGCTCTGATCCCGCTAATAGCCGTTTTCACTAACGCATCTTCGCCTAAGGCAATACGAGGTGCCCAAGCCGATTTATCCCCTAAAATAGGAGCGCCTGATACACCTGAAGCATGGCAGGCCACACATACTTTATTATAAATAGACTCTCCACTGGGCGCAGCAGGAGCTGCACTTCCAGGAGCGGGAGCGCCGGCCACATTCACTTGTCCTACTGGAGCTAAGTTTTGCTCTACTAGGCTTTCGCGAGCAGACATAGACCATGAAGTTTGACTGGCAACCAAAGCGATTACTCCAATCAATCCTGCTAACCAGGGAAAATCTGAGTTGTTGGGAATCATGCTGCTCTCCTCAAGTCCTAGAAAAAATAGAGGTCTTTAAGACCACGTTACTAGGGACATTATACGTAAATTTTTATTCGCTTTCCATGCCTGTTATAATGTCAGGTCATATGCGCCCGTAGCTCAGCCCGGATAGAGTGTTGGCCTCCGAAGCCAAAGGTCAGAGGTTCGAATCCTCTCGGGCGCACCATTGGGTAAACCACTTTTATAGGCGGTAAACGAATGAATACTAAAATAATAATTTCCCTACCCATTGCTTATTTGTTTCTCGTTATCGCCCAAAGTATGGTGGGTGTTAATATTGTAGGTTCAAAATTTTTAGCCGATTCTACGCCCTTGTTTGTTCAACTCGGTTTTCGATTTTTATTTGCTACGCTTTTACTGCTTCCGCTTTACTGGATGTTTGAAAGAAAACAGGCAACGATACGCTCTCATTTAAGCACGCTTAATCGTAGAGATTGGTTTTTTATTGCCGCTCAAGCACTTTGCTCAGGCGCGCTTTTTAATTTACTTATTGTTTTTGGGTTGCGTTATACCGATGCAAATGTGGCAGGTATTATTACCAGCACACTTCCTGCACTGATTGCAGTTCTTTCCTGGATATTTTTAAAAGAAAAACTGACGGGTATAAAAGCCGCATGCGTAGGTTTTGCTACAGCAGGGTTATTTTTAATTAGTATTAATAATGTATTGCATGCTGATTTTAATCATTCTTTGTTTGGCGATCTCATGATTTTCTTAGCCATGTTTCCCGAAGCTTTATATTATCTGTTAACTAAAATTTACCATCAGAAAATACCCTTGCTTTTAGTGTCTATTATTATGAATTTTATCAATACACTTGTTTTATTCCCACTCATGTTTTTATTCATAGATATGAGCACTATGGCATTATCTCCGGTGCAATGGAGCATTATTGCCATCATTGGATTAGGCTCAGGACTATTTTTTATATTCTGGTTTTTGGGTGCGGATAAAGTAGACAGCACAATGGCTTCACTTTCTACCGCAGTAGTTCCTATTGCAACCGTTATTATTGCGTGGCTTGCATTAGGCGAAACGATTAGTACACTTCAATTGTTTGGTATGAGTATGGTTATTATTTCGATTATGGCTTACGCATTATCTTTTAAGATAAGCAAACTTCCACTGAAAGAGGAAGATGATCTGAATAAAGAAAGTGCTTAGCTTGTACTTTACGCACTTCAATATGAGAAGACGTCCACACTTGATCTAACGTTCTCCACGGACGCCAGCTTGGATAAGTTTTAATTTCTTTGCTCGCACAATTCAAACCCAATGGCACAAAAATATCATTAATATCTTCATGATGTGCACCACAATTCATATCGCCTAGAATAATCACATTTTCATGTGCACGAATTAAATCAGCAAGATACGAAAGCTGCAAACGCCGTGCGTTTCCACCTAAAGCCAAATGCACATTAATAAGCGTAAAAGTATTGCCTTTATGGGTAAAGCTCGCCAACATCGCTCCGCGTCCCACGCGACCCGGCAAAGGATGATATTCCACATCTAAGATGCTTAAGCGACTTAAAAAACCGTTACTATGTTGCGCCCATTTACCCAAATCTCGATTGGTTTGAATATACCAATGCGGAAATTTGGCTTGGTGTGCCAGATATTCTACTTGATTCACATATCGCGTTCGCAGGCTGCCAGCATCTACTTCTTGCAAAGCCACAATATCTTGATGCCGCAATAAACGTGCAATATTATCTAGATTGGTAAAACGTTTTTGAGTGGGAAGTAAGTATTGCCAGCTATTGGTTACATAATTATGCATTCCAGGGCTGGCAATACCTGTTTGGATATTATAGGTAAGGATCCGTAATGTTCCTGATAAGGACGTTTTTTCATTGTCCATACTTTCTATTCAGTAGTTATTGGCGTTGTTGTTTTGCTTTTACTACTAATTCGTCTAATGCTTTTACTAAACCTTGTGGACCCGCTGTCATAGTCATATCAGTTCTGTAACGACCATCCACAATGATTTGAGGTACTTTCGTAATTTTATATTGTTTTACTAGAAAGCGTCCTTGATTCAAGGCTGTATTCACTTTAAAAGAATGATAGGTTTCTTTAAATTTTGCAGGATCTACACCGTGATCGGCAAATAATTTAGCCGCTACGTTTTCATCTTTAACATTCACATTTTTTTGAATGGCATCAAATAAGGGTTTATTCATTTTATCGGTAATATTAAGCGCTTCAGCTGTGTAGTAAAGTTTTGCATAAACTTCCCAGGCAGGATTAAATTCTACGGGCACTTTTTTTACGATGACATTTTTGGGTTGTTTGCGCGCCCAATCAGCAAAATAAGGTTCTAAAGTAGCGCAATGAGGGCAACCGTAACTAAAAAATTCTATCACTTCTACTTCGTTATTTGGTGTAGTAACCATAACAGCAGGTTCAATCAGTGTATATTGTTTGCCTTGCTCTATGGCTGCATTCGCTATTCCCACCATGCCTAATAACGCTATATTAAAAGCCACACATTTTAGTAAAAACTGTTTCATAAACACTCCTTGTGTTTTAGTTATTTATCTGTAGGCGCTTTTGTATCCGTTGTTTTATCTTTTGGTAATTCAACACCTGCTGGGTATAACCCATAAATATAGCTAGACACTGCTAGCATATCGCTATCAGACATTTTGCTGGCAATATCTTGCATCATCACATTATCACGCACGCCTTCTTGCTGGTAAGATTTTAGTGCTGCCATAATATAATCAGGGTTTTGACCCGCTATTTTAGGAAAAAGAGCAGGACCATTACCTTCACCCGTAGGACCATGGCAACCAATACAGGCAGGAATGTCTTTGTTCTTATCACCCGCACGATATAATTGCTGCCCTCTTTGAAGCAACGCAGGATCAGTTTCGCCAATATTTTCTTTTTGGCTAGCAAAATAAGCCGCTAAATCAGCCATATCTTGCTCCGATAAATTAGCAACCATTCCAGCCATAATAGGATTACTACGTTCGCCATTTTTATATTCGCGTAACACATCTAAAAGATATTGCTCATGCTGTCCTGCCAAATTAGGATTAGCAGAGATAGGTGAATTTCCATCAGTACCATGACAAGCAACACAGGTGGTTATTTTTTTGGCGCCTGCTGCAGCATTACCTTGAATAGCAACGGTTTCATCCGCCCATGCAGGAACAACGCAAAAACTTGCGGCAACTAAAAAGATACTGACCAGTTTTGTTTTTTGGAATGTTAATATCATACTATTATCCATTAAAGCTTATTGATTAGGATCAGGAAGTTCCACCACTTGGATAGATTCAATCACTACATTGTTGGTAGGAACATCCGCATGGCCAGCACGAGTACTGGTTTTTTGTTTAGAAATCACATCTACAATATCCATACCCTCTACCACACGGCCGAATACTGCATATCCCCAACCTTGTGGTGTTGGAGAGGTGTAATCTAAGAAGGTATTATCCGCTACGTTTATAAAAAACTGCGCACTAGCAGAATTAGGATCAGAGGTACGAGCCATAGCTACCGTTCCTCTTGAATTGCGAAGTCCATTATTGGCCTCATTTTGAATAGGGGCTTGGGTGGTTTTTTGCACAAAATCGGTAGTAAAACCGCCACCTTGAACCATAAAACCAGGAATAACGCGATGAAATAAGGTTTCGCTGTAATATCCTTCATTTACGTAGTTTAAGAAGTTTTTTACCGTAATAGGGGCTTTTTGCTCATCCAATTCTATAACGAATGAACCTAAATTAGTGTCAACTTTAACGAGCGAATTATTCACGGTAGCTTCCCCTTGGGTTGTTTCTGTAGAGCTGTTATTTTGTTCTGCTTCCTGCTTTTTTTCACAACCAACTAATGCGGCTACCAATAATATATTTAAGCCTACTAGCTGTGTCATTTTCTTAATCATAGAGCGCTCCTTTCTCATATTTTCAGCGTAATTAATGGCGCACTATACCATATTATGGATTATGATGGCCAGGCTTTTGCCGCAAGATATCGGTGCGAGGCTGAACCCCAAACCATACCGCAAACGAGGCTGCTGCTTGCTCTAATAACATGCCATAACCATCATAAATATGACCGGCTCCTTTTTGCTTGGCCCATTGCTTAAAAGGCTGAGCAGAAGGCGTATAGCGAATATCATAAGCAACACATTCTGGGCTGAATGAAATGGCCAGTTCCGATAGAGGGAGCTCTGTAGCGGTGTTAATAATAAAATCAAAAGAATCGGCTGGAATAGTAGATAAATCATAAATAGATATTCCTGCGTTTTTTTCGGCAATCAGTTCAGCATTTTTTAAAGAACGATTCGCTACGATTATTTGTTCAGGTTCTTGTTCTGCAATGGCAGGAATGATACCCGCTGCAGCACCACCGGCGCCCAATACTAAAATACGTTTTCCTTTTAAGGAATGACCGTGGTAATCAACAATATCTCGAATAAAACCAATACCGTCAGTATTATCGCCATACCATTCGGTTTCGCTTTCTACACGAATAGTATTAATGCTGCCTGCTTTTTTAGCGGCTTTGCTGGTGCGAGTGCATAAAGAAAATGCTAAGCGCTTACAAGGTGCTGTCACATTCGCGCCCATTCCACTTTTTGCTAAAAACTTTAACCATAAAAAATTAAAGTTATAAGGAGTCACTGAAATTTTTTCATATACTAACGGTTCAACTAGTTCATCAGGAAATTGTTTAATAAACTCTTGATGGAAATAAGGAGAGTAACTCTGTGAGATATTCTCTCCGAATAAGGCTAGATAATTTTTTTTCATTTAATTCTCTTTCCAATCGCTTTCCAAATACGTTTCACTTTAGGTGTTAATCTGGGTTCGCCCAAATAATCCAACAGAAATCGCATGCGCTCAGTTTGTTTGCACTCTTTCATTCGTTTTGAAAAACGAGATAAGTCATTTAGCATTGCAAAATAACGCCACCATATTTTACGCATTAATTCCATATCAATTAGATACATTCTCATATGCTCTGGTAACCCACCCACAAAAACATGTTTAGGTGATAAATGACCATGCTTTAAACCCGCATCATGCATTTTTCTTAGCATACGTGCTGTATTAAAAATAATTTGTCGACGCTGCTTAAAAATGGCTGGAGCGTTTTGATATACTTTATTTTCTGTGTATTCGACCAAATCGATAGCAGGTAATTCAATACTCACTAAAACAGCCTGCATATCTTTCCCTTCACGTCTTTTTGCAAAATACGCTAAATCGTAAGTGCCGATACCTAAACCCTTAAGACGTTTCCAATTGATATACTCTCGTTCAAAAGTAGGTATTCCAGAGAAAGGTGATTTCCAGCTCGAGCAGTTATAGTTTTGTTGTTTTTTGATATAAATGGCTTGTTTTTTTCCATCTGGCATGCGGATCACATAGCGACTGACAAGGCTACGACCACCACGCCCAAAATTTCCACTATCAACCGTAGGTAAATCTAGATCCCACCATGCATCAAAATTGCCTAGATGATTTGCTTCAAAAATATTCGCCCAATTAGGATCACAATATTCCATAGTTTATTGTCTATATTCACAAAAAAGTATGAGCACACCTTATCATATGGAATAAAAAGTGCAATAGACTCTTTTAAGTGATTATGAAATCCGTTATACTCCACTTCATCACCTCGTCTCACATCAGTACCTGGGCCGGCTCATTAATTTTACGGAGAAAATTTATGCTTACCAGAGATCATCATTATCTGTTTTTGTTACTTGTATCACTTATTTGGGGGAGCCAGTTTATCTTCACCTCCGTTCTTCTTACAGAATACACCCCCTTACAGATAGCGATGTTACGCGCATTTATTGGCGCTATCTTTTTGACTGGTGTTATTATTTATCTGAAAGAAAAACAAGATTGTACGGGTGATGTTTGGGTTAAGCTTCTTTTCATTAGTTTATTTGAAGGCGTTATCCCTTTTATCTTTATTTCATTTGCATTAAAAACTGTTGATATCGGTGTAGCGGCAATCTTGCTTGGAACCGTTCCTTTATTCACTTTTGTTTTAGATGCGTTCATTAATCGTAAAATGGCTTTCGGCTTCCAAAAGTTTGTAGGCATTTTAATCGGCTTCGGTGCTATCGTTGCTCTTTTCTGGAAAGATATTCATGGCGGCCAATTAATGATGAGCAGAATGGGTGAAGTTGCTTTGTTAATTTCTTCCGCCAGCATAGGCTTGGGACTAGTATTAATTAGCAAAATTCCTTCTAAAGTATCTCCATTTGTTTCAGCGAGAAACATTCTAGGAATTGCCGGTGTTATCATGCTAGGGTTAATTGCCGTTCGCGGACAATACCCTGTTATGTCCCAGTCTTTCAATATTAATGTGTCTTTATTGTTCTTAGGTGCTTTCTGTAGCGGTGCAGTTTATGTACTTTACATTAAGCTTGTAAGCTCTGCAGGTGCTACATTTGCTTCTCTTACCAACTATTTAGTTCCCGTAGTTGGTGTATTGATTGCTGTATTCTTTACACATGAAATGCTAACCAAAGAATTATTATGTGTATTAGTGCTGGTAATGCTTTCTATCATTTTAGTAGAAGAAAGATTACCTTGGATGAACAAATTATTTTCATCTACTACTCACACTCCAGCAAAAAAATCTCGTAAGAAGTAATTTCTCTGCCTCGCAAAAAACCCCGGATTTCCGGGGTTTTTTTTGTCTTGCATTTCACTGTACTATTTTATTCGGGGGGATGATAAGGTTCGGTGTGGCCGCAATTTTTTTGTGGGCAAACCAATTGATGTCCATTTCGTTTAGTTACTTTAATAGTCATCACCGGCCATTTACATTCAGGGCACAGTTTAGCCACAGGCTCGTTCCATATTGCATAATCACAAGTAGGATAACGTGAGCAGGAGAAAAAGATTTTGCCCCGACGTGAACGACGTTGAAGCATAGTACCTTGGTGACAAGAAGGACATGTCACGGAAGTATCTTTAGGCTGCTGCAAAGGTTCAATATGTTTACACTTGGGATAATTACTACACCCAATAAATTTACCAAAACGCCCATGACGGATCACTAATGGTGAATTACATTCAGCACACATGCGCCCTTCTACTACCGAAGGTGCTAATGATTCTTCTTTAGTTTCATCCATGCTGCGGGTGTAATCACACTCAGGATAAGCGGTACAACCAATAAAGCGCCCGCGTCTTCCTAAACGAATACTTAAAGGAGCGCCACATTTAGGGCATTTTTCCTCTATCTTTTCTTGCGTCACATCACTACGTTTTACCGTGGTATTAATTAATTCCACTTGGTCATGAAAAGGTTTCCAAAACTCTGTTAATACAGGTACCCATTCTTTTTCATGGC
Source organism: Gammaproteobacteria bacterium (assembly GCA_965279305.1). GTDB lineage: Bacteria > Pseudomonadota > Gammaproteobacteria > JBIOEC01 > JBIOEC01 > JBIOEC01. The sequence continues at coordinate 729,618 of OZ257143.1, read as the reverse complement.
GTGCAATAGAATCTAACTCATCTTCCATTTTGGCGGTAAAATCATAATCTACGTAATTAGCAAAATATTCGGTTAAGAATTTAGTCACAATACGGCCTACATCAGTAGGTTTAAATCGTTTATTATCTAATTCGGCATATTCACGATGTTGCAAAGTAGAAATAATTGATGCATAAGTAGAAGGACGACCAATACCAAATTCTTCTAAGGCTTTTACTAAAGAAGCTTCTGAATAACGTGGTGGTGGTTCTGTAAAATGTTGTTTGTTTTCAATATCGTCTAAAGTAACTATCTCACCTTCTTTAAAGTTAGGCAGAGTCATATCCTCGCCATCTTCTTTTTTCTGGTCGTCCACGCCTTCTTCATATACAGATAAAAATCCGGGATCAACCACGGTAGAACCACTAGCACGCCACATATTGTTTTCGCCGCTAATCAAATCCACTGAAACGGTATCAATGGTGGCAGAAATCATTTGGCAAGCTAAGGTACGGTTATAAATCAGTTTATATAATTTATATTGTTCTTCTGATAAGGCAGAGCGAATGCTTTCAGGTGTTCTAAATGCAGAAGTGGGGCGAATAGCCTCATGCGCTTCTTGTGCATTTTTTGCTTTCGTTTTATAAAAACGAGGTTCATCTGGCACGGCAGCTTTACCATATTTATCTTCAATAGCAGCGCGAATATCGATTAAAGCTTCTTGAGCTAAATGCACAGAGTCAGTACGCATATAAGTAATAAGACCCGAAGCACCACCACCTACATCCACACCTTCATATAATTGCTGCGCCGTACGCATAGTACGTTGTGCTGTAAAGCCTAGTTTTCGCGCGGCTTCTTGTTGTAAGGTTGAAGTGATAAAAGGAGGCGCCGGATTGCGTTTGCGCTGTTTACGCTCTACTTTATTAACACGTAATTCGCCTTTAGCCGATTTTAATAAGGCATCACGCATATCTGTAGCTTGTTCTGTATTGGTTACACTAAATTGGGTAAGCTTTTCACCTTGATATTCGTTTAATTTGGCTGAGAAGGCTTGTTTGTGATGAGCGGCATGGGCCAAAATACTCCAGTATTCTTGGCTATTAAAAGCTTCAATTTCTAATTCTCTTTCTACAATAAGTCGTAAGGCTGGGCTTTGCACACGGCCTGCAGAAAGTCCTCTTCTCACTTTTTTCCATAAAAGCGGTGATAAATTAAATCCTACTAAATAATCTAATGCTCTACGTGCTTGCTGCGCATTGATTAATGGCATTGCCAAGTTACGAGGATTTTGAATAGCATCCGTTACTGCAGTTTTAGTAATTTCGTTAAAGACTACACGCTGAACTTTTTTGCCCGCTAACACGCCTCTTTCTTTTAATATTTCATATAAATGCCAAGCAATGGCTTCTCCTTCGCGGTCAGGATCCGTTGCTAGATAGAGGTTACTAGCATTTTCAAGAGCCGAAATTATATTTTCAACATGTTTAGCATTTTTTTCGATAAGATCATAACGCATTTTGAAATCATGCTCAGGATCTACTGCACCTTCTTTAGGCACTAAATCACGTACATGTCCGTAAGATGCCAGAATAGTAAATGTAGGCCCCAAATATTTGGTTAAGGTTTTAGATTTAGCAGGAGACTCTACAATTAACAGATTTTCTGTTGGTTTAAATTTTCTAGGAACAATGGTTTCTTTACTGACTTTTTTGCTTTTGTCTGCTGCCGACGTTTTTTTTGCTTTAGCTACTTTAGTGCTTTTAGCTGCAGGGGCTTTTTTAGCTGCTTTGCTGCTTGGCTTTTTAGCAGCAGTTGTTTTGGTTTTTACTGTTTTTTTGGCAGCACTGCTTGATGGCTTTTTAACCGCTTTTTTAGCAGGCAGTGCTTCAATTTTATCTGAAGATTTTTTCGTCGTCGTTTTCTTGCTTGTTTTGGCTTTACTCATTCGTCTGCTCTCTATTGGTTTAATGCATTTTCAAAGTATCTTTAGTTAATACATGTTCTATCCAGGGAATAGAAATGCCTTCATTTTGATAATGATAAAGCACCATTAAGGTAATGGATTTAAATACTTCCAAATCTACTTTTGGAGTATTGATAGCCATCGCTCTATCAACAATAATTTCACGCTGCCAAGCATTTAATACACCTTGATTTTCCAAATCCGATAAAAAATCTAAAGCGTCTATACCTAGTTTACTTAACTCAGCGGGTAACCATATTCTGATGCTATTTGAGCTTAAATTGTCTCGCAATGAAACATCAGTGATCTGCTCTTTCAATTCTTTTAACCAATTCAATGCTTGCGTGATCGCATGCGGAGGAAAACGTTCAGCTGCCAATTCTTGCTGGATCTCAAGTCTATGAGTGGTAAATATTTGTTTATCTACTTTTTCGCGATTAAATAAATAAAGTAATACGTTTATCATTAACTGTTTCCTAAAATTTTATCAGTACATCTACAATTCAGGCCAACAACGCTGATAGCGCCCGTGCACTTCTTTTGCGTAACCCAATAATTCTAATTGGATAAGCTCATGCCTTAGTTGCTTTACTGGCAGCTCACTGCGTCTTATCAATTCATCTAGACTGCTTGGCGCTTCTAGCACGCCCCATAATACTTGTTGCACAGAGGAAAGCATGGCAACCTTACTTGCCCTGTTTATGTCCATCCCTTGCTCTAGTTGCTCGACATCCTGCCGATTATTGCCAAAGATGTCAACAGTGTCCCCTAATTCTTTGATAATATCCTCTATGGACTCAACCAATATTGCTCCTTGGCGGATTAACAAATGTCCCCCTCGGGATAAGGGATTATAAATAGATCCCGGCACTGCAAATACTTCTCTTCCCTGCTCCAAGGCATACCGCGCTGTAATTAAAGAGCCACTCTGCGTAGCCGCTTCTACCACCAATACTCCAGCACTTAATCCACTGATAATCCGGTTACGCTGAGGAAAATGAGCCGCCGATGGCCCTATGTCCGGAGGGAACTCACTAATAATAGCTCCTTTATCTGCTATTTCCTCGGCTAGCCCTATATGCGCTTTGGGATAGATAGAGTCTAGACCACTTCCCAGTATTGCGAAGGTAATCCCCCCCATTTCTACAGCCCCTCGATGAGCAGCAGCATCAATACCATAAGCTAAACCGCTACAAACGGGAATATTCAAACTAGCGCACGTTTGAGCAAATGCATATGCCGTTTCTTTACCTAAAGCACTGGGTTTCCGGCTGCCTACAATAGCTAAACCCGCCTGGCCAATACGCTCAGTGGCACCATATATATAGAGTACAACGGGAGGTCTCGCTATTTGTCGTAACAAAGGAGGATAAGCCTTATCTGAAAAGCAAAGAATATGGCGGCGTTCTTGTTGAGCCCAAGCCATATCGGCATCCACAGCCTGCCAATCGATATGCTCTCTATTATGAGCAACTTCTTCTTTTAAACCACTATTTATTAGCTCATTAACCGGCAATGTAAATAATAGGGCTAAATCAACCTTAGAGAGCATGGATTGTACGGCACGAAAATGTAGACCATGCCAACGTGATATACCTAGCCAATAACGCAATGACATATTAACTCCTTATTCCTTCTTTAAATATTAAAGAAATATTAAGAAAAGAACAATAGCAAATATTACATTCTTCTTGCTATTTTAGAAGAGAATCGTTAGTATGCCAGACATAATATTAAATCAATCTTATCGAGATGCTTATGAGCACTGATTGCATATTCTGCAAAATAATTCAGGGTGAAATACCTGCCAACAAGGTATATGAAGACGATGAAATCATAGCATTTAACGATATTCATCCCAAAGCCGATGTGCATTTATTGATTGTTCCCAAAATACATATGACCAATTTAAATGATATTACTCCCGACAATACGGCTCTGATGGGACATTTGCTAGCAGCGGTTCCTAAAATAGCTAAACTAAAAGGGTTAACCGATTATAGAGTAGTGATTAATAATGGCGCCGATGGCGGACAGGTAGTATTTCATTTGCATTTACATTTGTTGGGCGGAAAGCGACTCCCTAACTTTTAAAACGAGGTGAACTATGGGCTTTGGTGGAATCAGCATTGGTCAGTTACTTATTATTTTAGTCATTGTTCTTTTAATTTTTGGCGGTAAACGTTTAAAAAATGTGAGCAAAGATTTAGGTAAAGCCTTAAAAAGTTTTCGCAGCGCTATGCATGAAGGAACCGCTTCTAAAAGTAAAAAGAAAAAGCATCCCAAAAAATAGGTTACCCATATGTTCGGTGTAAGTATTGGTGAGTTAGCCGTTGTTTTTATTGTCGCACTATTGGTGTTAGGCCCTAAACAATTACCTCATGTGGCTCGTAAGTGTGGTATTTTTTACGCCAGAAGCCGCCGATGGTTAGCCGATTTAAATGCTCAAACAGAAGAGCAGTTACAAATAGAAGAACTTGAAGAGCGTATCAAAAAAGCCTCTCAACATAGCGATGTCAGTGATTTACTTAATAAACCGCCGGAAAATTCTTAATCCATGATGGCTTTTTCACAACACTTAATTGAAATTAGAAAACGTTTACTGAAAAGTGTATTCGTTCTTGCTGCATTAATACTGGTATTATTTCCTTTCTCTAACACTTTATATACCTGGTTAGCACAACCTTTACTTCAACAAATGCCTACTGGCAGCCATATGATTGCTACTCAAGTCGCTTCTCCTTTTTTAGCCCCTTTTAAATTAGTCATTGTTACTGCTTTTTTAATTGCTATACCTTATTTACTTTATCAATTTTGGGCTTTTGTTTCGCCCGGTTTATATAAAAAAGAAAAGCAATGGATTTTTCCACTATTATTTGTCAGTAGCGGTTTGTTTTATATTGGTGCTGCCTTTGCTTATTTTTTAGTATTACCTATTGTCATGAAATTTTTTGTACACGCTGCTCCTGACGGTGTGATGGTAATGACTGATATTAATTCGTACTTAGATTTTGTTTTACAATTATTTTTAGCGTTTGGAGCTACTTTTGAAGTGCCGCTGATGGTATGGGTATTAATTCGCACCGGAGTAGTGAAAAGAGAAACCTTGGTGAAGCAGCGCCCTTATATTATCATTGGGGCATTTGTGGTAGGCATGTTATTAACTCCGCCCGATGTGTTTTCTCAAATTTTATTAGCGGTACCTTTATGCCTATTATTTGAACTAGGCTTATTTTTTAGTCGTAAATCGATGAATTAATTATTTTCATTACGTTCCCCTCTTTGACAACAGGTTCATAGGAATAAAATTTGCTTATTCACCGCTTATCTTTTATGATCACTTCATAAGCAAAAGGAAATGCATATGACTATCAGTGTATTTGAAATTTTCAAAATTGGTATTGGCCCTTCTAGCTCTCACACCGTAGGCCCTATGAAAGCGGCTAACGATTTTATGTCTAAAATTAACGATCTTTCTACTGTTAATAAAATAGTAGTTGATCTATATGGTTCTCTCGCACTGACAGGAAAAGGTCATGGAACTGATAAAGCCGTTATCATGGGATTAACAGGTGAAAAAGCCGATACTATTGATACTCGAACCATAGAATCGCGTATGAAAGAAATTATTAATACTCAAGAACTTCCCATTTCAGCTGATCATCATATCCATTTTAATTACGACAAAAACCTATTATTTCATTACAAAGAAACGTTACCTAAGCATTCTAACGGTATGCGTTTTTCAGCTTTTGATAAAAATGAGCAACTTATTTTATCGCAACTTTATTATTCTATTGGTGGCGGCTTTATTGTGACAGACGAAGAATTTGGCCACACCAAAGCAGAAACCAAACAACCGCCTTATCCATTTGAAACAGCGGCTGAATTAATGGCTTTATGCAAACAACATAATCTTACTATTGCAGAACTCGTTATGGAAAATGAAAAAACCTGGCGACCAGAAGCAGACACTCGAGCAGGAATATTGCGTATTGCCAAAGTAATGGAAGAATGCGTGAAACATGGTTGTGAAACACCAGGTGTTTTACCCGGTGGACTTAATGTACAACGTCGTGCACATTCATTACATCAAAAATTATTGCAAAAAGGTCCTACACAACATACTGATATTATGAATTGGATCAACGTATTTGCATTGGCAGTGAGTGAAGAAAATGCGGCCGGTAGCCGCATTGTAACAGCTCCTACGAATGGTGCCGCAGGCATTATTCCTGCTGTACTACAATATTACAAAACGTTTTGTGATGCTACTGAAGAAGGCGTGATTACTTTTTTACTGACCGCGAACGCTATTGCCATTTTATATAAATTACGAGCATCCATTTCAGGTGCTGAAGTAGGTTGCCAAGGCGAAGTGGGCGTAGCCTGTTCAATGGCCGCAGGCGCATTAGCTGCCTCATTAGGCGGAACATTAGAGCAAGTAGAAAATGCAGCCGAAATTGGTATGGAACATAATTTAGGTTTGCCTTGTGATCCGCCTAAAGGTTTAGTGCAAATTCCGTGTATTGAACGCAATGCTATGGGATCAGTAAAAGCCATCAATGCCGCCCGATTAGCGTTAGAAGAAACGGGTGAACATAAAGTATCGTTAGATACGGTAATTGCTACGATGAATCAGTTAGGCAAAGATATGTCTACGATTTATAAAGAAACATCGCTAGGTGGATTAGCCGTGAATATGATCGAATGCTAATTAAAATCACCTCTCCCCTTGTGGGAGAGGTCGAGAAGCCCGAAGGGCTGAGCGGGTGAGGGGTACTCAATGTTCCCGAGTGCTCAAGAATTTCACGCCTGGCCAGCGTTCCATGGCTAAATCTAAATTGACACGAGTAGGCGCCAAATAAGTAAGTTGATCGCTACCATCCAACGCTAAATTATCATAGGCTTTTACTTTAAATTCTTCTAGCATTTTAGGATCATCACAATAAATCCAGCGGGCTTGAGCCACATTCACTTGGTCATAACTGCACGCCACACCATATTCATGCTGCAAACGGTGAGCAACCACATCAAACTGTAATATACCCACAGCGCCTAAGATTAAATCGTTATTGCGCAAGGGTCTAAATAATTGTGTAGCACCTTCCTCTGATAATTGCACAAGTCCTTTTAATAATGCTTTTGTTTTTAAAGGATCTCTTAATTGTACGCGTCTGAATAATTCGGGTGCAAAGTTAGGAATACCTTTAAACTTTAATTTTTCACCTTGCGTAAACGTATCACCAATTTGAATAGTACCGTGATTATGCAATCCAATAATATCACCTGGCCAACCCTCTTCTACCAACTCGCGCTCAGCCGCTAAAAAGGTTAAAGGATTATGTACTGTTAAATCTTTTCCTGTACGCACTTGATACATTTTCATGCCTTTAGAAAATTTACCGGAGCAAATACGCATAAACGCTATACGATCGCGATGAGCAGGATCCATATTCGCTTGAATTTTAAATACAAAGCCCGTTAATTTTTCTTCTTCAGGCTCTACTATTCGTTGGTCTGCTTGTCGTGGAAGTGGACCAGGCGCGTATTCAGAAAACGCATCCAACAATTCTTGAACACCGAAATTATTAATCGCCGATCCGAAAAATACAGGTGTTAATTTTCCTGCTAAAAAAGACTCTAAATTAAAAGGTTGGGTAGCCCCTTTTACTAACTCCAATTCGTCTTTAAAAGCCTCTAATCTGTCTTCTAATAGTGTTTTTAATTCAGGATTATCTAAGCCTTTAATAACACGAGCTGTTTGAGCACGCTCATTTTTACCTGGCGAATAAAGATGCACTTCATCTTTTAATATATGATAAATACCTTTAAATTCTTTACCCATACCAATAGGCCAAGTAATAGGTGAGCAATGAATAGATAAAACCTTTTCAATTTCATCTAACAATTCAATAGGTTCGCGGCTATCTCTATCCATTTTATTAATAAAGGTAATAATCGGCGTGGTTCGTAAACGACATACTTCCATTAATTTAATGGTACGAGTTTCAACACCTTTTGCACCGTCAATCACCATTAAAGCTGAATCCACTGCCGTCAACGTGCGATAAGTGTCTTCAGAAAAATCTTCGTGACCTGGAGTATCTAATAAATTTAAAATACAATCACGATAAGGAAACTGCATAACAGACGTGGTGACTGAAATTCCGCGTTGTTGCTCTAGAGCCATCCAATCTGATGTAGCATGACGTGAAGCTTTTCGGCCTTTAACGGTACCTGCCAACTGAATAGCACCACCGAACAATAATAATTTTTCAGTGATGGTAGTTTTACCAGCATCAGGATGTGAAATAATCGCAAACGTGCGACGAGGTTTATGAGTGACCATTGCTTTACTTCATTCCTTCATTTTTTTTCAATACTGCTTTTAATGTAACAGCATCTTCTTTGCCAGTTGGCGTTATATAATAATCTTTACGAAAACCAGCTGGTTTAAAACTCAAGCGTTTATACAAATCTTGAGCCGCCACATTAGATTGTCTGACCTCTAAATGGCACACTCTCGCACCTTTCACATAGGCCATTTCAAGCATTTGACTCAGCAATTCATACCCAAAACCTTTGCGCTGCCAACTAGGGGCTACCGCAATATTCAGAATTTCGCATTCATCAGCCACTACTGAAATCAACCCGTATCCCACAATTTCTTGTTGATGAACCAATACCCAGGCCAAAAACCCTACTCGTATAGAATCCACAAACATGGTTTCAGACCATGGAGAGGGCTCTACTTGCTGCTCAATATGGGCTATTTGGGGAATATCCCTTATTTCCATTGAGCGTAGTATTATTTCATATTTTGCTAGAGAATTCATGATGGGTATATTACGTGGCATTGAGCTATTTTGAAAGGTTTAACGTACATTAGTAGATAGTCTTTGGCCTGGTCTAGGAGCCACAGATTTATTCGCTTTTTTAGGAATCAACGTACCCACGCCTGTATGATCTTTCATCTCTCTCTTTTCCGCCTTATGAGAACGGGCTAAATCAAAGATCCAAAGGGTGGCCTCCTTTTTTCCGTTTTTATTGTATTTATGAAGTGCTCTAGCAAACCAACCAATATCGTGCGGTCCTTCCAATCTGATCCGGATCTGATATTGCAACTCTTTGGTGGAAGTTTCATGGTTATATGATCTTTGCACCAGATCTTTACTATCATCAGAGTAGATAATCCCCTCAGATAATTTTGCTAATAATCTACTACTATACCCTTCATCAGCAGTTTCTTGCAGAACATCCTCATCAACTATCATGAAGGTGGGTATAGAAGGAACAATATCACAATAACGTTCAACTTTTATAAAAAGTTTGTCATTTTCTTCATTATATGTTGGAATACCTTCACCCCATTCAATCTCTGAAATTCCATTTTCCACCAATAGGGGAACAGGCTCAGGTGCTCTAGCTTCTACCTCTTCTAGCTGTGCTGCTTTTTCAATCGGTTTTGACGGCACTCTTACACCTTGAGAGGCTGCTAAAGCTTGTGACTCTGATGCTGCTGCCGAATTGATATAAGTAGTACTTTCCTTTTTTTCTGCGGGTTGAGAGGTTGAAATAGATTGAGGTTCAAGTAGTGTTTTGTATTTTTTTAAGTTTACAGCCACAATGGGTTTTACAAATTTTTTTGGGGGTCTTTTACGATTTCTGGGGGTATAATAAAAACCTAAAACGGATAAGAATAGCGTCGTAAGAAATGCACCTATAACCACTTCTGTTCTTATTGAATCTAAGTAAATACCTTTTGTTGATTTATTTTTCTTTACAGCAATATCATCCCACATTTTTTCAAATTCCCAACCAAACTTCCATATCAACTCATCTTTTAATTGAGACGCATATTCTTTTTGCTCTGAATTTAAGCTTCTATTTTCTAAATTTACCAATAAAAGTGTTTTAATATACAAAACTTCTTTTCTATTCAATCGGTTATTTTCAATAATATCCTTTACGAAATCTATTGCCTTACTCATATTTCCAAACGCTGAATAAGCTTCAATATAAGCATCTGCTATTTGAAATTTATCATCGACTTTTGTCTCAGCTGCTTTCGCTACAACCAACCCAACACCATCGCTGTTTTCTAGTAAAAGATAAACTAATTCTCTATACCACCAAGGATCTGATATTAAATCTTCAGTCCTGGAAAAAAGGATCTCTTTTTCCTCATCGGTCATTCTTGCTTTTCTAAACACATTTAATAAAGAAAAAATCTCATCATATGAAAAAGCATCTCTCATCCGTAGCATTTCTTTTGCGAGATCTACAGCTTCATTATTTTTTTCATGAAGATTAAACAAACGAAGAGATTTGTAAATGGAAAAACGATAAGCATCGGTAAATTTTAATCTTGTAGTGAGCTTTTGAAAATTTATTAGGTTTTGATTTAACCATTCTTTTTCTTTCGTATAATCTTTTTTACCTCTTATCTTTTTTTCTATTCGATAGGTACTTGCTTCCATATCACAAATCAATCCGAGGCTTTTTTTCCTTTTACTATTTAAGTCGACAATTTTTTGTTTTATATCATTTATGGATTTATCAGAAAATTTAAAGGTTACTCGAAGTGATTTTATAAGATCGTCATAGGCTTTTATTACAGACCACAATTTTAATTTCTTTTGTTTATTTATTTCCTTGTCATGATATATTCTGGTAATTTCACGATTATAAAATAACACCTCAACATAATGAGCTAAATAACGGATCTTGTTAGCACGTAAATGTTTTTCATAAAGATGCACTACGCTCTTTAGTTTTTCTATTGGCTCGCATCCCCATGCTCTTTGTATATGCAATAATATTAAAGCCCCTGCGTTTACCCCATTTATCTCACCTGCTATGGCTGCAACAGCGCACTCTCTTGCTAATAGATAAGCATCAATTGAGACAGATGCTGCTCCGGTTTCCAAATACCGAGAAAGGACTTCTGGCTGGCACCAATCTTCCAGTTCACAACGGCCTTCTGGATCTTTATCAAGTAATACCAAGCTTCGTGGAGGTCTATTTCCTTGGATTTTGCCTGTCACATCCCTTCGGGTATTGGTGGCAGAAACTGGAGTAGTAAAAGCACTAGAAAGCAGTAAAGCGCTAACAAGAGCTCTACCACTTAAGATAAATTGAAGGGCATTAGAGAAGAATTTCATGATAGATACTATTTTCAATCAACTAAGCTAACATTCTAACATGTTTATGGGGCTAGGCTCAAGCTAAGGTCTGCCACGTCTTCCAGAGGTCTTTTTTATAAGCGGGATCAGAGAGTAATTGGCTTAAAGAATACGCTATATATAGAGTATGGCCTTGATGCTGATGTACACCTCTAGAAGTAAATTCAGGGGCTATTTGAGCGCTCTGATCGGCTCCAAATGACAAAATAATGGCTGAGGCAGGTAAAGATTGCACAGTAGAAAGGCCTTTTCCTAGCGCATAGGGCTTGTCTTTAGCGCAGGCTTTTACGATAGCCATGAGCAATTCAAACTCAAGTTCGTTGGCCCAATCGGCTAGAAATATGACAGATGGAGACTCTTGATAAACCAGCCAATCGGCTTCCGGCGGCAATTCTTCGGCTGATTGAGAAGATCCCGTATGTGATAAAAACTGTGGTCTTAGCTTCCAAGAAGTAAAACCCATTAATTGGAGGTGGCTCATAAAGCAAGCGCTTTTACATTCACAACCAAACCATTAGCAATATCTTCCCATGATTCATGTTCAGGCCATTGTAGCCAGCATATACCAGCGGGTTTCAAATCAGGCACATGTTGCTTAGCGAGCAAAGCAGCGCACTCTGAGATCCCAGGGTTATGTCCTACTAAAATAATAGAATCAATTTCTTCTGGACAGGTTTCTAAAAAAGTTAATATGTCTGCTGTAGTTGCATGATACAACGTAGGTTGAATATCGATAGAATCGTTTATACCAAATATTTTACCCAGCTCTTGAGCGGTTTGTAATGTGCGTTTTGCAGGGCTAGCAAAAATACATTCCGGTACAAATTTTTCAGTTTGTAATTTTTCTGCCATATGTATGACTTGTTGTACGCCATGCTCTGTTAAAGGACGATTTAAATCATCGATCTGCCCAGATTGTTCAGCAGCAGCCCCGTGGCGAAATAATAATAATTGTCTCATGGTAATCCTTGTCCGAATACTCTATTAAAAATGCCAAATTAAAATGCAGTAGCGCACCATACAATTAACGGTGCAGGGAATATACCTAATGCTAACATGAGTAAGGTATTAATGCTAATCGCGTATCGCAAATGGCTAGGAATAGCAATTTCTTCGGGATTATCCGGCGGTGAAAAATACATTACTTTCACGATACGTAAATAATAAAATGCACCAATCACTGACATAAACAAAGCAATACCCACAAACCACATAGACTCGGCATTAGCAACTGCTTCCAATACTAAAAACTTAGCGTAAAAACCAGCTAAGGGAGGAACACCTGCTAATGAAAACATAATCAATAACATTAAAAAAGCATACCAAGGATTACGCGAAGACAGCCCTTTAAAATCTTCTACGGTTTGCACTTCTGCACCGGTTTGATCTAGTAACATAATTAAACCAAATGCTGCGGCCGTCATAAATGCATATGTCACCGCATAAAATAAAGCAGCGCTATAACCTTCAGGATTAGCAACGGCAATACCTAATAATAAAAAGCCCACGTGACTAATAGCAGAATAACCCAATAAGCGTTTAATATCGTTCTGAACTAACGCCACCATATTACCTACCACAATAGATAAAATAGCTAATGCAAAACATAGTGGCTGCCAATCCAGTGACACATGCCCTAAACCATCTGATAATAAACGTAGCGCCATTACAAAGCCTGCTATTTTAGAAACGCTCGCAATAAACGCCGTAATAATAGTGGGCGCGCCTGAATAAATATCAGGGATCCACATATGAAATGGCACAGCCCCTAATTTAAAGGCAATCCCGCTAAATACAAATACCACGCCCACCGCCAGTAACAGCTCCTGATCATGCAAAACAATATTAGGGATAACGGTAGAAATTTCTTCTAAAGTAATATATCCAGTAGCCCCATAAATGATGGAAATACCAAACAACAATAAAGCAGAAGCCAATGCGCCTAGTACAAAATATTTCATGGCGGCTTCATTATTAAAATGAGCATCGCGTTGCATAGCGATTAAGGCATAAATAGGTAATGAAAGTAATTCCACGCCCAAATAAACGGTGAGCAAACTATGAGCTGAAACTAAAACAAACATGCCTAACACTGAGACTAGTGTTAATACGTAAAACTCACCCTGCATAAAATTGCGAGAAGCCAAATAAAACTCAGCATATAAGAACAATAAAAACACAATGGCCAAAATAGCAAACTTAACAATATCCGCTAAACGATCATGAATAAAATGTCCACTAGGTCCTACATATTCAAAAAACTCATAAATACCTAATAGCGAAAGCCCAGTAATAATTAAACCGATTCGTGCTATCCACGCAATTACTTGGCGATGATGTGCTGGCACAAATAAATCGGCGAGTAATACAGTACCAATCACCAATAATAAAGTAATTTCTGGTAACGCTATAAGAGGATCAAATAATGTCATAGTTCTCTCTGCTTAATTAATTTTAAAATATTCCCCTCACCCGCCATCTTCGATGGCGACCTCTCCCTCTGGAGAGGTGTTTAATCTAGCTAGGCAGGCCTGCCACTAAATCCATAATAGAAATATCCATCATCTCTAATAAAGGCGCTGGCCATACACCTAAAGAAATAACACCAATGGCCAAAATCACTAACATAAACGTTTCGCGACCATCAATATCAATCAAATGTTCTACTTGTTCATTCGCAATAGGACCAAACACCACTCTACGATACATCCACAAGCTATAACCAGCAGATAGTATCAAAGTAGTAGCGGCAATAATCGCAATCCATACGTTAGCTTTAGCACTAGCCATAATTACTAAAAATTCACCCACAAATCCTGATGTACCTGGCAATCCGGTATTCGCCATGGCGAACAACATAAAGAAAGCGGCAAATTTAGGCATTCGATGTGCAACACCGCCGTAATCCCCAATATTTCGAGTATGTAAGCGATCATAAAGAACACCTACACATAAAAATAACGCCGCTGAAATAAATCCATGAGAAATCATTTGCACCATAGCACCCTGAATACCGAGTGCAGCATTAGCGACTGGCTCAGCGCTGCTTAAAATAGGGAATACTAAAAACAACCCTAAAGTCACATACCCCATATGGGCAATAGACGAATAAGCAATTAACTTTTTCATATCGGTTTGTACAATCGCCACTAAACCTACATACACAATCGCAATCAACGATAAGGCAATAACGCCAGGCGCTAGCAATTGGCTGGCTTCAGGTAACATAGGTAAACTAAAGCGAATAAAACCATAACCACCCATTTTTAACATAATCGCTGCTAACACCACAGAGCCGCCGGTAGGTGCTTCAACGTGTGCATCTGGTAACCAAGTATGGAATGGCCACATCGGAATTTTTACGGCAAATGCCAAGAAGAATCCTATAAAAATAAGCACTTGAGTAACAATGGGTAGATCTAAGAAATATAAATCGGTAATCGCAAAACTGCCGGCTTGTGTATACATATACAATAAACCGACCAACATAAACACAGAGCCTAAAAAGGTGTATAGAAAGAATTTAACGGCGGCATAAATACGGCGCGGTCCACCCCATACCCCGATAATTAAAAACATGGGAATTAACATCGCTTCCCAAAATACATAAAACAGCATGGAATCGCCCGATAAAAACACGCCGCACATCAAGCCCTGCATAATCAAAAATGCGGCATAATATTCAGCCACACGTTCCTGAATCACACGCCATCCGGCAATTACTACGACAAAACCCGTGATAACTGTTAAAAGCACTAAAGGTAATGCAATACCATCTGCACCTAAATAATATTCAATATTAAAAGAAGGGATCCACGACATTCTTTCTACCCACTGATATCCGGGGATAGAAGAATCAAAACCTAAATAAACAATTCCAGCTATTACAATTGAAAGCAAAGTAGCAATTAAAGATAAAACACGCACACGAGGATAATTGCGTTCTCCCATAGAAAACAAATGCGATGCCCCTACTAAAATAGGCAACCACACCAAAATGCTCAATAGCGGCCAATTCAATAACATACCTTTCCTCTTAGAACCATAGCAGCCATAACAGCAGCAGCAACACACCCACCACCATCACAAACGCATAATGATAAACATATCCAGACTGCCAATAACGCATCAACTGCGCCAACACACCAATACCTTGTGCTGAGCCATTTACCATCACACCATCAATAATTTTCTCATCGCCCTTCTTCCACAAAAATTCGCCCAACCAACGTGTACCGCCCACAATATAACGTTGATTAAATTCATCAAAACCATATTTGTTAGCCAAAACATCATAAACACCTGAGAAACGCGCTTGCATTTTTGCTGGGAATTCAGGGTAACGTTCATAGCATAACCAAGCAGTCACAATCCCTGCAATTGCTAACCAAAACGGTAAAGTTAAAGGAGCATGTAAAATACTGCCGAAAACTCCATGAAAATGTTCTGCTAAATAAATATTCGGATCATGTGCAGGTAGCACGGTAATAATGCCGCCAAAATAATGCGGATCAAACAATAACGTTTCCACACATAATGCACCAATGATCACAGAAGGAATAGCCAACAATACTAACGGCACCCAAACCACGGCTGGCGATTCATGCACATGAGAGCGAGTTTCTTCATCCATACGATCCGTGGTATGGAACACCAAGAAAAATAAACGGAAACTATAAAGTGCCGTAATAAACACACCAATTAATACTGCCCAGTAAGCAAAAGTAGCTGCCGGTAAAGAAGACAAATGCACCGCTTCAATAATTAATTCTTTAGAATAAAAACCTGCGAAAGGAGGAATACCGCAAATCGCTAAAGTTCCAATAAAGGTTGTCCAATACGTAATAGGCATGTATTTACGCAAGCCGCCCATTTTACGCATATCTTGTTCATGATGTAGTGCGATAATCACAGAGCCTGCTGCCAAGAAAAGTAAGGCTTTAAAAAAGGCATGAGTCATTAAATGGAACAAACCTTCTGCATAAGCAGAAGCACCTAATGCCACCATCATGTAACCTAATTGCGATAAAGTAGAATAAGCAATCACCTTTTTAATATCGGTTTGAATAACGCCTAAAATGCCCATCAACAAAGCGGTCAATGCACCCATCACTAAAATAGTACTTAAAGCCACAACACTGTATTCATATAAAGGTGACATACGTGCGATCATAAACACACCGGCTGTTACCATAGTAGCCGCGTGGATTAAGGCAGAAATAGGGGTGGGACCTTCCATAGAATCGGGCAACCATACAT
Source organism: Gammaproteobacteria bacterium (assembly GCA_965279305.1). Taxonomy (GTDB): domain Bacteria; phylum Pseudomonadota; class Gammaproteobacteria; order JBIOEC01; family JBIOEC01; genus JBIOEC01. The sequence goes on along the minus strand of OZ257143.1, from coordinate 713,226 downwards.
GCAAAGGAATTTGCGCTGATTTACCCATAGCACCTACAAATAGAAATAAACAAATCAACGTAATAACACTTACATCCCAATAATCCGTTAGTGCTATGGTCATTCCACTGCCAACCACAGCAGGAATTTGTGCAAACACATCAGAATAATCTAATGTACCAAATACCCAGTAAATAACAGCAATACCTAGAATAAATCCAAAATCACCTACACGGTTAACAATAAACGCTTTAAGGTTAGCAAATACAGCACTAGGACGCTCAAACCAAAAACCAATGAGTAAATAAGAAGCCACACCTACGGCTTCCCAACCAAAGAATAATTGTAAGAAATTATTAGCCATTACTAAAGAAAGCATAGCGAAGGTGAAGAAGGCAATATAAGTAAAAAATCGCTGATAACCTGAATCATCTTTCATATATCCAATGGTATACACATGCACCATTAGCGAAACAAAAGTCACTACCGTCATCATTAAAACAGTTAATTTATCAATTAAAAAACCCACGTAAAAATTGAGTGGGCCAACGCTTGCCCAGGTATAAATATTTTCATTAATACCTGGAACATTTTTCCACACTAATAGATAGAGTAAATAAAAAGAAAGTACGGTAGAAACACCCACGCCAGCAATGGCCCAGCCATGTGCCCAATCACGATTTAATTGTTTGCCAAATACATAGGCAAAAAGAGCGCCCACTAATGGCGCTAATAAAATAACTAAAGATATGGTAGTGATGCTCACAATATCTATCCTTTTAGCTCGTCAATATCTTGAATGTTAATAGTGGCGCGTTTACGGAATAACACGACCAAAATAGCTAAACCAATTGCTGCTTCAGCCGCAGCCACGGTTAAAATGAAAAATACAAACACTTCCCCTGCTGAATTATCTAAAAAGCGCGAGAAAGCAATGAAATTAGTATTTACTGCCAAGAGCATAAGCTCTATGGACATTAACACCACGATCATATTTTTTCGATTAATCATGATCCCAGCAAGACCCAAACCAAATAATATGCTGCTCACTATTAAAAAATCGGCTAAGGTTAACATTTATTCTAAATCCTCAATAAGTCTGACACGATCTTCCGCTCTGACCTCTACTTGTCTATTAGGATTTTGCACCTTACGACGTTTAGCGCCACGTAAAGTTAAGCTCACGGCAGCTACCATAGAGGCAAACAAAATCACACCGGCCACTTCAATAGGATATAAATATTCGGTAAATAGTGCTTTACCTAATACTTCTATGCTGCTGTAATTCGCATCTCGCACCGGCATATCATCTAGAGTGGTTATCAATTCAGACCAATCAAAAAACACCCAGGCTACTTGAGCAATTAATAAAGTGGCAATTAGTATGCCTACCGGCATATATCGCGTAAAACCTTCTTTGAGCGGTGCCATATTCATATCTAGCATCATCACCACAAATAAAAACAATACCATTACCGCGCCCACATACACCACAATTAACGTCAGCGCTAAATATTCCGATTCTAGTAATAACCATAATCCAGCACTGCCAACAAACGCCAATACCAATAACAATACCGCTTGTACCGAATTACGTGAGGTGATCACAAATACGGCGGAGCCTAAAACAATGGCTGACAATATATAGAATACAATTTTTTCAAAACCCATATTGTTACCTATTTATAAGGGGCATCTGCCGCTTTTTGCTCATTAATTTGTGCTTCGTATTTATCACCAATCGCCAACAAATCTTGCTTGGTCATAATTTGGCTGCCGCGTTTTTCAAAGTGATAAGCATCAATAGTGGTTTCTACAATTGAATCCACAGGGCATGCTTCCTCACAAAACCCGCAATAAATACATTTAAATAAATCGATATCATAACGAGTAGTACGGCGTGTACCATCTTCGCGCTCTTCTGAATCAATCGTAATCGCTAATGCTGGGCATACGGCTTCGCATAATTTACACGCGATGCAACGCTCTTCGCCATTAGGGTAACGACGTAAAGCATGCAATCCACGAAAACGAGGAGATTTAGGTGTCACTTCATCGGGAAATTGTACCGTGATTTTTTTCTTAAAAAGATTTTTCCCAGTGGCTCGCATACCAGCGAGCAATTCCCACAGGGTGAACGTTTTTAAATAAAATTTAAGTTTTTTAACCATGTTTATACCCATTATGCAAACCAAGGTCCAATATGAAATTTCACTAATACCGCTACAATCACTAACCAGAAAAAGGTTAATGGAATAAATACTTTCCAACCCAAACGCATTAATTGATCATAGCGATATCGGGGGAAAGTAGCGCGGAACCATAAAAACAATAATAAAAAGAATGAGGTTTTCATCAATAACCAAACAATACCTGGCACCCATGAAAACGCGGTTTCTAAAAAGGGAATGCCTTCAAAAGGAGATAACCAGCCGCCAAAATAAAATAAAGCGGCTAATACAGACATTAAAATCATATTCGCATATTCAGCCAAGAAAAATAATCCAAAGCTAATACCGGCATATTCCACATGGAATCCTGCCACAATTTCAGATTCGCCTTCCGCTAAATCGAATGGAGCGCGGTTAGTTTCTGCTACCGCTGAAATCCAATGCACAATAAATAAGGGGAACAAAGGAAGCCAATACCAATGTAATAAGCTGCCCGATTGCTTGTGAACAATCTCAGTCAAATTCAAACTGCCCGCTGCTAAAATAATTCCTACTAACGAACAACCCATAGCAATTTCATAAGAAATCACTTGTGCTGAACTTCTTATAGCGCCTAGAAAAGCATACTTAGAATTAGACGCCCAACCGGCAATTAAAATACCGTAAACACCTAATGAAGTCATGGCTAATATATAAAGCACACCGGCATTAATATTAGAAATGACCCAACCTTCAGCAAAAGGCACAACTGCCCATGCCGCTAATGCGGGCGCAATGGCTAAAACAGGCGCCACCACAAATAAATAGCGGTTAGCATTTTGTGGAATAATCCATTCTTTCAAAAATAATTTCAGTACATCTGCGATAGGTTGCAAGAAGCCTCTGTACCCTACTCGATTAGGGCCAATACGACATTGCATATAACCAATCACTTTACGCTCTGCAAACGTTAAATAAGCTACCGATAATACTAAAGGTAATAACACTAATAAAATTTGCCCTAAGATCACAGCTAAAGTGATTATCCAGGGAAATGATGTTGTTATTTGTGTAAACCAATCCATTTAAGCTATGCCTCTTTTATACATGCTCTATTTCTATTGTACCGTAATTCATTCCCAAACCCATGCTGACTTCAAGCGCCGCTGGCAACCAAACTGCGTGTTTAGGTAACTGCTTATCTAATATCACTGGCAATTTCACAAAATGACCGCTTTGTTTAACGGTAACTTCATCGCCTTCTTTAATATTCATTTTTTCTGCTGTATCGGGATGTAGTTTTATCATTTTTACAGTCGCATCAGGCGTTTCTTGTAAGGGTACAGAACGACGAACTAAACTATCAATAGAGTAAATAGGTGTTTCAGCAATTCTAATCAAACCTTCAGCATTAAGTTTTTGTTTAAATGTTTGAGAGGTATATTCTTCGGCTTTTACTTCTGATGACTCGCAATGATCTTGCACTTCCGCTAATACATCACGAGAAGTCACAAAATCAAACCCATGTAATCCAAACAAATTCGCCATCACTCGTAATACTTTCCAAGCAGGACGGCTTTCACCTAAAGGTTTTACCATACCATTAAACGATTGGCATTTACCTTCCATATTCACAAAGCTTCCGCCCGTTTCGCTAAAAGGCCCTATAGGCAATAATACATGAGCATATTCACGCATATGAGCGGTGGTAAAGGCCGTTAAAGCCACTACACATTCTGCTTCTTTTAATGCCGCTAGTGCAGCACTTGAATCAGCATGATCAAATTCAGGTTCTACGCCTAATAAAATATAAGCTGATAATTTTTGTTGAACCATTTCTAAAGCATTTAAACCCGCTTTATTCTTTTTACCGCCCGCTAATCGATGGGGCACAGCGCCAACCATCCAGGCACCGGCACTATTCGCACCTTCAGTAAGATGAGAACCATGTGCTTTAGTTTGTTGGGTAATGAAAGAAGCCAACGCTCGTAATTGGCCAGCTTGTGGATGATGTAAAGCCAATGTGCCTAATACAACAACCGCTTTCTCACCTTGATTCATTAATGCGCTAGCGATTTTTTTATGCGCTTCGGTTACTTTTAATTCTTTATATAAAGAAGTCCAAGAACTAGGCAATGTGCTATTGGTTTTTTCAGCCACAGCTGAAGCCACTGCCATCAGTTCTTGCACGATGTCGATATCAATACGCTCTCCTGCTACTGGAAAATTATGCGTAAAGGGAACAGGATTAATAAAATATATTTTGGCGCCTGCTAATGCGGCTTGACGTAAACGTTGATTAATAATCGGTTGTTCTTTTCTGAGTACGCTACCTATTACTAATGCAGCAGACACCGTAGAAAAATCCGCGATACTAAAACCATCTGTTAATCTGGGATACGCAGGCTGGCAATTATCATCAGAGAAATCTTGTTGGCGTAAGCGATGATCAATATTGTGTGATCCTACCGCTCTTAATAAACCTTGAAATAAATACGCTTCTTCAATCGTGCTGCTGGGCGATAATAATCCGCCGATTTGCGCGCCTGATTTTTCATTAATCACTTTATTCAAACGCTCTATGGCCGTATTCAATGCGGTATCCCAATCTACTTTATGCCACACACCCTCAATTTTAATTTCGGGTTGCGTGAGCCTATCTTCATGATATAAACCAAAACAGCTATAACGATCTCTATCTGAAATCCAGGTTTCGTTAATTGCCTCATTATCTTTAGGTACGATTCTTTTTACCATGTTATTAATTACATGGCCAAATAAATGTGAACCCACAGCATCGTGTGGAGAAACCGTTTGATATTGGGTTAATTCCCACGCACGTGCGCTATAACGATAAGGCTTATTGGTGAGTGCACCTACAGGACATAAATCAATAACGTTACCGGATAATTCCGATTCCATACCTTGTTCTAAATACGCGGTAATTTCCATATGTTCGCCGCGATTCACCGCGCCTAATTCTTTCATACCGGCAATTTCTTCGCCAAAGCGTACACAACGTGTGCATTGAATACAGCGTGTCATATCGGTTTGAATTAAAGGCCCAATATTTTTATCAGCAACAGAACGTTTGCCTTGATTGTACCTGGAAATATCTTTTCCATATCCCATGGATACATCTTGTAATTCACACTCTCCGCCTTGATCGCAAATAGGACAATCTAGCGGATGATTAATTAATAAAAATTCCATCACAGAACGTTGCGCATCAATCGCTAATGGAGATTGTGTAAATACTTTCATTCCAGAAGTAATAGGTGTTGCACAAGCCGGCATCGGTTTGCGTGCACCTGATACTTCTACTAAACACATACGACAATTAGCAGCAATCGATAATTTTTTATGATAGCAAAAACGAGGAATAGTCATGCCTGCACCGTCGGCTACTTGAATAATCATAGCGCCCGGTTTAGCTTGTAATTTTTGCCCGTTAATTTCTATTTCTACTAAATTATTTTGTTCTGTTGTCATTATGCATCTACCATCGATTTTTTATGTTCAATTAAGTGAACAAATTCTTCTCTAAAATGTTCAATAAAACTAATCACAGGCATTGCCGCTGCATCGCCTAAAGCACAAATAGTGCGACCCATAATTTTGTTAGAAATATCTTCCAACATAGCAATATCGTTTAATGTGCCAGTACCCGTTAAAATTTGATTCAGTGTACGATAAAGCCAGCCAGTTCCTTCGCGACACGGTGTGCACTGGCCGCAGGATTCTTCATAATAAAAATACGAAATACGGGTTAAAGCTCTTACCATACAGGTGGTTTCATCCATCACGATCACGGCGCCTGAACCTAACATCGATCCGGCTTTAGCAATGGAATCATAATCCATATCGGTTTCCATCATGACGTCGCCTGGTAAAACAGGTACAGAAGAACCACCTGGGATCACCGCTTTTAATTTGTTGCCATTACGCATGCCACCGGCTAATTCTAATAAATCTCTAAATGGAGTTCCCATGGGAATTTCATAATTACCGGGTTTATTCACATGGCCTGATACTGAGAAAATTTTGGTTCCGCTATTATTCGGCTTGCCTTGGCTTAAAAACCAATCGGCCCCTTTTTCCAAAATAACAGGAACTGATGCAAAGCTTTCAGTGTTATTAATAGTGGTTGGACGGCCATACAAACCAAAATTCGCGGGGAATGGCGGCTTAAAGCGAGGCATGCCTTTTTTGCCTTCTAGCGATTCTAATAAAGCAGTTTCTTCACCACAAATATAAGCACCTGCACCTAAAGAGTTATACATATCAAAATCAAAACCGGTATTTAAAATATTCTTTCCTAAAATGCCGGCTTCGTATGCTTCTTTCACCGCTTGCTCGCAGCGTTCAAACGGCTCAATAAATTCGCCGCGCATATAGTTATAACCTTTAGTAGCGCCCATCACATAAGCGCCAATCGCAAAACCTTCAATTAATTGATGTGGGTTATAACGTAAAATATCTCTGTCTTTGCAGGTTCCTGGTTCACTTTCATCTGAATTACAAACCACATATTTTTGTCCAGGAGCGCCTCTAGGAATAAAGCTCCATTTCAATCCGGTAGAAAATCCTGCACCACCACGACCACGCAATGCCGCCGTTTTTAATTCGTTAATAATTTGTTCGGGAGGCGTTTTCTCGGTTAATACTTTTTTCAGCATTTTATAACCGCCCACTTTCAAATAGTTTTCCAGCGTCCACGGCTGGTCAAACTTTCTCGTGCGGTAACAAACTTGATCTTGTAACAATGTTTTGCTCATTATTTCAACTCATCTAAAATAGTATCAACTTTTTCCGGCGTTAAATTTTCATGGTAAATACCATTAATAATAATCGCAGGGGCAGCGGTGCAAGCGGCAATACATTCCACTTCACGTAATGTAATGGCACCATCAGGTGTAGTTTCACCTAAACGAATGCCTAAACGATCTTGTAATTTAGCCACAATCGCATCTGAATCGCGCAGCATGCATGAAATATTGGTGCACACTTCAATTTTATGTTTACCTATAGGCTGCAATTCATAAAGAGAATAGAAGGTAGCTACTTCATATACACTTATTTTTGGCATCTCTAAATACTGGGCAACAGCGGTTAATAGCTCATCGGTTAACCAACCGCCATTCGTTTTTTGTACTTGTGTTAATGCAGCCAATACAGCCGATTGTTTTTTATCTTGAGGAAATTTTTTCACCCAATGATCAATCACTTGTTTATCTTCTGCTGTTAATAAGGTTGTTTCAGGCATTAGCGATCTACCTCTCCAAAAACAATATCTTGTGTTCCAATTAAAGTTACTACGTCTGCCAACATATGTCCTTTAGCCATTTCTTCTAATGCCGCTAAATGCGCAAAACCAGCAGCACGAATTTTAACGCGATACGGTTTGTTAGCACCATCAGAAATTAAATAAATACCAAACTCTCCTTTAGGATGTTCGATAGCCGCATACGCTTCGCCGGCAGGAATCGAAAAACCTTCCGTAAATAATTTAAAGTGATGGATCAATGATTCCATATCTTCTTTCATTACCGTGCGTTTAGGCGGCACTACTTTATAATCGTTTGCAATAACAGGGCCTGGATTTTCGCGCAACCACTCCACGCACTGACGAATAATTTCATTAGATTGACGCATCTCAGCCATGCGCACTAAATAGCGATCATAACTATCGCCTGTTTTTCCTACCGGAATTGAAAACTTTAATAAATCATATACTTCGTAAGGTTGTTTTTTACGTAGATCCCACGCAATACCTGAACCACGTAACATTGGCCCCGTAAAGCCTAATTGTAATGCGCGCTCAGGCGAAACAATACCAATATCAACGGTACGTTGTTTCCAAATACGATTGTCAGTTAATAAGGTTTCATATTCATCTACACATTTTGGAAAACGATTCGTGAAATCCCAAATAAAATCGAGCAATGAACCCTCGCGGTTTTCGTTGCGTCTTTTAGTTTCTTTTTCGTTATGCCATTTTGAGGGTTTGTATTTTGGCATAGTATCTGGCAGATCTCGGAAAACACCGCCAGGACGATAATAGGTAGCATGCATACGCGCGCCTGATACCGCTTCGTAACAATCCATTAAATCTTCACGTTCACGGAACGTATAAAGAAACACAGTCATAGCGCCGATATCTAAACCATGCGCACCTAACCACAGTAAATGATTTAAAATACGAGTGATTTCATCAAACATCACGCGAATATATTGAGCGCGAATAGGCGCTTTAATGCCTAACAATTTTTCCATGGCTAATACATAACTGTGTTCATTACACATCATGGATACGTAATCTAGCCTATCCATATAGCCAATGCTTTGATTATACGGTTTGCTTTCAGCTAATTTTTCAGTCGCTCTGTGCAATAAACCAATATGCGGATCTACACGAACCACTACTTCTCCATCCATTTCTAATATTAAGCGCAATACACCATGCGCCGCTGGATGCTGCGGCCCGAAATTGATTGTGTAATTCTGAATATCTGCCATAAATTATTTACTGTTCATTTGGGTTAGTGTAACGATTATCATGGCGTATCACGCGCGGTACTAATACTCGCGGTTCAATTGTGATAGGCTGATAAATAACGCGTTGTTGTTCTGGATCATATCGCACTTCCACATCTCCACTGGTAGGAAAATCTTTGCGGAAAGGATAACCAATAAAACCATAATCCGTTAAGATGCGACGCAAGTCTGGGTGGTTATCAAATAAAATACCGTACATATCAAATGCTTCACGCTCAAACCAATTCGCGCATGCCCACACATCAGTTACGCTATCAATACGTGGAGGCTCGCCATCAATAAATACTTTAACGCGTAAACGCCAATTATGTGTGATAGATAATAAATGATATACCACAGCAAAACGAGGTTGTGTCCATTTCACATCATAAGTGGGCGGCACTTCTACACCGCGACTAAAACCAGTAGTGGTAGCTTGCTCTGTTTCCCATTGGTTTAAACCATAATGCAAATAATCCACACCACACAAATCCATCATTTGCTCAAATGCAAATTGAGGTGAATGCACTAATGAACGCGCAATTGCATGCCAATGCTCTGGTCTTACTTCAATGGTTAATTCTTCATTGAGCAAAGTAATGCTAGCCATTCTATCGCTAAACTCTTCTCTTAACGCTGTCGCTAATTGGCTTAAACGTTTTTGCAAATCTGCCATTATGTTCTCGCTATCGTATTGGTACGCTGAATTTTTTTCTGTAATTGGATAATGCCGTATAACAAGGCTTCTGCTGTGGGCGGACATCCGGGTACATAAATATCCACAGGAACAATTCGATCACATCCACGCACTACAGAATAAGAATAATGATAATATCCACCGCCATTGGCGCATGATCCCATTGAAATCACCCATTTAGGATCCGGCATTTGATCATATACTTTGCGTAATGCGGGGGCCATTTTATTGCATAAAGTGCCTGCAACAATCATCACATCCGATTGACGTGGGCTAGGACGAAACACTACGCCTAAACGATCCATATCATAACGTGATGCGCCTGCGTGCATCATTTCAACTGCGCAACAAGCTAAACCAAATGTCATTGGCCAAAGCGATCCGGTTCTTGCCCAGTTAATTAATTTATCGGCTGTGGTAGTAACAAAGCCTCTTTCCATCAATGTTTCTATTCCCATTCCAGCGCCCCTTTTTTCCATTCATAAATAAAACCAACAACGAGCATGAGTAAAAAGATAATGATGGCCCAAAAACCGCGCCAACCAATTTCATCTAATACCACTGCCCAGGGAAATAAGAATGCAATTTCTAAATCGAAAATAATAAATAAGATAGCTACCAGATAATAACGCACGTCAAACTTCATACGCGCATCTTCAAACGCTTCAAATCCGCATTCGTAAGGAGAGAGTTTTTCTTTGGTAGGATTATGTGGAGCGATAATACGCCCCAGCACTAATGGCACTATACCAAACACGAGTCCGATAATGATAAAAATTAATATAGGTAAATAATTTTCTAGCATAGTGTTTGAATATTATTCCTTGTTCATATGGTACCGAAGGCCGGACTTGAACCGGCACGGCTTACGCCACAGCCACCTCAAGGCTGCGTGTCTACCAATTCCACCACTTCGGCCTTTTACTGAAAAATTCACGGGCCATTCTTCGTCGAGGTTAATATGTCGCGAAGCGAAGTGAATTCGCTACGCTCCGATACGGGAGAGCTACGCTCTCCCTGGGCAATTCCACCACTTCGGCCTTTTACTGAAAAATTCACGGGCCATTCTTCGTCGAGGTTAATATGTCGCGAAGCGAAGTGAATTCGCTACGCTCCGATACGGGAGAGCTACGCTCTCCCTGGGCAATTCCACCACTTCGGCTCTTATTTCTTCTCAGGAGTCATTGGTAATATATTCGGTAAATCACTCACCGGTGGAGCAACTGTTTCCACAGCTACAGGCACCTCAGGTAAATAATCAGCAGAACTGCCTTTACTAATATGTACGGCAAGATAGCTTAAAACCAAACATGAAACATAAAATCCGGTGGCCAAAATAGCGGTTGTGCGAGTTAAAAAAGAACCTGAGCCGCCACTGCCGAATAAAGTCTGTGAAGCACCTGCGCCAAAACTGGCACCCATATCACTACCTTTACCGCGTTGCATCAGCACAAAACCGATAATGCCTAATGATAATAAAATATGAATAACTAAAATAACTTGATACATGAGTCTTACCTATATATAGAGTGCATGTGTTGCCGGCCTATTATACGCGAGACTGGCCCCTTATTCAAAAAGTTTCAAAAGTTATAGATAAGACTTATGCAAAAATCCCTCAAATAATACAGGGATTTCCCTGATAGGCTAATATAGTTTTTTAAATAACTTGTTTGCATTTTGATTTAATATCCCTTAGTCTTTAACTTATGACTTCATTAAAACCCTTATTTAAAAAAGCCGCCCTGTTTAGCCGGCGTGAAATGACACCTCCCATGATGGAAACCATGGCTACGGTGTATGATTTTCTGCATGAACAAAAAATTCAGGTGATCTGGGAAAAAGAAACCGCTGCGGCCATGAATACCTCTGAAGGTAAAATTCTGTCGGCAGACGATATTGGCAAAGAATCTGATTTGGCTATTGTAGTAGGTGGCGACGGCTGCTTATTAGGTGCAGCTCATGCTTTAGTGGATTACAACGTTCCTATTATTGGAGTTAATCGTGGTCAATTAGGTTTTCTTACCGATATTAATCCAAACGATGTCACCAAAGAATTAAGCGAAATATTGGCAGGCCATTACAAAGAAGAAATGCGTTTTTTACTCAATGCACAAATTATCTCTGCCGATAATAAAGTGATTATGGAACACACGGCACTTAATGAAGTCACTTTATATGCTGGACATGTAGCACAGTTATTAGAATTTGAAGTGAGTATCAATAAACAATTTGTGTATAACCAACGCTCTGATGGTTTAATTATTGCTACACCTACTGGCTCTACTGCTTATGCACTTTCCAGTGGCGGGCCTATTTTACATCCTGGATTAGAATGTATGGTGTTAGTGCCTATGTTGCCACATACATTAACCAGTCGCCCTATTGTGATCAGCAGTGATTCAACGATTGAAGTAGTTGCACTCAGCGATTATCCTGATAAACCAGATGTCAGTTGGGATGGGCGTCGTGCATACTCATTAAATCCGCATGATAAAATTGTGGTGAAGCGCCACAAAAAACAATTACGATTACTGCACCCTATGAGTTATGATTATTATCAAACGCTAAGAACCAAACTGCAATGGAGCAGCAAACTCACGTAGTCTTATTTAAATAAGGAAATACGGATGTTGTATTTGATTTTTTCAGAAAATGATTTAATCGTAGAAAAGAAAGGCGATCAATTCCAATTACCTAATGCCGATATTCTCTCTTTATTTAAATCTGAATTACATATCATAGAAAAATCAGATGATTTTTTTGTGGCTTATGTTACTTCCACTCCCCATTTGAATGAATCATATGAAGCCGTTAATGTGCGAATAGCGTTGAATTTTTTTGATGCAAGTTTAGCTAAAAAAATTATTTATTATTTACAGCTTGCTCATTATTATCAGCATCATCAGTTTTGTGGCCTTTGCGGACATCAATTAACTAGAAGTAAAAAAACTATTTTTATGTTTTGCGAAGCCTGCCAGCATGAATTTTATCCCAAGCTAGCACCATGTATAATGGTGAGAATTAACAAAGGTGATCAAATATTATTAGCAAGGAGCCCACATTTTCCTGCTGGCTTATGGGCACTGATTGCGGGATTTGTTGAGCTAGGTGAAAGCTTAGAAGATGCCATTCACCGAGAAGTAAAAGAAGAAATAGGTATTGAAGTTAAAAATATTAAATATTGGGGCTCACAATCGTGGCCTATTCCCACTAGCTCATTAATGATCGGCTTTACTGCCGAATATAAAAGCGGTGAAATAACGATTGATAATAATGAAATTGAACAAGCCGAATTTTTCGATACTAATAAACTTCCTGAAAAACTTCCCTTCAAAGCTAGCATCTCCCGCCAACTCATTGATGATTTTTTGAAATAACTTAGGATTTCTTTTTCAAAACCAAATCTTTTGGTTTAGGTAAAAAATCTCTTATTATTTTAACTTTACCAATAAGCTTTTTAGTATATTTCACTATTTTCTTTTTCATAATTTACCTCTTTCTATTCATTTTCTAAATTAATATCATAACGAGTAGTGCGACCCTGACCCATTTGTTTGATTGCACCTTTTTCTAATAAATCTTGTAAATCTCTTGTAGCAGTGGCTTTAGAAATATGAGTAATGATTCCATATTTTTTGGCATTCATGCCTCCCTCAAATCCTTCGACACCTTCTTTTAACATTCTTCTTAAAACTTTTATTTGTCGTTCATTAAGTTTATTTTCAAAACCATTTAAAAACTTACTCTTCTTTACAATAAAGGTAATTTGTTTCTCTGCATCAATTTGAGACTCTAACAACATATTAACAAAATAATGGATCCAATCCGTAATTTCATTCGAACGTTGTGCTTTTTCCAACGCATCATAATACGCTTTTTTATTGGCCTCTATTATTTTAGAAAAACTGATTAAAAGTGGCGAATTAAATGATTGGAAGAGTGCTTTTTCTGCAATTGCTCTACCAATACGCCCATTACCATCATCAAAAGGATGTATGCTTTCAAAATAAAGATGTGCAATCGCCGCTTTCACGGGCGGCCAATAGGCTTCTTCTGTTTTACCTGCAGCAGAATGGTTAAACCAATCTAAAAATTTTTGCATTTCTTCAGATATTATATTGGAAGGCGGTGCTTCAAAATGAATTTTTTGTTTCCCAGGGTATCCCGAAACCACCAACATAGGCTCTTCCCCTATGCGCCAACTACCAATTACGATGCGATCTGAATCTCCATCCCTTCCTAGCAACATGGTATGCCAATCAAAAAGCTTTTGCTCTGTCAGGGGCTGCTTAAACGTTTTTCTAACATCTATCATGAGTTCCGCGACACCTCTCGCTCTAACATCATGTATTTTTTCTAAAGGGTGGTTCAGACCTAGGTTATTCCGGATAGAAGAATAGACATCTTTACGACTAAGAAACTCCCCCTCAATCTCAGAAGTCTTAATGGCTTCGTTGCTCATTATCTCAATAACAGCCTCCATTCTCAGATCCGCAGGTAGATGTTTAACGAATCCCTCAACATAGCCATTTTTTTCGGCAAACTTTAAGGAGAGTTCATCAAGCCCTTTAGGGTCATATTTAAAATGAGGCCAGTCATTTTGCTGCCAATTATATTTCATGAGCCGATTATAGCCCTTAATCGGCTCAAAATCAAGCCAAATATGAGCCGATTAGCCTCTCTAATCGGCTCACGAGGCTGAAATAACGTGCTATTTATTTATGGCTTTCTTCTAAGCTACAATGGGACATGTTAACGGATATACATATTAAAAACCTGGCCATCGTAACGGACTTACACCTGGAATGTTTGCGGGGTATGACTGCTATTACCGGTGAAACGGGCGCAGGTAAATCGATTCTTATTGATGCACTAAGCCTAGCTTTAGGTGAACGTGCGGATAGCAGCTTGGTTCGTCCCGGCTCTGCTCGCGCCGAAATCACCTTACAGTTTGATGTGCAACCGCTTCCCCTAGTTCAAGCCTGGTTACAAGAACATGAACTGGCTGAAAGCCATGATTGTATTATTCGGCGTACGGTAGGGGCTGATGGCCGCTCAAAAGCCTTTATTAACGATCACCCTGTTACTTTAGTGCAAATGCGGGAGCTAGGCGCCCTTCTTTTAGATATTCATGGGCAACATGCGTATCACTCTTTGCTGAACCCTGATATGCATTTAACCCTATTAGATAATTACGCGGGTCATAGCGCTTTAATTAATTCGGTACGTGAGGCATATTTAACGTGGCATCGTACTGATCTACAACTGAAACAATTACAAAAATCTACCGAGGAAAGACAATCTCGTTTAGAACTCTTGCAGTTTCAATTAGAAGAGTTAGCACAATTAGAACTTGAACAATATCCCTGGGATAAAATAGTTAGCGAACATCAAAAGCTAGCGAACGCTGAACAATTAGCTCAGCAAGCACAACAAGTGCTGGAATATTTATCTAGCGAGCAAGAAACTAACGCATTACATTTATTGCAGCAAGCGAATATTGCATTATCTAAAATGAGTAATGTTATTTCCGATGCTAAATCGATTGCAGAGCTGTTAACCAATGCACATATTCAAGCGCAAGAAGCCACTCATGATTTACAACAATTTGTAGATGATATTGTTATCGATCCGGAAAAATTAGCACAATTAGATAAACGTTTAGGTGTTATGCATGCCATGGCTAGAAAACATCGTTGCGCACCTGAACAATTATTAGAGCATTATCAACAACTGCAAGCAGAATCACAAACCTTACTGCATGCAGACGATCAACAAGAAGCGCTAAAACAATTATTAAATACACAAGCTGATGTATATCAAAAGTACGCAACTGAATTATCAAAAAAACGCCAAAAAGCAGCAGAATCATTAAGTAAAGCAGTAAGCGGACAATTACCTAAATTAGCATTACCTCATGCTATTTTCACCGTAAGCTTAGTACCAAAAACAGGATTTAGTGCATTAGGCCAAGAAAGTTCAGAATTTATTGTGCAAACCAATCCAGGTCATCCTGCACAACCTTTAGCCAAAATTGCATCGGGCGGTGAATTATCTCGAATTAGTTTAGCTATTCAAGTGGTAACCGCTCAAACATCACCTACACCTGTTTTAGTATTTGATGAAGTAGATGTTGGTATTAGTGGTGGAACAGCTTCTATGGTGGGCGAATTATTAAAACAATTAAGCGATCATGCACAAATATTATGCGTGACACATCAACCTCAAGTGGCTGTTTATTCTGATCATCATTGGTTTGTGAAGAAAACCGTTATTGATAAAAACACGGCTACGCAAATTGTATCGCTTTCACCTACAGAGCAAGTGAATGAAATTGCACGCTTATTAGGTGGCATTACTATTACAGAGCAAACATTAGCGCATGCAAAAGAATTGATCCAACAATCTAAAAAAGAAAAAGCGCTAGCCTAATTTTTTATTTTAGCTTCTCTCATTTCATCTAATGCGGTAATCACTTGCGTAGGCATTAAATCACGTAAACACTTCATATGTACTAACGGACATTCGCGCTGAAAGCATGGGCTGCATGATAAATTCAGCGATAATATTTTGGCTAAATCACTGAGCGGAGGTGTGAATTTAGGGCTAGTTGAACCATAAACCACTACCAGCGGTCTATTAAGGGCAGCAGCAATATGCATTAAACCAGAATCGTTAGTAATGACTGCAGTAGAAGCCGACATTAAATCAATGGCTTCTATTAATTTAGTTTTACCCACAAAGCTTGTGCACTTATGATGCGTTCTTTCCATAATACAATCAGCAGCATCTTGCTCTTTAGGCGAGCCAAATAACCACACAGCCCAACCTTGCGCTAAATAATGCTCGGCCACTTCTGCATAAAATTCAGGAGGCCAACGTTTAGCAGGACCAAACTCAGCACCAGGGCATAAGGCTAAAATTGGTTTGCCCGTTTCTATATTAAATTGTTTAAAAATATCAGCGCGTTGTTGATCACTCACCGTTAATACCGGCCAAGGTAAAGTACTAAAATGATATTCATCTGCAAATCGATGCCAATCGGTTTTAGCGGTAAACGCGAGAGCGGCAAAACGTTGGATCATTAATGGTAACGCTTGTTTATCTAAACGGCGAATATCATTTAATAATATCCAGCGCTGTTCGCCTATCCAACCGGTACGTTTAGGTATACGTGCAATAAAAGGGATCAGTGCCGATTTCCATGAATTAGGTAATACAATGGCTTGATCATATTTTTGTTTTCGCAATTGCATTCCTAATTCATAACGAGAGTGCCAACCAAATTCTTGGTGTTTAGCAGCGAGTGTCCAGGTATTGGTTATTTCAGGCATCCGAGATAATAAAGGTGCTGTAGCAGGAGGAGCTACTACATCTATCTGACAACCGAGATATTTTTGTTTCAACAAACGAAAAAGAGTTTGCGCCATTACCATATCGCCTACCCATGCAGGTCCTATGATTAATATCTTATGCATTATTTTCTTCTTCCAATAATGTAAATTCGGCGCTGCAATAAGGGCATTGTACTTGGCCTTTTTCTTCTATAGGCAAATATACACGAGGGTGGCTATTCCATAACACCATATCAGGCATTGGGCAGCACAACGGTAAATCCTTTTGAGTGACTGTGTAATGATGCTTAGCATTGGAGGGTTGTAAGGGTTTTACTTGTGGCATTGTTTTCTCCGCTTATATTTTGGTTAACCATTGCGTATATTTTTTGTTTTTTCCATTGACCACATCAAAATACGCTTTTTGTAATTCAGTGGTTATTGGCCCTTTTTTACCGTTGCCAATCATGCGATCATCAATTTCTTTAATAGGGGTAACTTCCACTGCTGTGCCTGTAAAAAACACTTCATCCGCAATATATAATTCATCGCGTGTAATTAATTTTTCTTCTACGGTATAACCTAAATCACGGGCTAATTGAATAATAGTATCGCGCGTAATTCCCGGCAAGCAAGAAGTTAACATAGGCGTATATATTTTTTTATCGCTTACATAAAAAATATTCTCTGCACTGCCTTCAGCCACATAACCTTGTGCGTCTAATAATAATGTTTCATCGTATCCTGACTTTTGTGCTTCACGTAAAGCTAAAATCGAATTAACATAATTAGAAGCCAACTTAGCTTTGCAAAAAGTAGCATTCACATGATGGCGAGTAAACGAAGACGTTTTAATTCGCACACCCTTTTCTTGCGCTTCTTTTCCTAAAAAGCTTACCCAATCCCAAGCGGCAATTATCACATGCACACTTAAATCATGTGTTTTTAAACCTAAATGTTCATCACCATAAAATACTAAAGGGCGGATATAGCCTTCTTTTAATTTATTGGCACGGATCACTTCGCATTGAGCCGCTGATAATTGCTCTTGAGTATAAGGAATAGACATACCCACAATATGGGCAGAATTAAAAAGACGTTTGGTATGTTCAGGCAAACGAAAAATGGCCGTGCTATTATTTTCATGATAAGCACGAACCCCTTCAAACACAGCGGCACCATAATGTAGGCTATGGGTTAATACATGGACTTTAGCCTCTTGCCATGGCACTAATTTGCCATCCATCCAAATAAAACCAGTCTCTTTTAATGTTCCGTACATCATTCACCTTTCTATATACTCGCCCAACGAGGCTCTATATTACCTTAAAACCTTGTAAAAAAAACCCCGGAGAACCGGGGTTTTTCTTTGTCTGACTAGCAGAAGGCAAATTACATCATGCCGTCCATGCCACCCATACCGCCCATTCCTCCCATACCAGCAGGACCAGCTTCATCTTTCTTAGGTAGATCTGCCACCATTGCTTCGGTAGTAATCATTAAACCGGAAACAGAAGCCGCATTTTGTAATGCAGTACGTACTACTTTGGTTGGATCTAAAATACCCATTTCCATCATATCGCCGAAAGTGTCGTTAGCAGCGTTGTAACCAAAGTTACCTTTGCCTTCTTTCACTCGGTTAACCACAACAGACGCTTCGCCGCCTGCGTTAATAACGATTTGACGTAAAGGAGCTTCCATTGCACGGCGTGCAATGTTGATACCGGTATCTTGATCTTGGTTGTCGCCTTTAACATTGGCTAGTGCTTCAATAGCACGAATCAACGCAACACCACCACCCGGTAACACACCTTCTTCTACTGCAGCGCGTGTTGCATGCAATGCATCTTCAACGCGAGCTTTCTTTTCTTTCATTTCCATTTCAGTAGCAGCACCTACTTTGATTACCGCAACACCGCCTGCTAATTTAGCAACGCGTTCTTGCAATTTTTCACGATCGTAATCAGAAGAGCTGTTTTCAATCTCAGCGCGAATATTTTCAACACGTGCTTTGATTTCTTCCGCTTTACCAGAACCATCAATGATAGTGGTATTGTCTTTAGTTACAATCACACGTTTTGCGCTGCCTAGATCTTCAAGCTTAGCCGCTTCTAATGTTAATCCTACTTCTTCAGCGATTACATTCGCGCCGGTTAAAGTAGCAATATCTTGTAACATTGCTTTACGACGATCACCAAAACCAGGAGCTTTTACTGCGCATACTTTTACAATACCGCGAATAGTGTTCACTACTAATGTAGCTAACGCTTCACCTTCCACATCTTCAGCCACAATCAATAATGGACGACCTGCTTTTGCAACGCCTTCCAATACCGGTAACATTTCACGGATATTAGCAATTTTTTTATCTACTAAAAGAATTAAAGGATTTTCTAATTCTGCAGACATGTTTTGCTGATTAGTAATGAAGTAAGGAGATAAGTATCCACGATCAAATTGCATACCTTCTACTACATCTAATTCATTTTCTAAACCAGAACCATCTTCAACAGTGATAACACCTTCTTTACCTACTTTGCCCATCGCGTTAGCAATAATTTCGCCAATCTCTAAATCAGAGTTAGCAGAAATCGTTCCTACTTGTGCAATGGCTTTATCGTCTTTGCAAGGAACCGACATTTTTTTCAATTGCGCAACAGCAGCAGTAATCGCTTTATCAATACCGCGTTTTAAATCCATTGGATTCATTCCAGCAGCAACTGCTTTCAAGCCTTCTTTAAAAATCGCTTGAGCTAGTACGGTTGCAGTAGTGGTACCATCACCCGCTGCATCAGATGTTTGAGAAGCGACTTCTTTTAACATTTGTGCGGCTAAATTTTCAAAACGGTTAGGTAGTTCATCAATCGCTTTCGCAACAGACACACCATCTTTAGTAATGGTAGGTGAACCATAAGATTTTTGTAAAACAACATTACGACCTTTAGGACCCAAAGTTACTTTAACGGCATTCGCTAATGTATCAACACCGGCAGATAATGCGTTATAGACCGCTGTACCAAATATGACTTCTTTTGCTGACATGGTTATATCTCCTTAATTAAAACTATTCAATAATGGCTAAAACATCATCTTCGCGTAATACGAGTAAGTCTTTATTGTCGACTCTTACTTCTGTACCTGCGTATTTACCAAATAAAACGGTTTGGCCTGCTTTAACATCTAAAGCTCTTACCGTTCCATTTTCTAATACTTTGCCATTACCAACGGCAATCACTTTGCCTCGAATGGGCTTTTCTTTGGCATTATCAGGAATTAAAATCCCACCTGCCGTTTTTTGCTCTTGCTCTAGTCGCTCTACGACTAAGCGGTCATGTAAAGGAATTAAATTACTCATTCGCGTTTCTCCTTAAAAATCAGATGGTTAGGTAAAACTTGTGATTTAGCACTCATTTATTTAGAGTGCCAATTCTATCTTACTATGGGGGCGCTCACAAGCATTTTCAAGCCCACCACCCTTACTAAACTATCTACCGGCCAGCCTATGTTTGAGCCATGACTTTTTTTCCTGTAACATGTCCATTTTGTAGGTAAAAACTTAGATTTTGGAACATAACTATGCCGATTTTTGATACTTTAAAATCTATTTACGATGCCGCATCAACCCTCAATGATCTTGTCAAAGCCGTTAAGGCCAATAAAGCTCAGTGCAATCGGCTATTAGAAAGAGTAAAAGTAATAGTAGGTACGGTAAGACAGCTAGAGGCACAGCTCAGATCGTCAGATTCCCTCTCCGGATTAGAGCAGCTTTCTGATCACTTAGACGAAGCTTGCGCCTGTGTTTTAAGATTCACCCGTGATGACTGGTTCATAAAAATATTCGACGTATATGAAAATAAAGATCGTTTTTTAGAATTAAGTACTCAATTGAATGAAGATGTCATTGCTCTTGGGCTATCCATAGATGCTCAACTCATTATTAACCAAGTAGAAAATGCGGCCGATCATAAAAGCGATTTAGAAGATATTCAAGCAAAGCAAGATGTTATTATTAAATTAAATCGACATTTAATTGAAAACCAACAAAAAGCCATAGAGCAACAAGAAATTCGCGACAGCGGAATTGCTTCCAGACAAGAAGCAAATCAACAAGCTCTCAATGAACAACTAGCCTCCATTAAATTAAAGTTACTTGAACTAACTGTTTCCAAACCCAGATCAGAAAGCCCTCTCCCTAAAGGATTTGATATTCCTTATGAAGAGTTACATTTCCGTGAACGTTTACATCATGACAATTCAGGAACCTTTTACCGAGGAACTTGGGGTGTGCAATCCGTATGGATTAAAACGATTGATAGTGCTGAAGAAAATGCGCATCAGTCTTTGCGCAGAGAAATAACTATAATGAGCCGTGTACGTGGAGAAAACGTACTTCAATTATACGGTGCATGCTTAACTTCTAATCGTACTTGTGTAGTCATGGAGTTTCCTAGCAATGGATTTTTAAGTAAAATTCTTCGTACCCAACCTGAACTTTTAACTGCCTCAGCAAAACATCAAATCATGGTTGATGTTGCAAAAGGTTTAAGCACATTACATCAACAAGGCGTTATACATAATGCTTTAACATCAGAACAAGTGGTATTAACTGAAACCGGAAAAGCCAAACTCATTGGTTTTAGATTTTCACACATTAATACCGCCAGTATTGCTAATGCAGCATTACCTGAGCTTTCTGCTCATTATCTAGCACCTGAAATTAAAAACCATATAACAACTGGCAATCATGCTTCTGATGTTTATCTTTATGGCATATTATGTTTAGAACTTATTTTAGGAAAAACTATCACTGCTTTAAATTTAGAAAGAGAAACATCTGTTTATGATTTTGTTTCAAAACATTCTTCTATTTCTGATTTTTATAAAAAATTAATACAAGGCTGTGTAAACGAAGATAGTCATTTACGTACTTCTCTTACCCAAGTTCTATCTCAATTAGAAGGTCATGAGCCTTCAGTAGAACTAACTATAGAAGTTTCTTCTGTTCCTGTCATAGAACCGCCGCGATCAAGTGCTGACATAGAGAAAATATATCAAAAAGCCAAAACACAAGATAAAGCAAAACAATATCAGCAGGCATATGAAGGTTATAAACAAGCCGCAGAAGCAGGCCATGCAAAAGCACAAGGCTATTTAGGATTATTGTATTTATTTGGAAACGATTATTTAGCAATAGACAAGAAAAAAGCTTACTACTGGTTATTAAAATCGGCAGTGCAAGGACACTCTAGATCTGATATTGAATATAACTTAGGCCGATTATTAGAAAAAGGCGATGGAACTAAAAAAGATCTTCCACGTGCAATGTATTGGTACAGACGAGCGGCTTCTCATGAACTAACTATTCCTGAATTTACAAGAGCAATTCAAGATGCGAAAACAAAATGCAAAACATTGGCGCATATTCCAACTATAAAACCCACAGAAATAATAACGCCAAGCCCTGTTCCTAACCCAACTAATTTAGCAGCCACACCCTAGAGGAAAATATTATGTTAAGTATACAAGCTTTTATGGGCGATAAAGATGCGCAATATACGCTAGGGTATCACTATTTATTAGGAACGGGTGGATATCAAAGAAACGAAACTGAGAGTGTAACTTATTTTCGACAAGCTGCTGGAAATGGGCACGAAGAAGCACTTTTTATGCTGATATTTATATACGAAGCTAAAAAAGGTGAGATAAAACCAGAAGATAAAGAGGCAGTGAAATGGTATAAACTGGCTGCTGACAAAAAACTTTCTATTGCAGAATGGAGAGTAGCGCAAATGTATGAGCATGGTACCCATGGCATTACTAAGAATGAAAAAGAAGCAGCAGCAAGATATAAAAAAACCTCGACTCTCGCTGAAAATGAAAAATATTATGGTTCGCCAGAAGAAGAAAGTAACCTTTTTTTTTCAGAAATGGTATCGAGGGAAGAGAAATTAATATTACCATATGGAGAAGACTATCTTATTCGACATAGAAAAACATATACAGTCAAAAAGGGTATCTGGGAGTCAGAAGGACGTAAAAAATCACTTTCAAGCCTTATTGCTCTTTATGAGAAAGGATCTGGAGGATTATCAAAAGATGATCCTGATGCCCCTAAATTTTATAAAATTGCAGCGCAATGGGGTATTGAAGTTGCAATATCTAAAGTTATTGACTTTTATGAACAAGGAAAACTGGAAGATTCATCATCATTACATAATAAAAATACTTTAACTTTATATTGCAAAGCCGGAGAATTAGGCTCAGAAAAAGCACTTTCTGGATTAATAGAATTTTATGAAAATCAAGGGGGTTTAGCCAATAATTACTTTTATAAAGCAGGGGATATTTACAAAATGGCAGCTAATAGGGGAAATCGTAAAGCTCTTGAAAAGTTGGTAGAGTTTTATACGAAAAGCGTCCACTGTATAATAAAAGCAGAAGACAAAATCATAAATTTATTAAAACTTGCTGCTGAACAAGAGATTAGTGGTTCAGAATATTTATTAGCTTATGCATATGATCATTCATCCATTCGTTCTAAAAACGAAACTGAAATCATCACATGGTACAAAAAAGCTGCTATCAAAGGAAACATAAATGCCATTTATAGACTGCTTACGCTTTTTAAAGGTAACTTACCTTTGGACGATGAACAGGCTGCATTTTGTTATAAGCTTGCATTAGAAGCAAAAAAAGATCCTAAATTAAAATGGGGCTCTGAAATTGACAAATTTGAGCAAGAAATAATTTACGATAAATTAATAGAACTTTATGAGCAAGGTCGAGGTGGATTATCAAAAGATGATCCTGAAGCTGGAAAGTTTTATCAAGAAAGCCATCCTAAGCAATATAAAAAAGAAGTCTATTACACTCTAGCCCAGATGTATGAGTATGGTCGAGGAGGCTTAGTTCAAGATGATAAATCGGCAGCAATGTATTATGGATATGCAGAAAGAGAATATCATCCACAAGCTATTTTAAAGTTTATTGAATTTCGCGAACAAGGACGAGCAGGCTTATTTCACAGCAATTATGGAAATGATTATATTCACGCAGCAAATCTAGGCAACATAATTGCACAATATCGGCTAGCTCAAATTTACTCTAAAGATAAAAAAAATGATGCTCAAACTCTGAGTCTATACAAAAGCTCAGCTGAAGGTGGGCATAAAGATGCACAATTTGCTCTAGGTGAATGGTATGAAAATGGTAGAGGCGATTTAACTGTTGATCCTAATGCTGCATTATTATGGTATGAAAAATCCGCTGAACAAGGCCATGCAGATGCACAATATCATGCAGGCCGATTACATACTTTAGGTATAAATGGGATGGCTATTGATCTAGTAAAAGCCAAACACTGGTATACAAAAGCCGCTGATCAAAATCATGCCTATGCTAAACAAGCATTAGCTAGACTGGCTAATGTAACATCAGCACCTTTGCCTAAAACAAATGCTGCTCAACCCAGCATAGCAATACCTGAAACATCTCACCATATTCATTCGTCAGATATTACTCTACACGAAGTCATTGGAGTAGGCGGATTTGGAAAGGTATATCGTGCAACATGGAAAAACTCCACTGTTGCAGCCAAAGAATTATACAACTCCCAATCAACCGAAGTAGTAAAAAACTTTTCTGCAGAAACAGCGATTATGTTTAGATTACGTCATCCTAATATAGTCCAAATATTTGGAGTTTCTGTTGATAAAATTCCATTTTTAATGGTAATGGAATATATAGAAGGTGGTTCTTTATATAAATTATTACGTAGCAGACAACCCTTAAGTTGGAACGATATGCGATTACCACTCACCAAAGGGATTGCTGATGGTGTTGCCTATTTACATGCAAAAGAAATTATTTACCGCGATCTCAAAAGCTTAAATGTATTAGTTAGAAGTAAAACAGCCGTACTTACCGATTTTGGCCTGGCTCAAGCCAAAAAATTAGCCACACAATCCAAGTCAAAACATGCTGATGGCCTAATAGGAACCTTGCCTTGGATGGCACCCGAATTATTTAAAATGGGTGGTAAACACAACGAAAAAACGGACGTATTTGCTTTTGCAGTCACCTTATGGGAAATATCTACCGCTCGAGTTCCTTTTGACGATCAAGATAACCAAGCTTCGTTACACATATGGGTTACTAATGGACAACGTGAAAACATCCCCAATGATTGCCCACCGATTATTAAACAAATAATAGAACGATGCTGGGATGGTAACCCCGATGTACGCCCATCCATGACTGAAGTGGTAGACTGGCTAGCTACCGGTAATGCGCCAACTCTTCATGCCGCACAAAGTGGATATGTTCCTGCTTTATACATATCGTAATTGGTAGCTAAAGTAACAACTTTCTAGGGTCATTTATTGGGCTATGGATGTATGTCAAACTAAGCATTAGACCCGTCTTTTCTATGGCATTTGGGTATTAATTACGGCATAATGCCCTTTATGGCAAATCCCAATCCCAGACAAATCGAAAACCGCGAAAATGCAGTGGCACTGTTTGGTGGCGGCCCGCTTTTCCCCTATTATTTTGCAGCCTTAGAAGTTCTAAAAAGAAAGGTCAGTGATCCAAACATACAAGCAGAAGCCCAAAATATATTGAGAAATGAAATTACTACAGCAAGAGCGGACACAGAAAGAAAAATTACAGAGGAAGAACGAACTGGACCACGGGTAACTGATGCTGTTAGAGCCGATCGTATAGCCAAAGCTGAAGCAAAGGCTGAACAGGACTTTAATGCTAATTATTTCCAACGCGTTCTACCCACTTATAAAAATGAGTTGGCGTGTGCCATTATGGGCGCTACGTTTGTTACCGAAAGACGAGCACTAGAAGAAGCCAGAGATAAAGCGGATAAAGCCGCCACTGATACTTTCAGTGATGAAGCATCATTGACAGCCAATCCTTTTATGCTGGAAGCTTCTCAATTATGGAGACGTTTTCTTTATGGAGCTGATACCACAAACAACGCAGAACACCTTGCGGCATTAAGAAATAACACCACCGAAGGAAATGCCAAAAATGTTCAATGGTTTATTGGCCAACTTCGCGATTTAAATGCAACATTACCAGCGAATAGTAGTATACGAGATTTAACCCCTAATCAATTTGCAGCACAGTTTGCTAAAACACAAATTACTAACCCAGCTTTGTATACGCTAGTAAGAAATGCGGACACTAGAAACAGGTTACGTGATGCATTGGGAGTTCCTCCTGCTACTGCTGCCACAGCTACCACTCCTGCTACATATGGACTGACTGCAGATAATTTGCTTGAAAAGATATCAGCTCATTTAACAACCGCTGCAAGAGCAGAAGAATTAATCGGGAATTTTTCAGATGCCACAATATTAGCAACTTTATTCCCAGAGGGCACTGCTAATGCTGTAGAAAAACGAGAAGCTTTCAAAAACAATCTTACATTAGAGTTAAACACAGCATCTCCTAAGTGGTCTCTTTATACCTTACTAAAAAACCCACAAGTAAAAAATATTATTGCTGACCAAATTGGTGTGGCTAATGCAGATGAATTAACGGCTGATAATTTATTTGAAAAAATATTAAATCATTTAGGTGAATCAGGTTCTCCTCTAGAAATAGAAAAGGCTAAAGAGTTATTAACTAACGATGAAGTATTAGAAACTTTATATCCCAATACTATTGCTAATTACCAAGCTAAACGAGATGCATTTAAAGCTAAAATCGGCGGCGAGTTAAATATTTTATTAGAAGCACGTCGCATTCCTTTAGTTAATAATACTTATATAGCTGATAGTTATGTAACTCCTATTGCGACGGCTGCAAATAAAATAAAAGATGCTGCTGGACAATATATTGAACCTTATAAAGCATTGCGCGAAGCAGCTATTACAGCGAATCCTGGTAGTGGAGTAACTATTACCAATACAGAAAACTTGATTGATGGAAATCAAAATTACCAGCCTGTAATCAACCCTTATTTAGCAGATATAGGTGAAACTTTAAAAGCATGGGCTATTGAACAAGGATTTGCACCTGCAGATGCTGCTTACATCACAAATGCATCAAGTACTGCTCAACAGATAGCAACTGCCAATACTGGTTACGCAATAGCGGTTTTTAAAGCGGCGAGTAATGGTGTAAACTTTAATGAATTGAATGAAGATGCTATTCGTGTTCGACTTTTTTCTGCAATACAACAGCTTTCAACTAAAAGTAATGTCTTATCCCATTTACTAGCTACCACTCCTGTTTCAATAAAGCAAGTGGTTGCTGATGCATTAAGTGTTAATGCAGATACATTGACCTCCACAATATTATCTGAAAAATTATTTAAGGCAAACCCGGCAACTCTGGCCGCAATAGATGACGCAATAAGCTCTTTAGTGCCTCCAGACACTTTAGATGAAATTAGAAATCATATTAACACCTTACAGAATACTCGCCGCATTCCTCTCTCTGAAGCTCAAGCAAAACTAGTTAATTATTATGCGCAAATTCCTCAGCG
The DNA here is from genome assembly GCA_965279305.1 of Gammaproteobacteria bacterium. Classification (GTDB taxonomy): domain Bacteria; phylum Pseudomonadota; class Gammaproteobacteria; order JBIOEC01; family JBIOEC01; genus JBIOEC01. The sequence continues at coordinate 686,019 of OZ257143.1, read as the reverse complement.
ACCTAATGTAACAAAAGCTTTATTAAATGCACCTGATCGCCAACAATTAATACAAACTGTTCAGGCGGATAATCAAAGTTTTGAACAGAATTTTCAATATTCTAATTTAGATGTTAGAGCGCAAGCAGAAATACGAGCCTCAGCCGTTTATGCTGAAATGCTAGAAAAACAAATAACGGCTAGCGATAAAGCATTGGCAGCGGATCCCGATAATGAGACGCTCCAAAAAAATAAACAACAACTGGTTACCCAAAAAAATTACGTCGATAATTTCCGTAATAATGTGGGTTTATATCGCACCAGCTTAGAACGTGCCGACGCAGGATTACCTTTGATTGAACCTGCGAGAACACCTTCTTTTGGTGAGCGTATTTGGATGAGATTAAAACCTTCTATTTTTAATACTGATTCTTATCGTCGTTCTGCTTATGCATTAACTGTGGATCAGTCTTCTGCTGCCTATACTAACTCCGAAGGTTTCAGACAAACCGTAGGCCGTACTGTTATTAATACTAAAGCGGATGTAGTAGAAGAGCGAATTCGTGTAACCGATTTACAAGGCAAACCCGTAGGCGAAAGACTGAATTTTGTGTCGGATACTAAAGCTTTTCTAAGCCCTAAAAAACAAAGAAAGCAAGAAGACGTCAATGGTGTTCCTACCATGGTTGAAAAACCTTCAGAAATGGAAGAGTCTGCCGTTAAATGTCTTTCTCATGCCTTTAATAATGGTGGTTTGCTCACATACGATCCTGCTGAAAAGAAATTTCAGTTGCAACCCCCAGGATTAAATTTCGATAAAAGATATTATGATACAACGCTTAAAAAAATAGACGATCCTACCGTAAGGCTTCTGATTCGAGTTTTTTCAGCGATCACCGCTGTTGAAGCGCTTGCATTTAATGCCACCGCACTAGCAATTTCCATTCCTTTTCGCGCATTAGCCAGTGGTGTTAGTGCTCTTTTTGGCGGCAACCCCATTGATATCATGCCCAATACCAGGCCTTTGCTGGAATCATTTCGTAATCGAGTAAGCACTCAAAAAGAGTCATCAACAAATGAATTACAACAAGCTTTAGTTAATTTATGGTTTCAAGAAAAACTAACAGAGCCCACTACCGTTACTCAAAGAGATCCACAAACAGGCAAAGATGTTCAAGTGCCAATACCTGGCCTGCTTTCTCAATCACATTGTGTGAGTGCCGATGTTAAAAAAGCGAAACAAGAAATAATATCGGATGGCGAAGGTAAAAAAGTTTACGAACAAATGAATGCTAAAGGTGGTTTACTGAAATCCCTGGATGATGAATTTAATCAACGTTTACAAGCATTAGAAGCTAAACAAGATCCAACCAAAATTAATAATAATAAAGCCACTAATTGCCAGAAAGTGATGGCAGATATGCTGCAAAATCGCAAAGGATCATTCCCAGAAAAAATAATGAAAAGTTATATTAATTTATTACAAGATCAGTTAAACAGACCTAATTCAGCGGCTAGTACTTCCGTTACTGTTCAACCTGGTCGAGCGCGTCCTTAGCTCTTAGTATTTAGTGTTTTTGGATGCTACTTTCTTAACATTCATGATAGAATAACGCCATGGCATTCAACAAACCTTACACCTCTGATGAGGTAGCACAATTAGTTGAGCATTGGCAATTTTGTCAGTTTTTTGACATGGCTAATCAGCGCCCGCTTATTACTATTCCTTCTCATGAGCTTTACAAAAAAGATTCTAGATTACGTTGCTCACCTGAAGCGCTTGAAAAAATAAAAACCACTCTCACCAAAGAGTATAATGAAGGCATGCGCGAAGTGGGGATGATTTGCCCTCCTTTATTGCGCATAGAGTTGGTTGATTTAGCCCTCACTGTAACTGAAGATCCTAACTGGAAAATTTATCCTTGCACCGATCCTATTTACGCGCGTGGAGTTTTAGATATTCAAGAAAAAATATGGACAGATGCGTTGGTGCCAGCCGCCATTGAAACTCAAATATCTATGGTAGAAAGAGGAATAGCAGCTCAATTAGGCTTTACTGATGATGTATTAGATGAATTAATGCAACATATTAATACTGACAAACTAGACGATCTGCCCGAACACTTACGTGTTTTATTCTCTGATGCTGAGATTAATCCCAAAAAAGAATAATTAAGAATAAGGAACTATTCTATGTTTAAGCGCTTGATGCTCTTAATGCTTTTTACCTTAGCAACGCCCACTCTTTTTTCTGCTGAACCCTTAAATACCATTAAACCACCTGTTCCTTTGGTGTCTTCTTCTTTACAGCCTAAAGTGTTGGCACCCGAGGAAGCGTTTAGAATAAAGCTTGGTTTGCCTGATGCTCATCACATCCAGTTGCAATGGAATATTGCTAAGGGTTATTACCTTTATCAAGAAAAAATCAAAATAACCTCTAGCCACGAATTTATTTTTGACTTCCCCAAAGGGAATAAAATGAACGATGAGTTTTTTGGTGAGCAAATTGTTTACTTTAATCAGTTAAATCTACATATTCCTTTGCCTCGTGATCTTCCAGAAGAATTTGAATTAATGGTTACCTATCAAGGCTGTGCTACTGCTGGCTTTTGTTATCCCCCTATTTCTGAAACCTGGAGCATTAATAGAAAAACCGGATATATTGAAATTATTGAAGCCTCACATGCGGCTGGTGCAGCAGAGCTGGCCGAAATTGGCACGTTAACTTCTGCAAATCCCATTACACTTTCTGAATTGATCACCGAAACTCAACAAACTTGGGTTTGGGTTATATTTTACATATTAGGGTTATTATTAGCTTTCACTCCTTGCGTGTTACCCATGATTCCTATTTTGTCTAGCATTATCGTAGGGCATCATGCGCCTGATCGTTCATGGCGTGCATTCTCATTATCTGTTTGTTATGTAGGAGGTATGGCCATAACATATTCTCTTGCTGGTGTTTTTGCAGGGCTTGCTGGCCAAACATTACAAAGTTATTTACAAGCTCCTTTATTTGTAGGCGTGTGCGCATTATTATTAATATTATTAGCGCTTAACTCTTTTGGTTTTTATCAATTGCAAATTCCAAGCCCACTTCGCCAAGCCATGGCTCAAACGCAAGATCGCATTAAAGGTGGTCGCTTTATTTCGGCTTTATTATTAGGCGTAATTTCAGCACTTATCGTTTCTCCTTGCGTAACTGCTCCCCTTATTGGTGCGCTCACTTATATCAGTTTAACAGGCGACACGTGGTTAGGCGGCACTACTTTATTTGCATTAGCATTAGGCATGGGAACTCCTTTATTAATTCTAGGTTCTTTTGGCCCTCGTTTATTACCACGTTCAGGTAGATGGTTGGTATTAGTGCAACGTTTATTCGGTATATTATTAATTGCGGTTGCTATTTGGATGGTGATGCGTGTTCTGCCTGTAGATATTTTTGCTCCTTCAGTTAAAACAGAAGAAAGAGCTGCTATGCTTGAATCATTTGTTTCTGCCAATACAGTAGAAGAGTTACAGCACGAAATAAATAAAAGTTTAAAACCCGTGATGGTAGATATTTATGCCGACTGGTGTGTTACTTGTCATATTATTGAAGACCAAATATTCCCTGATCCTAAAGTAGCGGAATTACTTAAACACTTTACGTTAATACGCGTTGACGTTACAGCCCAAAATAAATATGATAAAGAAATACAAAAAGAATTAGGAGTGTTTGCACCGCCTGCTTTATTATTTTTTCAACCTGCTGGACCTGAATTAATTAATAAGCGTTTAGTGGGGGATATCACTGCTGATCAATTAACCGCACAACTAGAAAGCATTATTGTTTTTCACGAAAAAAGCAGCCCAACATTATAATGGAGAAACCCAATGAAACTGTATTACTCTAAAGGTGCTTGTTCACTTTCCGTTCATATTATTATTAATGAAATGGGATTACCTTGCGAATTTGAATCCGTAGATTTAAAAACCAAAAAAACCCAAAGCGGTGAAGATTTTTATAAAGTAAATCCTAAAGGTGAAGTGTCTACACTTCAATTAGATAACGGCGAGATTGTTACCGAGAATGCCGTTATTTTACAATACTTAGCTGATCAATATAAAAAAACCGATTTACTGCCCCCTATTACTGATTTCAAACGGTATAAAATATTAGAGTGGTTAAACTTTATTACCACAGATATTCACAAAGGCTTTGGCACTTTATTTAACGCAGAAGTATCAGCCGAAGAAAAAGAACGAATATTTATTCCAGCCATTAAGCGTAAGTTTTCTCTGGTAGATGCGCATTTGGCCGATCAGGAGTTTATAGCCGCTGACCATTTTACCCTTCCTGATGCCTATTTATTTGTGATGATTAGCTGGCTGTTTGCCTTTAAAATAGAGATCAGCGAATGGAAGTTCGTAGGCCACTATTTTGAACGAATTAAGGCACGTCCTGCGGTTCAGAAGTCGCTAGATGAGGAAGGATTGAAGTTTTAGCACTTTTACCCACCCAATCGACGATTTTCACATAATTTTCGACGAGGTTCTAGACAAATTCAAAATTTTGTTGCACAATATCGGCTTGCTTTGAGGAAAGTACATGGCATCTATACTAGTTTTACATGGCCCTAACTTGAATTTGCTGGGTCAGCGAGAACCTGAGCATTATGGCACAAAGAGCTTAAAAACTCTAAACGAGGATTTACAGGCGGAAGCCTCACGCCTTGGGCATCAGGTAGTTTGCCACCAAAGCAACGCGGAGCATGAATTAATCGATTACATACAACAAGCCCCTGAAAAAGGCTATGCTATGATAATCTTTAATCCAGCAGCTTTTACGCATACGAGTATTGCACTCAGAGATGCCCTATTGGCAGCGAAGGTGCCATTTATTGAAGTCCATCTTAGCAATTTGTATGCAAGAGAGGCTTTTAGGCATCATTCTTATTTTAGTGATATCGCAGAAGGGGTGATTGGCGGATTTGGTACAGATAGCTATTCATTGGCTCTTTCTGTGGCATGTCAACGTTTAACCGGAAAATAACTTAAGGTGTGTTATGGATATAAGAAAAATCAGAAAACTTATTGAACTTATTCAAGAAACAGGCGTAGAAGAAATTGAAATTAGCGAAGGTGAAGAATCCGTTCGCATTAGCCGTCGCGCTGGAAATGTTTCTCCTGTTATTAGCCATATGCACGCGCCTATGGTTCACACCCAGCACCATGCGCATCATGAACCGCATAACACTCATGCAGCCGCTCATGCGCCTGCAGCAGCGAAAGCACCCGAATTAAGCGGCACTGTTATTCGCTCACCTATGGTAGGAACTTTTTATCGCGCATCTTCTCCTGGTGCTGCTCCTTTTGTGGAAGTCGGCAAAACAGTAAAAGTCGGCGATACTTTAGCCATGATTGAAGCCATGAAAATGTTTAATCCTATTGAAGCCGAAGTGTCCGGTGTTATCACGGCTATATTAGTAGAAAATAATCAACCAGTAGAATTTGGACAACCCATATTCACTATCGAAGCCCATTAATTATTAGGTTCATACTATGTTAGAAAAAGTGGTCATTGCTAATCGCGGTGAAATTGCATTAAGAATTTTACGTGCGTGTAAAGAACTCGGTATTAAAACCGTTGCCGTTCATTCAACCGTAGATCGCGATTTACTTCATGTAAAACTCGCCGATGAATCAGTTTGCATAGGCCCTGCGCCTTCTGCACAAAGTTATTTAAATGTTCCCGCTATTATTGCGAGCGCTGAATTAACCGATGCAGTGGGTATTCACCCTGGTTATGGTTTTTTGGCGGAAAATGCTGATTTTGCAGAGCGTGTTGAAGAAAGTGGATTTGTTTTTATTGGCCCACGCCCTGACACTATTCGCTTAATGGGTGATAAAATTTCTGCAAAAAATGCCATGAAAGCTGCTGGTGTTCCTTGCGTGCCAGGCTCTGATGGCCCAGTTAGTGATGATGCAGAAGAAAACAAACGTTTAGCAAAAGAAATTGGCTACCCTGTTATTGTTAAAGCAGCAGGCGGTGGTGGCGGACGCGGTATGCGCGTGGTGTATGAAGAAGATCAATTAATTAAATCCATTGCTACTACACAGCAAGAAGCAGCCGCAGCGTTTGGTAATGCTGAAGTATATTTAGAAAAATATTTAGCCGATCCCAGACATATTGAAATTCAAGTGATGGCCGATCAACATGGTAACGCGGTTTATTTAGGCGAACGTGATTGCTCATTACAACGCCGTCATCAAAAAGTATTAGAAGAAGCACCGGCGCCAGGAATTACACCTGAACAACGCAAAATGATTGGCGAACGTTGCGTAAAAGCCTGTAAAGAAATTGGTTATCGTGGTGCAGGTACATTTGAATTTTTATTTGAAAACGGCGAATTTTATTTTATTGAAATGAATACCCGTATTCAAGTAGAACATCCTGTTACCGAAATGATTACCGGTGTTGATTTAGTAAAAGAACAATTACGTGTAGCCAATAATGAACCGCTTTCAATTAAGCAAAGTGATATTAAATTGCGCGGACATGCAATTGAATGCCGAATCAACGCAGAAGATCCAGCTACTTTTATGCCATGCCCAGGTAAAGTAGATTATTTTCATGCGCCAGGTGGCCCAGGTATTCGAATTGATTCACACTTATATGGTGGCTACAGCGTTCCACCTAATTATGATTCTTTAATCGGAAAATTAATTGCCTATGGTGAAACCCGCGAAGAAGCCATGGCTCGCATGCGTAATGCATTACATGAAATGATTATTGAAGGCATTAAAACCAATATTAAATTACATCAAGACTTACTAGATGATGCGGCTTTCATAGAAGGTGGAGTTTCTATTAAATACTTGGAAAAAAAATTAGGGTTGAATAAATAAGTGCAAGAGCTACACCTCACCACCACCGGAGAGCATGCTCACGAGGTTAGCGAATGGCTGCTAGAATCTGGCGCTCTCGCTATTACCCTTACTGATGCTGAAGATAATCCTATTTTTGAGCCAGAACCCGACACTTTACCTTTATGGCCTTTAATTAAAATGGCGGCTTTGTTTTCAGAGCTATCGCTAGATCCTATTCTTGTACAGCTTCAACAACTTTTTAGCCCCAGTATTATTAAAGAAATTCACCTCGTCGATGTGCCCGAAAACGATTGGGTAAGAGAAACTCAGCGCCAAACCCATCCTATTTGTTTTGGCGACAACCTGTGGATTTACCCTAGTTGGCATGATATTCCTGCCGGCAAAGGCGTTAAAATTTTGCTGGATCCTGGTTTAGCATTTGGTACCGGCTCTCATGCCACCACTTCTCTTATGCTAACCTGGATTGCGCTTAATCCCCCCAAAGATTTTATTGTTTTAGATTATGGTTGCGGCTCTGGTATTTTAGCTATTGCAGCAGCCAAATCAGAAGCTACGCATGTTTGGTGCACCGATATCGATCCCCAAGCTTTATTAGCTACCACCGATAATGCAGAGCGAAATCATTTATCCCCTGATTTACTGACTATTGTTTTACCCGAACAGTTACCTGAAGATTTGAAAGTTAATTTAATTCTGGCGAATATTTTGGCAGAGCCTTTACAGCAACTGACGGGACGTTTTTCGGATTATTTATTACCCAATGGAAAAGCAGTACTTTCAGGTGTATTAGCCTCACAAGTGCAAACCCTTATCAATATCTATGAACCTTTATTTTTACTAGAAGAAGTCGCCTACCAAGATGAATGGGCCAGGCTCACCTTTATAAAAAACCCATAAAATCAATGCGTTACAAAGATCTCGCATGCATGATAAACCGAAAATTCAATGAATATCCTTCGACAACACCGAAAATTCAACGAATATCCTTGACAAACACCGAAAATTCAACGATAATTCGGTTGAGGCACCATCAATGACATTCTTTCCACGGCTTATAACAACGAATATAAAACAAACCTTGGCTAGAGGTAAAAGCATATTATTGCTTGGCCCAAGACAAACAGGCAAAACAACTCTCATTGAGCATGAAATAAAACCCGATATCACCTACTCTTTCGCACAACTGACAACCAAACAACGTTACGAGCAAAACCCCGCACTGCTAGAAAAAGAGCTTGAAGAAAAAATTAATGACTTTCCTTCTCCCCCCTTAGTATTTATTGACGAAGTGCAAAAAATTCCTGCCATTATGGACAGCGTCCAGTATTTAATTGATAAAAAGTTGGCACAATTTATCTTAAGCGGATCTTCGGCAAGAAAACTGAAACATGGACATGCTGTTAATTTGTTACCTGGCCGTGTTACAGCCATGGCCATGCATCCTTTACTTTACCAAGAAATTTCTCCTTTTTTAACGCCTAAAATAGAAGAAATTTTGTTATACGGAACACTACCCAACATTATAACTGAACAAAAATCTACCGATAAAGAATCTGATCTCTATTCTTATGTAACCACTTATTTAGAAGAAGAAATTCGCGCAGAAGCGCTTGTACGTAACATGGGAAGTTTCTCACGTTTTCTTGAGGTTGCAGCTGGAGAATCTGGTAAACAAATTAATTTCACTCGAATGTCTCAAGATATAGGTGTTGCTGATACTACACTCGCTAATTATTATCAAATTTTAGAAGACTGCTTAATCGTACTGCGCATAGATCCCATTATTAAAAGCACAACAAAACGTCGATTAATTAAATCCCCTAAATATTTATTTTTTGATTTAGGAGTACGGCGTGCTTGTGCTAATGAAGGAATACGATTACCCCAAAAAACATTGGGGGATTTATTTGAACATTATGCGGGTATTGAATTATTATATTCAAGTCAACTTATTTCACCACATATAAAAATACGATATTGGCGTGATTCTGCAGGTCCTGAAATTGATTATGTATTAGAGATCGAAAATCAATATGTTCCCATTGAAGTAAAATGGACGGATGCTCCAGATGAACATGATGCGAGACATCTTAAAAAATTTATGGATGAATATCCAAATTCAGCCGTTGGATATATTATTTGTCGAACACCACAGCGATATAAAGTGATGGATAATATTATAGCTATTCCGTGGCAAGAAATAAGCACAATTCTAACCAATTTTTAAACTACTCTATCCCTAGTGACTCTCACTTGAAGTCGCAATTTGCGACTTCAAATTAAAAAACTATTGTAGCCATCAAAATTTTGTGATAATTTCATAGAAAGCCTTTTATTTTCTGAGGAGTATCATCATGGATCCAGCACGCTTAAAACCCAGAGAACCAGTTGTGGACGATTCTGATGATGAAAGCTCAGATGACGATCAAGGTGCATCATCCACAGCACCTCCTAGAAGAAAAATCATAAAACCCAAAAAAGCATCTGTTAAAAAACAAGACGATGATGAACCTCAAGCGGCAGAAGGAGATGATGAAACTGTCACTGATGCAGCTAATGAATTAGCTAAAACTGCCGTATCAAAAGCTTTACACTTATATCAATTTTCCACTGCTACATCGGCTTCAAGCTATGAACTTGAACTTCAAAAATATGTAAACGACCGTTTTTTTAGAATTGGTAGGGAAATAAAAGCAGGATCCACCTCCGAAACTATTTATAATAAATTAATTGCTTTAGATAAAAAAGCAGGTGGCGACACCCAAAAAGTTTCTTTTTATTTACAAGTAAATAGACCCCTTAGATTAGATAAATATCATGCTCGTTCTGTTATTATTGCATTAGCTCATTTTCTTAATGAAAAAGCTTATCTCCCAACAGCCGTATATATTATTGGTGAAACCCATATTTTATGCACTAAGCAAGATAAACCCATCGGAAATGTATACTTACAAGTTATTTCAGCGGATGGAGATATCATACAAGTACCATCCATTTATGGCGATGGAAATGGAGATCCTAATAAATCTATTTTAGTAAAGTTGAATGCCATAATTGCTGCTAATTCCAAAACAAACATAATAAGTCTAATGAGAGATCGCAGCCATACGATCGTTCCTTTTAAAAATGATTACTTGAATTTTTTAAATTTTCTTCGCGCAATTATTGAAGTTGCACGATATTTATATAGAGGCGAGTCTCCATCGTTAAATGCATTACCTATTGGCACTGCTCAACAAAGAAGTTCTGAATTATTAACTGATGGGCATGTCACATTAACGCAAGTATATGGAATGGACTCAGAATTTTATAAAAAATATACCGATGTTAAACCTAATCAGTGGGGAAAGGATGCTAAAGGTAAGGTTAGACCTGTGAATGCATCAGATGCAGCATCAGTTTTTAGAGCTTCATACGGTGCTGTAACTGGTCTAAATTTAGCTATTAACGTAGATGAAGTAAAAAAGAAAATTCGAAGAATTAATGAAACATATAATGAATCTTATCATCCATCAAAAAGCTATCATCTGATTGAAGGTGCACGACTGCATAGAGTGAACTTAGCTGAAGAATATGGTTCGGGAAGCGAGTCTGATGATGGTGATTACTCAGACGATGATATGGCTGCTTCCAAAACAGCAGTGGCAAAACTGCCACCTTTACCTACTGATGCAAAAAAAGTAGCAGCACCTACTTAGCTTATCTATATAAGTAATCGTAGATAAGATTGGTGGCAATACTCCACATCATCAAACCCACAATAATATTGATAGTTTGCCAAACACGAGGCTTGCTTAAATACGGTGCTAACTTCCACGCCGCAAAAGCCAAAGTGTAAAACCAAACGAATGAAGCGGCAATGGCGCCTATAGTAAAACAATGACGTTGCGCAGCAGTATCTAATTGCCCACCAATACTGCCTAAAATAATGGCCGCATCTAACCACGCATGCGGATTTAAAATACTAAACCCTAAAGCCATGAGTATTACTTTTAGAGCACGATCAACAACAGGAGGAGCGGATAAATCCACATCTAATACTTGTTTTTCCCAGGCTGCTTTAAATGCAAAACCACCATAAGTAAACAAAAAGATACTACCTGCAATCACCATAAATAATTGCAAAGTATGAGACGTTTGCACAAAAGTGCCTAAACCATTAACACCTAATGTGATCAGAAAAATATCGCCTAAAGAGCTGACTGTCGCAATCAAAAAAACATGATTACGCATAATACCTTGACGCAAAATAAAAGCATTTTGCGTGCCTATCACCATAATTAAACCAATACCGGTTAAAAAACCTTGTAGAACTATCAGTGATAAATCCATTGGTATTCCTTTTATGTAGGCACAGCGATGGATGCAGGAGTTTCTGCTTCAAGTAAAGCTTTTGATTGCGTTAAATCTACGTCGGCTATTGGTTCCATAGTAGGAAAAATAGTATTCATAGGATTTATTTCTTTTTTTGCTCTAAATATAGCAAATATTTTTACAATGGCAGCAATCGCCTGTTGAATCACCAGTGCCAAATTACTCATTTTTACTTCGCTGGGATGCGCTTCGGCATATTGTTGAGGCATTTCGGTTACAATTTTAAGCACCTTTTTTTCTAATACTTTGATTTCTGCAGGTGAATATGGGCGAGGCTTAAATAAATTCGCCACATTCGCAGAAACCAAACTAGCCGCTGCTGTAATCACAGGAGTACCTTTATTAATATTATTAACCGTATGATTGGCAAGCGCTGTATCATGAACAATGCCTAAAGACTCTTTTAATTCTTGGTGTTCTTTTAATTTAAGATCTCCACATTTCCCTTTAACAATCTCTTCGCATACACCCACATGCGCCTGTAAAAAATGATACTTAGCTTTATCATTTCCACTCAACTGTTTAACAAATGCATCGAGTAATTCGGCACGAAATTCTTCTACTTTAAAATTATGAAACTCATATAATTCCAAGTAAAAAGGTTTTTTATAGGCTTGTGAAAGCGCCACGTGAATGCGGAATTCTCCATTTTGATCAATATCATGCAAATAATGATAGAAGCGCTGAATTTCTTCTCGCTCCCATTCATGCGCAATATTTTTAGCGGGCGGTTTAGAAAGTACGAAAGAACTGATTACGTTATTGATCACTTCTTGTTTATCTCTCACATATTCATCTGTTGCTTTTTCTTGCGCTACATTCTCAACTCGTTTTGGATCAAATAGTCCTTTAAAAGCATTCGAAAAATACATTTCTAAGTGAAAGCTTTCATTGTCCCATTCGTCATCAGTGCGTCCATTTCCTATATGTGCGGGAATATTTTGAGATAAAAACATAGCAAGCATATTTAAATAACCCTGTTTAAATTCAGCTTGTTTTGCTATATGAAATTCTTCGGAACTGGCTGCTTCTGGATAAATAGTATCTACCATCATGGCTAAATAGGTTTTGCCGGTTTCCTCATGAATGGTAGAAAAAAACTGATTCACTTCCCATTCTGGGCCATTAGCCCACCATTCACGTAAAGTGTGATGAGGATCGAGTTGATCTAAAGTGCCAAAAATGGCTTGAAAATCGATTCCTTGAAGTCCTTTTTGTGTAAACTCAATTCCGCTCATAAACCAAGGGCATAAGGTTTGAAAATCCATAGAGTAAAGAGTAGCTAAGGCATCATAATTAATAGGAAAAAGATTTTCAGGTGCATTTTCATTTCCAGACCCTAAAGGAGAAGTCGATCCTGAGAGAATTCTGTTGTTTAAAATGCGGGTTAGATCATTAATGGCAGTGTTAGGGCTTTTGGCTTTTTCTGCTCTTAAATATGAAATAATGTCATCGAATTGTTGTTTATACATGAGAAAATCCTCTGTGTTTTACACAGTATAACATCCATTGTACAAAAGCAGACTTATTAAGTATACCTAAAGATACTGTGTTATTTAGTTAAGTTCCACAAAAAATCAGGATGTGGCTCACTCCACGAATCGGCATGTGCATGCAACCACTCTTGTGTATTTTTCAGTTGCTTACGCACATCCGTTAATTGCTGCTCTACGGAAGCTTTAGCAGTACCACCGGTCACTTTTCTGGCTTCTACTGCTTGCTCTATACGCAATGCATTATAAACATCTTCTCCAAAAGCCGGAGAATATTCTTGCAAAGTTTTTAAAGGAAGATCGGCCAGAAAACAATTTTTCTCAATACAGAGCAATACCAATTTCCCTGAAATCTCATGCGCTTCTCTAAAGGCAATATTGTGTTTTACTAAATAATCTGCCAATTCGGTCGCATTAATAAAATCATTTTGTGCTGCATGATGCATAACTTTATCATTCACTTTTAAACTAGTGATCATAGGTGCATATAATTTAAGGCAATCTTGCAAGGTTTTAACCGTATCAAATAAACCTTCTTTATCTTCTTGCATATCTTTGTTGTACGCTAATGGCAAGCCTTTTAAAACGGTTAGCAATCCCATTAGTGCACCATAGACTCTTCCTGTTTTTCCACGAACGAGCTCTGCTACATCCGGGTTTTTCTTTTGCGGCATCATACTGCTTCCTGTTGCATACGCATCGTCTATTTCCACAAAATTAAATTCGCGGCTAGACCATAAAATAAGCTCTTCACTTAATCTCGATAAATGCATCATGATAGTAGCTGAGTTAAAAATAAATTCTAAAACAAAATCTCTATCACTCACGGCATCCATACTATTATGATAAATATCAGAAAATTTTAATTGCTCTGCCACAAATTCTCTATCTAAATTAAATCCGGCACCGGCTAATGCGCCTGCACCTAATGGAGAAATATTGGCTCTCTTAAAACTATCTTGCATACGATTAATATCGCGTTGCAGCATAGCGATATAGGCTAACCAATGATGAGCCAAACGAATAGGCTGCGCACGTTGTAAATGAGTATAACCAGGCAAAATGGTATTAATATGCTGCGCTGCTTTTTCTACTAAGGCATTTTGTAAAGCATAGAGTTTTTCTACCGCATTCACCATTTGTTCGCGCACATATAAATGCATATCTAATGCAACTTGATCGTTTCGACTTCTGCCGGTATGTAATTTACCGGCTACAGCACCAATTTCTTGCTGTAATAAACGCTCAATGTTCATATGCACATCTTCGTCTTTTACATCAAATATCACTTCTTGTTTAGCTATTTTGGAAGCGATCTTTTTCAATCCTTGCACCAACATCTGTGCTTCGGCATCCGTAATAATTTTACACTTCGCCAACATTTGTGCGTGGGCAATACTGCCTTGAATATCATATTTAGCAAGCAAATAATCAAATTGAATAGAGGCATTAAATTCATCTACCATATTATGTGTAGGTTTAGTAAACCGCCCGCCCCATAGTTTTGTATCCATAATATCGCCTTTTTAGTCTTGATGTTTTTTTCTAATTTTTCCTTTATACTCAAAATACATCTGTGTTTGGAGTAAGTATATGAAAGTAATAAACTACTCTAATAAAAAGCTTGGCTATAACAACTTTTGTAACCAAGTTCTTCCCCAATTATCTACCAACCTTCCAGTAGAAGAATTACTATTAAATGGAAACCAACTCAGTCCTTTATGCATTAAAGAATTAGCTCCTTACTCACAACGCTTAACAGCACTGCGTAATTTAGAACTTGCTAATAACCATTTAGGACAGGCTGGCCTTGTTACCCTGCTAGAGATATTCCGCTCCATGTCTCCTGCTTCACCATTAACCTTCTTAGGTTTAGCACATAATGAAATTCGGGATATCGCCATTGAATCTCTAGCTGCTTTTCTGAGTGTTCATTTTCCAAAGCTACAAACCTTAGATTTGCGTAATAACCTTATCACGGATGCAGGAATTACTCTGCTTATTCCTGCCCTTAAAAAATACGATTCATTTACATTGCATATTAGTGGAAATACTCTTTCCGATAAAAAAATAGCGGAACTTAAAAAAATCCCGCAGCTAGTGATAGATCTAGAATTAACTGATGCGCAAATACTAGGAACTGAACCCAGAGCTAAGTCACCCAACCCCGATTGGGTTTTTGTCGAGAAACACTCTTTACAAGGATCTCATGACTTATATGATGCTACAGTTCCTGTCAGAGATGGCGATCCCTATATTCTAGTTGCAGCGCCTACACCATCACCTCCGTCTTCTCCTGCTCCATTTTTTTTGCATTTTTAGGGTTTACCATGCTAAAGACTTGTGTAGGAAGACCCCATAATTTTATAAATCCTAATGCTGCGTGATGATCAAATTGATCTTGCGTATTATAAGTAGCCAACTCAAATTTATATAATGAGTTTGCTGAACGACGGCCTACTACGGTAGACGTTCCCTTAAACAATTTAACTCTTACTTCACCACTCACGGTTTTTTGAGTTTCTTTGATAAACGCATTGAGCGCTTCAAAAATAGGTGAATACCATTGGCCATTGTAAATCGTTTGAGCAATTTTTTGTTCAATAATAGGTTTAAAATGCGCCACATCACCAGGCAAACATAAGCCTTCTAACGCTTGATGCGCTTTAATTAACGTCATGGCAGCAGGTGCTTCATAAATCTCACGAGATTTAATACCTACTAAACGATTTTCCACCCAATCAATACGACCCACACCATGTTTACCGGCAACTTGATTAAGCTCTACAATTAAATTTTCAAACGCTAATGCTTTACCATTTAATTTAGTAGGCAAGCCTTGTTCAAATTCAATGGTAATTTCTTCTGGCGTATTAGGCGCATTTTCTACAGAAGACGTTAAGGCATACGCTTCTTCAGGAGGAGCTGCCCACGGATCTTCTAATACACCACATTCGCAGCTTCTTCCCCATAAGTTTTGATCAATACTAAATGGATTAACCAAGTTAATAGGCAAAGGAATATCGTGTTCATGTGCGTATTCAATTGCTTCTTCTCTCGATTTTGGTGCTTCACGAACAGGAGCCACAATTTTAAGAGTAGGGTCGAGCGCCATAAATGCCACATCAAAACGTACTTGATCATTTCCTTTTCCAGTACAACCATGTGCAACTGCTACTGCATTTTCTTTTTTAGCAATTTCCACTAATTTTTTAGCGATTAATGGACGTGATAATGCAGATACTAAAGGATATACGCCTTCATATAAGCAATTAGCACGTAATGCATGAGCAATATATTCATTAGCAAATTCTTTTTTGGCATCAACTACATAACTACTTACCGCACCAATCTTCAATGCTTTTTCACGAATAAAATCTAAATCTTTTCCTTCGCCCACATCTAATGCCACAGCAACAACATCATAATCATATTCTTTTTGTAGCCAACGAATAGCAACTGACGTATCTAATCCGCCGGAATATGCTAATACAATTTTACCTTTACTCATGACTCTCTCCTCTTATTTACTGTTTTAAACACAATGTTCCGATCCCTTTATCGGTAAACAATTCTTCAATTAAGCTATGCGGTTTTTTCGCATTAATAATATGAATATATTCCATACCGGCTTCTAATGCATCCATAATTGTTCTGACTTTGGTTAACATTCCTTCTTTAACCACTTCCGTATCAATTAACTGCTGTAAACCTTGATGATTAATAGTAGAAATACATTCTCCCTTATTATCATAAATACCCGTTTGATCGGTTAAATAAATAAGCTTATCAATATTTAACGCTTGGGCAATAACGGTAGCTGCCCAATCAGCATTTACATTTAAGGCATTTCCATTTTTATCAACACCTAGTGGCGCAATAACGGGAATATGCCCTAAAAAGCGATGCTGTTGATCATCCAAACATCTATCAATTAACGTAGTATCTATTTGCGTAATTTTTCCTACTTCACCTAATTCAGGGCTAATACGTTCACATTGCAGCATCCAGTTATCCGTTCCTGATAAACCAATAGCCGATACACCCGATGCATTTAAATGTCTTACCAAATTTCTATTAATATTTCCGCATAACACCATTTCGATAATATTAATCATCTCAGGTGTTGTAACGCGCAATCCATCTACAAAAGTCGATTCTATTTGATTCAGTTTCAGCTGTTGTTCAATAGCTCTACTTCCGCCATGCACAACGACTAATGAAATACCTGCCGCTCTTAATAAGCTAAAGTCCATGCACAGATCGTTAATCAAAGCCTGGTCATCTAATACAGAACCACCTAATTTGATTAAAATACGTTGGCCTGAAAAACGTTTTACGTAGCTTAAGGTTTCTATGATAGCTTCTGTTTTTAAGTTTGTTGATGGTAATTGCATATTAAGTGCCATAGTCCGCATTAATTTTGACGTATTTCTCTGTTAAATCGCATCCCCAAGCGGTGGCTTTATCAGAACCTTGGTTTAAATCAATTTTAATTACTACCGTATCTCGTTTCATACTTTCATCTAATACGGCTTTATCATATGTCACTTGATTAGGTGGATATACTTGGAAATCCTGAAAATACACTTTAGCATTATCAATAATAGATAATGGAACTTCTTGCTGGCCTAACACAGCGATAACCCTTCCCCAATACGCGGCAGCACCATAAACCGCAGATTTAAATAAATCACTGGTGGTTACACCACGTGCAACATTTTTTGCCATGGTTTTAGTAGGCGCATTAATCACTTGAACTTCTAATAATTTGGTGGCGCCTTCTCCGTCTCTAGCAATTGATTTTGCCAAAAATATGGAGACTTCGTTTAGTGCATCTGAAAAAACCTTTTTGTCTTCTTCGGTTTTTATTTCAATACCACTGCTTCCATTAGCCAATAAGAAAACGCTATCGTTAGTCGACATTTGATTATCTACGCTGATCATATTAAAACTCACATCAGTGGCTGTTTTTAATGATGATTGTGCTACTTCAGGTGACATTACCGCATCGGTTAATAAATAACCTAACATGGTGGCCATATTAGGGTGAATCATGCCTGAACCTTTACTGATCCCCGTTAACAACACTTCACCCGTACTTAACTGGATTTTTTTGCTGGCGGTTTTAGGCACTAGATCGGTAGTTAAAATAGATAATGCAAATTTTTCAGCGGCATTGGTTAAATGTTTTTTAAGCTCTGGAATAGCCGGAATAATTTTATCTAATTCCATTCTATATCCAATAATACCCGTAGAAGCCACTAGCACTTGATTAATATCTAATTGCCACTCATCAGCTACTGATTTGGCTAATAACACATTATCTTCAACACCTACAGCGCCAGTGGCGGCATTGGCTTGACCACTATTAGTAATAATGGCACGAATATTATGTGATGGTAATAATGATTTACAATATTGCACCGGCGCAGCCGCACAGGTATTTAAAGTAAATAATCCTGCCGCCACGCAAGGATAATCACTGACAATAATACCTAAATCAGGGCGATAACGTCTAACACCGCTATTAATTCCGCTAGCATAAAAACCTTTAGGTAAAGGTGTGTTTTGTGATCCGGGTCCAGGTGTCATAATATTCCTTGGCAGTGTTCTAAACCACTGGTTAATGGTAACTTAAATAAACGATTAGCATTTTCAATCGCTTGGCTCGCTGCACCTTTTAATAGGTTGTCTATCATTGAAAATACCACAATATGATTATTCACTATTTGATATGAAATATGAGTTCTACACGTTCCAATTACATTTTTTAATGACAAAAATATTTGTTTTTCTTTTGCATTAAGCTCTGGCAAATGTGCATACCGAACTAATGAATAATCGCCATATGCTTTGTGATATGCATTTTTAATCTGTTCAACCACTTCTTCTTTGTTTCCTTGTAGCGGAATATATAAACTTGCCGCTATGCCTCTTTGAATCGGTAATACTTGCGTGGTTAATGTAATTTGCGTTTTCACATGCGCTAATTGTTGAATAGTATTTTCAATTTCAGGCGTATGTTGATGAGCACCAATTTTGTACGGGAAAAAATTATTATCAATTTCACCAAAAAGTAATTCTGTTTTAGCAGAGCGCCCGGCACCGCTAATACCTGATTTCGCATCCACAATAATATGAGCATCATTAACTAAACCTGCTTGCGCTAATGGTAACAACGCCATCAGTATGGCTGTTGCATAACAACCCGGATTGGCAATTAATGTTGATTTATTTTCGGTTTGTTGTGGGCATAATCCGAATTGAGCTGATGCTAATAAATCGGTAGCACTATGCGTGTGTTGATACCATTCTTCGAATACGCCAACCGGTAATCTAAAAGCACCACTTAAATCAACTATGATTTTTTTACCATCATACAAATGTGGAACACATTGCAATGACACTTCATGTGGTGTGGCTAAAAAGATAATATCCATCGCTTGGCAAGCGCTAGATAGATCAGATAATGATTCTGGAAATAAACTATGTTTAACCAAAGCCGAAGCAGCCTCCGGTAAATCGTGGCTCAAGTGCCAATCGGCATTTCTGGAGAATACCTGAGCGAGTTGGATCTGGGGATGCGTTAATAGTAGCCTAGCCAATTCGCGGCCTGCATACCCTTGTGCTCCTATAATGGCCGCTTTGTACTGCATTTTCGATTCCTATTTAGCTATTTTGCATAATAATGCACAATTAAAGCATGATACGCATAAATAGTCAATATATTTTAAATAATATGGACTTTTTCTGTTTTCTAGCGCATAATTATGCAAACAGGAGGCCTTTATGACCCGATCTTACTCAAATAACAGCCCTTTAGCCAAAGCATTGGCTCAATTGCTACGTAAAGAGAATATGAGTACTCATGAAGAACTAAGCAAAGCTCTTGAAAAGCAAGGCTTTAAGGTAACCCAATCCACTGTTTCCCGATTATTGCATAAACTCCGTGCGGTAAAAGCCATGAATGCCCACCGAGAGCTCGTTTATGTATTGCCTCAAGAGCATCAAGAAGCCAAGGCCAGCTATTCTACACCTAAAACGGCAGCACCGAGCTCGGATATTACATCATTAGTGTTAAGTATTGAGCATAACGAGCAGCTGATTATGGTTCATACACCACCCGGATCAGCCAATATTGTGGCTTTATTGATAGATGCGAACCGTTTGAAATGCCACCTTTTAGGGACAATTGCGGGAGATGACACTATATTGGTAGTACCTTCTTCTGTCTCTTCTATAGATAGAAGTTTAGGCGCTATAAAAGCATTGCTGTATGGTCGTTAATCTTAGCTACCAAGCTATGTTTCTTGCGAAAAAACCCTATTTAGCGTATGATAGTGTCTCTCTTTTATTATCCTATATATACACATGAAAATTCTCAAACCATTGCTAGAAAGACTGAATAAACTTCCTAGCCAGTGGGTAGCAGCTCTTATTATTTTTGCCCCTATTGTTGGTTTAGTCATCGCTATTTTTCAATGGCAATACGTACAAGGCATCGATATTTTCCTATTTGTGACTATGTATTTGCTGACTGGCCTTAGCATTACCGTAGGATTTCATCGCTACTTTACCCATCACAGCTTTAAAACAAAAATCTGGATGCGTAGAACGCTGCATATATTGGGCTCTATGGCCGGTGAAGGCCCTCTTATTTATTGGGTAGCCACTCATCGTAATCACCATCGTTTTACCGATGTTGAAGGTGATCCACATTCTCCTATATTAGAATCTGACACGTTGGCGCATAAAATCAAAGGTTTTTTCCATGCTCATATGGGCTGGATGCTAGCAGCAAAACCTGAAAGCTCTTTTTCATATGCGATTGATTTACTACGCGATAGAAAATTAGTAGAAATCGATAGCGCTTATTTAGTATGGTTAATGCTAGGTTTAATTATTCCTGCTGTTATTGGCGGTCTATGGACTCAAACATGGATGGGTGTATGGATGGGCTTTTTGTGGGGTGGTTTAGTACGTATGGCCGTGTGCCAACATGTCACCTGGGGTATTAATTCTATTTGCCATATTTTCGGTAAAAAGAATTACAAAACCAAAGATAATAGCCGCGACAACTTTATTTTAGGTGTTCTTGCATTAGGCGAAGGCTTTCATAACTCGCATCATGCATTCCCTACTTCTGCTCGCCATGGCTTAAAATGGTGGCAGTTTGATTTGTCTTATTATGTAATTCGCTTATTCTCTGTAACAGGCTTGGCTACTGACATTCGCTTACCTCATCGTGACCCTACTACCGTAGCTGCCACACCCGAATAATAAAACCCAATAATACTAAAATATTTCTGATTAACTTTAGGTAACCACAAGAGCTGCTGCACGTATAGGTTGAGGTGGAGTCGCTAAAATAGTATTTAATATTTGTTCTTTCCCACAACGCTTATATATTGCTCTAAGCTTTACAATCTCTTCAGGTTCATATCGATACTTTCTGGTCAGCAGATCTAGTTTTTTGAACGCAGCCTCTACTTTTTCTACGAAATCGGTTTTAGCGCCCACAAAATCATACCATTGTTCCAGCCATGACAAAGTATATCGCGCATCAATTTCGACGGGAATTTTAAAAAACAAATCTAAATCAATATCCAGAATTTTTTTTATTCTTGAGTATAGACCCAAGCCAATTGGAGTTTGACCTAACATTTTCTTTATTAGCGCCATTTTTTCAAATGGTTTTTCAAAGCTATAGCATGCAGCAAAAGTAGGATAAACACTATAATTTACCACTTCTGTGATAGCAACCAGCCTTCTATGCTGATCCTGGCTTTCTAGATCTTTCAAGTGAGGAAGTGCTTTTTTAAAAAATTTTTGAGTTTTAGTTAAATCAAATCTTTCAGTAGTAAGAAATTCGAAACCTATGATATGGAACTTAGCTAGTGCAAAATATAAAGCGTCATTATCCTTTGTATACTGATTAGTAAAATCAAAATCAGGATCGCCTTTATGTTTAACCACAATGCTTCCAGCTAAGATGTCATCTCCCACTCTCATAGCTGCCGATAATATGATTTCAAAACCTCTATGATTTTGCTCTTCTATAATTTGCACTGTTTTTTGTGTTCTTCCCTCTTTAGCTTCTTCTATTGCTTGCGTATTTATTTTTATTCTCGCTAATATTAATTTCTCATATTTATCTCGATTATAATTCGCTCCTAACGAAGCTAGCTCTTCCTTGCTGAAATATTTAACTGTCTCTTCTAAACACATATCGTATGATTTTTTTTCCGCATCTGAAAACTTTTTACTTTCTTCTGTAATTAAACGAATAGCTGCCGTAGTTTTTTCTTCTAGATTATTACTGGATACTAAAATAGAAACGGTACAAGCAGTTTTTAATATGTTTTCAAATTCCTTACTTTTTTTGAAAAGAGGTCTTTCATAAATCGCTTTAATTTTTTTATCTATAGCAGCTTTTACATACGCTTTAACATCGGCTGCCATAGCAGGCCCATGAGCAGTAAGCTCCAAAATTCCGCGTCTCTGTGCAGCTACAACAACCACCTCATTTGGAGCAAATTCTTTAACCTCCTCTAAATGAGAAACAAGCAATCTATTAGCAAAAATAAAACCTGTTGAGGTAGACACACCACTATCATCATAAAAGAGAACATCTTTATAAAGAACAGGAAAAGCTACCAAATCAGCAATAGCAGCAGGAGCTGTATTACTCAAGGTAACTTCTAGGGCTTGTTCTTGATCAAAGGCAGTAGCCAAGCTCCAATTTTTTAAAAAAGTTTCCTGTGATCCCAATCTTTCAACATCCGGTTCCGAAGTAGGCTCTGAAAATCGGGAAGGACGTCTATTTTGAGGGCAGGGATGACGAAAAATACTCCTGATCTGCTCAACCGCTTCCGTTAAACCGAATTTGGCAATTTCAGGGATCGAATCTAAATCAACGGTATGGAAAAGGCAGAGATAGAGTATATCTGGGACTAGATGGACTTGATCGGCAGGAACCTTTTCTTCAATAACCCTTAGCGCGCCTGTAGCACCATTAAGAAAATCATCAATAATACGTTTCTGAAAATCATTTAAACCTGGCATCATTCACCTTCTATACCCTGTTTTTCCTCTTATTATCAAAGAAAAGCCTGGATTTTGTTTACTAATTGACTAAATTATACCTAAGTAGAAGATTCAGAGCAATAAATGGCTTTATAGCCCCTCAAATAGCCTGCCTAGGCTAAATTAGGTTTATTGGCCATAGTGTGTTATCATACTCCCATAGATAGGATACGAGCCAAACCTCCAACCCTCTCTATAATGAAGGGCCCGATCACGCCAACCTATAAAAGACTCACTTTTAGCCGTTGAAGCATATTCCAGCCCACGTCACTGGCTGGCACATATGTTATTCATCTTTGCCAATCATAACTTTAACCATTACTCCTTACTTTGTAAGGTCTAACTATTTATATAGGATTTTTTTATGCAAACATTTCAAGAATTAAAATTACCTCATCCTTTGGAAAAAGCATTACGCTTAATGGATTTCAGTGTACCTACACCTATCCAAGCACAAGCTATTCCAGAAGCATTAACCAAACGCGATTTAATTGGTTGCGCACAAACCGGTACGGGTAAAACCGCGGCTTTTGCTATTCCAACACTGGCGCACTTAATGAATATCCCTAATATCATGACCTTGATATTAGTGCCTACTCGCGAATTAGCGACTCAAATTGCTGATGTGATCAGAAAATTAACTGTTGCTGCACCTGAGCTACGCCAAGCTTTATTGATTGGTGGTAATCCTATGGATCGTCAATTACGTGCATTGCGTAGTAATCCTAGAATTATTATTGCTACACCGGGTCGTTTAATGGATCATTTAAAACGCAAAACTATTTCTTTAGATCAAGTTAAAGTATTGGTATTAGATGAAGCCGATCGCATGTTAGATATGGGATTTGCTCCACAGTTGAATATTATTTTCCAAGCGGTTCCAAAAGATCGCCAAACATTATTATTCTCTGCAACCCTACCTTCTAATATTGAAAAGCTGGCTTCTAAATGGTTACGCAACCCTGCACGTGTTACCGTTGGAGAAACACAACAAGCGAATAAAAAAATTACACACAATGTAGTACATACAACGGGTAATAACAAAAACAACACATTACTTGACGAACTTAATACTCGAAATGGCTCTGTGCTTATTTTTGCAAAAACCAAACATCGTACTGATCGTTTAAGTAAATTCTTAACGGGTTTTGGTCACTCAGTCACTCATATTCATGGTGATCGTTCACAAGGCCAACGTAATAGCGCTATTCGTGGTTTTCGTGCTGGTGATTTCCGTATTATGGTTGCTACTGATATTGCAGCGCGCGGATTAGATATTTCGCATATTGCGCATGTAATTAACTATGATCTTCCGCAAGTAGCAGAAGATTATATTCACCGTATAGGTAGAACCGGTCGTGCTGGTGCAGAAGGACAAGCGATTTGTCTTCTAACGCCTGAAGATAAACATCAGTGGAAAAGTATTTCACGTTTACTTTCTAGCCCTAGCCGCTAGTAATGGTTTGATATCGCTTAGAATGAAATCCAAGCGATAACAATAACAGCGATGGGTGAAAAATATCTCACGATATAATGCCAGATGGTGTAAAGCCATTCTGGCATTCCCAACTCTTCTTTGGTAAATTTAGTTTTCATTACCCAGCCTGCAAATACTGCCAGCATTAAACCGCCTAGTGGTAACATCACCAAGCTGACTAAAGCGTCAACAAATGTGTAGTACGTCCATATACCAAATAATTTAATATCTTCCCAGTGATTAAATGATAATAAAGAAGCAAAGCCCAATACCCAAATTAAAGTACTGCTAGCCCACGCAGCCGCTGCGCGCTTCATATTCCAACGTTCCATTAACCACGCCACAATAGGCTCTACTAAAGAAATAGAAGATCCTAATGCTGCTAATAATAATAACGTAAAAAATAATCCACCAATTAATCCGCCGCCTGGCATTTCACCAAACGCAATCGGTAATGTTTTAAATACTAATGAAGGACCTTGATCGTGTGGCAAACCATAAGTGAACACTAAGGGGAAAATAGCCATACCCGCTAATAAAGCCACTAAGGTATCTAATGTGGCGATAGTCACCGCAATTTTAGCGATACTCGCTTTCTTCTCTAAATAGGCACCATAAATCATCATGCTCGCCGTAGCCACACTTAAAGTAAAGAATGAGTGCCCAAGTGCAGAAAGAAAACTCTTGGTATCAATCGCTGCCCAATCAAATCTAAACATAAATTGCACGCCTTCCACAAAGCCAGGTGTGCTTAATGCATATCCTACTAATACGATAATAATTAAAAATAAACCGGGAACCATCCAGCGAATGGCGCGCTCTAAGCCTTCTTTTACCCCCCGCGCCACAATTAACACGGTAATTAACATAAAGAACGTATGCCAAATAAGTAGCTGCCAAGGGTTAGCCAAAAAATCATCGAACAGTTGTCCAATTTGAACGGGTGTGAGGCCAACGAAATCACCTTGAAGAGAGCGAACCACATAGCTGGCAGTCCAGCCGGCCACAATGCTATAAACTGATAAAAATAAAAATGCGGTTAACATGCCGAAAAAGCCTAGCCACCACCAATGTTTACTGCTTTTGCTTTCAACAGCGAGCTTATAAGTAGATTCGGCAGGGCTGGCATTGCCTCGTCTACCGATCATGATTTCTGCCATTAAAATGGGTAAGCCAACCAAGAGTACGCAAAGCAAATACACGATAACAAAAGAGCTACCGCCATATTGGCCTGTCATATAGGGGAATTTCCAAACGTTACCTAAGCCCACGGCTGATCCGGTGGCAGCCATTATAAACATCCAACGCGAGGACCATTGGCCGAGACTGCTAGGCTTTGTCATGATTAGGCTCCGTTTATAGGGATTCTCAATAATAATCTACGAGAATAATAGAAAATTCCCATTGAAACAAGCCTTTTTAGGTCTCTTCTGTTAACGCTGGGACTTTGAGTTGTTTGCTGGTTTTGGCGCCTAGTGTGCGTAAGTCGTCGGCGCGTTTGAGAAGGTTGCCTCTACCGGTTTGTAGTTTTACCATGGCGCTTTCATAAGATTTTTGTGTGGCGGCAAGTTTACCACCCACATTTTCTAAATCTTCTACAAAGGTCACAAATTTATCGTACATATCGCCGGCTTGCTCTGCAATTTGTTGAGCGTTTTGATTTTGTTGTTCAATGCGCCATAAATTAGTAATGGTACGTAAAATAGCAATCAGGGTTGTGGGTGTCACTAACACCACATTTTTAGATAACGCTTCGTCATATAGTTGCGGAGAATGTTGAATGGCCATACTAAAGGCCGATTCCACGGGCAAAAATAATAAAACAAAGTCTAATGTATTGCCGGTTAACTGCTGATAATTTTTATCACCTAATTGTTTTATATGCGTGCGCAAAGCTTGCACATGCGTTTGCATAGCCAGCTCTCGCTCTTCAGGTGTTTCAGCCTGACAAAAACGTTGATAAGCCACTAACGATAATTTGGCATCGATAATCACTTCACGATTATCAGGCAAATAAATAATCACGTCAGGCTGATAGGTTTTGCCTTGTTTATCGGTTAATGTCACTTGTAATTTATATTCACGCTCAGGTTTTAATCCGGTAATTTCTAATAAGCGAGATAAAATTAATTCACCCCATAATCCTTGATGTTTAGTAGGACCTCTGATCGCTTGTGTCATTTCTTGCAGTTGTTTAATTTCAGTAATGAGTGCGCTGCGCTGTTGGGTTTCGTGATGCTGCGACGTGTGCATATGTTGTTTGAAATCTTTGATTTGCTCTTTCAGCGGAGTGAGCATATCGTTTAAGCTCACTTTATGTTGCTCTGAAAACTTGAGCGTTTTTTCATCTAAAATTCGATTAGCTAAATTTTCAAATTGTAAGGTTAATTCGGTTTTGGTTTGCTCTAATGTTTGCAACTTTTCTAATTGTCTTTCGCGTTCCATGGTTAATTGTGTTTCAGATTGCGAGAGCTGCATTTTAAGCTCGTGGATTTGTTGCATAAAACGCGAACGAGTAAAGCTCCATACCAATACTCCACTGATAAAAGCAGATAAAACACCAATACTTATCCACATTAACATAATCACCTCTACTTCTGTTTTGTTCGCTCGTTCAACCACTCTAACCATAATGTCCAATTCGATTGGCTATCCGCCACCGCCAAAAAAGGCGGATTATCTAGATTATCTTTTGTATTATATTGCAGTGGTTTGCCCGATAAATCTAAAATAGCACCACCAGCTTCTTCTAAAATACATTGGCCTGCTGCCGTATCCCATTCAGATGTGGGTCCCATTCGCGGATAAACATCGGCAACACCAGCGGCTAATCGGCAAAATTTAAGAGAGCTGCCCACGCCATGAAAATGAAAATTTAATTCGCTATTTTCTAATTGCTCTGTTAACCATTTAGGCGTGTGATGGCGGCTAATAAGTACTTCCACCGATTCTTCATTATATTTTCGAGTATGTAGTTTTATTTCTTTTCCTTCCATGGTATGCCAGTAAGCACCTAAACCATCTGCTGCATAAAAACAATCTTCGGTGGTGGGTTGA
Organism: Gammaproteobacteria bacterium; assembly: GCA_965279305.1. Taxonomy (GTDB): domain Bacteria; phylum Pseudomonadota; class Gammaproteobacteria; order JBIOEC01; family JBIOEC01; genus JBIOEC01. The sequence continues at coordinate 658,677 of OZ257143.1, read as the reverse complement.
TAAATAACGCCTAATACACAACGATGATTCAGAATAAGTGATATATTCACGGCAAATTCGCCGTTACCTTCTAAAAATTCTTTGGTCCCATCAAGAGGATCTACCAACCAATAACAATCCCACTGGCGGCGAATTTCAAAAGGAATTTCTCGGCTTTCTTCGGATAAAAAAGGAATATTCGGTGTGAGTTTTTTTAACTTCTCTTCAATTAATTGATGCGCGGCTAAATCCGCTTTAGTGAGTGGTGTGTGATTCGCTTTAGTGGTAACCGGTAAAGTTTCTCTATCTCTATAATAATTTAAAATTTCACGCCCTACTTGGGGAACAAAAAGTCTAATATCTTTTAACAACTGAGCGTAATTCACGATGGCTTTCCTTTATTGATATATTTTAACGCTAACCATAACGCGGCAATGCTACGGCCTTCTGAAAAATCCGGGTGGTCTAATAATTCATCTACTTTTGTGAGAGGCCAGGTGATCACATCCAGAGGCTCTGGCTCGTCTCCTTCTAATACCGAGGGGTAGAGTTTTTGCGCTAAAACAATATTGGTTTCATGCATCATATATCCTGGAACAATGCTTAAGCGCCGTAACTCGGTTAATTCATGAGCACCATAATTGGCCTCTTCTTGCAACTCACGATCGGCAGCTTGCAATACTGTTTCGCCTTGATCGATTAAACCTTTCGGAAAAGTTAATTCATACTTATCTAAACCTACCGAATATTCTTTTATTAATACTAATTCTTTTTGTTCTAAAATAGGCACAATTAATACAGCAGGACGTCTGGTTAGTAAGCGTTCATAAACGCGCTGCACGCCATTAGAAAATTGCAACGAAACAGCTTCCACTCTAAAAATATGGGTTTGCGCTAGCAACTCTACACTTTCAATATGCGGTTTTATTTTTTCTGACATGACCAACTCTGATTGCGTAAATACATTATTTGGCATAATATACTATATAAGTAGTCTGGTCACTGGTATTCAACAATTCAAAAGGCAACCTATGAGCTATTTACGCTACTTATTAATTTCTCTCGCACTTATCTGCACCGGCTGTGCAACCACAGAAGACGAAAGAGAAGAATCTGATACCGAACAACTTGAAGTGGCACGCGAACAATTTTTAAGAAAAGATTACGAAGGTGCAGCGATTACCCTTCTTCCTATTGCCCGCGATGGAAATGACGAAGCACAATATTCTCTAGGTTATTTGTATTACTACGGCATGGGAATTCCTCGCAATCAAGATTATGGCTGGCAGTTGATACAAGCTTCAGCAGCGCAAGGTAATGATAGAGCTGTTGCGGCATTAACAATGATGTCTCGTCAGGAAGGGACATTAGGGCCTAACCGAGCAAACCCTGCGCAAACAGGCTATGAAACCATTATAGATATTGATTAGCCTATATAAAAAACTAGCTGCCCATCAACTTCAATTGAACAGTGGCACTTGCAAATCCCGGAAGCTCAACAGGTCTTGCACTAAACATATCCACTTGGATCCCATATTTTTTTCGAATTTGAATTAACCAACCCAATAAGCCATCCAATTCCACTGCATCAAATTGTATGCTGATAGTATTATCATTCGATAAACTCATGCTAGTTACCACTTCCATCATTCCATCCGCTGTTAAACTACTTTCAACGGTAGGAAGAAACATATCTGCTCGAATAGGTTCTTCGGGTTTTGATTGTCCGGTAGCAGCTAATAAACGAGGAACAGAAGCTTTCATAAACACTAACAGCTCTTGATCATTAATCACATCTTGTTGGTATCGTGTAATGGCTGTTGATATGGGTGAATAAATTAATTGATAAAAAATTAAAACAGCAGTTAGCGCACCGGTTCCCATTAATAATAATTGTTCGCGCTTGGTTAATTGTTTCCAGCGCTGCTCTGCTTGTTTCCAATATTCACTTTCTTGCACTTGGCGCTGCAAAGGTAATGCATAGGTTTTTACCTGATTGAGCGTTTGATTGACCAATGCTTTTATTTTATCATTTTTAAAATTCATAAGATCTCTTAAGATATTTTCCATCTTGCATTAACAGTTCCGCCGCTACTCGAAGCGGTTTCTTGCACTACCGTTAATCCAACTTCTTGCATTTTTTCATCTAATTGTTGAAGCCGCGAAAAATTATCAGCCATCATACTAATGGTTAACGCTCTTTCATTATAAACAATTTCTATTATTTGAATTTGCGGAAAATTGCTGGTCACTTCGCCTACACGTAATAATAAACTTAAAAAATCACTGCCGACTTTTCCACTAGATACCAGCCCAATTTCTCTTTCAAAAATAGTACGAGGGCTGCTGACCATAGGCGTATCAGGAAATACTTCGCGATAAACACTTTCAATTTGTGTTTGTAAGTAAAAATGTTCCCAACGTAAAAAGAAATATTGCCCGACTAAACCCACAAACCATACTACAACAATAGCGACTGATAATTTTTTGACTAAATCCCACCAACGTTTATCTGAGCCGGTTTGTTGCTGTATACTAAATTCACCTTGCAATAAATTAACATGTGGCGCTGGCTTATAAGTTTTGGCAATATATTCCAACCAATTATTTGTGCCTTTAGAAGGAATCGTTATTTTTTTCACTTCTATATTACGTTTTTTACATTCATCTATTTCTGTTTTAATATTTTCTGCGGTGATCCAATTGATGCTTTTAGGTAACTGAGCCGGTGGAAGCGTTTCTAATAAATTGGTTACCATCGAACGCTCTAATGAAAAACCACCAAAAGCACCGGAACGCACCCACGCATACTCGGAATTCGTTAATATCGTCCATTGCGATTCTTCAGGGATGGGCAAAGCCAAACTAAATGGAATAATAGTTTGCGGCACTAAACGTGCAGCTAATAACATATCCACACATTCTTTCATCAGTATTTTATTAATAACAGCTATCGATATAGTATTGCTACTGCTAGGGTTGATAACTGAAAAATGGAGTAACTCAATATCTTCCGCTAAGTGTTCTTCTAATAAAAAAGGAATGGCCTGGCGAATTTTATTGAAAGATCCTGCAGGACGCGGCACCTGCATAATCACCACATCGGGGCTAATAATAAACACATGAACTGTGAGAGGTAAAGATTTACATTTTTCGGCGATTTCTGCCAACGGTGTTTTGCCGCCAGATTGTTTCACTTGGCCCTGATCGTCTAGCAAAGTCCACGCGATAATAGGCTGTTTCCCTACTGTATCGCTATGTTGCTTGTACTCGCTGTCAAACGCTAGAAACAGTTGCATAGGTGTCAGATCCATCTGATGAGGCAGTTTCTTATTATAATACAGAATTGGATCAAGAGTATCGAGTTTTACCCTCGCGTCTCAAATCCTTTTAAAATTAGTGCATGGACTTGTGTTAAAGGGAACGGATCAGAGATGGCAGGAGTGTTAATTAATTGCGCAGTATCCAGGTAATAACCGACGCGATTATGTTCACCATTTTTAAGAGCCACAAACGCAACATCGTTTAGGAAATGTTCAATAGTCTTATCAGCTGACATAATAGACATATCAGGAGAAATATCCTTATCATAAACCAATTCTACAAATAAACTTTTGCCACGATTATCCACACTAAAAATAGCGGTTCCATCAGAAGCATGACAAGCTTCCAATTGTTTAGTTGCCTGTTGCGCTTGCTCAATGCTTGGAAATTCCACCAGAAAATCTCTAGACATTCTAGGATGCAACGCTGAAAAGTCAGTAATGCCTATTTTATTTAAAAATACGGCATGATCTTTTAAGCGCCAATAAAAAGTCATGGCATTGTGTGGCTGTTGGCTTAAACCGGTTGCCAAGATAAGTCGAATATCAGGAAGTGCTAATAGTTCACCCAAAATTTTATCGTAAAGCGAAAAAATTTCATAGATGGGATCTTGTTTTGCACTGCAATACCATTCTGGATTATGCAATGAACCTTCATATACTTCTGAGTTATACATATAATGATGTTGTAAATGCGCACCACTATTTAAAAATAATAATGAAAAATCAGGTTGCGTGATTTTCCATTCTTTAATAAAAACATCGCTTAATAATTTATCTAAAATTACTGGTCTAGTCGCCACATTTTTGATTTTTAATAATTTTTTGAAATACCAGAGATAATCTTTGATAGGCGTGTAATAAGCCAAGCCTGCAACCAATACGATCATGGTTTTTAAGCTTAATTTTTTTTTGGCATTATCATTCACGGCAGCCGATACCGCCGCCGATAATTCTTTTAATAAAGCGTGGCCTGATGCACGTGTTTTAGTCCAGGGATCGGGTACAAAAAAAGCAGGATTTTTCAAGCGATTATCGGCATTAAAAGGACTCACTGCCCCTACCCGATATCCTTTATTTTCTAGCTCTTCAAATATTTGCAAAATATCAGGTCTTTCCACCATATCGCCTAAGCGAAATATTTGATGCTCTGCATAGGTTTTTCCGGTATGCACGGTTACCCATTGGATCCAAGGCTCAAGTAAACGATATTCATTTTCAGAATCAGTTTTACGATAACCATACTGTTCGAATAGTTTTTTAAAATGCGGAAGACGTCCTTTTTGAATATATTTTTCGATAAAATGAAAATTGATCTCATTTAATCCTAATAAAATAGTTTTCATAGAGTGGCTCCGCTATTTTTTTCTAACATCATTACTTTAAACATTTCTCCCATTTCCACAGGAGAGGTTAATACTTGCACTTGGTGTTTGGTGGCAAAACCCAGATCCGGATCTTTTTCTAACAGATTAATTAATCCACATTCTAATAAAAATTGTGCTTGATTCGAAAAATGAATCACTTTTAATCCGTTTTCTTCTGCGGCTTCTGCCACGGTTGTAAAATCGATATGCACCGTTATATCTTGCAAACCAGGATATAAAAAAGGATCGCCATGCGCCAGATGTTTATAATGACACATTAAAGTGCCTTGCGATCGTTCTGGATGATAATATTCAGTACGCATAAATCCGTAATCAATTAATAATATTATTCCGTTCTCTAACAAATTTGCTAATGATTTAATCCATACGGGGAGTAACATTTGGATCTCGCTGGTATAAGGAGGATAAAAAGAATCGGGTAACTCTTTTTGAATTCTTTTAATATCCGCTTGCATTTCTTCAGAGGCAGGATAGTCAGCCCATACAAATTGTCCGTCTTTTACAGAGACACCTTTTGCTAAAATATCGGTATCAGTGATCGTAAAACAATCCGCCGGTAATGCATCCATCACTTCATTAGCAATGATAACGCCATCAAAATGCGCGGGTAATTGCTCTAGCCATACGATTTTAGGGTAATAGTCGGGAATATGCTCTTGCAAATACTGTTGCTGTCTTTTGCGCAAAGCGGGGCTAAGTTCGTAAATATAATAATGAGCAGGTGGGTTAGGTAAAGATTGCAGTATATCCACCGCTAATTTACCGCTACCTGCGCCAATTTCTAGAATATCCCCTTGCGTTTTCTCTAAGGTTTCGCCAATAGCATGCGACATACATTGGCCAAATAAAGGCGATAATTCAGGTGCTGTAGTAAAATCTCCTTCCCAGCCAAAAATAGGATGCTCGGCCATATAATAGCCTAGCCCTGGTGTATAAAGCGCTAATTCCATATAATGTGAAAAGCTAATAATATGTGTGGGTGCGGCCTGAATAGCCTGTGATATAAGAGCTGAGAGCTCATTACTGCGAGTTTTTTCCTCTGGGTTAGGCTCTGGTAAAGTAGATGGTGACACACGCATAAGAATTTTAATGATATTGATAGATGGTCTATTATGCCACAAAATGAACTCAATCTTAAACGAGTAGCCCTAGTAACAGGAGCCGCCAAGCGTATAGGCGCTGTAATAGCAAAGGCTTTACATCAACAAGGCTTTCGCGTGCTGATTCATTACCGTCACTCAGAACAAGAAGCTAAAGCCTTAGCAGCTTCTTTAAACCACATTCGCCCTGATTCAGCCGGCGTTTTACAAGCGGATCTTAATGATACAAAGAGTTATTCAAGCCTAATTGAAAAAGCAGCTGCCGTGTGGAAACGTTTAGATGTTTTAGTGAATAGTGCTTCTGATTTTTTTCCAAATCAGATAGGCGAAACCACATTAGAACAATGGAACACGTTGTGGAATACCAATGTCACCGCACCATTTTTTCTCACACAAGCCGCTGTACCTTTTTTAAAAAAACAAGAAAACAGTGTTGTTATTAATATTACCGATTCACATGCTGATGGCAGACCGATTAAAAATTACAGTGTTTATTCTATTACTAAAGCAGCACTATTAATGCAAACACAATCGTTGGCACGAGAATTAGCGCCTTATATTCGGGTTAATGCCGTTGCACCTGGCGCTTGTTTTCCGCCTGAAAACATTTCTGAAGATACGAGCAAAACCATTTTAGAAAGAACGCCTTTAAGAAAAATAGGCTCTGGAGAAGAAGTAGCCAACGCCGTATGTTATTTAGCGTCGCATGCTACTTATACAACTGGCACCACATTATATGTGGATGGTGGACGTTCTATATTTAATTAACTCTTTTCTCGCGTAATGATGATACCTACATTCGGCAAACCGGGAATGGCTTCGGGTTTTTGAATTTTGATCATCACTTCTGTGACAGGAAAGGTTTTAAATAATTGTTGAGCTAAGCGCTCAGCTAATGTTTCTAATAATTCTACGCAGGTATTTTCTACAAACGCACGTATTTCATCAGCCACTTCTGCATAATTCACAGTTAAAGTGACATCATCTTTTTCGGCGGCCATACGAAAATCTTTTTTCATTTCTATATCAAAAATTAAGGGTTGGGTTTTGGTTTTTTCATGGTCAAAACAACCAATAATAGTTTCTACTTGTAAACCATAAATAAATATTATATCTGACATCTTGATTCCTATTTTGGGCTCCCACAAAAATGATTCACAATAGATGTGATTCGCCTACGCGGGGCCTGCTGGACGTGCAGATCCCGCAGCAACTCTTTTGGGTTCGGGTTCAGGTGATGATGACCCCGATATATCAGCATCATCCCTTTTTCGCTTACCATCAGAGTTCATTTCTCTGCGCGCAATAATCGCTTGTTCAACACCTCTATCTGCCGCTAAAGAAAGTAAATCCAAAGCTCTTTGATCATTTTGTTCTACCACACAGCCGAATCGATAAAACTGTGCCAAATTAAAAGCAGCAAGACCATTTCCCTGCCTAGTTGCAGTTGTAAATATCGATATAGCCTCATCCACTTCCGGTTTCGAATTTAAACCAAGCATTTCTGATAGATGTGCCCCTTTAGCTTTGATAACACCCAAATTATTTAGAGCATCCGGATGACCTTTAGCAGCTGCTCTTCTATACCAAGATTCAGCTTCATTTAGATCAACTTTTGTTTGCCCGCTCCCTTGCTCAAACAACTTTCCTAAATTAAAATGGGCGAGAGGATCACCATATGTGGCTGCTGTAAACATATAATAATAAGCCTTCTCATCATCTTGCGGTACGCCATCCCCATTTTTATACATCATTGCCAGATTATTTAATGCCACTAAATTGCCCTCATCTGCAAGCAACTCATACCATTGGGCAGCGGCTGCCTTGTCAGGTTGAGTACCTTCACCTTCTTGAAGCATTTTTGCAACTTGTAATCTTGATGCGGAATGTCCTCGGTTAGCTGCTTCATTAAACCAATAGAGCGCTAATTCAAAATTCTGGGGAATATTATACTCCCCAGAATAATAAAAATTACCCGCTCTATTTTGTGCTTCACGATTTCCTCTGGGAGCATACTGAACCGTCTCTTTAATTACTTGTAAAACAGGAGGGTAAGCAGGATGTGCCGCATCATATTTTTTTGCTAACGGAATTAATTGAGGTAGTAGTTTTTTGGCATTCTCTGTTCTTTCAGATGCAGATGCAGATAAATGGCTAGCTGGCTCTGGGCGTGGGGCACGTACTGTCGCCGCTTTTTTTCTCATAGGACTCTGCTCCTTACTTTGATTTTGCTGTTTCTACAGCGATTTGCATAATCGCCGGTATTTCGATAGCATATGCTTATGCCAAATTCTTTAGAATCTTACTTGCAGGCCGCTCTGGCCAAGCAAAAACAAGAGCATCTTTTTCGCTATTATAACGCAAGAGAGGGTGCTAACACAGCCACTGCTCGTTATAACGGACGCGATTATCTATCTTTTATTAGTAATGATTATCTAGGTCTTTCTAGCCATCCTGAGCTTATAAAAGCCTCTCAAGAAGCTTCTTCACTTTACGGTGTAGGAAGCGGTGCTGCCCATAGCGTAGGCGGACATTGTGCCATACACGATGAATTAGAGAGTGCTGTAGCGACATTCACCAATAGACCGGCTGCTCTCGTGTTTTCTACCGGATATATGGCTAATTTAGGTATTATCAGTGCTTTATTAGGCCCTAAAGATATCGCATTTGTAGATAGATTAGTCCATGCCTCATTACTCGATGGCGTGCGTTTAAGCCGCGCCAGTTTTGCTCGTTATGCGCATAATGATCTTTCTCAATTAGAAAGCAAAATGGATCGCTATAAAGCCGAAAATACGTTAATTGTTACCGATGGTGTTTTTAGTATGGATGGCGATATCGCTAATCTTGAAGAAATGGCCGAAATAGCACGCGACAGAAATGCATGGCTGATGGTTGATGATGCGCACGGTTTTGGAACGTTAGGTGATAATGGCGGCGGCTCTTGTGAATATTTAGAATTAGGATTAGAAGAAGTGCCTATTTTAATGGGTACGTTTAGCAAAGCGTTTGGCAGCTTTGGTGCATTTGTGGCTGGCAGCGAATCGCTCATTGAATATTTACGCCAATTTTCTCGCACGTATTTATTTTCAACTGCATTGCCTCCACTATTAGCAGAAGCGAGTTTAATAAGCCTTTCATTAGCACAACAAGAAACCTGGCGCCGAGACAGATTACAGCAATTAATTTTACATTTTAGAGTGCGCGCTTCTGAATTTAAATTACCCTTAATGCCTTCATTAACAGCGATTCAACCGTTGGTGATTGGTAATAATAAAAAAGTATTAGAGCTACAAGCCGAATTGAAAAAACATGGAATACTGGTTGCTGCTATTCGCCCACCTACGGTTCCCGCAGGCACGGCACGTTTACGCATTAGTTTAAATGCGAATCACACACATGAGCAAATAGATTTGTTGGTGGAAACACTAGCAGAATGTTTGCCTGAATATCTTTCAGCCAAGCATACAGAATTAGAAATCTAATTATTTCATTATTTTGCGAATGCGTTGTAACGCCGCTAATTGTGCAACCGCTTGCGCTAACTCTGCACGTACAGCGGCATAATCGATATCGGCTGAATTATCAGATAATAATTTTTCAGCACGTTCTTTTGCAGCCGCCGCTGCTGCTTCGCTTACATTTTCTGCGCGCTCTGCCGTATCAGCCAAAATAATAATTAAATTAGGCTGTACTTCAATCACACCGCCAGATACATAAAAAACCATTTCGGTTTTATCAGCCATATGTAAACGAATTTGGCCAGGACTAAGATCGGCTAATAAAGGTGCATGTCCAGGTAAAATACCCATTTCACCATAGGCCGCTGTAGCCACTACCATAGTGGCTTCACCGTCAAACAGATTTTTTTCTGCGCTTACTATTTGTACGCGAATGGTGTTAGACATAATGTATATCAGGGCTAACAGCCCGCCTCTATTAGTTTGTTTTTTCTGCTAATTTTTTAGCTTTTTCTTCCGCTTCTTGAATAGAACCTACCATATAAAACGCTTGCTCTGGCAAGTGATCATATTGGCCTTCTACCAACGCTTTAAATCCAGCAATCGTATCTTTTAAGGATACATATTTACCAGGTGATCCGGTGAATACTTCTGCTACGAAGAAAGGTTGTGATAAGAAACGTTGAATTTTACGAGCACGAGCTACGTTTAATTTATCTTCTTCAGATAATTCATCCATACCCAAGATCGCAATAATATCTTTCAATTCTTTATAACGTTGTAAAATACCTTGTACTTTACGTGCTACATCATAATGTTCTTGTCCAACAATAAGTGGATCTAATTGGCGGCTAGTAGAATCTAGCGGATCCACAGCAGGATAAATTCCTAACTCTGCAATTTGTCGTGATAATACAACCGTCGCGTCTAAGTGAGCGAAGGTGGTTGCAGGAGAAGGATCGGTTAAATCGTCCGCAGGTACGTAAACGGCCTGAATAGAAGTAATAGAACCTTTTTTGGTTGAGGTAATACGTTCTTGCAATACACCCATTTCTTCTGCCAATGTAGGCTGATAACCTACCGCTGATGGCATACGACCTAATAGCGCAGATACTTCGGTTCCTGCTAAGGTGTAACGATAAATATTATCAATAAACAGTAATACGTCGCGGCCTTCATCACGGAATGCTTCAGCAATTGTTAAACCGGTTAACGCTACACGTAAACGGTTACCGGGTGGCTCATTCATTTGTCCGTATACTAACGATACTTTATCTAATACGTTAGAGTCTTTCATTTCATGATAGAAATCGTTACCTTCACGAGTACGCTCACCTACACCGGCGAATACTGAGTATCCACTGTGCTCGATAGCGATGTTACGAATTAATTCCATCATGTTTACGGTTTTACCTACACCCGCACCACCGAATAAACCGACTTTACCACCTTTAGCAAAAGGGCAAAACAAGTCGATTACTTTAATACCGGTTTCTAAGATTTCCTGATTGGCTGCTTGCTCCGCATAAGCAGGAGGCGCACGGTGAATAGGTAAATGCTGTTTAGCATTAATAGCACCGCGGTTATCAATAGGATCGCCTAATACGTTCATAATGCGGCCTAATGTTTCTGTTCCGGTAGGAACGGTAATAGGAGCACCTGTGTTTTCAGCTTTAAGACCACGACGTAAACCTTCGGTAGATCCCATTGCAATGGTACGTACTACGCCGTCGCCCAATTGTTGTTGAACTTCTAAAGTGATAGCAGTGCCTTTTACTTTCAAAGCATCATATACTTTGGGCACGGAGGAACGCGGAAATTCTACGTCGACGACTGCGCCAATGATTTCTACTACTGTACCGGTTGTCATATTGTGATCCTCTTACCTAGTTAATCTAATTATGTATTAAACGGCGGCGGCGCCACCAATAATTTCTGACAATTCTTGCGTAATCGCCGCTTGGCGCGCTTTGTTATAAATTAATTGCAAGTCTCCAATTAAATCACTTGCATTATCAGATGCTGATTTCATTGCCACCATTCGCGCTGCTTGTTCACAAGCAATATTATCAATCACGGCTTGATACACTTGTGATTCGATATAACGACGAACGATAGTATCAATTAATGTTTGAGCATCAGGCTCATATAAATAATCCCATGAATAATGTTTAGTTACTTCCAACTCAGAAGGAGGTGAAGGTAACAATGGCAACACGGTAGGTTGCTGCGTCATGGTGTTTACAAATGTGTTATACACCACATATAAACGATCAATTTGTTGAGTTTCGTATGCATCTAACATCACTTGCACACCGGACACTAAATCACCGACGGTAGGTTTATCACCAATATGGCCGGTTGATGCAACAATATGTGCGCCAATGCGTTTAAAAAAACTTTCTGCTTTAGAGCCGATTAAACAAACATCGACTGGAATATTTTGTTTGGAATATTCTTCCATTTTACGTAACGCCGCTTTAAACACGTTGATGTTTAAACCACCGCATAATCCGCGATCACTTGAAACAATAATAAAACCTACGCGTTTTACCGGACGCTCTTGCAAAAATACGCTATTGTATTCAGGACGGGCTTTCACTAAATGTGCAATCACTTCACGAATACGCTCCGCATAAGGCTCAGAAGCTCTCATACGATCTTGCGCTTTACGCATTTTACTCGCCGCCACCATTTCCATTGCACGCGTAATTTTTTGCGTATTACGAATGCTTTTTATTTTGGTCCGGATTTCTTTAGTACTTGCCATGTTGTTTTTTTCTTACCAAGTTTGTGAATTAATGAAATCTTCTAAGATTTGTTTCATTCTTTTCTCAATTTCACCATCAAAATCACCGGTTAAATTAATTTGTTTCATAAAGCTGCTATGTTGTTCGTGACAGAACGCATGCAATGCTTGTTGAAACGGTAATACTTTTGCTAATGGAACCGCGTCTACGTAACCGCGATCTACAGCAAACAATGTCATCGCCATATCCGCTACTGGTAATGGGCTGTATTGTTTTTGTTTCAATACTTCCATTACGCGCTGACCACGCTCTAATTGTTTACGTGTGGCTTCATCTAAATCAGAAGCAAACTGTGCGAACGCTTCTAATTCACGATACTGCGCTAATGCTAAACGCACACCACCACCGAGTTTTTTAATAATTTTGGTTTGCGCTGCACCACCTACACGAGATACTGATAAACCCGCGTTAATAGCAGGACGGAAACCAGAGTTAAATAAATCGGTTTCTAAATAAATTTGTCCGTCAGTAATCGAAATAACGTTAGTAGGAACGAATGCAGATACGTCACCCGCTTGTGTTTCAATAATAGGTAACGCGGTTAAAGAACCGGTTTTGCCTACTACAGCACCATTGGTTTCGCGTGCTACATAATCAGCACTCACACGAGCCGCACGCTCTAGTAAACGAGAATGTAAATAGAATACGTCTCCAGGATATGCTTCACGACCTGGTGGGCGTTTTAACAACAGAGAAATTTGGCGATAAGCCCATGCTTGTTTAGTTAAATCATCATAAATGATTAATGCATCTTGGCCTCTATCACGGAAATATTCACCCATCGCACAACCTGCATAAGGTGCTATAAATTGCATAGCAGCAGGATCAGAAGCACCCGCGGCTACGATAATCGTGTGTTCTAAAGCACCATGTTCTTCTAGTTTGCGCACTACGCTAGCAATAGAAGAGGCTTTTTGGCCAATAGCCACATAAATACATTTAATGCCTGTGCCTTTTTGGTTAATGATAGTATCCACGGCAATAGCAGTTTTACCGGTTTGGCGATCCCCAATAATTAATTCGCGTTGTCCACGGCCTACGGGTGTCATCGCATCGATAGAGATCAAACCGGTTTGCATCGGTTGGTCTACTGATTGACGGTCAATAACGCCGGGCGCTACTTTTTCAACAGGAGAAGTTTGTGTGAAAGGGATAGGACCGCGTTCATCAATAGGCATACCTAAAGCGTTAACTACGCGACCTAATAAGCCTTCGCCTACGGGCACTTCTAAAATACGGCCCGTACATCTAGCGGTTTGGCCTTCTACTAAACGGCTGTAATCCCCTAAAATAACCGCACCTACAGAATCGCGCTCTAAGTTCAAAGCAATACCGTAAATAGGTTCAACGCTAGCATCATCACTTTCAGGAAGAAACTCGATCATTTCACCTTGCATTACGTCGGCAAGACCGTAAATACGAACGATACCGTCCATAACGCTAACAACCGTACCTTCCGTACGTGCTTGTGAAGTCACATTAAATTTTTCAATTTGTGACTTAATAACTTCGCTAATTTCAGCAGGATTGAGCTGTGTTTTCATTTTACGTGCATCCTCTCGAGTTTAAATTTCTACATTAAGCTGTTGGCTAAATCCATTAAACGGCCACGGATTGAACCATCAATTACTTGGTCTCCAGCGCGTATAATCGCACCGCCAATTAATTTGTTATCTGTCGTGCAATGTACTTGCACTTGACGTTGTAATTTTTTGCTAAGCACTTCCGAAAAACGTAAGCGCTGTTCATCACTTACGGTATAAGCAGAAATCATTTCTACATTCACTATTTTTTCAGCTTCTGCTTTGTATTCTGCAAATAATTCCAAAACGGCTGGAATTAATGTTAAGCGATGATTGTATGCCAAAATATGAATGAAATTTTTTACATCTGCATCTAATCCAGGAAGACAAGCAACGATAATGTCCATCACTTGTTCATAATTAAGCTTAGGATTTCTTAACACATCAGCCATTTCAGGATCGCTAACAATTGCAGACAAGTCTGTTAATGTCACCAACCACTGAGAGGTTTGCTTTTTCTCTTGTGCCACTGCAAAAGCAGCTTTGGCATAAGGTCTTGCTAATGTGTTCATTCCAATCATTATGCTGACATCTCTGTTTCAAGTTGACGTAAAATATCGTTATGCGCATTTGCATCGATATCTCGTTTTAATACGCGCTCTGCACCGCTAATCGCTAATGCTGCTACTTCTTTGCGCAAGCCTTCGCGTGCACGAGAAGTGGATTGTTGTATATCGGCTTGAGCAGCTTCGATTATACGTTTGCCTTCTTCTTGCGCTTTATCTTTAGCTTCTTCTACAATTTGATCCGCACGACGATACGCTTTTTCAATAATCTCTGCCGCTTGTTGTTTTGCTTCAGTGATTTGACCTTTAATGCGCTCTTCTGCGTTTAATAATTCTTCTTGTCCACGAGCCGCCGCTGCTAAACCGTCAGCAATTTTCTTTTGGCGCTCTTTCATGGCATCTATCAATGGTGGCCACACAAATTTCATGGTGAACCAAACAAAGATCAAAAATGTGATGGCTTGTCCTAGTAATGTTAGGTTAATGCTCACAGCTTTATCCTCTTAATAAATTATTCCCCTCACCCGCTCAGTTCGCACGTAACGTGCGAACTTCACGACCTCTCCCACAAGGGGAGAGGTGATTTTATCCCGCAAATGCTGCTTGAACTGCGCTTAATAATGGGTTAGCGAATGTTAAGAACAATGCTAAACCTACGCCGATCATCGCTACCGCATCGATCAAACCTGCTACGATAAACATACGGATCTGCAACATTTGAACCATTTCAGGTTGACGTGCAGCGCCTTCTAAAAATTTACCACCTAATAAGCCGAAGCCGATAGCGGTTCCTAATGCACCAAAGCCGATTAACAAAGCAACAGCAATAACTGTCATACCTTGTACATGTGCGACTAACGAAGCTAAAGTTTCCATAGTTTTCCCCTTCAATTAAAGTTAACGTTAATGACTATCTTGTGCCAAACTCACGTATACGATCGTTAGCATCATAAAAATGAACGCTTGTAATACGATGATCAAGATATGAAAAATTGCCCATACGCCACCTAGAGACCATTGGATCCACCAAGGCAATAGAGCAATTAATATAAAAATAAGTTCGCCTGCATATAAGTTGCCGAATAACCGCAAGCCAAGAGACATAGGCTTTGCAATATCTTCAACTACTTTTAAAACAAAATTGAACGGCGCAAATTTAATTCCGAACGGATGTGTTAAGTATTCGCCGGCATGCGCTTTTAAGCCTTTAGCTTTAATACTGTAATACATCACAATAAAAAATACGGAAATCGCCAAACCAAATGTTAAATTTAAATCAGCGGTTGGAACCACTCTTAAATAATTGATCCCGATTGCTTGGGCAATCACGGGTAAAAAATCGACCGGAATTAAATCCATCATATTCATTAAAAATACCCACACAAAAACCGTAAGGGCTAATGGTGCTAAAAATTTATCCGTAGCGTGGGCATGAAAAGAATCACGCACCTGAGTGTCAACGAAATCGACTATGCTTTCTACAAAATTTTGCCAAGGGCCTGGCACATCAGAAGTGGCATGCTTGGCTGCCAATCGAAAACCAAATAAGAATAAGAGGCCTAGAGTAATAGAAAAGAACATCGTATCTAGATTGATGGCAAAGAAGCCTTCGCCCACGGTTAAGTGTGCTAAATGATGTTGTATATAACCGACTGAATCTGTCGCCATAATTTACTCTATATATATATTATGTATTAGGCCTTATTTAAGCGCTAATACGGCTACAATGACCAAACTAGTTAGGTATGTTACTACAAACCCTATCAATACTGCTATCGGATCTACCGGCATCCAAGCAAATACCAGCGCTAAACCGGCCGCTGACATTAACAGCTTTAGGGCTTCCGCTATATATAGGTTGGCTACAATCCGTTGAGCAGCTCGGGCATCCGTGTGGGTAAATAACTTCCAGGCAAAATAGCTGCTGGCGAGAATGCTGATCCCGCCGCCCAATAAAAAGGACATCGAGGATATCAACACATCTGCCTGCATTAGTCTTGCAAACAAGGAATAACCAATCGCCATCAGGCAAAGAGTCCCGCACTGCCAAGCAAACCATTTTGCCGACAACGCTCGCCCTCTTCCCCTGCTATTGACGCTAGTCATGTGGTTCCGCCTACATCGACATCTACATAAAGGGCTCTTGAGCCCTATACATCAAGCGCTCTCGGACTTACCGCCCCCACAAATTGTGCCCTATTATACGGATTCACTGATACAAAAACAACACTGGAGTAGAGTTTTAACCCAAATTATACTTACATGCTATCATTAACAAACATTAATAACCTGTTGAAGAATCCTATGTACCAAGAAAATAACCATCGTTTTGCGCATCCGGCATGGATAGAGATTGATCTGGATCAGTTCGTTAAAAATATTGAGGCCTTAAAAGCCTATTTGCCAAAACAAAAAATTTGCTTGGCTGTTAAAGCCAATGCGTATGGACATGGGATTGTGCCTATCGCCGAAGTAGCGGCTTATCATGGAGTAGATTATTTAGCCGTGGCACACTTACAAGAAGGCGCTTTGTTACGGGAAGCTGGGATTACCATTCCTATTTTAGTACTAGGCGCTATTCATGAAGATCAACTGCCCGATTTACTTAAGTATCATTTAGAGTTTACTATTTCTTCTCGTTATAAAGCCGAATTAGTGGCCACCCTGTGTAGAAAATTAAAAGAAAAAGCACGCATACATATTGAAATGGAAACCGGCATGCAACGCACCGGAATGCGTCCTGAAACCGCATTAGAATTAATTCATGATCTCAATGCCAAATGCTCAAAATATATTGAAATTGCTGGCGTATATTCTCATTTAGCCTCTGCCGACATACCGAATAATGCAGAGACGCATGAACAAATTAAATTATTTAAAAATGCTGTTAAAAATATAGAAAAAACCAACCCAGATATTATTGCGCATTTAGCCAGTACAGGTGGTGTTTTACATTACCCTGATTCACTTTTTGATATGGTGCGCGTAGGCATATTATTATTTGGATATACTTGCCCTCCTTCGCATCTATTAGCAAAAGATATAAAACCTTTTTTCTCGGTAAAAGCAAAAATCTCTTTCTTTAAAGCCGTAGAAGCACATAAAGGAGTAGGCTACGGACATACTTATCACACGGATAAGCTGACTCGTCTGGTTACTGTACCGGCAGGTTATGGTGATGGTATTCGCCGTTCTTTATCTAATAAAGGCCAAGTGTTAATTCATGGTCAACGATATCCTATTGCAGGCTTGGTTTGTATGGATCAGTTTACGGTGGATATTGATATGAATGAAGCTTATGTGGGTGATGAAGTGGTGATTATTGGCCAACAACAAAATGAGACGATTAGCTTGCAAGAAATCGCCGATTTGGCCAACACCATCCCTAATGAAATTTTATGTGGATTTAACGATCGCCTTCCCCGTTTTTATAAATATAACGGAAACTACGTCTGATATTTGCCTTAATTTACTCATTACTTTATAGTAGAGACTTCATTTTATTGGGAATTTACTATGAATAACTGGAATAAAGTCATTGGCAGCGCGTTATTAATTGCAGGTACCACGATTGGTGCTGGCATGTTAGCACTTCCTATCGTTAGTGCACCCAGTGGTTTTTATCCCACTTTAGGCATGTTTGTGATTGCCTGGCTTTTTATGTTAACCAGCGCATTCCTGATTTTAGAAGCTACTCTGTGGTTTCCCCAAGATACTAATTTGTTATCCATGACACGTGCAACCTTAGGTAAAACCGGTTGGCTAATTGCACTTGTCTTGTTTGCACTCTTATTATATGCCGTTAACGCTGCTTACATTACGGGAAGCTCAGGATTACTCGTTACCGTTTTTGATTCTTGGCAAATTCAACATTCTGTTATGGCTGTTTTACTCACAGTAGTGATGGCGTCTATTGTTTTCTTCGGCACACGCACAGTGGATTATTCAAATCGAATATTAATGGCAGGACTCATTATCAGTTATGTAGTACTTATTGGTGCTATCGCTCCACATGTAGATATAGGACATTTTGATCAAGCACAAATGGCCAGCCTTCCATTAACCTGGATTATTGTTGTTCTTTCTTTTGCTTACCAATTTATTATTCCCAATATTCGTCGCTATATTGGCAACAGCCCAAAACAATTAATGGTAGCGATTTTAATTGGTAGTGCTATTCCTTTAGTTTTATATACATTCTGGACCGGCGCGATTATGGGCAGCTTACCTTTGGAAGGCGAACACGGATTATTAGCGTTACGCGATGGTGGACAACCCGTTGCCGATCTTAGCGCCAATTTATATAACGAATTACAAATTACCTGGGTGAGCAACGCCGTCGCTATATTTTCTTTATGTGCACTACTCACTTCTATTTTGGGTGTGAGCTGGAGCATGATGGGTTTACTTTATGATGTAACAAAAACCCATGATTATCATTTCAAAAAACATATTTTGTTTGTAGTCTTAACTTTTTTACCCCCGTTATTTTTTGCACTCTTTTTCCAAAAAGGATTTGAGATTGCATTACGCTACGGTGGTATTTTTGTCACCGTTTTATTAGGACTAATGCCTGCACTAATGGTATGGTCTGGCCGATATAAAAAGAAATTGGCTAAAGATGAACATTTCCGTGTGCTCGGCGGATCTTTTACATTAGCGATTATGATTGGAATTTCTATTATATTAGTTATTTTAGAAGTGGGCACCTTAATAGGAATAGTGAACTAAACTATTATGTATACCATTATTGGGAATGGACGCCTCGCACAGCATATGGTGTTTTACTTTACTGCACTGGGGCTTTCATTTAACCATTGGTACCGAAAATCAGATAATGTGTTATCTGATTGTTTACAAAAATCTACTCATGTTTTATTGCTGATCACCGACAATCAAATTGATTCGTTTATTGAAACGCAATGGAATTTATTACAAAACCATTGTTTAATTCATTGCTCTGGCGCGCTGGTATCCGATAAAGCGTATACCGCTCATATGCCTATGTCATTTAGTCATCATTTATATACTGTAGAAGAATATAAAAATATTCCGATTATTATAGAAAAAAACAGACTTGCTTTTGAAGCATTGCTTCCAGGTTTACCCAATGCTCACTTTTGTATTTCTAGAGAAGATAAAGCGTATTATCATGCACTGTGTGTGATGGCAAATAATTTCACCACCCTACTCTGGCAAAAATTATTTTCTGAATTTGAAAATCGGTTTGACATACCCGATTCAATGATGATGCCTTACTTAAAGAAAACATGTGATAATCTTTTACAGGATTATAAGCATGCCTTAACCGGCCCATTAGCAAGAAACGATCAACAAACGATAGAAAAGAATTTAAGTGCGCTTAAAGAAGATCCTTTTTTAGATGTATACCAAGCCTTTGTTAACTCGTATATGAGGAACCATTATGAAAATTCATCACTTTTTAGAAAAGAAACAGCGTAAAGAAAAAATCCGCATGGTCACCTGTTATGACTATTCTTTTGCACGAATCGTTGATTCTACCGATGTGGATT
This sequence comes from Gammaproteobacteria bacterium, assembly GCA_965279305.1. Taxonomy (GTDB): domain Bacteria; phylum Pseudomonadota; class Gammaproteobacteria; order JBIOEC01; family JBIOEC01; genus JBIOEC01. The sequence goes on along the minus strand of OZ257143.1, from coordinate 638,993 downwards.
GCGTGTTAGTAGGCGATAGTTTAAGTATGGTGATTTATGGTTGCACCGATACTACACAAGCAACGATGGAAATGATGACGGCACATACACGCGCGGTAGCACGTGGTATCACGAAAAAATTTATTATTGCCGATATGCCTTTTTTGTCATATCGCAAATCTTTGGCTGATTCCATGAGCAATGTAGAAAAACTGATCCAAGCTGGCGCCCATTCTATTAAATTAGAAGGTGCGGAGGGAAACTTAGAGTTAATTGCGCATATTATTCAATCCGGTATTCCTGTGATGGGACATTTAGGTTTAACGCCCCAGTTTATTCACCAATTAGGTGGTTATAAAGTGCAAGGTCGCCAAGCCTCTCATGCTGAACAGTTAATAAGACAAGCGCAAAAACTAGAGCAAGCAGGCTGTTTTGCTATCGTATTGGAATGTGTGCCTTGGCATGTGGGTAAAACGGTTAGCGAATCGTTAGGGATCCCCACTATTGGTATTGGCGCAGGTCCTTATGCTGATGGACAAGTGTTGGTGTTGCATGATTTGTTGGGTTTACAGCAGGAGTTACGTACGAAGTTTTGTAAGCCTTATGCGAATAGTTATCAGGCTTGTTTGGAGGCGTTGAATTTGTATGCTACTGAGGTGAAGGATAGTGTGTTTCCTGAGCTTGAGAAGCATAGTTTTGAATAATGAGTTGCGTACTACCTTATCAGGTATGTTTTTGCCAAGACGCCGCAAGTACGTCCGTGTAGGCTCAGCTTCGGCATCCCTGCCTCAGATGCTTGTCAAAAACATACCTGATAGGTAGTGCGCCCTATTATATTAAAGGTCTATATATGCATGTAGTAAATGATATTTCTCAGTGGAAACAGATTAGAAGGGAGATCTGTAAAGAAAAGGAAGTGGGGTTTGTGGCTACGATGGGGAATTTGCATTCGGGGCATGGGAGTTTGGTTGAACGTGCGAAGAGTGAAAATGATGTAGTTATATTATCTATTTTTGTTAATCATACGCAATTTAATGATGCTGAAGATTATGCTCGCTACCCTCGTACCTTGGCCGACGATATAGCATTAGCCAATACTTACGGTGTGGATTATGTACTGGCTCCTGAGAAATCGGCACTCTATCCTGATGATTATCGGTTTCAAATCTCAGAAAATGAAATCTCTCACTATCAGGAAGGCGCTTTCAGACCAGGCCACTTTACGGGTGTGCTCACTATTGTGTTAAAATTGCTGCTATTGGCAAACCCTGATCGCGCTTATTTTGGAGAAAAGGATTACCAGCAACTCCAATTAATAAAGAATATGGTGAGTGCTTTTTTATTAGATATAGAGGTCATTGGTTGCCCTATTATAAGAGAAGCCAACGGCTTGCCGCTCAGTTCTCGTAATCGTTTACTCAATGCTGAAGAGAAAGTATTAGCCAATGAATTTGCTGATATTTTTAAACAAACCCACCAATCTTGCGAAGAAGTGATTCAGTCTCTTCAAAAAGCAGGAATAAAAGTGGATTATATTGAAGACCGTAACAACAGACGATTTGCTGCCGTTAAAACAGGACGCATTCGCTTGATTGATAACCGCTCTCTTGTTTCGTGATTATTTAAATAGTAGGAAAAAAAGATGTTAATACAAACCCTCAAATCAAAAATTGCTTATGCCACCATGACACAAAAAGATCTGTTCTATGTAGGCAGCATTACCATTGACGAAGATATTATGCGTAGAGCGAATATAAAAGAAAATGAACATGTGCATGTAGTTAATTTAAATAATGGCGAACGCTTAGAAACATACGTTATTAAAGGAAAAGCAGGGTCAGGCGTTATTGGTTTAAACGGCCCTGCTGCACGCAAAGGCGAAGTAGGCGATCCTTTATTTATTATCTCTTACGCTTATATCGATCCTGCTAAAGAAACACTAGAACCTATAGTGGTTGATTTAAAACACGATTAATATGAAAAAAATAATAGTCGGCGTCACTGGCAGCATAGCAGCATATAAATCAGCTGAGTTTGTTCGTGCGTTACGCCAACGTGATATTGAAGTGCAAGTAGTAATGACAGAACATGCCAAATCATTTATCACTCCCCTCACCTTACAAGCTTTATCTGGAAAACCTGTATTATCAGAATGGTGCGCAGCCGAAACACAAGAAGGCATGGATCATATTGCGCTTGCAAGATGGGCTGATGCAATTGTTTGCGTACCTGCAAGTGCCGATTTTATTGCACGTTTAACGCACGGATTAGCCAATGATTTATTAACCACCTTATGTTTAGCGACTACTGCTCCTATTTATATTGCACCGGCCATGAATCCTAATATGTGGTCACATGCTGCTACTCAAGATAATGTGGCGTTATTAAAAAAACGACATGTTCAATTTATTGGGCCTGCTTGCGGCGAACATGCCTGCGGAGAAGAAGGTTTAGGAAGAATGGTAGAGACTTCTGATATTATCAATGCCCTTTTTTCTAATAATAGTTTGGCAGGTCAACATGTATTAATTACTGCAGGTCCTACACAAGAAGCGATTGATCCGGTTCGTTATATCAGCAATCGAAGCTCAGGAAAAATGGGATTTGCTTTAGCAGAAGCGGCTTATCGTGCTGGTGCTAAAGTAACAGTAATTACAGGGCCTGTTTCGCTTTCACTATCAAAAGACATTCAGCGCATTGATGTGATTAGTGCTAACGATATGTTAAATGCCGTACTGCATCACTCCCCTACTTCGACTATTTTTATTTCGGCCGCAGCCGTTGGCGATTACCAAGCTGAACAAATGTCGGATCAGAAAATAAAAAAATTAACGAACACACTTTCACTATCGTTAATTCCCACACCTGATATATTAAAAACGCTTGCGCAACAAAACCATCTTTTTACCGTGGGGTTTGCGCTAGAAACTCAAGATTTAATGGCTAACGCCGAAAAGAAATTAAAAAGCAAAAACATTGATATGATTATTGCGAATGAGCTTTCTGAAAACACAGGATTTAATGCCGATACGAATGCCGTAAAAGTATTGTTTTCTGATGGAAAAAAAGAAGAATTTCCATTAATGAGCAAAAGTGAATTAGCTCAACAATTAATTTTACGAATCGCTGCTCAATGCATTGCCAAGCGTACTGTCGCTTGATGGCAACAATTTCTGTAGTTTTTTCATTGCATTCTGCTCTACTTGGCGCACTCTTTCTGCTGAAATATTAAAACGTGCAGCCAAATCATGTAAAGTAGATTTTTCTTCTGCCAACCAACGATATTGAATAATATCTTGCTCTCTAGGCGTTAATACTTGCCAGATTTTAGCTAATGATTTTTCTTTTTGCTGCTCTTCTTCCCATTGCTCTAACTGAACCAAGGGATCACCTTCTGCATTTGTTAAATAATCCGCTGGAGATAATGTGTAGCTATCTTCTTCGCTATCTGATACTTCTGAATCAAATGAATCGTCATGCGCTTGCAATCTTTTTTCCATTTCACGCACATCATTTACGCTCACATTTAATTCTTGAGCCACTTGATTCATTTCATCTTCAGTGAACCAGCCTAATCTTTTTTTAGAGCCCCGTAATTTAAAAAATAATTTACGTTGTGATTTGGTAGTAGCGATACGCACAATTCGCCAGTTACGAATAACGTAATCGTGAATTTCCGATTTAATCCAATGCACTGCAAACGACACTAAACGAACACCCACAGCAGGATCAAAACGTTTAACTGCTTTCATTAATCCCACATTACCTTCTTGAATTAAATCCGGTAATGCTAATCCGTATCCCATATAGCCGCGCGCAATTTGTACGACAAAACGTAAATTGCTAATCACCAATTGTTTAGCCGCGTCTACGTTTTCTTCATAGAACCACTGTTGCGCCAGTTGTTGTTCTTCTTCAAATGAAAGCATGGGAATCTTACTGACGCGACTAATATACGCATCAATACTGCCGCCTGGGCCGGCTAAGGCGCCGTCCAATAAGGTGGAGGGCAGGGTAGGTAAATGCTGTTGGGAAAGGGTTAACGCTGTCGTCATAAAATAGTCTCTCCTTTAATACGCCTATTTTAGCACTTTGATGAGAAGAGTGCTAATATTTTTGATATCCGCACATAAATAGGAAGCTTGACATTTTGATTTTTGCACATTATTCTTCTTCTCATGAGACCTGAGCAGTTTTCTTTAATTAGAGGTACGTTATGGCAAGAGGCGGCGCACGAACCGGTGCAGGCAGACCTAAAGGGCAGGGGCCTCATGGCGAATCGACTAAACCTATCCGTATTCCACTCAGCCTAGTCACAGAAGTATCGGAATTTATTGCACATCGTGGGCATCGATTACCTTTATATAGTTCAAAAGTGCAAGCGGGCTTTCCTTCTCCTGCCGATGATTTTATGGAAGGAAAATTAGATTTACATCAGTATTTAATAAAACATCCTGCCGCCACTTTTTTAGTGCGTGCTACCGGCGATTCCATGATAGGTGCCAATATTCATGAAGGTGATCTATTAGTGGTTGATAGAAGTTTAGAACCGACTGATGGCAAAATTGTCATTGCTGCAATAGATGGACAGCTGACAGTAAAACGTTTGAGTATTAAAAAAAATCATCAATGGCTAATGCCAGAAAATCCACAATTTTCTCCTATCGAAATTAATCCAGAAACTGGTGCGTATATTTGGGGTGTAGTTATTCATGTTGTGCACTCGTTCTAACGTTTTACCAAAAAATATTTTACCAGCATCGTGTGTTGAAGAAATTCCTTACACAGAACCTATTGCTTTATTTTCATTGGTCGCTCATCACTCCGGCGCTATTTTTCTAGATAGCGCAAATAGTAAAAATGCTTTTCAAGAAACCAATCGATATAGTTATATTGTATTTGATCCTTTTGAAACGATTACCATCAAAAATAAACACTGGCTAGAAGAGAATAGCGAAGTTATCGACCCTTTTACACTATTAAAAGAAAAGTTAATTTGTTTTTCCATGCCAACTCTTTCATCGGAGTTACCTCCTTTTCAAGGCGGAGCTGCTGGTTTTTTTTCTTATGAAATGGCTCACTATATAGAAGAAATACCTAGCACCATAGATGATATGAATTTTCCGGATCTGGCCATTGGTTTTTATGATGTGGTGATTAGCTTTGATCATAAAACAAAACGCTGCTGGATTATTTCTACGGGCTTCCCAGAAAGGGTAGGAGAGCGTCAACAAGCACGTGCACAACAACGTTTACAAACAGTAAAAATTTTATTAGCTTCTCCATCTAAACAAAATATTCCTTCTCATCATTTTTGTGCAGCCAGCGATATTTATTCTCATTTTAATGAAAACAGCTATATGGATGTTGTTAAAAAAGCGCAGTATTACATTAGAGAAGGCGATATTTTTGAAGTGAATTTATCGCAGCGTTTTACTGTTACGTTAGACAATACTTTTGCTCCTTTTAAACTATACGAAAAATTGCATTACACCAACCCAGCGCCGTTTTCGGCTTATATGAATTGGGGTAATACGATTATTGCATCCGCCTCTCCAGAACGATTTATTTCTGTGAGTCAGGGTAGGGTAGAAACACGCCCCATCAAAGGAACCATTAAAAGAGGATCCACACCAGAGCAAGATGAGCAATTGCGCGCTCAATTAATTCAAAGCAAAAAAGACATCGCTGAAAATGTCATGATTGTAGATCTGATGCGCAATGATTTATCGCGCGTATGCGAAGATGATAGCATTGTAGTAGAAACTCTTTGCGGTCTAGAAACTTATGAAAGTGTTCATCATTTAGTATCTGTCATTAAAGGCCAATTAAAACCTTCTTTGCATGCAATAGATTTACTTAAAGCCACTTTGCCTGGCGGTTCTATTACGGGCGCTCCTAAAATTCGAGCAATGAAAATTATTGCAGAGCTAGAGCCACATTCCCGAGGGCCTTACTGTGGAAGTTTGGGTTTTATTAGTTTTACCGGTGATATGGATATGTCTATTATTATTCGAACATTTGCGATACAAAATAATACGGTCACTTTTCAAGCGGGTGGTGCGGTTACCTTAGACTCTGATCCTAAAAAAGAATACCAAGAAACCCTAGTTAAATCTCAAGCATTAAAAAAAGCATTGGTAGATGTATGATTATAATTATTGATAATTACGATTCTTTTGTGCATAACTTAGGGCGATATGTAGGACAATTAGGATTTGAACGCCTTATTTTACGAAACGATCAAACCTCATTGCAGCAAATCGCCGCGCTTAATCCTTCTCATATCATTATTTCTCCAGGCCCCTGTACACCCAGTGAAGCCGGAATTTCCTTGGAAACCATTCGAGCATTTGCTAATAAAGTTCCTATACTAGGAGTATGTTTAGGCCATCAAGCAATTGGCCAAGCGTTTGGAGGAAAAGTGGTTAAAGCTAAAAATCCTATGCATGGAAAAAGCAGTCTGATTACGCATAAACAAGAAGGTATTTTTGCAGGTCTTTCACAGCCTTTTCAAGCGGGAAGATATCATTCTCTTGTTGTTGAAAAAGATTCATTACCGGCTTGTTTACAGATCACCGCCTTATCCGATGAAAATGAAATTATGGCATTGCAGCATAAAGAGTATCCGGTATATGGTGTGCAGTTTCATCCTGAATCGGTATTAACTGAGCAAGGCTATGAATTGCTTAACAATTTTTTGAAAATCATTATTTAGCTTTTTCTAAACTCTTTTTTTTGCTAGGCTCCGGTGTTTTATTAAAATTTCTTTTACTGCGATATTGTTTTAAATTCATACGTTTTTCCATTTTATTCAGTATAGCCGCTTTTATTTATATTGACTTTTAATGCCAAACCTCTATTATCGATTTTGAAGTACTAAGTAGTAAACTAGTCATCAACATAATCAAATGGAGCTAATTTATGAACAATACAAAGTCTGTTACTAAAACTGTTGCTGCTGCCGCTGCTCTTGCATTTACTGCAATTGTTGCTTCTTCTGCTTACGCTAATATGGGCACAAACCACATGGTTAAATGTGAAGGTGTTAACTCATGTAAAGGCCACGGTCAATGCAAAACATCAATGAACTCTTGCAAAGGAATGAATTCTTGCAAAGGTAAAGGCGTTATGGAAATGTCTGCAGCTGATTGTAAAGCTAAAGGCGGCACAATGATCAAAGATCATATGAACCAAAATAATCAATAATAATGCATCTGCTGTAAAATAAAGCGCGTTTGGCTAGTCTAAGCGCGCTTTTTAATTCTAAAACACGATGACATATTCAACCCCACACAAAAAATTTTTAGGCTTCGGATTAGGTTTAAGACCCGATCATTACGAGGCTATTTTGAATAACAACCCTCCTGTAGATTGGCTCGAAATTTTAACCGAAAATTACTTAGTTCCTGGCGGCAAACCGTTATATTATCTGGATCGAATTCGCGAAAAATATCCTATGGTAATGCATGGTGTGTCTTTATCGATAGGCAGCACCGATCCTATCGATTGGGATTATTTGCGCCAAGTGAAAACTTTAATGGAGCGGGTAAAACCTCAATGGTTATCGGATCATCTTTGTTGGACAGGTGTTGATCAAAAAAACATGCATGATTTATTACCATTACCTTACACAGAAGAAGCCATCAATCATGTTGCTTCTCGTATACATCAAGTACAAGATTTTTTAGGACAACGCATCTTAATTGAAAATCTCTCGAGCTATATTACCTATCAACAATCGGTAATGTCTGAATGGGAATTTTTATCTGCTATTGCCGAAAAAGCGGATTGTCTTATTTTATTAGATGTTAATAATGTTTATGTAAGTTCCGTTAATCATGAATTTAATCCTGTAGATTATATTAACGCATTGCCGTTAGATAGAGTGTTTCAAATTCATTTAGCAGGACATTCTCGTTTAGATGATTGCATTATTGATACACATGATCATCCTATTGTCGATCCGGTCTGGGATCTCTATGACAAAACACTAAAACGTTTTGGCCCCATTTCTACTATGATTGAGCGTGATGATCATATTCCTCCTCTAGAAGAGCTTATAAAAGAACTTAATCATGCACGTCAAATAGCAAAACACCATTTAGCTATGGAAACACCGGCATGAGCGAACTACCCTTATTACAAAACGCATTTCAACAACACTTATTAGATCCACAAAAACTACAAATTAAAAATTCCATTGTCAGCACAAAAAATGTCTCTGCAGAAAAACGCTTAGCTATTTATGCCCATGCTTACAAATCTCGTTTAATTGAAACATTAACCATTACCTATCCAGCCCTTTTAATCTATATGGGAGAGGAAAGATTTAACACTTTGGGAAATGAATATGCCGATGTTTATCCTTCTACCTTTCGTTCTATCCGCTGGTTTGGAGATCATTTAGCTGTTTTTTTAAAACAACACCGTGTTTATCAAAACTATCCATACCTAGCCGAACTAGCACAAATAGAATGGTTAATGGCGCTGGTATTTGATTCAGAAAATGCACAGAGTATATCTATAGAAACGCTGTCTCATATATCACCTAACGATTGGATAAATATGAAATTACAGCCGCATCCTTCTTTGCATCGCGTCAATTTATCGTGGAATGTAGTAGCGCTATGGCAAGCCTTAAATAATGAAGAAGATCCGCCTGCGCCTGAAATAAATGAAACACCTGTACCTTGGATTTTTTGGCGAAACGATTTAATGAATCACTTTTGCTCTATAGCAGAAGATGAAGCCTGGGCTATCGATGCCATGCAAGCAGGCGCTACCTTTGGAGAAATATGTGAAGGCTTAGCTAACTATTCACAAGAAGATGAACATATTGCACTACGCGCGGCTTCATTATTAAAAGCCTGGACACTCGCTGGCCTTATCACTCACGCCCACATCCCCTAAATTCTACCTTGCTATTTTGATTATTGTACGATATTCTTTATTAAAAGCAAGGAACCATCATGCCTATATTTGCGCTAGTCGACTGCAATAATTTTTATGCCTCGTGTGAAAGGGTATTTAACCCCTCTTTGGAAAACAAACCTATTGTTATTCTTTCCAATAATGATGGTTGTGTGATTTCACGCTCTAACGAAGCCAAGCCTTTGGTGCCTATGGGTAAGGCTTATTACCAATATAAAGATATTTGCCGCCAACACCGTATTCATGTGTTTTCTTCTAATTATCAACTCTACGGCGACATGTCAGATCGGGTGATGTCTACCTTGCATCATTTTTGCCCAGAAATGGAAGTTTATTCTATTGATGAAGCTTTTTTACAGCTGGATAGTTTTGTGCACGAAGGCGTCACCCAATACGCCAAACTCATCCGCCACAAAGTAAAACAATGGACAGGTATTCCCGTTTCTATTGGAATAGCACCCACCAAAGTATTGGCGAAATTGGCGAACCTGATTGCTAAGCGAAACAAAACCATAGGAGTATGTAATTTAAGCGATCCTTTTTTACAAAATAAAATATTAAATGAAACCCCTGTAGGAGATATTTGGGGCATTGGCTATCAGTCGGCGCTAAAAGCGCGCGATTTGGGCATTGCTACAGCCAAACAATTTCGAGATAGCGATCCTAAATTTATTCGTAAACACTTTAGCGTGTATGGCGAAAAAATATTATATGAGCTGCAAGGCCGTGCGTGTTTATCGTTAGATTCTTTTTCTGAGCCTTCTAAAAATATTCGTTCCGCCCGATCGTTTGGTAAAACATTAACGAGTTACGATGATGTTGCTGAAGCTCTTTCTCATTATACCGCTAGAGCATGCGAAAAATTGCGAGAGCAGGGGAGTTATGCGCAAGGTGTACATGTTATGCTAAAAACAAATCGGTTTAATATTAATGTGGATTATTATAGTAGAGGGCTCTCATGCGCGTTTGCTCATCCTACTCAAGATACTTGCTTTATTATTGCCGAAGCTAAAAAAGCATTATCGCGTATTTTTCGCCCTGGTTTATATTATAAAAAAACAGGAGTGATTTTATTAGATTTAACACAAGAAACCATGAATCAATCGGATCTTTTTTATTCCCCTGAAAAAGATGAAAAAGCAAATAGCAGAATGCAACTGATGGATAATATTAATCAACGCATGGGTTCTCATACGGTTTTTATTGCAGCACAAGGAACCAGTAGAACCTGGCAAGCACGTTGTGATAAGCGATCGCCTGCCTATACCACTCAATGGAATGAGCTTGTTACAGCACGTTAAGAATCGCGTCTGGCCATTCCTAAAAATGCCGCAAATAATCCTGCACTGCACGCTAATATAAAAAGAGGGATCACATAAGGATTTGAATAAGACATTTTCACTACAATTAAGGTTAATAATCCCGTACATAACATCAATAAACCACTTAATAATGCACCCGCTAATCCTGCTTGCTGGGGGAAACGATCCATACATCCAGCGATACAATTATTAAAAGTAAGACCTGATCCAAACATATAAATCATCATCAGCCCAACAAAAGAATACGCGTTGTAAATAGAGAGCAAAGGGAAAACAAGCATCAATAAAGCACTCACGGTAATCACTGAAATACCCAGAAAAATCAAAGTAGAAATAGAATGTTGTTTCACCAAATAGGAAGAAGAAAAAGCACCTAATCCCATTGCACAAGCGGTCATAATAATGGTCCATCCATTTTGTACGGGAGTTAATCCAAATTCATGTTGCAGCACTAAGGGCATTTGTAAAATATAAGCGAGCTCTCCCGTATATAAAAAGATAATGCAAAATAAATATCCCATATAAGGACGATCGCTTAATACCTTTATATAATTGTTGATAGTGTTTTTTAAATTAAGAGATTGCTGTTTACGATGCTTATTCGTTTCGGGGAAATATAAATAAAATAAAACACAAACTACTACGCCATAAATAAGTAGAAAAAGAAAAGTAGAACGCCACCCAAACCATGCCTGTAAATAACTTCCTAATAAAGGAGCAACAGCTGGTGTTAAAGCGATGGAAGTTGAGATATAAGCAAATGCTCGATTAAGTTCTTTTCCAGAAAAAATATCTCTAGGTACCGCGGTAGCAATAGCACCGGCACAACCAATACCTAGTCCTTGAATTAATCGCCCGGCGAGCAACCATTCCACTTGATCAGCGCTGGCACAAAGTGCGCTGCCTATAATAAAAATAACAAGACCAATTAAAGTAATATGGCGTCTTCCATAATGATCAGATAATGGACCATAAATGAGTTGAGAAACACCAAAACCCAATACCGTAAAAGTGATAGATAATTTGAGATGTGCGCTATCAGTTGCCAACGCTGTCATCATGGAAGGAACTGCCGTGATATAAATATCAATATTACCGTGCCATAACGTAATTAAAATAATTGTTAATAGCAATATGTAGCGATTATTAGATGTTTTACTCAAAATTCCCTCTCTTTTTACGGTTTTTTTGACAAAAAACAAATTTTACTATAGATTACAAGAGTACATTTATCCTATGCGATATTCTATACGAAAGTAAAATGGATTTACCAACATTAACAGGAGAGTTTTCATGAAAAATTTAGCGGCTCGTGCCCCAGTTTCCTTACTCATTATTGGTACAGCTTTATCTACAGCAGCATTTGCAACTGAAGCTGTTGTGCAAACGACAACAGATGCCGCACCAATGGCTGACTCTCAAAGCATGTCGACCACATCGCAAGATATGACCACGACGAGCAATACTACGCAGCCTACCACCGCTGAAACAGTTAAACAAAAGTTACAACATATTGGTGATAAAGTGAACGATGCAACGATCACCACCACTATTGTAGCAAAATTTGCCGTGGATCCTTTGTTAGGACCTTTCAAAATAGACGTATCTACCAATAACAATACCGTAACGTTATCGGGAAACCTAGATTCTAATACTCAATATGAACGTGCTCTTGATATCGCCGCTGGAAGCAATGGTGTTACTGGAGTAGATGCTAAGAATTTGACCGTAACTCCTAGCAGCAATTACAGCGCTGATGCATTCACCACTTATAAAGTAAAAACGGCTTTACTAAAAGCTCAATACTTTAATAGCGGTGATTTTAATGCATGGAACCTTCATGTAGAAACCAACAACGGTGTGGTTTATATTGTGGGTCAAGTACATAGCAGCGAAGCGAAATCTCGCGTTATGGAAATAGTCAGCACCGTTGAAGGTGTTAACGATGTGAAAACCGATATACAAGTCATGTAAATCTTTTTCCAAGAAAAACAAAAAGGGGCGCAAGCCCCTTTTTATTATCTTTAGGATGTGTTTAGGAAAGTGTATGAAACTAATTATTTTAGACAGAGACGGTGTTATTAATTTTGACTCCGATGAGTTTATTAAATCCCCTGAAGAATGGATCCCCATTCCCGGCAGCATAGAAGCCATAGCTCGCTTATGTAAAGCGGGTTACACCGTGACGATTGCTAGCAATCAATCAGGAGTAGGGCGAGGCTATTTTTCTATAAAAACCTTAGGCGCTATTCATAAAAAAATGATTGATGCGATTGAAGAAGCGGGTGGACATATTACTTGTTTAGTTTTTTGCCCTCATAAACCCGATGAAGGATGTGATTGCCGCAAACCTAAACCTGGCATGTTATTAGAAATTGCGAAAGAACTTAATGCCGATCTCACTCAAAGTTTACTGGTTGGAGATGCGTGGAGAGACATAGAAGCCGGGCTTGCAGTGGGTGCAAAAACCGCGTTGGTGTTAACAGGGAAAGGTAATAAAACTCTCGACCAGCATACACAGGAATTAAAAAATGTTCCTGTGTTTCCTGATCTGGCGACCTTAGTGGATCATGTGCTTGCCAATGATGGGCTTAAGCGCTAGGGGCTGCGCCATGGGATGGCGGCGGAGTTAAAAGTTCTTTTTTAGTAGGAACAAACTTCTCTACATCTTTATGGAATTCTTGCGTAGTTCTTCCTACAAATCGAGAACTTTGAGTGCTTGCCGAACTACTACTCAACGCACCGGTACTATCATATACAGCATCGGCACTACGAGTGAATTTCTTAGCAACCCATTCAACCATGTCTTTTATAAATGTTTTTAGCGTATCACGGAATCCTAAAGAAGCGTTATCTAATTTGTTAGTGATATCATTAACGTTATCTACTAATTCATCTCTTAATGTATTTTTTTCGGCACTTGATACACGGCGACCTTCATTTCCATACAAAGCACCCGCTTTGCTCAAAGAGTCTTCAAAAAAGGTTTCTTTAAGATCAGCCGGTTTAACTCTTTGTAAACGTGCGTTAAATCGTCTTACGGCGGTAACTAAGGAAATACCTTCGCGCTTACTAATATTAGCTTGGGCTTTATTTTCTTTTTCCAATAATTTATTTCTGTATTTTTGATTCTCCGGAGAAGCAGAATGACCTCTAATCATATCAAATACATAATTAAATACTTGTGCCACACATTTTTGCTGGTAACGATTATATTCAGCAGAATTTCCTTTGGTATCAATCAATTCATCCATTAATTTGTGTATATTAAATTTGCCTGCGTCATCTTCTGTATAAAGATAATTGATAATCTCATGAGCTAATTTTTCTGATGCAGCTTTATCTGTTTTGTGACCAAAGATCCACTGATCCAATTTTTTCAACGCCCCCTTTTCACGCGGTAAAGAAGTAGGGTGCTGATCAGGGGTAGCTAGCGTATGCTCGCCTTTTTCTGCTCTTTGCAGTTCGCCGTCTAAAGCGCCAGCGATGTCATCTTCAGAAAGAATAACAGCATCTGCTATCTCATCTTCAGAGAATGTACTTATATCACTAAGTGCATTGGCAAAATCTTCCAGTCTTTCTTGAGTACGCAAATCAAAATCTGCTTTTCTTTCAGCAAGAAGGTTATTTACTATATCTTGGGTTTTCGAACTTAATACATTACCTAGCCAGCTGCCGCCCGTTCTTTGCATTTCAGCAGAAGCAAAAGTAAGAGCTTTCATGGTTGCTCTTTGAAGATAAGTATTGGCAAGATAGATGGGCAATCCTACTGCGTAGTCTTGAAAACGTTCATTTCCCAATTGAACTTTTGAAAATATTTGTTCCGCATATGTCGTATTTGTCTTTTCATCAATACGGTTCAAATCTTCAAAGAAATCTTTTACCCGTTTATTCCACCAGATTTCTAAATTGTGTTCTGCGGTTTTAGAGTCTGTTTCTTTGAGATATAAATTATCTAACAATACTGTTCCATCAGCTTCTGTCATCTCAGAAGGAAAATCGCCTACTTCAATTTCGGCAAAAGCACGAGATACATCGCTGTTATAATAGCGAGTTATTTCTTCACGCAGAGCATTCCCGCTTAAACGATTGGAATCAAGAATATCTCTTTCATGATCACGCACGTACGTAAATTCGCCTGCGTACTTATTTGATATAACGTCTAAATATCTAACCATTTCTTTTCTCTAATACCTCTAAAATAGTAAATGAGCTCTCCATCTCCCTTTTCAGGGATTGGATGAGCTACATAACTTATTATAATACACATTTAGAAATCTGGCTACTTTATTTTTCACTTATTAGTCATTAAATGACTAATAAATGGGTCAATTTGGAAATAGGTCAGCAAAAAACACTATAATTTAATACAGTTTTTTCTTAAAAAGGGAAAAGGAGGGATTATACGTCCAGGTTAACCACATCTAAGGCATGAAGTTCTATAAACTCTCTACGAGGTTCTACCACATCACCCATCAAAGTGGTGAATAGCTCATCGGCTACCAACGCATCTTCAATAGTCACTTGTAGCATATGGCGGGTTTGAGGATTCATAGTGGTATCCCATAACTGATCGGGGTTCATTTCACCCAAACCTTTATAACGCTGGATCACCTGACCGTGCTTAGCCTGCTCAACCAAGCTATCAAATACTTGGCCAAAGTAGCTAACAGGAATTTGCTCTTCATCATGTAATACGTAAGCACCTGGCTCCAATAACTCATTGGTTTGTTGGCCTAGCTTAACAAGTTGCTGATATTCTTTGGTAACAAAAAACTCTCGATAAAAATGATAGGTTGCAGGTAAACCATGATCCATAACGACAATCACAGGATAGTACACTTGTTTTTCAGGTTCGAACTCTAATGAACCTTCATATTTCTTACCGTTTTGTGGCTGTCCATTCACTTGTTTAATTAACTGTTGTAACCACAATTTCATTTGTGATTCATCACTTAACATTTCAATAGTAAGCACAGGCATTTTTACCAATTGCTCTAATACCGCTCGTGGATAACGACGTTGCAATCGTTCTAACGTTTTATTCACCAATTGATAATGTTGAATTAATTCGTTAAGTGATTCATCACTTAATGGAGGTGCATCAGGATTCACATACAATTTTGTGCCACGCAAACCTTGTTGCAATAAATAACTTTGCAAACTTTCTTGATCTTTTACGTATTGCTCTTGCTTACCTTGTTTTACTTTAAATAAAGGTGGTTGTGCAATATAAATATGTCCGCGCTCTATCAGCTCTGGCATTTGACGATAAAATAAGGTGAGCAATAAAGTACGAATATGGGATCCATCAACGTCCGCGTCGGTCATGATAATAACATGATGATAACGTAATTTATCAGGATTAAATTCTTCGCGACCAATGCCACAACCCAGTGCAGTAATTAAAGTAGCTACTTCAGCAGACGCAATCATTTTATCAAAGCGTGCTTTTTCTACGTTTAAAATTTTACCTTTCAATGGAAGAATAGCTTGCGTGCGACGATCACGTGCTTGTTTTGCTGAGCCGCCAGCAGAATCACCCTCAACTAAATAAAGTTCGCATAAAGAAGGATCGCGTTCTTGGCAATCGGCTAATTTTCCAGGAAGACCTGCAATATCTAATGCACCTTTTCTCCGAGTTAAATCTCGTGCTTTTCGTGCCGCTTCGCGTGCACGCGCTGCATCAATAATTTTTCCAATAATCGCTTTAGCTTCACTAGGACTTTCTAATAAAAATTCACTGAACTTTTCAGTCATTGCAGATTCAACGATAGGCTTCACTTCTGATGAAACCAGTTTTTCTTTTGTTTGCGAAGAGAATTTGGGATCAGGCACTTTAACCGATAAAATAGCCGTAAGACCTTCGCGTGCATCATCACCCACTAAAGCAATTTTTGCTTTTTTGGCAAGACCACTTTGCTCTACATAATTATTAATAGAGCGTGTTAATGCTGCACGAAAACCTGCTAAGTGAGTACCACCATCTTTTTGTGGAATATTATTGGTAAAACACAAAACATGTTCTTGAAAAGAATCATTCCACTGCAAAGCAACTTCAACAGTAAGACCATCTTTTTGTGTAGAGAAATAAAAAATTTTAGGATGAACAGCGGCTTTATTACGATTCAGTTGTTCTACGAATGCTTTAATACCACCTTCGTATTCAAATGATTCATGACGATCAGTGCGCTCATCTGTTAAATTAATATGAACGCCTAAATTTAAATAAGACAATTCGCGTAAACGTTTAGCTAAAATATCGTAATGAAATTCTACGTTGGTAAAAATTTCAGCGCTGGGTTTAAAACGTATTTGTGTACCCGTGCGGTCTGTTGCTTCACCTTGCGCTAACGACGCCATAGGCTCACCTAAACGATAGGTTTGTCTGTAGACATGCCCATTTTTATGAATGGTGAGTTCTAATTCTTCAGACAATGCGTTTACAACTGAAACACCTACTCCATGTAGACCACCAGACACTTTATAAGAGTTATCATCAAATTTACCACCGGCGTGCAATATGGTCATGATCACTTCTGCAGCAGAGCGACCTTCTTCAGGATGAATATCAACGGGAATACCACGACCGTTGTCGCGTACAGTAATAGATTCATCGGCGTGAATAATAACATCGATTGTGTTGCAATGACCGGCAAGTGCTTCGTCGATACTATTATCAACAACTTCAAACACCATATGATGCAAACCAGTACCATCATCTGTGTCGCCAATATACATACCTGGACGTTTTCGAACGGCTTCTAAACCACGTAAGACTTTAATCGAGGAGGAGTCGTATTGGCTGGCAGCTGTACTCATTTTGGTTCGCTTTTTTGTTGTGAATTTTTTTTGTTTATAAAGGTTTTTTGGCTTTATTTGTGTTTATTTTACCATGTTTAGCGATGTAATAATAGCGTTTGTAATGCGGCTCTTTTGGGGAAGTAAGCGGTGGGTATTCGGCCCGCCAAGACGCGTTCTTTTCCTGTGGCATGATGCATGGGGATGTCTCTGCCCAGACGTCGCAAGTACATCCATGTAGACTCAGCTTCGCCATCCCTGGCTCAGATGCTGGGCAGAGACATCCCCATGCATCATGCCTCACCCAAGATAAAATATAAAATCACCTCTCCCTTGAGGGAGAGGTCGGCCACGCTATGCGTGGTCGGGTGAGGGGGATTCAATATCAAAAATTCACGCTTCTATAGGGGTGGAGGGAGGAATTGGAGAGAGGGAGCCATGTTCTACGTGGAACATTTTGGACGCGGGATGGGAGATAAAGGGGTCTAGGGTGTGGCGATCGATGCCTGTAAGAAAGATTTGCGCATCTAGAGTATGAATAATCGCGGCAATTCGCTCTCTAGCCGCCTCATCTAGCTCAGCAGGCAGATCATCAATCAGCAATAACGGAGATTTGCCTGCAAGCTGCTGTACAGCAACGGCTTGAGAGAGAACAATACCGCTCACCAGCAGTTTTTGCTGTCCTAAAGAGAGTGTATGCTGCGCAGGGATGCCATTAATGTAAATTTGAATATCGGCACGATGAGGTCCCCGCGTGGTATGCCCCATCATACGGTCTCTGCTCAGTGATCGCGCCAAATGAGCAGCTAAACCTAACTCTAAGTCCCATCCTGGAGAATAAGATAACAGCAAATCCTCTCTATCAAACAAAGAACGTAAAATAGGGGACATGGCCAGCTGCCATTTGGCTACAAACTCGGTGCGCAATAGATGTATGGCTTCAGCCCACTCAATTAATTGCTGATCCCACACTTTTATATCTAGATCCGAAGCGCCTTGCTTCAATAAGATGTTTCTTTGCTGTATTACTCGATGCAACTTCTTCCATAAGGGGAAAAAACGAGGTTCCACGTGGAACATACCCCAATCTAACCATTTACGTCTAGCTCCAGGGGAATCGCGGAATAAAGTATAAGACTCTGTATATAACAAAAGAACGGGCAATAGCTCTGCTAACTCCGCCAAAGAATGCAAAGGATCGCCGTTATGCTTTATTCGCGTTTTTCCCTGTAGATCTTTTGAAAAACCAATTTTGGCAGAAGAGGCTTGTGCGGCAGGCTCTTTTAACTCTGCAAAAATGAGCAATTCTTTAGTGCCATGCTGAATAACACGATTTAATTGAGAAGAGCGAAACGAACGCCCTAAACCTAATAGATGAATAGCTTCTAATATGCTGGTTTTGCCGCTGCCATTAACGCCCATTAAACAATTCAGTTGAGAGCAGGGTTCTATTTCCAGCTCTGTTAGATTACGTAGAGTTTGAATACGCAGGCGAGACAGGATCATAAAGTATGCTTAAATAAGTAAGGAAATCGATTCTAACACTGGAAAGGCAATAATTCATCAAAGAATTCTGCATAAAGCGGTGACCCATATCCACCCATAAGCTCCGTAGGTCTAACAGCGCTAATAGTAGGTCTTTACCCTCAATTTAGTTCTCATTTGGAGCATAAGAGAGCTAGACTTCTATGTAAGTCAAAAAATTATTAGGAGTTTTATCAACATGAGCGCTGCTCATCGTGATTTTAACAAAAAACCGCAAGCTGCTGCCATTTGCGCCAATCTTGCTGCTAAATACCTTGAAAATCGTCAAAAATTCGATTTTGTGGTTAATGCTGCGCTGGTGACGTTGGTAAGCATTGCATTGTTAAAGATGTTGGTAAGTTATTAATTTATGAACCCATTAACCTACATTGCTTCCAAATGCGTCGAAATAGCCAACAAAATATCAAATTTTGCGGCCAAATGCAGAGAAAGCGTTTTTAAGCTATTGGTTCTTATTGGCTCTACTTGGGCCTGCTCTGAAGGTTTAGTATTTTTAATTAATACTACCATTTACTAACAGAATATTCCATTTCCTCACACGTTAAGATCACCCTAATCAAAAGCTTGCTTTATAGCTAAGAAGTGGTAGCATTTGCGCTAAGTTCTATTTAATGCGTAAAACAAACCATGACAGATCCTTTTTTAAATGTTCAACCGCCTCAAGATGCGCTTTCTAAAGAGAAAAATGACGCTTATATACAAATAAAAGGACTAACCAAGGCCTTTGATCGGTTTGTAGCGGTCGATAACGTTAGCTTAGACATCAAAAAAGGTGAAATATTTGGGCTATTAGGCAGCTCTGGTAGCGGAAAATCCACGCTATTACATATGTTAGCGGGCTTTGAAGAGCCTACACGCGGTCAATTCTTTATTGATGGCGTTGATATGACCCATGTTCCTCCTTATTTACGTCCAGTGAATATGATGTTCCAATCTTATGCATTGTTTCCTCATATGACTGTTGAACAAAATATTGCGTTCGGACTTAAGCAAGACAAAATGCCAAAAGCATTGATTAAAGAACGCGTAGAAAAAATGTTACAGATGGTTCAAATGGATGCCTATGCCAAACGAAAACCTCATCAATTATCAGGCGGACAACGTCAGCGTGTGGCACTCGCCAGAAGTTTAGCAAAACAACCGAAACTATTATTGCTTGATGAACCCATGGGAGCATTAGATAAACAATTGCGTGAACAAATGCAATTAGAGATTGCTAATATTATTGAAAGCGTAGGTGTAACCTGTTTAATGGTAACGCATGATCAAGAAGAAGCGATGACCATGACAGGACGTATTGGTGTAATGGATAAAGGACGCATTTTACAAATCGGCGCTCCCAAAGAAGTATACGAAACACCCACTACTTTATTCACTGCCGATTTTATTGGATCGATTAATTTATTTAAAGGCGTGATTATTGAAGATGAAGCCGAATATGTTTTAATTAAATCTCCTGATTTGGAAAATCCTATTTATGTTAATCACGGCGTTTCTTATGATTTAGGAATGGAAGTGTGGGTAGGAGTTCGTCCTGAAAAAATGTTTTTATCTAAGAAAGCACCCAAAGATATTTCCAATAATAAATATCAAAACAGTGTGAAAGGTTTCGTTCGAGATATCGCGTATATGGGAAGCCATTCTATTTATCATATTGCACTTCCTAGCGGAAAAATTATTCTCGCCAATATTTACAATATGGATCGCAAAAACAAATTAGAAATCACCTGGAATGACAAAGTATATGTTAGCTGGGAACCCGATAGTGCGGTGGTGTTAAGCGTATGAAACAGTATCTAAACTCACTGTTTCGCTCTAATCATTCTCTTCTTATATCACTGACGGTTTTGTGGTTTATTTTTTTCCTGGTTATTCCGCTATTAATTGTATTCAAAATTAGCTTCAGCCAAATGGCCGTTTCCATTCCGCCTTATACCAATTTATTTCATTGGGCGAATGGCAGCTTACATATCACTGCCAGCTTTGCCAATTATCTTTTTTTATTTACTGATGCTTTATATGCTGCTGCTTATTTAAGCTCTCTAAAAATTGCATTTATTTCTACTATACTCTGTTTATTAATCGGTTATCCAATGGCATATGCCATTGCTCGCACACCAACACCTCTTCGCCATTTTTTATTAATGTTAGTCGTATTGCCATCATGGACTTCTTTTTTAATTCGTATTTATGCCTGGATGGGAATTTTAAAAAATAATGGCATGCTTAATCAATTACTCATGAGCCTTGGAATTATCGATCAACCTCTTGCTTTATTGCACACCGATTTTGCAGTGTATTTAGGAATTGTTTATGGTTACTTACCTTTTATGATATTGCCTCTTTATGCCATTCTCGTCAAAATTGATTATGGTTTGCTAGATGCCGCCATGGATTTAGGGGCGCGCCCATGGAAAGCTTTTTGGAGCATTACCATTCCTTTATCTAAAGCAGGTATTATTGCAGGCGCCATGTTAGTTTTTATTCCTGCCGTGGGTGAATTTGTGATCCCTGATTTATTAGGCGGCCCCGATACCTTGATGATTGGTAAAGTATTATGGCAAGAATTTTTTAATAATCGTGATTGGCCTGTGGCATCAGCCGTTGCCGTGGTAATGGTCATTATGTTGATGATCCCCATTCTCTTATTTACTTATTACCAAAACAAATCGATAGAAGAGGAACGCTCATGACGCCTAAACGCTCGCGCTTTCTCTTTTCAGCTTTAGCTTTTGGATATGCTTTTTTGTATATTCCTATCGCTATCTTAATCGTTTATTCCTTTAATGAATCAAAACTAGTCACCGTATGGTCTGGTTTTTCTACTATTTGGTATCAAGAACTATTAAATGACAAAGCATTGTTATCTGCTGCTTGGGTGAGTTTACGAATTGCTATCTTTAGTGCTACTGCCGCAGTAGGCCTAGGAACAGCAGTGGGGTTAATCCTTACCCGTTTAGGAAAGTTTAAAGGTAAAACTCTTTTCTCAGCCCTAATGAGTATTCCCTTGGTAATGCCAGAAGTGATAACCGGTTTATCGTTATTACTCTTATTTGTAGCCTCGCAGGAAATGATAGGGTTTCCAGAAGGGCGAGGCATGCTAACACTATGGATTGCCCATGTTACTTTTACCACGTCTTACGTAGCTATTATTGTTTCATCACGATTACGTGAAATGGATGAGTCATTAGAGCAGGCTGCCATGGATTTAGGGGCGACACCAATGAAAGTGTTTTTTGTCATTACGTTACCCATTATCGCTCCGGCATTAATATCCGGCTGGTTACTAGCGTTTACTTTATCAATAGATGACTTGGTCATTTCTAGCTTTGTGGCGGGCCCTAGCTCAACCACGTTGCCTATGCAGATTTATTCTAGCGTGCGTTTAGGTGTTAACCCTAAAATTAACGCGCTGGCCAGTGTGATGATTGCCATCGTAACCACTATTGGTATCCTCGCTACTTTAATGACTATTCGTAACGATAAACGTCGCCAAAAAGAAAATAAAGATCTTTAAATGGATGCCACGGCCGAAGCGGCCTCGCAATGACGGAATGTTTTAGCGGCCAGCCGTGATAGAAGTCCAGAGTCGAGTGCGAGCGCGCTCTGCAACAGGCCCCACCGGATCTAAAGCATAGAATTTTTTCATAACAATTGCAGGGGGATAAACATTCGGATCTGTCCTTAAGTCTTTATCTAATAAATCATAGGATGCTTTATTCGCATTAGGATATCCCAATTCATTAGAAGCTCTCGCTGCTGATTCAGCACGCAACATATAATCAATAAATAGATGCGCTTCTTTTACATGCTTAGCATCTTTAGGAATAGCAAAATTATCAAACCCAACAAACGTGCCTTCTTTAGGAATAATATATTCAATCACTTGTCCGTTCTTAGCTTCTTTCGCTCGTTCTTTAGCCATCATCACATCACCGGACCATGTTACAGATAAACAAATATCACCATTGGCTAAATCATTAATATGTTGGCTATTACTAAAATAACGAATAGAAGGGCGCATATCTTTCCATAACATTTTGGCTGCGTAATAATCTCTTACATCTGTGCTATTAGGATCTCTTCCTTGATATCGTAAAGTAACTGACAACATAAATGTTCCAGAATCCGTGACACCTACACCACAGTCTTTTAATTTAGAAAGATATTTAGGATTAAAAAACAACTCCCAGCTATCTTTAGGAAAATCATCGCCTAATGCTTTTTTTACTTTTTCAACATTGTAACCAATACCTAAGGTACCCCATAAATAAGGAATAGAATATTCATGTTTAGGATCGGTTTTAGGTAATTGTTTTAATAAAGCTTCATCTAAATTTTTATAATTCGATAGCAACGTTTTATCTAGTGTTTGATAAATACCTGCATCAATTTGACGTTTTAAAAAAGGCGTATCAGTGGGGACCACCAAATCGTATCCGCTAGTGCCTGCTAATATTTTGGATTCCATAATTTCGTTAGAATCAAAAGTATCATAGTTCACTTTTATTCCAGTTTCTTTTTCAAAGCCTTCCAACACATCAGCAGGAATATAATCCGCCCAATTATAAATATTTAATATTTTTTCTTCTGTAGCGGCATCTGCAGCCATTACCGATAGAGGAAAAAAAACAAGCCCAATAAAAGCATTTTTATAAATGTTCATTTTAATGTCCAGTTTTTATCGTGATCCAGGTGCGGGTCATTATTCTATCAATATTGGGAGGCATTACTTTTAAAACAAATAACTTACTATCCATTGCAGAAGAAGGGTAAATGCCTGGGTTATTTAAAATACTTTGATTAATAAAAGGGTTAGAGGCCGAGTTTGCATTAGCATACCCCAGATAATTAGTAGCCTCAGCAGCTACTTCAGCGCTCATCATATAATTAATAAAGGCCAGTGCATTATCTACATTTTTGGAGTCTTTTGGAATTGCCATCATATCAAAAAATATTTCCGAACCTTCTTTAGGGATCATATATTCTATTTTTATCCCTTTGCCACTTTCCTTGGCACGCTTAGACGCTTGCATCACATCGCCAGACCAGCCCAAGGCAATACAAATATCGCCATTGGCTAAATCGTTAATATATTGAGAAGAGTGAAAATAAGTAATATAAGGGCGTATATCCATCAGCACTTTTTTAGCATCTTCTTGGTAATCCTGTGCATTGGTGCTATTAGGGTCTTTGCCTAAGTAGGCCAAAGCTAAAGAAAGTACGCCCGAAGAATCCAGCATGGATATGCCGCACGCTTTAAGCTTGGCTGCATTTTCGGGTTTAAATAAGACATCCCAACTATCCAGCTTCACATCAGGGCCTAAGATCTCTTTTATTTTATCTACGTTATAACCAATACCTACCGTACCCCACAAATAAGGAACGCCGTATTTATTATCAGGATCTGATACGGTTAATTTTTGTAATAAAGCAGTGTCTAGGTTTTTATAATTCGTTAGCTTGGCTTTGTCTAAAGGCTGATAAATGCCCGCTTGAATTTGTCTAGCAAAGAAAGGGGAAGAAGAAGGCACCACCACATCATAGCCCGTGTGGCCTGCAAATAATTTGGTTTCTAACACTTCATTAGAATCAAAGACATCGTAAACCACTTTGATGCCTGTGTCTTTTTCAAAACGGGTTAACACATCGGGGGGAATAAAATCAGACCAATTGTATACATGAACCACTTTATCGGCCGCTTGGGCAACATTAAATGCCATATTAAATGAAAGAATAGCAGTCAAACCCAAGGTGAGTTGTTTAATGAGGGACATCGTTTACTCCACATCAAAGTTAAAATAGGTATCCGGAAATGGTTCATTCCCCAAAGTGAAATGCCACCATTCAAAAGGATACTCTATAAACCCTTGTTCCGCCATTTTTTCTTGTAGGTAAAGTCTACGAGCTTGATACTTTTCATCCACAAGTGTGGAATCCGGATGCGAGGCTTTATCAAATAAATCAAAACTGGTTCCCATATCTAAAGTGCCATCATTTAAATAATAAACCTCAGAACCATCATTTAATTTTCTTTTTTCTTCTGTAATGGGTTTTACTTTATCGCCGATAGGAATAAGAGTCAGATCCACGGTGCTGCCGCGAGTATGGGTGGATTTTTCAGCCACATACTGACGTTTAAAAATATCTTCTTTTTCAAGACCAGGATAATAATAAAGTTTCATTTTATCATCGTTATGATCTTTACCCCATACCACAAATTCATCCACTGTTTTTTGTGGGCGGTACGCATCATAAATAACAAGAGTATAACCATCTTTTTTTACCGCTTGTTGAACTTTGCTTAATGCCAACGCTGCTTCTTTCGTCAAAATGGCTACATTTTTTTTGTACCCTGAAAGCGGTTTACCAATAAAATTATGCTCTTGCGCATAACTCATGTTAATAATAATAGTGGGATCAACGTCATGAACGTAAACAAAACCATCCGGCAATTTAGCAGAAGCGAGTGTATTCATAAATATAAAGGTAATAAAAAATAATAGTATTCTTTTCATTAATCTATAAACGCAATGGCATTACCACGTAAAGTGATTCTATTCCAGATTGCTGGGCAGAATCTTGGCCTTTTAATAAAGCACTACTATTACCATCAATTAAGGTTAATTCTACTTTTCCAGAAGGAATAGTATTTAACACATCAATTAAATAGCTGACATTAAATCCAATTTCCAACTCATCGCCGCCGTAAGAAATTTCTAACTCTTCTTCGGCTTGCTCTTGTTCTGGATTATGTGTACTAATGCGCAAATTATCCGATTGCAACCCCAATCGTATCCCTCTGTGTTTTTCATGCGCTAAAATAGAGGTGCGTGCTAATGTTTGTTTAAACACATCACGATCTAATTCAATAATTTTATCGCCGTTAACAGGGATCACACGATTATAATCCGGAAATTTACTATCAATAATTTTGGTGGTTAACACGTAGTCAGGTGTAATCACTCGCATTTGATTATCAGAAAGCACCAACTCCGCCATCACTTGGCTAGTATGATCTAATAATTTTAATAATTCCAATACTGCTTTTCTAGGAACAATTAATTGAGCTTGATGCTCTGATTCCATGGCAATACGGCTTAATGCTAAACGATGTCCATCAGCTGCCACCACGGTTAATTGGTTAGGTGTTAACTCAAACAAAGCACCATTTAAATAATGTCTTACATCTTGTTGTGCCATTGCAAAATAGGTTTGCTTCAACAAATCGCTCAACAAACCTTGGGGAATAGATAACTGTCCTGTAGGTGCAGATTCTAGAGTAATAGGAAAATCTTCCGCAGGAAGTGTGGCAAGCAAAAACTTGCTACGGCCACAGCGAATTTGTAATTGCTGCATCAACGCGGTTTCTTCCATAGGAGCCGTTTTATGGGCCGTAGTAGGCTGAACTAATTCCAGCTCTAAAACAGAATGATCAGGCAAGCTTTTGCAAATATCTAAAAACTTACGCGCAGGAACCGTAATAGAGCCTGAATGGGCACGTTCTTCTAAAGGAATTTTCCCAACTAATTCGATTTCACTATCAGAACCTATGATAGTCAAACTATCAGGGCTAGCGTGTAACATGACATTTGCCAGAATAGGCAGACTAGGACGTCTTTCGGCGATACTGGCTGCTAACTGTAATGGTTTAAGTAAAACTTCTCGTTGAATAGACAATTTCATAAATCACTTCCTTACTATATTAAGTCGATAATACCCGTAATAAATTGACCCAGTCTTCTTGTACATCTATATCGATCGTTTTTAATTGATTGATAATTCGGCAAGCGTGAAGCACGGTGGTGTGATCACGTCCGCCAAAAGCATCGCCAATTTCCGGCAAGCTATGGTTTGTTAGCTCTTTAGCCAAAGTCATCGCCATTTGTCTAGGTCTAGCAATAGAGCGACTTCTTCGCTTAGATAACAAGTCAGCCATTTTAATTTTATAATATTCAGCAGTTGTCTTTTGAATATTATCGATAGTAACCAATTTATCTTGTAATGCCAATAAGTCTTTTAAGGCCTCACGCGCAAACTCAACGGTGATTTCTCTGTTAGCAAAATGTGCATGAGCAAACAATCGTTTTAAGGCACCTTCTAATTCTCTCACATTAGTGCGTAACTTTTTGGCAATAAAGAAAGCCACTTCATTCGTAATAGCCACGTGATGCTGCTCGGCTTTACTCATTAAAATAGCGACGCGAGTTTCAAGCTCAGGTGGCTCTACAGCAACCGTTAACCCCCAACCAAAACGAGATTTCAAACGTTCTTCCACGCCATCTATTTCTTTAGGATAACGATCACAAGTTAAAATAACTTGTTGCTGTCCTTCTAGTAGGGCATTAAAGGTATGAAAAAATTCTTCTTGCGAACGTTCTTTGCCCGCAAAAAATTGAATATCATCAATCAGTAAAGCATCCACTGAGCGATAAAAGTTTTTAAATTCATTAATCATATTGCTTTGTAATGCTTTTACCATATCGGCTACAAACTTTTCAGAATGTAAATAAACCACTTTCGCTTTTGGGTTTCGTTGAAAAATCAAATTACCAATAGCATGCATTAAATGGGTTTTACCCAAACCAACACCGCCATATAAAAACAAAGGATTATAAGCGCCACCAGGATTTTCTGCTACTTGTATAGAAGCAGCACGAGCTAATTGATTTGACTTACCTTCAACAAAAGAATCAAAAGTAAATGCAGGATTTAAAAAACTTTGATGCGACATGATCGGATTATCTTTAATAACAATATCCGATTTAACATTAATAGGTTGTTCGCGTTGAAATGTAGGATTTGAGCTAGAAAGAGTAGGGCTCTGCACAGCATCAGGTACAAAGCGCTTTGTACCTAATGTTCCTACTTCTAACATTAACAAAGGAGAATCTTTAGGTAAAACTATTCCCAACAATTGCTGGATAATAGTCATGTACTTATCTCGCACCCATCCTAAAACAAATTGATTAGGCGCTAACAACACTAACGCATTATCGCGTGCTTCAACTTGCAGAGGGCGGATCCACGTATTAAATTCTTGCGCTGACATTTCATTTTGCAAACGGTCAGCACATTGATGCCAAACGGTCAGTAATTCCATTACAGTTCAAACCTTATCATTATTAATTGTTGAAATAATTTCAGTTACCTATCTTTAGAAACTGAAATCTACGTGAACTGCCAAACATCTAACGGGTAATCGTATTGTGTCTGATCAACCAGCGACTAGCAAGCTGTGTATAACATCATCTCAACCTTAAAACATCCATGTTTAAAACTGCTACTTCATCTCCTTAAAAAAAGTTATCCTGAGTTATGCACACCTTCACATAACATATCCACATCATATCAGGGGTGTCCATTCTATTCCATTTGTTTGAAATTAAAAACATTTTTTTTACTTACCCACAAAAACTGCTCTCCCTTATAATGACATAAAAAAAGAAATATAATAATAAGACGAAGAAGAAATATTTTTCACATCACACCTAACATCACCATCCCAAACAAAACTATTTAATCAAAAAAACAATCTCTATGAAACAACCTGTATCCCCAACCTCTCACACCCACTACATATAGTGTTAAACAAAATAAATAAAACATAAAATAAATTTCAAAAAAAATATTGAACCATAAAAAAATAATTTAACATAAAAATTTAAACATGAAGAGGGTTGTGATGCATGTGCCATGGTCGTTATCCAAGCATCTGAGGCAGGGATGCCGAAGCTGAGCCTACAGGGACGTACTTGCGGCGTCTTGGATAAAGACCGTGGCACACGCATCACTAACCCTAGAAGATGTATTTTCGGCGTCTTTGATAAGCCTCAAGGCCATACCACTCCCTACACCGAGGACAATGTTTGACTTTCATCCTCCAACCCAGTACCATACCCTACCTGCAGTAAAGCAACAGTAACGGTTTACAACATGAAAAGAACATACCAACCCAGCAAACTAAAACGCAAACGTACCCATGGCTTTCGTGCCCGTATGAAAACTCATAACGGCCGCAAAATCCTAAGCGCTAGACGTAAAAAAGGACGCAAACAGCTTACCGTGGCCGATGGCCGCTAAAGGTAGTTGTGCACCCAACAGTTGTGCTAAACCCCAATAATAGCTTCCCAAAAAACAAGCGTCTGCTAAACCCGCATGAGTTTCAGCACGTATTTGAATATCAAAAAAAGCTGTATTACCGTGGCATAGTAGTTTATTATCGTGAAAACTCGTTAGGCTACTCACGTTTAGGGGTTGTTGCGGCCAAAAAGCATTTCAAAAAAGCCAGTACGCGAAACTTCATCAAACGGCAAATACGAGAATACTTTAGGCAACATCAAGAGTCCTTGGTCAACAAAGACCTGGTTATTGTGGCCACCCATAAACTGATAGAGAATAAATCATGGTCCATACCACCCCTATTGAGCGAACTTTGGTCTCGTTTGGCCGACGTTGCTTAATCGGGATTATCAAAGGCTATCGATTTTTCTTAAGCCCTTGGGTAGGGCAGCATTGCCGATTTACCCCTACTTGCTCTCAATACGCCATTGAAGCAATAACAGAATATGGTTGCTGGAAGGGAACAGCCAAGGCCTTTATGAGGCTTTGCCGTTGTCACCCTTGGTGTAATGGTGGATATGATCCACTCAAATAATTTAAGAATAATTAGGAAATATTAATATGATGGAAACAATACGCACACTTATTATTGCTGGCTTAGTTTTTGTTGGCTTCTTATTATGGCAATCATGGCAGGAAAAAACGGCCCAAGAACAATTGGCTGAACGTCAATCTCTACAATCTGCAGAAAGCACACGATATGAAGCTGGAACATCACCTGCAAGCAACGGTCTACCCGCTGCACCTGATTTACCTATGATAGATGAAGTGGCACAAGCTCAAGAAGAAACTCAAGGACAATATAAAGAACGTTGGGTAACTGTTAAAACAGACGTGATGATGACTTCTATCGATACATTGGGTGGAAACATTGTACATTTATCTTTATTAGATTATCCCAAAAGTTTAGAAAACCATGACCCGTTAGTATTACTTGATAATGCCCCTGATTATTTGTATATAGCAGAAAGTGGTTTGGTTGCTGATAAAGGCCCCGATATTCCTGGTATTCCTAATGTTCGCGAACAAAAAATTGCACAATATTCTACTGCGCAAAAAGAATATGTTTTAAAAGACGGTGAAGATGTTTTAAACGTTGTTTTAACCTGGAAAAACAGCCAAGGGCTTGCGGTAAAAAAACAATTCACTTTTCATCGTGGCGAATATGTTGTTGATTTAGATTATCAAATCAATAATAACATGCGTGAAAAATGGTTAGGTAGTTTATTTTTACAATTTAAACGAAACGATCATCTTCCTGGTGAAACCAATATTTTTGCATTCCCTAGCTATTTCGGCGCTGCTATTTCTAGCCCTGATAAACGCTATGAAAAAATTCCTTTAGATGAATTAAATGAAGACGTAGGTTTAAGCCCTGGTCGTACCATCACTGAAGGATGGTTTGCAATGGTGCAACATTATTTTGTTAGCGCATGGATCCCTGATCCTTCTACCTCTTATTTATATTCAGGTGGATTATATAAAGGTGACACCTATTTCTTACGTGCCGTAGGACAACCTTTTGAAATTAATGCTGGGCAAAAAGGTGAAGTGAGTGCACGTTTTTATGCAGGACCTAAAATCACTCAAGTGTTAAGTGGTGTTGCGCCTAAATTAGAATTAACCGTGGATTACGGTTGGTTATGGCCTGTATCACAAGCGTTATTTTGGTTAATGAAACAAATCTATGAAGTGATTGGAAACTGGGGCTGGGCAATTATTCTTGTTACCGTTCTTATCAAATTAGTATTTTATAAACTATCAGCCACCAGTTATCGCTCAATGGCGAATATGCGTAGATTGCAACCTAAGTTTACAGCATTAAAAGAACGCTATGGTGATGACAGACAAAAAATGAGCCAAGAGTTAATGGCTCTTTATAAGAAAGAAAAAATTAATCCTCTAGGTGGATGTTTACCTATATTAGTGCAGATCCCTGTGTTTATCGCATTATATTGGGTACTAATAGAAAGCGTAGAATTTAGATTAGCGCCGTTTATGTTCTGGATCCAGGATTTATCGGCTAAAGATCCTTACTATATTTTACCGTTATTAATGGGCGCTACGATGTTTATTCAGCAACGTTTAAGCCCACAACCACCCGATCCTTTACAAGCAAAAGTAATGATGTTTATGCCGGTAGTATTTACCATTGTATTCTTAAATTTCCCTGCTGGTTTAGTATTATATTGGTTGGTAAATAACGTTCTATCTATTGCACAACAATGGTCTATCACTAGAAAAATTGAACGTGATGCCGCAGCAAGAGAATAGCCAAAAATGTCTGCTATTAAATCTTCAACGATAGTCGCTCAAGCCACACCACCTGGAAGAGGTGGTGTGGGTATCGTTCGAGTATCAGGTCCTTTAACTGAAGCTATCGCACAAAAGATTTTAAAAATAAAACCTCAGGTTCGATTCGCGCATTACACTCCCTTTTATAATTCATTCGATACCGTTCTTGATCAAGGAATTGCTTTGTTTTTTAAAGCGCCTCATTCATTTACCGGTGACGATGTTTTAGAATTACAAGCGCACGGCGGACAAATAACCATTGATGAATTAATTGAGGTGATTGTGTCTTACGGCGCTATCATGGCAAAACCCGGTGAGTTTTTAGAACGTGCGTTTTTAAATAATAAAATAGATTTAGCGCAAGCCGAAGCGATTGCCGATTTAATTTCTGCTAGTTCTACTCAAGCTGCTCATGCAGCTATGCAATCTTTACAAGGGGGATTTTCAAAAAAAATCACCGAGCTATCCACTTCCATTTTAGAGCTGCGAAAATTTGTAGAAGCGGCGCTAGATTTTCCTGAAGAAGAAATTGATTTTCTTGCAGAAAGTAATATAGCTACTGATTTAAACTCTATTATTGATCAAGTAAAACAGGTGGAAAAAGCGGCAGAGCAAGGCGTTATGTTACAAGCCGGAATGACAGTGGTTATTGCCGGATTGCCTAATGCAGGAAAATCAAGCTTACTAAATTGTTTAGCTGAAAAAGAAGCCGCGATTGTAACCGATGTTGCAGGAACCACTCGGGATATTTTAAAAGAGCATATTCATATTGATGGATTACCTTTACATATTATTGATACCGCAGGCCTTCACGCGCATAGTGATAAAGTAGAAAAAGAAGGTATACGAAGAGCGCTAGAACAAATTTCAAAAGCCGATCGCGTTTTGTTGGTGGTTGATGCCACTAAAATAAAAAGTAACGATCCTGAAAAATTGTGGCCACATAAAATTGGACAATGCCCAGAATTAAGCAAAATAACCATTATCAGAAATAAAACGGATCTTAATCCTTCTCTGCCTAATGATATTACGGCTTGCCCTGTTATTGATATTTCAGCTAAAACAGGCGAAGGTATTCCTGCATTAAAAGAACATTTAAAAAGTTGTATGGGATATGCCGGCACCACTGAAAGTACTTTTAGTGCCAGAAGAAGACATGTTGATGCGCTCAAACGGTCGGGGCAGTCTTTAGAAAAAGGCCTAGCACAATGGCAAGAAAATAAAGCCGCTGAATTATTAGCGCAAGAATTGAGAGTCGCTCATGATGCGTTAGGTGAAATTACCGGCAAACTCAGCGCCGATGATTTGTTGGGTGAAATATTTTCCTCTTTCTGTATAGGTAAATAGCCTATCTCGCCAGAACGTGTTTTTTATAGTAATATCGCTCATCAAGTTATTTAAGAGAGTCCTTATGCAAATCGGTATTTTATCTTGCGAGCCTACGTGTTATTCCACCCGTCGCTTAGTGGCTGCTGGTGAAGATCGTGGCCATCGCATTTTTGTATTTAATACCACGCGTACCTTTTTACATATTAATACGGGTGAATTATCGGTTTATACCGAGGGCGCACCATTGCCTAAGCTAGATGCCGTTATTCCTCGCATTGGAGCTTCCGTCACTTTTTACGGAACCACGCTGGTTCGTCAGCTTCAGAATATGGGTATTTTTGCCGTTAACGATTCTCAATCTATTGTGCGCTCTAGAGACAAATTACATTCATTACAATTGCTTGCCCAGCATGTGCCTGTTCCTAAAACTGGCTTTGCGCACACACCTGAAGATATTCAGGGTGTGATTAAAAAAATTGGTAAGTTTCCTATTATTATAAAGCTCTTAGAAGGTTCTCAGGGTAAAGGCGTTATTTTGGCTGAAACACCGAATGCTACTTCAAGTATTGTGGATTCATTTCATCGTTTACGTGCACCTTTTTTAGTGCAGCAATACATTGAAGAAGCAAAAGGTTTTGATATTCGTTGCTTAGTGATTGATGGCCAAGTAGTAGCCGCTATGAAGCGCCAAGCGCAAGGTGATGAATTTAGAGCCAATTTACATCGCGGTGGAAAAGCGGTAGAAGTGGATATTACGCGTGAAGAAAATGATATGGCCATTAAAGCCGCTGAAGTAATGGGCTTGCAAGTGGCAGGCGTGGATATTTTAAGAACACCCAAACAATCTATGGTATTAGAAGTAAACTCTTCACCCGGTTTACGTGGTATTGAAAATGCCAGTGGAAAAGATATTGCAGGAAAAATGATAGAGTTTATTGAAAAGAAAATCAAAAAACATCTTCACCAGCAACAGGTAGAAAAAAACTACGCATGAAAAAAGAAATTACCGATCATTCCATTACCATTGGTGGTGTGACTGTTCATCCTGGACAACGCACGCTAATTGATATTCCTATTTCTCCTTTGTATACACGCACACCCATGAATATTGCGGTTCATGTGATTAACGGAAAAAAACCAGGACCTCGTATGTTTATTACATCAGCGGTTCATGGTGATGAATTAAATGGTGTGGAAATTATTCGGCGCTTATTAAAAGTGACTGATTTAGAAAATTTAAAAGGCACTTTAATTGCTGTTCCTATTGTTAATATTTTTGGATTTATTTATCGCTCAC
This sequence comes from Gammaproteobacteria bacterium, assembly GCA_965279305.1. Taxonomy (GTDB): domain Bacteria; phylum Pseudomonadota; class Gammaproteobacteria; order JBIOEC01; family JBIOEC01; genus JBIOEC01. The sequence goes on along the minus strand of OZ257143.1, from coordinate 605,369 downwards.
GTTATTTACCCGATAGACGCGATTTAAATAGAAGCTTCCCCGGAACAAAACAAGGATCCATGGCAGGAAGAATGGCGCAATTAATTATTGAAGAAATAGTGAATCATTGCACGCATGGAATTGATATACATACTGGTGCAATACATCGTCGTAATTTACCGCAAATACGAGCGAACTTAAAAGATCCGGTAACGTTAGCCATGTCAAAAGCGTTTGGTGCCCCCGTGATTATTGATGGTGGTCTTATTCATGGATCGTTACGTTGCCAAGCTGTAGAGCAAGGTATTGCCATGCTTTTATACGAAGCAGGAGAAGCGCTTCGCATGAATGAAGTGGCTATTCGTATGGGCGTAAAAGGTGTTGTGAATGTGATGCGTTCATTAAAAATGTTACCTGCTGCTACTAAAAAATCAAAAGATTTTATAAAACCATTTATCGCACATTCTGCTATTTGGATCCGTGCCAATCATGCTGGGCTTTGCGTATCGCCAGTACGATTAGGAACTGAAGTAGAAAAAGATCAGTTGCTGGCGATTATTGCTGATCCGATTAGCGGCGTAGAGTTTCCATTACTTTCACCTTGCAAAGGTATTGTTATTGGCGTTAATAAATTACCTTTAGTAAATGAAGGTGATGCTATTTTACATATTGCTAAAACCGGCGGAACTGAAATGGAATTAGTACGCGAAGTAAATAATGACGCCACTATTAGCGAAGAAGAAGTCGCTTTAGTTGTTGAATAGTATCAGTTGGTCAGTTTTTCTTTTTTTATTCCCCTCTTTTTTTCTTTCCGTAAATAAGATAGATTGTTTTTAATAATAACAATGATAAGGATTTATTTATGTTAACCGCTTCAAGATTTGCAAGAAGAGTGCTTACACGAGAAACCGTTTTAGTCGCTAGATCTTTTTTAAGCAGTACCGCTGATGTTGATCGCGAGCGCACCGCACCTCCTGAATTTAAATCGTTAGTGCAGAAAGCGGCCTCTCGCCCACCTTATGATCCTAAATTTCAACAGGCCGTACAACAAATCCAGCAGCATTACCCTGATGCAACTCCAGCTCAGATACAATCTGCAGCAGGTGATCACAAAGTACTTGCGCCTCTTTTAACCGCATTAAGAAAAAGACCAGTCCCTTTTGTGTCGGTAGATCCTGTTTTAGAAGCAGCTAAAAAAAGATATCATGAAAGACAAGAAATTTTATATGCCTTTTTAGAAGTAAACGGCTATACGCCAGGAATTTTAAATGATTTAAAAAAAGCGTTAATAGTATTGCAAAAAAAGGATAAAGATCTTTATGGTATTCCAAAAGATGAAACAGACTACAAAGAATTACTCGAAGATTTACAAGCGGCTATCATTGTGTACGAAGCCAAGCCAACTAGGCTATCACAGTTAAGTAATTCTGGAATGTTTGGGGTACATAGTCGTGGACATTGTTATTCCACCAAAGCAGGCTTTCAACCAGTGTCTGAAGAAGAAAAAAGAAACTTTGAACGATTAGTTCGTTGGACGCATAAGCTTCCTCTTGAACATCCAAGCATGCCTTCCATTGCGGCTGGCCTAGAAGCACATATTGAAAAAATAGGGGCTGCCAACTTCTTAGCCATGACCCGAGGGCTCGATGGAAAATATGGTCCGGTATTTAAGGTATTAAGAGTATACAGCCAAACACAAACAACTAAAGAGGCTGTAGCTCCAGAACCCAAGGTATATGTAAGAATGTCGCATTTCGATTGTACTAAAGAACTAAAGGATTACGGTCCAGGTGCTCTTTATACTTTAGGCGAAAATAGCGAGCAAATTCCTTGCTCTCCTACACCACCGTCAGCATCCTCTAGTCCTAGCTTGGGAAATTAGCTCGTTGACTATAGAGTATGGTAAAATCACACCCCCAGTAATGATTTTTACCCTATATATATGAGCCAGCAATTTGATGTCATCGTTGTAGGCGGCGGACACGCCGGTACAGAAGCCGCATTAGCAGCGGCTCGTATGGGCGTGCGCACTTTATTGCTCACTCATAATGTTGAAACCATAGGCCAAATGTCTTGCAACCCCGCTATTGGCGGTATTGGCAAAGGTCATTTAGTTAAAGAAATTGATGCCCTAGGCGGCATCATGGCTAGAGGGGCTGACAGAGCTGGCATTCAATTTCGTATTTTGAATGCACGCAAAGGCCCTGCAGTGAGAGCAACAAGAGCCCAAGCGGATCGCGTACTTTACAAACAAGCCATTCGCTCAGCCGTAGAAAACCAACCGAATTTATTTATATTCCAACAAGCCGTAGACGATCTCATTATTGAAGGTGAAACCGTAAAAGGCGTAGTCACCCAAATGGGCTTAAAATATATTGCCCCCAAAGTAATTTTAACGGCCGGTACTTTTTTAGGCGGCAAAATTCATATTGGATTAGAAAATTATCGTGGTGGTCGCGCAGGCGATCCACCTGCATTAGCACTAGCTGAACGTTTACGCGAATTACCTTTACGAGTAGGGCGTTTAAAAACCGGAACTCCCGCGCGCTTAGATGGAAGAACTATTGATTACTCTCAACTCGCTGTACAGCCGGGTGATGATCCAACTCCCGTATTTTCTTTTTTAGGAAAACGTGAGCATCATCCACAACAAGTGCCTTGTCATATTACTTATACCAATGCACGCACACATGAAATTATTGCGCAAAACTTATCACGCTCGCCCATGTATAGTGGCGAAATTGAAGGTCGTGGTCCGCGTTACTGTCCTTCTATCGAAGATAAAATTCATCGCTTTAGCGAACGTGATGCGCACCAAATATTTGTAGAGCCAGAAGGGTTAACCACACACGAAGTTTATCCCAATGGTATTTCAACCAGCTTGCCGTTTGATGTGCAAGAGCAATTTATTCGCAGCATAAAAGGTTTTGAAAACGTGCATATCACACGCCCTGGTTATGCGATTGAATATGACTTTTTTGATCCACGTGATTTGAAACCTACATTAGAAACCAAATATATTAAAGGCTTGTTTTTTGCCGGACAAATCAACGGTACAACCGGTTATGAAGAAGCGGCTGCACAAGGTTTATTAGCGGGTATTAATGCCGCATTACAAATACAAGAAAAAAACGAATGGTATCCTTCACGTGATCAAGCGTATATAGGCGTATTAGTCGATGATTTATTAACGCAAGGTGCGCCAGAGCCTTATCGCATGTTTACCAGTCGTGCGGAATATCGTTTATTGTTGCGCGAAGATAATGCTGATTTGCGCTTAACCGAAATAGGGCGACAATTAGGATTGGTTAGCGATTTACAATGGGAACATTTTTCTAAAAAACGCGAAAACGTAGAAAAAGAAAAAGCGCGTTTAAAAACCACATGGGTACAACCTAAAACAGTAACAGGCGAAAAAGTAGAAGCGTTAATAGCACAACCATTAGCGCATGAATATTCATTATTAGATTTGCTGTGTCGCCCTCAAATCGATTATCAAATGCTCATGCAAATTAATGAATTACAACCAGAACAAAAACTATCTGAAGAAGAATCAGAGCAAGTAGAAATTCAAGCCAAGTATGCAGGCTACATTGATAGACAAACCGATGAAATTGCGCGCGTATTGCGCCATGAACAATCAATTATTCCGGACGATTTAGATTATTATGCGGTAGCAAGTTTATCAAACGAAGTGCGCGAAAAATTACAAAATGTAAGGCCTACTACTTTAGGTCAAGCCACTCGAATTCCGGGTGTTACACCGGCTGCTATTTCTTTATTATTAGTGCATTTAAAACGCCACGGAAATTTAGCGCGCGCAAAACTAGAAGCTTAAGGAAGAGTAATGGATCCCATTCAAGATTATCTACAACAACAATTAACCTTGCATCAAATGGCTGCTTCAGAAAGCCAAATACAACTCCTCGTAGATTATGTAAAACTATTACAACATTGGAATAAAATTTTCAATTTAATTGCTAACGATAATACACACCATATTATTGATAGACATATTATCGACAGCTTGTTGGTGCTTCCCTTTATGAAAGGCCAGCGAATCATTGATGTGGGAACCGGGGCTGGATTGCCGGGCATTCCTTTGGCCATTATGCTGCCGGAAAGCCACTTTGCCCTGCTGGATAGTGATGGCAAAAAAACGCGTTTTGTCACTCAAGCCAAAACACAGCTGCGTTTACGCAATATTGAAGTGATTAACAAAAGAGTAGAAGAGTACCAGCCAGCCGAGCTATTTGATATTGTTACATCCAGAGCTTTTGCGGAACTGACCAAAATGTTAACCCTCACCAAGCACTTATGTAAACCCGAAGGGTCGTTTATTGCTCTGAAAGGTGTCGAGGCCGAAAAAGAAGCCGCCGAATTGCCCCCAGGATTTCGTTGCGAGTTGATAGAGCGCCTGCCTTTTGCCGATCAAGCTATCAACCGCAAAGTCATCATCGTAAAAATAGCCCCTTAAGCCTCTTTTAGAGCCCATAGACCCGATAGTTCCCTCATAGATCAATGCCTGGGTAAAACCCTAGCCCTGAATTGCTATGAGAGTTAGGTTGCTATATAATATCTCTTTATTTTACCCTTGAGAAAAGCCCCCATGCCCGTTAATACAGAACTTCAAGAAGCATTGAGAGTATTACGATTTAATCTCGAACCTTGGAAAGGTGAGGGGGCTGATCCTCGTTCCAAACAAAATTCTGCTGAGCTTAATTTAAGTCCTTATAATTCCTTTACTGAAGAAGATGAAGCAGAAATACTGAGGGTGTTAGGTGAAATTCCTGTAGAGTATTTTCCTAGCCAATTTTATATTTCATTTTCTTTAGCTTCTCATATTGTTTCACCTGTTTGCACGCCCGTTTTTGTCGTAAAAATGCTAGATGCATTGGTAAAAAGCGGAAAGCCTATGACCTCTATTAATTATGATAGCACTTCCCCTAGAAACGCTATAGTGACTATATCGGATAAATCTAGAGATGGTTTAACGAATAATTTTGAATATAGTCAGTACAAACCCGGTCAGCTTTTTATCCCGATAATGGAGAATCTTCGTATAGTAACCGATGCTCTTACATTAGCAAAAGAGCTAGGTCTTTCTTTCTCTTCATTAATAGTGAGGAGTCAGTTTCTATTCAGACTTAACGACCTGGACGCGTTAGATAAAAAAAAATTGGCAAACTTTGTAGCGGCAATCCCTGTTTCTGTTCATGATTTACGTATACATGATCCTTATCTTTCCAATGCAGTTGAAACTTTTTTGCTTGAAAAAATAGTGTCGCGTGGAATGACTTTTTCTCGTTTAGTGATGGGGGATCAAGGCGATATTCTTTCTATCAAAGGAAGTATGTTAAGAATAAAACAGGCTCGCATTACGTTTCCTATAGAGCAAGAGAATAAAACAGGTTTAAACCCTGAGCTTGTTGATTTAGTGAATTATTTCTTTATTGCGCCTCAACTTCATCCTTCTTTTAATTTTTCAGGATTTACTTATTTCTCTAAAGAAGATCTTGCGTTTTTAACAGAACAATTGCCAAAACTTTTTATAAAAAGAAAAGAGAAAATGGCAACGCTTCCTGACAAAGAAAAGTTCAAAGATATCAATATTAAATTCTGTAATAATAGGGTAACACCTGCTTTCGCGATGAGGATGATGGTTGCAGTAAAAGATATATTGCCTCTTAACCTTATTAGTTATCATGCGTATAATGGAAGCAACCAAGTGCTCGGCTTTTTCAATAAAACTGAATTAACTGAACAGTTTGTTTCAATGTCCTATTTTCCTGATCCTAGAGCGTCTCTTGATGAGTTAAAAGAAGCAATGGAAGTGGCGAGGGAAAACAATATAAGAATATCACGTCTTACGATTGGCGAAATAGATGATCTTCGCAAAAATGAATGTTTTTTAAGTGATATATTGCCAGCGGCGACTTTAGTTGAATTGTGGATAATGGCTACGAGGGGCGGCTTAAGCAATGAAGCGGCTTTAACATTGCTATGTCGAATGAGTGAGTGTTCTTCGCTATCATCTGTCTCTATTTATAGCGAAGAACTAAGAAGTGAGCGCGTTGTCGAAGCGCTTGCTAAACTTATTGCACAATCACGAGTTCACTATTTAAAAGTAGATTTAAAAAATATTTCAACCGCCAATAACCATCACTTGTCTCAAACAATAATTAATGCCTATGCTAGAAATGTAGGCATATATTTGGATATTACTTTCCCAACCAATGAGAGGCAAAAAAATGAATATTATGCTATTTCAAAAAGAAATAAACGGCTGGCAACTGAGCTGGTAAACGCCACCCACAATCTAGAGTTTAATGAGATTTATTTTTTATTGGATCGTGGGGTTCACCCTTGCTCTTCTATGGTATTAAACCAAATGAAAGAATCGAATACTCCGCTGCATCATGTTACGGCGTTGGGATATACGGGTATTGTTGAATTGTATTTAGCGTTTGCTCAGGAAAGAGGGTATCTTTTTGAATTAATGACTCATAAAAATACCCAAGGAAAAACCGCAGAAGAAATGAATAAAAAAGGCAGTCAGGAGATCGCTGTATTATTTGAACGTGCTAAAAAAATTCTGAATGGAAATGACGATATCATTCGAAAACCCGCGTTTAAACCCACAGCCCTAGAAGAGGTTGCTAGTGCCGCCACAGAATTTGTGATGGATGGTTTAGGTAGTGTTGCGAATGTTACCAGTGATGTTGCTTCTGAAGTGGCATCAGTTGCATCTCGAGGATTGACTGGATTATGGTCAGGGTTCTCTCGATTACCTAGATTGCTTACCGCCGCACCAGCACCTACTAGAGCAGACCCTCATGAATTTGAATTACAAAGCACATCTCCGGCAGCCTCTACAAGCAGCCACTTTTCCGAACCTTAATTTATTTTGTAATAGTGATTAACTGATCTGTTAGAGAGTTAGTCGTAAACGCCTTTTCGGTGCGCTGCTTTTACAATTAAAACGAGAAGTTCATCGTCGAAGATTTTGCAGATAATTCGTGTATCCTGGATGCGGTATCTCCATAATCCATATTTATCATAAGAAAGCGGTTTTCCAAAACGTCTAGGATCTTCTTTGACAGCAATGCGTTCTCTTAAATAAGTCAAAATGGTTTTCTGGATGGACTTATCGAGTTTTCGAAATTCTTTAGCCGCGCTATCTTCCCACTTAACTGTCCATGTCACGGCCTTTCTCCATATCATCTAGTGACCAAATTTTTCCAGGATTTTCTAATCTGTTTAAGGATAAATAGACATCTTCCAGCTCATCAATATGATCGGCAAGGGCTTCTCTAACATAAAAAGTTTTAGTGCGCCCTGTTTTTTTTGCTAGCTTATCGAGCCTTTTTTCAAGCTCTGCTGGTAACCTTACGGCTAACATATAACCCCTCCAATATACGTGTATACTTTATGTAATACAAGTATATCACAGGCTGTAAGCTTTACACAATGTTGATGGTTTTTAAGAAAGACTGTTGTCTAATCCCATTTTTATCCCCCACCAAGCAGGGTGCCTTGCTATTAGGCTTATTTTGCAGTATTATTTCCTGTTCAGATAACTTATTAATGAGGAAAGTGATCACATGCCAGGTGTATATTTACGTGAAAATGAAGATATTGCTAGCGGTTTACGCAAATTTAAGCGTGCGGTGGAAAAATCAGGCGTTTTAGCCCGTGCCCGCAAATGCCAAGCATTCGAACCCCCTTCTAAAGAGCGCCAGCGTTCTAGAGCTGCCGCTGTTAAGCGTCATTTGAAAAAAATGTCACGCGATACTACAGGTATAACAACAGGTACAGTAACGCGCTCACGCCGTGGGAGCTAAACTGTGACCTTGCGAGACCAACTCCAAAACCAGGTAAAAGAGGCGATGAAAAGCCAAGACAAGCCTCTTTTATCGGTTCTTCGCCTCATTATGGCGGCCATCAAACAAAAAGAAATTGATGAAAGAATCACCCTGGATGACAGCCAAATCCTGGTTATTTTGGACAAAATGGTCAAACAACGCAGAGAGTCTATTTCACAATATCAGGCAGCTAAGCGCGATGATCTCGTGAAGCAAGAAGAATACGAACTTTCCATTATTCAGCGCTATTTGCCCGAACCGTTGTCAGAGGCAGAGTTGGATGCTCTTATTAAAGAGGCTATCGCGTCTGTGGATGCAAAAACCATGCAAGACATGGGCAAAGTGATGGCTCTACTCAAACCGCAAGTGCAAGGTCGCACGGATATGGGCAGTTTGGGAAACAAGATTAAAAATATGTTGGGCTAATGTCCTCCATTCCACAAACCTTTATCGATGAGCTCTTAGGGCGAGTCGATATTATTGAAATTATCGAAGTGTTTGTCACCCTTCAGAAAGCGGGGCGTGATTACAAAGCCTGCTGTCCTTTTCACCAGGAAAAAACACCTTCCTTTACCGTAAGCCAACGAAAACAATTTTATTATTGCTTTGGTTGCGGGGCAAATGGAAACGCCATTAAGTTTTTAATGGAGCATCAGCATTTTGGCTTTGTTGAAGCCATTGAGCAGTTGGCGGCTCGCGTAGGACTAACTGTTCCTACCACACAAAAATTAACGCCAGCTCAAACGGATTCGCGCAATGAATTGTATAGTTTGATGGAAAAAGTTGCGCAATATTATAATTTTCAATTAAAAAAACATCCTCAAAAAGCGATCGCCATTGATTATTTGCGCGGACGAGGATTAACCGGAGAAATTTGTCAGCAGTTTGGTTTAGGTTTTGCTCCTCCGGGTTTTGAGAATTTGTTAAGACAATTTAAAAATGAGCAAAAGAATTTAGTTGCCACGGGCATGCTCACCGAAAAAGCCCAAGGTAGATATCATGATCGTTTTCGACACCGCATCATGTTTCCGATCCGTGATCGCCAAGGACGTGTGATTGCTTTTGGTGGTCGTGTATTGGATGACGCCACTCCCAAATATTTAAATTCGCCAGAGACGGCCATCTTTCATAAAAGCCAAGAGTTGTATGGTTTGTATGAAGCGACACAAAAACCAGGGAAGTTAGAAAAACTATTAGTAGTAGAAGGTTACTTAGATGTTATCGCTTTAGCACAATATGATGTGGATTACGCGGTAGCGACATTAGGCACTGCGCTGAATGTGCAACATTTAAGAAGACTATTTCGTTTAGTAGATAATGTTATCTTTTGTTTTGATGGTGATGCCGCAGGCCAACGCGCCGCGTGGAGAGCATTAGAGCAGTGTTTGCCTATTGCCACCGATGAACGAGAAATAAAATTTTTAATATTACCTGAAAAAGAAGATCCCGATTCTTTTGTGCGTAAAGCGGGTAAAGAAGGCTTTGAGCAAGCATTAGCGCATGCTACCTCATTAACCACGTTTATGTTGCAACATTTGTTGCCACAGGTGGATTTGAGCCATTTAGATGGAAAAGCAAAATTAATTAAATTAGCTCAACCCTTGTTGCAGCAATTGCCCGAAGGTGCACGTAAATCGTTATTGTGGGAGCAGTTAACACAAACGACCGGGCTCAATATTAGAGAAATAAAAAAATTATGTGAGCAGCCTCAAGAGAAGGGCACAAAAAAAATAAATGAGGCGCCGATTAAATTAGGAAATAGTTTAACCATTGTGCAACGCTTAATGAGTTTGTTGTTGCAATATCCTTCTTTAATTAATCAAATTCCTTCGCCATGGCGAATGGAAAAAGAAACGCCAGATAAAGATACAGTACTGTTAAATGAACTCTTAATTTTATTGAGAAATAACCCGAACATACATACAGGTATTTTATTAAATATTTGGAGTGAATCGGAATACATACAATATATAGCGTCTTTGGCGGCGTGGGAACACTTGTTAAATACAGAACAAGCGTCAAAAGAAGTAACAGAAATTTTAGCGCGATTAAAATTACAAGAAGCAGAACAAGAATTACAATTGCTTCATAAAAAAGTAGCGCAAGTGGGTTTAGCTGGATTAACAAATGAAGAAAAAAATCAGCTTCGTACGTTGACAAACAAGGATTCTGACCTAGAATCTAAACATCAACATTAATTTATTTTAGGTCAGGGTTGACCGCCGAGTGCAAGCACTGGAAACTTCAGTCGCTTAAAACGTTTGAGTAGGCAGTAAATATACTTCACGACAATGTAGTAGCAGTACAGCCTTTCTTTAGCACCGCTCACAAGGAATGTGTGATGGATGAATAGCCGCAACGCTATTCCTTGACTACTATTTTTTGCATCTAATATATAAAGGTGGAGTATGAGTGACGCTAGCAATGATCAAAGTTCGCAATTAAAACATCTTATCGCCAAAGGCCGTATTCAAGGGTATTTAACATTCGCGGAAGTGAATGACCATTTACCTTCTGATGTGGTTGAGCCTGAAGAAATCGAAGATTTCATCAGCAAAATTAACGATATGGGTATTAAAGTTTACGAAGAAGCGCCAGGCGAAGAAACCTTATTATTCACCGATAACGTGGCTACAGAAGAAGAAGCCATGGAAGAAGCGGCCGCTGCTTTAGCCGCTGTAGAAGGCGATTTTGGTCGTACTACCGATCCCGTGCGTATGTATATGCGTGAAATGGGTAGTGTAGAGCTGCTAACCCGCGAAGGCGAAATTGTGATTGCTAAGCGTATTGAAGAAGGCTTGCAAGAAATGATGCATGCCTTGGCTTCTTACCCTAAAGTGGTTGGCCTCTTATTAGATCGCTACAACTTAAGCTTAACCGGCCAGATCCGTATTTCTGATGTGATCAGCGGTTTTGCTGATGTTGAAAACCCTGAAGTTCCTCTATTAGATGATGAATTAGCGACTGCCGAAATTGAAGAAGAAGAAACCGAAGCCGGCGGCGATGCGGATGGTTTTACTGAAACTGGGCCTGATCCGGAAGAAGCGGCTCGTCGATTTGCTTTACTGAAAGGCATTTACGATGAATACATGGCCTTAAGCCAAAAATCTAAAAAAAGCGCTAAAAAACTACAAGCCTTACATCAACAATTGGTTGAACAGTTTTTACGTTTCAATATTGTTTCAAAACAAATGGACGAATTAGTCAACTTCGTTCGCGTAAAAGTAGATTTAGTGCGTGATCAAGAACGCGCCATTATGAACTTGTGCATTAACAAAGCGCGCATGGCTCGTAAAACCTTTATCACTGAATTCCCCGGACATGCTACCGATCTTAATTGGTTGAAAAACTATATTAAAGAACGTGGCGATCGCGGAAATGCGTTAGAAAATATTCGTCCTGAAGTAGAAAAATACCAAGCCGTGTTCCAACAAATTGAACAAGAAGCCGGTATTAATTTAGACGAATTAAAAGAATTAAATCGCCGTATTTCTGTAGGTGAAGCGAAATCTCGCCGCGCTAAAAAAGAAATGGTGGAAGCCAATTTACGCTTAGTTATTTCAATCGCGAAAAAATATACCAATCGCGGATTACAATTCTTAGATTTAATTCAAGAAGGTAATATTGGTTTAATGAAAGCGGTTGATAAATTTGAATACCGTCGTGGTTATAAGTTTTCAACTTATGCCACCTGGTGGATCAGACAAGCAATTACACGTTCAATTGCGGATCAAGCACGTACCATTCGTATTCCTGTGCATATGATTGAAACGATTAATAAATTAAATCGTATTTCTCGTCAAATGATGCAAGAAATGGGACGCGATCCAACTCCTGAAGAATTAAGCAAAAAAATGATGTTGCCTGAAGATAAAATTCGCAAGATCTTAAAAATTGCTAAAGAGCCTATTTCAATGGAAACGCCGATTGGTGATGATGAAGATTCACACTTAGGTGATTTTATTGAAGACATTAATATTCAGTCACCGATTGATGCGGCGACAGAAGAAGGATTGCGCGAAGCCACTCGCCAAGTGTTAGCATCGCTAACCACGCGAGAAGCAAAAGTGCTCAGAATGCGTTTTGGTATCGATATGAACACCGATCACACCTTAGAAGAAGTAGGAAAGCAGTTTGATGTGACACGTGAGCGTATTCGTCAGATCGAAGCCAAAGCCTTACGGAAGTTACGTCATCCAACCCGTTCAGAAAACCTGCGCGGATTCTTGGAAGGCGAGGAATAAACCTTTTCTCCTTGAAACCTCTAGATATCAGTAATGATTCTAGTTTGGCCTTCTTCCTTCTGGGTAACCAGGGGGAAGAAGGTTCTCTTTTTTGGACAAATCCTCCCAAACTACATATAATAGACTCCCTATCCCGTCAGGGGCCCATAGCTCAGTTGGTTAGAGCAGAGGACTCATAATCCTTTGGTCCTAGGTTCGAGTCCTAGTGGGCCCACCATAAAATTCAATAGGTATAACCGTGGCAGTTAAAATAACCCAAAAACAAATTCCTGCATTTATGGTTAGCGGCATTACTGTTCGAACTAACAACCAGGATGAATTTAATCCGGCTACCGCAAAGCTAGCGAATCATTGGGGCACTTTTTTTGCAGAAAATATAGCTGAAAAAATCCCTCATCGTTTAAAAGACTCTCCCATTTATGGCGTATATTCTTCTTATGAATCTGATTTTTCAGGCGCTTATAACTTAACCGCCGGTATGGCAGTTTCTAAACCCTGCGATGCATTTGAAACAATTGATATTCAAGAAGGCACCTACCTAGTTTTTGAATCTAAAGGGCCTATGCCTGAAACCATCATTAATACCTGGAAAAAAATCTGGGAATTCTTTAATGAGAATCTTGAAGTGAAACGTAAATATATAACTGATTTTGAGATCTATCCAGGAACGGATGAATGCATTGTTTGCATCGGGATTGAATAATCATTTTGATACAGAATGGAGGCTTTACTTTAGTTAAATTTATCCTAGACTATCATTTATAAGAATAGAATTATTTTTATAAGCAGGAGATATAATGCCAACCGTTCCTGATTTTTCAAACAGAACGTCAGCTCAAAAAAAAGCATGGTTGCAGGAATGGTTTGAGAGTAAAGGTGATTTAGATTGTAGGCTGCATTCCTGGAGCATTACCGTTAAACGTTGTGATAGTGCAATAACGTATGCTGGCTATACCGCAGCTACTATAGTGGCTGCATTAGCAGTTATTCAAACGGTAGTTTTATCAACTTCAAATTCCTCTGATTCCTCTGCTAAGACATTCTTAAATATTCTTACTTATCTGCAAGCAGGGCTTGGAACTATCATTACCCTGATTGGGCTAATATGCAAAATTATTAAAGAAACTCATGCTACACCTCTAAGAGAGTTAGAAATCGTTTTTTCTGATGCATTTTTTAATGAAGCAGAAATGAGTGCTGCTGTCATTTGGCCTGAAGCTCAATCTCCACCCCTCGCGCGTCCTGCTCAAGCGCCGGCTTTACAACCGAGCTACTGGCGTACATGGATTCTTTCTTAACACTGATGGGGTCAAGTCTTGACATTTGACATTGACGATATGTCATCTTGAAAAGATAATTATAAAATAATCACTTTTTCACTTCTAATAGTGCGAGCGGAAGTCTTTTGAGGAAAATATAGTTTTTTGAAACTAATTTGATTTTTCAACATGGAAAATAAGTTTGTTTTTTTATCTTCAAAATAGTGTTGAATTAATCCGGAAAGCATATCTGCAAATTGGACTCCTTTGTCTGAAGCGCTATCTCTAGGCTGGTTTATTACTTGAGTTTTGGTATGTCTATCAAACCAAAGCTGGGTTAATAAATAATCATGCAAACTTTTTCCTCCTGCCACTTTAAGCTCTCTGCTATCTGGCACAAATAATACTTCGTCACAAATCTGCATTTTATCTAGTAATAGTAACCCTATCATATAATTATAGAGTTTATTAGCATCTTTCTTGATATGATCATGCACATTAGGTTTGTAAACAGTAATTGAAAGGTATTCAATATCAAAATTTAAATCTATTAAGTTTTTCGCTGAACAAGCAAAATCATAGCGCTCTTTTGCACTCATTTTTGCCCATTTCTTTTCCTGCTTTGTTGGCCATTTAGATTTTATATATAAATCTTTTATCAGTCGTGCTGGCAGGTGTTTTTTACTTTCTGGAAGAATAACAGCAGAAATAGTGAGGTGACGACTTGAGCCTCCGTGCCGGTAAGGAGAATCGAATTTCCATCCTAGATCACCGCTTTCATCCAAAAAAATGACTTTAGAGTTCATTTTTATTAACTTCGTTGCAAGTCAATTTTGGACAATAAAAAAGGTGGACCCTGAGACCGACGTTCTTAAAAGAACGCTTACGATACTTTTCAGCTTCGCGGTTTACTCAGGCTTTACCCACCTAATAATATTATATAAGTACTTGTTTATTAGAGCAAGAAATAGAATGGAATTTGTAGTTCTGTTTGGATGATTTTTGGGTGAGAGATGGATTACGATTTGGCCATTGCTAGGTGTTCCGGCTACTTCCCAAATTCCTAAGGTGGCGAGATCGAGTACGCCATGCATAGCTGCTCGTGCCGCTGATCCGGTGGGTTTGAAAATGATATGGGGTCAAATTTTGACGTTTGACATTGAAAAAAGCCCACAGTTTGTGGGCTTTTTATATTTTGGAAGCGAGCACAAATTAGGGTTATCCCACAGGCATATTGCCGTAACAGGTACAGGAAGGGCTTGTTGTGCCATCACAGCATTGTGTTCTTCCGCCAGAACATCCGCAGACTCCATCATGCCAAGAGCAGCAACCGCTTTTTGCTAGTTCTGTATTATCACCTTCTATTTGCGATTCATTAGCTGAAACTTCTGGGCAAACTATGCTGGATTTTAATTCGTTATTTTGAATATCATTTGCAGTTACGATTCCTGTAGTAAATATTGATAGAAGCAGTATAAGAATAAATCTCATATTTCAAAGTTCCTTTTTGTGCGATATTGTCTGTGTTTGGAGTGTAGACTAGGTTTTGATTAAAGCAATTTAATAGATGTAAGAGAGGATAAGAGATATTTAGAGGTTGTTATTGGAGATGGAAATATGACATTGAAAAAAGTCCACAGCTTGTGGACCAATTGGATATTCACTTGCTTAGGGTAATTTCGGAACAGCCTGTTCCGAAAATTGGTTTTGGAATTTATAGGATATTTACGAAACAGGTTGTTTCGTAAAATATTGATCGTATGTTTATTAATGAAGTTATTAGGTGTTTCGTTTGGCAGAGGGGCATACGGTGTGATTAGGATCCCACCATAAAATTTTAAAGATGTATCCGTCTAAAATACCCCATACTCTTTGGGTACCGCTTAGTCTAAGTCTATATAGCTGTCCTACGTCATCAAGTTTTAATTCTTGAAGACGTTTTTTTGCTTCGGTGTTTAGCTTATCCGTTTCTACTGCGTGATCCCGAGCGTTGTTACTTTTAATTTCTTTCCATTGCATGGTTTCATAATCTTTTAGTTTTGAGAGAACTTCTTGAAGTTGTCCTTGTATGTTTTTCCATCCCCAGTTTTTATGTTCCATATCGATAATTTTTAATTGCCAAACAGGATGATGATCAAGTGTGTTAGTAATGCGATGTTGATTTGTACCAGCTGTTCTGATTTGGTTTTCAATAGATGGTTTACGATAAATTTTTGCTTGTTTATTTTTAGACATCTACATTGTCCTCTGGAGGGAGCGAAGAGTAGTATTCGCTCATATCTGCCAAACTAATTAAGCTATTACCTCTTTCGTTTGGTGGAATTCCTTTGCGTGCATTTTTCCAGGGATCTTCGAGATGGGTTAAATCACTCAACCATTGTGGTGATTTATTTCCGTAGTAATTTAATACCTGATTAATCGTATCTTTTTGGTTGCTTGTTAAATTATCTGAAGATGCATCGGGTAAATCAGCTGATTGTATAGAGTATTTACCTTTGTGAAATTCATACAATACGGGGATCACAGGGCCATTGATCCATGCTTCTATATTTTCTTTAAATAAGGGTGCTTCATCCCAAACTAAAGACCATGCTTGTGCGTAATAAAGTAATTTTTGCAATTTAACGACAGGCAGTTCATTTTTTACTTCAAGAATATATTTTGCAGCATCAAAACACGTAGCCATAAATATCTCGTTTTTAAATTATTTCGTACAGGAATCAATTTAAAATAATTCTATCGGGAAAAATATAAAATAGAAATAAAATACTAGTTCCATTTGGATGATTTTGGGGTGAGAGATGGATTACGATTTGGCCAATGCTAATGTAATTGCGACACCGCTTGTGGCGCAATTACATCGATAGGTTTTAATTTAGCAATTATTGTTCGATGGACATTGAATCAATGGTGTTGCCATCGTGTTCGTAATTTACTTTGATGGCGATGGATTCTTCTTTTCCTAGATAGCCTTCTATCGGTGTTCCGGCAACTTCCCAAATCCCAAAGGTGGCGAGATCAAGTACGCCATGCATGGCTGCTCTTGCAGCCGATCCGGTGGGTTTGATGATTCTAAAGGTTTCAGAGGTGTAGTCGCCATTTTTGTCTTTTTGGGCTCCTATGGGTTGGGCGCCAGCTGCTATTAAACAGCCTCTGGTTTTGCACTCTGTAATTTCATCTAAGTCTGTACCGTTGTTTCCTTTGGCGGCCATATATACAGAGCAGCCGGATGTTAAGAATGACGCTAAAACCAAGATAACTGCATAAAATCTCATATAAACCTCTTACTACTTTAAAAAAACAGAGATGGCATTGTATGTTTTTTATACACCTAGATCAACTTTTGGGAGGATGGCGAAGGGAGGTGCCTTAGGGGTTCCTACCTAGAGGCTAGAAGTAAGTTGTCTTGCAAATTAGAACGGTTTGGGGTAGAATTTAATCTTTTGCACCTACCGCAGGACAGGATTTATGTTAAATACCAGAGTATTAGTAGCTGAGGCTTCAAAAGCGATGCGTTTGCCTGGCAAATCGGCCGCTCTTTTTGACGTTCCTGATATATTGAGTTCAACCTTTCGCGGGATAGTCTTTGATGCTTCACGTTCACTTAAAAAGCCCCCTTCTCCTGATAGCGTTACCCCTAGTATTACGCAATTAGCCAAGTACTTTTTAAAGGTAGAAAACTCTCCTTTGAACCAATCCAAGCTATCGGCTGCCATGCAATCTGTAGTTAAAGCAGCTCCTCAGTGGATTAAAGATAAAAACATAAGCGATAGTGACCAGGAATTATGGGTTATCGATTATTTTGTTTCTTATATGATGGCTGAACACGCTGAATATAAAATTGAAGATCTTGGTATTCAGGGAAGTGTTACTGATATTTGCGAAAAATTAAGCTCTTTAGTTTCAAGTTCTTCCGCTCCTCTTGAACGGTTAGCCTATGCAGCTTTAGCGGTAGTGCTGGTGAAGTTAAATTATTTTAAAGCGGAAGTAGAAGAGCTAGCAAGAAAATATGAAAATATGCCTGTGGTACGTAGCTCGGCTTATCAGGCGTCTTCTATTTTGGAACAAGAGGATAATTCTTATAGTGAACGTTATGCGGAATATATTATTCACTTTATACAAATTCGTTTTCGTCTTTATCAAAGAGAACTTTCAAGCAGCCCCGCGCTTGCGACGCATATTGCAAAGCTAAAAGATATTTTATTGACTGAAACCACATCATCCGCTGTTGTCAGATTATATCGTTTTAAAAACGCATTGCATGAGTTGGGAAATAAAATAAAAAATAATATTAGAGAATGTTTTGGGGAGGAAAATCCGCAAAATAGAGAAAGATCGTTTTTTGAGTTTGAAAATGCGATTGCTTTGATTATCGATTGTCCTACCCTTCATTGCAAAGAAGCCTTAGTAAATTCGAATAGCAGTTTGGTTGAATCTGGTTTGGCTCATTTGTTTAACCCTACTTCTGAACCCGTCGCAAATGTGTTTTTTGAAAATTTAATGGCCTGGCATGTAACCACTAAGGATTATCAGGATAAATATGAAACTTATAGCATATACAATGAATATGCATCAGCTGATCCAGAAGAAGAGATATATGCCACAGAATTTGCTGTGCCACTTTCTGATTATCTTAAAAAAAATATAAAAGATCAATATGCTCATAAGAATACAAATCGCGTTGAGCTATTATCTATTAAAAATGTGAATCAAATGTCAAAAGCGTTTGAATCGTTTTCTACTGTATATTTATTACAAGATGATGAAGTGATGCAGGTGCTACAACAAGCATTGGTAGATGTTATTTCCGAAATTAAACGAGAGCATGATTTTAAACGATTAGAGGCCTATTATAAATCCTCAAATAATCTTGCTGCCTCAGCACATTTTCTAGAAAATCTTACAAAAAATGAAAACAGTGCTGATGCTGCAGCTGAACATACTATTCTATTTTTAAAGCGAATTTGCGCAAAGTATCGCGCATTTTTAGATGCTAATGATTTCTCGGATGTTTTAGGCTATCCAAAAGAAATGCCTTGGTATACCGTTCTTTTCGATAGAGATATTCCCGTGGTGGATAGACTTTCTGTTTTCGAACAAAGACTGATGGTTTTTGCGGAAGCTTATGGTTCTTCACATTCGGTAGATATAGCATCTCTTAGTTCTGGCCGCTCATCTCGTTCATTAAGCAATGAGGGGGGTGAATTTATAGCGGAAATTAATCACTGTTTAAATGATATTCCTGATTATTGTGCAAAAGTGCATAGAGATGAAAATCAAGAGCACGTGAGCACGCCAGACTCTCCTCCTGCAAAAACAGAGGAAACGACAATAGAGTTAGCTATTAAATATCTTAATAATAAAAAAGAAAGAGAAGCTATTGGAAAAACGTTGAAAGCTAGATTCTCTGAAATATTAAGATCAGATAAGATTGCCGAATTAGAGCTGGATTCAGCAGATGATGCAACAGAAACGTTTGTAGGTATATTTAGAAATGAAATAACAAAAACTATTTGCTTGCCTCCTTTATTTAACGATTTGTCAGATATAGGCGTTATTTTCTATGAAATGGTGGAAGATGAAGAAAGCGCTCCTCTTGCGTACGCCGCAACGGCATTAGGGATTGCGCTAGATTTAGCGAATAAAAAGCGACAAGTGTATGAGCTTATCGATTTATATCAAAAAATATTACCTCCCAATGATAGTGTTAAATATTCATTGAGTATTTTAACCAATGTTGGTACAAAATTTTATGAAGAACGTTTAGCTCAATATCAATTGGTTTTTATTAAAGAAATGATCACTAAATTTGTTAAAGCGCTTAATAAAATTCCAGGGGTTGAAGCGCCTTATTATAATAAATTTTTAAAAGAAATTGTATTGGATTTGTTTATCTCTAACGACAATAGTGTAGGAAAAATAACAGGAATAAGAAAAAGCATAAAACGATTTGAAACAGAACTTAATAAAAATCCTAATAAAATTAGAACCAGAGTAAATAAAGGAACTAATCAACTACTTCAAGAACTACAAGACATTTTAGATCAGCCTGCGGTAAAAGTAAGAACCATTTCTTTCCCTGTTGTGGAAACAGTACCGGATGTATTAAAGCCTTATGCTCCGCGTCCGCATGTGCCGCCGCGTCCTAGAATAACGGCAACTGTTCTAGTGGTGTAAAACAAAAAGTTACAAAAAAATAGTAAAGAGAATTAGTATGTACCGAAATCCCTCTTCCGCTAACCTGGCTCCTGCTCCCCAGATTGTGAAAACAACGCCTAAAGAATTACGTTCTGATGTAGATCCGATGTGGACGAGCACTAGCCGGCCTCTTGGTACTAACATAGCGATAATGGCTAAGATTATGTCAGAGACTAATGCGAATACTTTATTTGAATTAGGAGCAAAGTATATTCAGGGCAGAGTTGTAAAACGAGATTATACGCTGGCTTTCGAGTGTTTTCTGCGTGCAGCTGCATTAGGTTATATTCCCGCTATTTATAATATAGGTATCATATATAGAGATGGAATGGGTATGAATGTAGACTATGCAGAAGCCACTCGTTATCTTAAACAAGCAGCAGAGCAGGGCTATGCAAATGCACAAAATGCTTTGGCTGTAATGATTCTTGATGGCACAGCTGAAGGCGCTTATGATTTGGCAATAAATTGGTTAACGCGTGCCGCTAATCAGAATTTAGCAGAAGCGCAATTTAATTTAGGGATGCTTTATTTACAGGGAACTGGTATGTCTCAAAATTTAAATTTGGCGGCTGCGTGGTTTGCAGAAGCGGACGAACTAAATCATCATGAATCACAATATATGTTAGGTCTTTTCTATTTAAAAGGAATAGGCGTAATACAAGATAAAGACACGGCCATTCATTTGTTTAGAAGGGCTGCTGCACAAGGTCATACCGATGCTTGTAGGATTTTAGTGTTTATTGAATCACGCGATAAAGAGGCGGCTAACGTAGCAGATGAATTGTTGTTACCTGTAGCATTGTATTTGCCTGTAGCCTCGGATCCTGCTCCAGCTGCTGAAGCGTTACTGGCTCTTTCACGTCAAGCTCCTCAATAATCAAATATTTTTTCTAATATTTCTTCACTCCAATTTGACAGTCGTTTTTTGCTATGCCAGACTCTACTCGCATTATCAAGTGATCAGTCTTCATTCGGGAGCAATTTTATGTTCGCTAATTCTAGTTCATCTGGTTTTGATCGACAAGCTTATTTGGAGCGAAAAGATTTTTACAATTTAGTAAAGCAGGCATTATTCACAAAAACAAAAACAGAAACCGAATCTATTTCGGATGAAAATTTTGATCTTGTGAAGCAAGTTTTGAGTACGATGATGCTTGATGATAACGATAACCCTTCTTTTCTTGTATTGATACATAATATTGCCGCACAAGAGCCTGCACTATCAGAGCAAAGTGAGCCTATTATAAAAAAAATTATTGCCGAAAGAATTGCCGACACACTTATTATTTCCAAACGTGTTTCTAAAGATAAAGAGGGTGCGTTAGCTGTTATGGAGAATATTTCTGCTCCTTTAGCTTTAGAAAGTCTTTATAGTCTACTTCGAACTAATACGGCCTATCAACAAGCTCTGTATACAGAAGCAGGACAGGTGATAGAGCAAAAAGGAAATGATTTTATAGCGGCCCAACAACAATCGGCTGCAGCGCGAGAAACAATGGTCGCGCAGCGTGCAAGATTAATAGAATTAAAAGAACGGCGTGCTAAAGTGGCGGCAGTAAAGGCTGCTCCTGTTCCTCCAAAATCCGCATACGATCAACATTTTGGAACACCTGTTTAGAGGAATTTACATGATTAATCCCCTTTTTACATACATAAAAAACATGCATGCAAATGAAGATGGAAGAAATACCGCTGCACAATTGGTAATATGTTATTTAGAAAGCCATCCTAGAGAAGCTTTAAAATTATTAGAAGAAAAAAGAGAGGGACTTTCTGTTATTTTTTTAGCAATAAAACGAGGAATTTCTGTTCTTGCTATTGAGTTAGTACGCAGATATCCTGAATTAATTAATCAGCGAGAAGATGAGGATGGAAATACGCCGGCATTATATGCAGTAAAATACGGACGCTCTAGAGTGCTGGAGGCTATTTTTCAATTGTCGATAAATTCTGTTTACGATATTAATGACAAAGACGAAGATGCTCTTGCTTTGTGTGACAAGCATACGCCAGAGAAAATGGTTTTTCGGGTCAAATGTGTTCTGGTTCGTTACACAGATGAATTAGAAAAAAAACGCAAACAGGCTCCTGATGTTGCTAATACGCTATCTAGTGTTCCTATGTAACAAAAAATATATAGCAAAAGAATTTTTTATAGATGTGCTTTATGCAGAGCGTTTAGCAGAAATTGTTGACACTTATATTTTCTCATGGGACAATACCTGCCGAACAGTAGTTTACTTTGATACTAACGTTGAGGAAAAATTATGCTTTCATCTCCATCAAGTGCTTTGACAGTAAGATCTCCCGCCCCGATTCAAGTTGTCTCGGTACAAAAAATGGAACTTGTGCGTGAGAGGGATTTTTATAACTTAGTAAAAGTGGCTTTGCTAGAAAAAACAAAAACAGATTCTATGCAGGAGGAACATGTTCAACGGTTAAAAAAAATGTTGTCAGATATTATGTTTCCTGAGAAGCCTAAATGGCCGCTCCTCGCTATTATAGATAATATTGCTAGTGATGAGCCTGATCAAGCTGAAGAGCTTATTCCTCTTATGCAAAGCATTATTGCAGGTCGAATAGCAGATGAAATTGTCAAGGCTAAAAGAGTTGGCTCAGCACCAGAAAAAACTAAATCTAAGCCGAAAGCAAGCAAAGCCGATAAGCCAGAGGACGCGGCCGCAGATGATGCTGATAAACAGCTGGAAATTATTGCTGTTGAAAAAGGACCGCCTCAAGGATTGGCAAACTTATATCTGACTTTAGGTACTGCAGAACATAGAGAAGCATTAAAAGCAGAGGCGATGCAGCGAATTACCCAGACAGAAAGTAAGATTTTAGCGTCTGTGGAAGTTCAAGTTGTTGCTGTTGAAAAAAGTGCAGCTAATACGCAAACTTTAGCGGCATTACAGCGCAGAAAACTAGAGGCTCAAGAAGCACGCAAGGGTGTTACGAATATGATGGCAAGAAGCGCCGCTCGAGCTGCGCCGATTCTTTCTATTGCTCCTGGTCCTGAGTATGAATATCCTACTCCCAGTGGAAGTAGTAGTGGCTCATCTTCCAGAAGTAGCAGTAGCAATAATCTTGCTACCCCAGTAACAGGAGGAATATTTGGCAAATTTTCTAAATCTGATAAACCAGGAGCACCTGCTCAGACTCAGAGTGCAAAAAGTCCTCAATAATTAATAAGGGAACTTAATATGTACAGCTCGTTAGGATCTATAAATCCGCTGTTTGGTTATGTCTCGCGAATGGGGCAGGATGAGAATGCTAAGGCTACGGCAACACAATTAATTATAGACTATCTTGCTAGCCATATCACAGATGCATTAAATTTGCTTGAAGAAAAACGTGGGGGACAAACAGTTGTTTTTGCAGCAGTGGCACGGAGTATGACAGATCTTGTGGTTACTGTTATTGATAATTATCCTTCGGTACTTGATCAAAGAGATACGGATCCAGGAAATACATTGTTTTTGCACGCGCTTAGACATGCAAATGATGAATTGGTAACTCAGATTTTGCTACGAGATCCCCAGAGAGCAAACGAAAAAAACTTGAGAAAGCAAGGTGTCGATGCTTTATTGCCTAAGGCTCCGCGAGCATCTGTAGCCAAAATTATCAAGGCTTTGAAAGAGGCTCATGCTTTACTAGTGGAGCAAGCGGCAGGAATTAGCGCTCCGCAAGCAAGTGATGAGCAAGCGGCAGGAATTAGCGCTCGACAAGCTAGCGCTCCACAACCTAGCGCACCTCCGTATCCAAATTCTACTCTTATCAAACCCTCTTTGTCTATACGAGAGCGTGCAGCACAATTAGAAGGGGATCCTCACTTTTATAATTCCCCTTTTTATAAACCCCCATTGCAACAAGCTCCTGATCTACTTTTAGATCCAAATCAATTTGCTGTTGTAGATCAAGACGGTGCTATAGGGGTTCGCGCATTCCCTGAAGAACCGGCTTCTATTCAAGAGATGCCTGATAGTCCTTCTTAAGGTTGGATTGATACGGTAGAAAAATTAAAAATAGCGTTTAAGAAAGGCTGATGCTACGGTAACTACCGTGCCTGAAAATATTAGACTTTTTATTTCGGAAAGTTGATGGTCTTCTAAAAAATGTAGTGGCATTGGCGTCGTAATATGCCAGCCCCATAACGCGACCATGCTGGTTGCTACTGTCACAATCATCCAAAATACTAATTTTCCTGCAATGTGTACGTGATCTCTAAACCCTTCTCTGCGGTGATGTTCTCTTTCTTTAGCATCTTTTTCTAATGACGCGTTGTTGTACGATGCGGCTTCCTGCACTGCCAGTGCCTCATTATTATCAGGTACTGATAAAGGTAACGGGACTTTTTTCATGTTGTTGGCTCCTCTGTTAAACAGAGTTGTCTGCAAGACTGCGATAATAATGTTCTATTACATCATTGGATATGGTGGGGTTGTTTCCACCTTTTGTCCATGCTTGATCCCATGGACTGCCCTTTTCGTGTGTGAGTGCTGAAAGCTGGATGCCAGTAAAATGTCCGTAGGCATCATACACTTGAGTGATCAAGTTATCTTCTATTGCGTCAAACTCTATTTTATTAACATCATTTAAAGGATAGGGTACTGGGTTACTTTTAAATTCTTTAATCGAATCATATAGTTTTTTGATGACGGGGCCATACTTCCATGCTTCTACAGGATCTTCTACTAAGTGTCTTTTGTGTAAACCTAGCATCCATGCGTGACATAAAAATACCAGTTTCATTAGCTGTAAAGGGGTTAGCCGATTTCCTTTTTCTTGAGCCAGTTTTAAAATACGGTTGGCAACGGCTAAAGCAGAGTGCATAAAAAAACCTTGATTTAAAGTTAAATGACTTTCCTTCCTTCGTTCATTTTTTTATTTGTATTATAGCAAGAAAAAAGATATTTAAAATAAAAATAGCACTGCTTTTTTGCTGATTTTTAAGTGGGAGATCACCTATTAGTTTGACTTAACAAAATGATATTTGAGGTAATAAAAAAACCTGTCACTTTTTAAAGCGACAGGGTTTTATTCGAGCAACACTTTTTTTAAAGTTTTACTCTATAGGAGTGCCAGGCTCTGCATGCATATCATCGTTAATATACACACCACCATTTAATGGCGAGCCATTCCAATCTTTAATAACTGATGGGAATACATTGGCTCTAGCAGGATCACTTTCTACCCACCACGCAAATGCAGAATAACTAATATCATGTTGGTTAATATACGCTAGAATATGTTCGTAAACACCTTGATAGCCATTAGGAAAATAAGAAGGATCGTTTACGCCAAATTCGGTGAACATTAACGGATATGTTCCAAGTACACCTTTGAAGTTATTATCAAAGCTGCCGCCTTGGCCGGTGTAAGATTCTTTTCCTTTTTCATTATAAGGATGTGAACCGTAAATAATATTGCTTCCATTTACTTTATAAGATTCGTTAACAAAGCTTAAGTCATAACCCCAATCTAATCCGTTAATTAAACAGATATTGTTGGCGCCCACTTCTCTTACTGCATCGAAAAGTTCTTGGTATCCGGCATATTGCTCATTACCATTAAGCCAAATATTTTTATCAATATTCACTGGCTCATTAAATAATTCAAATATCACAGTTCCAAAATCTTTATAATCATAAGCTACTTCTTTCCAAAAGCGCACAGATTCTTTATTGGCCATATTGCTTTGATGTTGACCATCCGTCCAATGTAAATCTAAAACCACAGCCATATTATTTTCAATTGCGTAATACACTAACGCGTTAATAATTTGTTTGTAAGATCCTTTTTCAGTAGCAGGTGCGGATTGAAACCAATAATTTTGGTTCATATTAATGCGCAACATATTCGCTTCCCATGCCACCATGTTTTTAATATCTTCTTCGCTTAAAAATTCGCCTTGCGCATTCCATTCTAAAGAAGGTCTTACAATTCCTTTTAATATAATTTCTTCACCTCTATCGTTAACCATTTTATCGCCATTCACACTAAACGTAATTTTTGCTTGTGTGTCTGCATACACAGCCGGTTGTGCTAAAGGAGCGTAAGGAAAAGGACCCGCATCACTTTGGCAAGTTTCTTCACCACGATTAATTTTATCAACGGTTAATTGATACGCTTTAACGGTAGCGTTATAAACAAATTCAATGCCTTCTAAATAGAATCCGTTTTCACCACCTTCATAACCACCCAAGGTAGCTGTGCTGCCGTTACTATGCAAGGTGATGGTGCCATAATAATTTCCGCATTCGTCTTTTACATTCCAGGGGCTCCAGTTTTTGGAGGTGGTAGAATGGTAGGGGATCCCACCAATGCCTTTGTAATCAATAGTGAAAGAATCCCAGCCTGGGCCGTTTTCTTCTGATAGCTCTAATACCAGTTTAGGATCGCTGCCGGTTCCTAAATAGTTGGCCAATTGTTGGGGCGCAGCCATAGCACCTAACGGAGCGCTCATTAAAAGGGATAAAAGTAATATACGTTTCATGTGCTACTCCACTAAGAATTAGTTAATGTTCCAACATTGTATCCTGGTATGCTATAATTAAAACCTGTTATCACTGTCAGGTTTTTGGGGTTTTTATGACTATTCAGCAGCTATTGGAACGTATTAAACAGGCCGATTCTCTTAAGGAATTAAATAAGGTTTTAAGCCATTATTTAAGTACTTTAGGGATCCATAGCTATGCTTTTACCTATTATGATCTGTACCCCAGCTCTCAACGACCCTTGCGATATTCGTATGTAAGCCCGGCCCTTGAAGCCTGGCATCACCATTTTATTGCCTCTCAATATGAAGATGTAGACCAAACTTTGAAGCTGGCCAAGAAGGTGGCGGAGCCCATTTTATGGGATGTATATGAGCAAATAAAAGAAGTAAAACAGGCCAAAGAAGCCCGATTAAGAGAAGAATCCATTCAGTTTGGGTTGCATAAAGGCTTGCTGATCCCCATTCATGGGCCTGGGGATGAGTTTTCGGTATTAGTATTGCACCAGCGAAAAGGGGAAAACTGGTTAGATCAGCACCCGGAATACGTACATTTCTGCTTTTTGGCAGGGTACTATTACTATGGAAAATTGGTCGAATTATTGC
This sequence comes from Gammaproteobacteria bacterium, assembly GCA_965279305.1. Classification (GTDB taxonomy): domain Bacteria; phylum Pseudomonadota; class Gammaproteobacteria; order JBIOEC01; family JBIOEC01; genus JBIOEC01. Next base: position 578,722 of record OZ257143.1, on the reverse strand, counting down.
AGCCCGAGCAGGGCACTATAGATAAGTTTAAGCTTACGCGGCGTGAAATGCAGTGTTTAGAGTTAACGGTCAAAGGTTATTTGGCTAGAGATATCGCGAAAAACCTTCATATTACCGAAAGAACAGCCAATTTTCATATTCAAAATTTGAATAAAAAGCTGGGTGTAAGCAATAAATATCAGGCTATTGTTAGAGCACGAAGATTGGGGTTATTGCACGAGTAATAACAAAAATTATGACTTGTCTTCTGTGCCGGTTTTCTTCTTGTCGCCAAGTCCGCCGTAGCGTTGTTTGAACTTGTCTACACGGCCGCCAGTATCCATTACTTTTTGTTGGCCAGTATAGAAAGGGTGGCAAGCTGAACAGATTTCGAGGTTTAATACGTCTTTTTGAGCACCCAAGGTTGAGCGGGTAGTAAAGGTGTTACCACAGCTGCATACCACTTTAATTTCTTTATATTCAGGGTGAATCGATGCTTTCATTAAAAACCTCTACTTTAGGACGTATTAATAATCTATGGGCATCTATTATACAAAAAGCCGTGCCTTAATGCAATCCACCCTAATTCGCTATGATATAATAGCCAAGGAAGCCCCAAAACAGGCTCCTAAAACGCCCCACCTAAAGAGATCACCTAAAAAGATCAAAAGGAACTTTGGATGCTAAAAAGGTCAACAAAATTCTGGTTACTTGGAACTGCGGTTCCTCTATCCCTCATTCTAGCACTGCCTTTTTTGTTTGGGTGGCATGCTAAATATGTGTTAAACGAAATTAACGGGTTACGCATTCCTATTAGAGGCGGCCAATTAGGCGCAATAGAATTGGCGGTTTCAGATATCGAGCGTCATTGGTGGCATTCAAGCGCTACTATCAATATCAATTATCATGCGCCTGCTAGCGAAAATAATATTGCTGCTTTAAAACCTATTGTAACCACTGTTGCACATATCTCTCATGGTCCTTTTTTATGGCGCCCTCATTCGAACGAGCCGCGTCCTTTATGGGGACTCGCGTGGATAGAAGCGCCTGTTAATTATGTAACAGAAAATTTGCCTGCACGTTTTGTGGAAATCACCGGCGCGAATACTGGAACTATTAATGGTTATATCAGTTTATTAGCCGATCAAAAAATATGGGCAAAAACAAATGAAATTAGTTTTCAAGACGAACAAGGCCAGTTAAACTTTTCAGGATTTGATTTTGAAATGAAACGTTCTCGCAGCGGAGAAGATATGACCGCTGCTATTGCGGTGCCGCATTTTAATTTTGTGCTTTATCCTATTAATAATCAGAATGGTGTTCGATGGGTTGTGGATGATGCGCAATTACAATTTTCAGGTGAGCTCGATCATCCTACCGCATTATGGTACGGCACTTGGTTTGGTGAGACAAAATTAACATTGGATGCCTTACAAATTGCTGCACAAGATATGCAATATATTGCGAATCAGTTTTCGTACCACAGCATTCATGTGTCTGGAAACGATCAGGGCGAAATGAATGGAGAAACTAAAGTAAAATTAGAAAATTTCTCTTTTAATAAAAATATTATGGGGCCGTTTAGTGCGGATGTTACTTATACTCATATTGATAGAGCGGCATTAGAAGATATTAGAAAATTATATGATGCTTGGTTTTCATCTGATTCAACAGAACTCTTTTATAATTATTTAAGCCCTGCGCAAAAACAGGAGCTATTTAATGATGTGCTACAGTTAGTGCAACGTAAACCTTCTTACCAAATAAATGATTTTGTTTTAGTAACAGAATCGGGCTCTCTCTCAGGTGATGCCGGTATCTCTATATTAGCACCAGCCAACGATAGAAATGAGTTGGATAGTTTTGATTATTGGATCAAAAATGTAGATGCGCATCTGGAGTTAACCGCTTCTGAAACGTTAGTAAAACAGACTGCTGCTTGGGGGCTTTCGCAATTTTATATGTGGTTAACGCCTTTTATGCGAGTGACTGAGCCTGCGGTTATCCATTCACCCTCGGTTTCATCTACTCCTTCTGCCGAAGGACCTGTAAAATCAGAGATGACAACACGCGATTATCAAGCCGAATCAGATGCCATGATTAAGCAGGCTGAATCGTTTGGATTTGTTAAGAATGAAGATCATAAGTACTATATTAATGTTCGCTATGAACACGGTGTTTTATCAGTAAGCGATATTCCTGTGATAGATTTATCTGACGATACAAAAAAATAAGAGGTTAGAGCGACATGGTAGATGCAATTACAATTCAAGACTTGAGCAAAACCTATGAAAATGGCATGCTGGCACTTGAAAACATTAGCTTAACTGTTAAAAAAGGCGATTTTTTTGCGTTGTTAGGACCTAATGGCGCGGGTAAATCCACCACTATTGGTATTTTAACTTCACTGATTAGAAAAACTAGCGGACAAGTTCGCATTTTTGATGCCAATATTGATACCGATTTTTCATTAGCCAAATCGTATATTGGTGTGGTTCCTCAAGAATATAACTTTAGTATCTTTGAAAAAGTAAAAGATATTTTAATTAACCAAGCAGGATATTACGGTGTAACGCGAGATAAAGCCAAAATCACCGTGGATAAATTGCTAAAAGATTTAGGCTTATGGGAAAAGCGTGATTCAGAGGCTCGCTTATTATCAGGTGGTATGAAACGTCGCTTGATGATCGCCCGCGCGTTAGTTCACCATCCCCAAGTATTAATTTTAGATGAGCCTACCGCCGGTGTTGATATTGAATTACGTCGATCGATGTATGAGTTTTTGAAAAAAATTAATACCGAAGGCGTCACTATTATTTTAACCACGCATTATTTAGAAGAAGCCGAACAGTTATGCAAACACGTGGCTATTATTGATAAAGGTAAGATTGTAGAAAACACGGATACTAAATCACTTTTAAATAAACTAGATTTAGAATATTTAGTACTAGATATTAACCAAGCATTGACGCAAGCGCCGGTATTAAAAGGGTATGAGGTTAAGTTGCTGGATTCTACAACGTTGGAAATTGGAGTACCAAAAACCCAATCCGTTAATGAATTATTTGATTTGTTATCAAAACAGAAAATTAATGTTATTAGTTTGCGTAATAAAACAAGCCGCTTAGAAGAAATGTTCTTAAAACTAACACGAGCGAAAGAGGATAACGATGCTGTTGAATAAAAGAAATTTAGTTTCATTTAATACTATTGTCATCAAAGAGATTCATCGTTTTACGCGTATCTGGGTGCAAACTATATTACCATCTGTTATTACTACTATTCTTTACTTTTTAGTATTCGGTAAATTAATGGGGCAACGTATCGGCGATATGAATGGGGTTAACTATATCGAATATATAGTGCCTGGATTGGTGATGATGGCTGTTATCAATAATTCTTATGCCAATGTGGTTGGTTCTTTTTTTGGTGCCAAATTTCAGCGTAGTATTGAGGAAATACTGGTTTCTCCTACGCCAAATTTAATTATTTTATTAGGCTATGTTTTAAGCGGTGCGTTAAGAGGTTTATTGGTAGGTGTTATTGTTACGGGTGTAGCGCTATTTTTCACTGATATTAAAATTATGAATATCGGTTTAATGTTATTTGTTATTGTGTTGACGGCTATTTTATTTGCTACGGCAGGTTTGGTTAATGCAGTCTATGCACGTAAATTTGATGATATTAATTTAATTCCTACTTTTATTTTATCTCCGTTAATTTATTTAGGCGGTGTGTTTTATTCTATCGATTTACTCCCCAGTTTTTGGCACACGGTTTCATTAGCTAATCCTATTCTTTATATGGTTAATGCGTTTCGTTATAGCTTATTAGGAATATCGGATGTGAATATTTATGTGGCCTTAGGCTTGATTGTCAGCTTAGTAGTTATTTTAATGGCAACCGCTTTATACTTATTAGAGAAAGGCGTTAGTTTACGGAAGTAACTGTTTTATTATCCATTCACGAATATCAGCAATTTCGGGTAAGCATAATTGATGCGCCATACGATATTCATGCCAATCAACTTTGTAAGCTTGTTTTTTCAAGTAGGTGTCGCTTAATTTTCCCCAGGCATAAGGTACCACGGGATCTTGTGTACCATGAGCTATAAAAATGGGAATATGTTCTTGTGCTGGGTTGGCTTGTTCACTTAATTTTTTAGCGAGCGGCAAATAAGTGGATAGGGCAATAATGCCTCCCAACGCGTGTGAGTATCGTAATCCTGTGTAAAGGGCTAATGCGCCCCCTTGAGAGAACCCACCTAATATAATTCGATTTCTAGGAATGCCTCGTAAATGTTCTTGTTCTATCAGCTCGGCGATTTTTTCATGGGCATCCCACAATCCTTTTTCATCTTCGCGAGAGTTGGTGCTTAGCTCGTAAAGGTCATACCATGAGCGCATTTTCATGCCCCCATTGAGGGTAACAGGTTGTATAGGCGCGTGCGGAAAAATAAATCGTATAGAAAGAGCGTCAGGTAACTGTAATTGACCAGCGAGATCTTCAAAATCAGAGCCATCGGCGCCTAGCCCATGCATCCAAATAATGCTGGCATTAGGTGTGTGAATGGAGCTGCAGAGTTCAATGGTTTCTAACATATGTTTCCCCAGAAATATGATATTATATGCATTAATTCGGCTATTACTAGGTTTTTTATGACTAAATTCATCAGTTATTTAATGCTGCCGCTACTATTAATAGGCACCTTGGCTGCTTGTGGGCAAAAAGGAAATTTATATATGCCGATAGAGCCCGCTACCGAAGAGGCTGCACAAGAAACGACAACGCAAGAGAGCAAAGCTGAAGAAATAAAAAAAGCGGAGCAGGCCCCTAGAGAGCAAGGTGTTCCAGAAGAGCAAAGACAAATTTACAGAAACAAAGTACAAACTAAAGAGTAACTAATGAATAATTTTTGGCAGTATCGCGAAGGTGTTTTGCATGGTGGCAATACTTCACTCATAGATATTGCGAATAAATTTGGTACTCCTTGCTATGTGTATTCAAAAGCGATGATTGAAGAACGTTGGAAAGCTCATGAAGATGCTTTTCATGGTTTCCCTCATTTATTGTGTTACGCCGTTAAAGCCAATAGTAATTTAGCTGTACTTCAATTATTGGCACGATTAGGCGCAGGTTTTGATTTGGTTTCAGTTGGCGAATTAAAGCGTGTGCTAAAAGCGGGCGGCGATCCTGCTAAAATTATTTTTTCAGGCGTTGGTAAAACAGAGGATGAAATTGAATATGCCTTATCAAAAAATATTTATTGTTTTAATGTAGAGTCTATTCCTGAATTAGATCGCATACAGAAAATTGCGCAGCAGGGTAAATCGCTTGCGTCTGTAGCATTGCGTGTTAATCCGAATGTGGATGCAAAAACTCACCATTATATTAGTACCGGTTTAAAAGAAAATAAATTTGGTATTAGCATGGACGATGCGTTAAAGGCATTTCGTTATGCAAAACAATTGCCGAATATTAAAGTGATTGGTGTGGATTGCCACATTGGATCTCAGATCACAGAAATAGAACCTTTTATTGAAGCGCTAGATAATATCTTAACGCTGGTCGATCAATTAGAGAAAGAAGGCATAGTGATAGAGAAAATTAATATGGGTGGTGGTTTAGGTATTCCTTATCAAAATGAAAAAATTCCTACGCCAAAAGAATTAATCCAAGCGATGATTAAACGCTTAGAAGGCCGCTCTATTAGCTTATCTTTAGAGCCTGGTCGCTCAATTGTAGCTGAAGCCGGTGTTTTTTTAACAGAGGTGCAATATGTTAAAAAATCAGCCGATAAAAACTTTATTATTGTGGATGGGGGAATGAACGATTTAATCCGCCCCGCTTTATATGATGCATGGCAAGATATTGTTCCTTTAAAACAAACAGATAATGCTACATTTTTGTGTGATGTGGTAGGCCCCGTGTGTGAAAGCAGCGATTTTTTAGGAAAAGACAGAACCTTGTTTGCGGAAGAAAAAGATTTTTTAGCGGTGAAAGACGCCGGTGCTTATGGGTTTGTAATGAGCTCACAATATAATTCACGTCCACGAGTTCCTGAAATATTATTAACGGATGCAGGTCCAGTATTGATCCGTGAGCGTGAAACAGATGAAGACTTATGGGAAAAAGAAAAACTACTATGAAAAAAATACCTTTTACTAAAATGCATGGATTAGGAAACGATTTTGTAGTAATCAATAATATCGCTAAAAATATAGAACTACTGACGGAAGATATTCAATTAATTGCCAATCGTAATTATGGTATTGGTTGCGATCAAGTATTAATTTTAGAAGCTGCTCCTTTTCCCACAGTGGATTTTGGTTATACCATTTATAATGCGGATGGCAGCACCAGTGGGCAATGCGGTAATGGCGCACGATGTTTGGCGAAATTTATTCAATTAAAAAAATTATCAGATAAAAAGCAATTAATGGTCGCTACCAAAAATACGATCATGGAGTTAATTCAATTGCCGGATGGTAATGTGAAAGTGAATATGGGTACGCCTAATTTTCTGGCCAGCAGTTTGCCTTTGATATTACCTCAAGAAGAAAAATACTCTATTTCTATTTTAGGGCATGATGTTTCTTTTTATGCGGTTTCCATGGGTAACCCACATGCGCTTATTTTAGTAGAAGATGGCAATGAGAAGTTGCTACACGAATGGGGGCACGCTTTAAATACGCATACCGCTTTCCCAGAGGGTGTTAACGTAGGTTTGATGAAAGTGAGTGACCGGCGCCATATTAAATTACGCGTATTTGAACGCGGAGTAGGCGAAACATTGGCATGTGGTAGCGGGGCTTGTGCTGCCATGGTGATAGCACGTCGCCACCAGTGGGTAGAAGATACGGTGGATGTGGCATTGCCAGGCGGGCATTTAACTATTGAATGGCTAGGTGGAGATGCGGATCCCGTATGGATGACAGGATCCGCAACGGTAGTATCCGAAGGTGAGTGGTTTTATCCTCAATGAATGTGACGAATGATTTATGTATAACTCGCGTGCAATCTACGCGATCTGATGCTGAACCCTTAGTTTTATTACATGGCTGGGGATTTTCAAGCCAGATCTGGAGCGCCTTGTTACCCCAGTTAACCCCTTATTTTGAGATCACGTTGGTTGATTTGCCTGGTCATGGAAAGAGTCCTATTCTTGAATCCGGCTCTTTTGATGATGTACTAGATCAACTAGTAAAACAAACACCCTCCAATGCTATTTGGTTAGGTTGGTCTTTAGGTGGTGTTTTATCGTTAGCGATTGCCAAAAAATATCCGTCTCATATTCGTCAATTATTATTAGTGGCGAGCACGCCAAAATTTGTTGCCGATGATCAATGGTCATATGGTGTAAGAGAAGATATTTTAGAGCAATTTACACAACGTCTTGAAGCTAATGTGGAAGCTACGCTCACCCGTTTTATTGCTTTACAAACGTTTGGTGTTCCCACTGGCAAGGAAGATGCTAGAGCGCTCAGCGTATTTGTAAAAGAAAATTTACCTTCTAAAGAAGGTTTGCGCTGGGGTTTATCGGTTTTAAAAACTCAAGATTTGCGTAATAGCTTCAATTTAATTTCATGCCCGGTTAATATATTGCTGGGCGGGAAAGATGCATTGGTGCCTGTAGGCTTGGCTAATTATTTGTTGGAAAATGAAAAACAAATAAAAACAGAAGTCATGCCACACGCCACTCATATGCCTTTTTTTTCAAATCCTGATTTATTTACGGAATGGTTATTTAACACATGTCACATTCACCCCTAGATAAAAAACGAATAGCCATGCAATTTGATAAAGCGGCTGCGCATTACGATCAAGCCGCTTTTATTCAACGAGAAATTGGAAAACGCTTGGAAGAGCGTTTAGATGATATTAAATTATCTCCGCATCGTGTAATGGATTTAGGTTGCGGCACAGGAAAACAATTAGAAGCTTTAGCGAAACGCTATCCAGCTGCTGAAATTGTGGCGGTCGATCATTCTGTGTCTATGCTTCAACAAGCAGATAAATTAGGCAATAATATTATACGAGTTTCTTCTGATGCCGAGCGGCTGCCTTTTCCTGATCATAGTTTTGATTTAATTTTTTCTAATTTAATGTTTCAATGGTGTGATCCACTACTACCGGCATTAAGCGAATGTTTTCGCCTTCTTAAAGAAGGTGGTTTAATAATGTTTTCAACATTAGGCCCTGATACTTTGCAAGAGCTACGTTATTGTTGGTCTCAAATTGATAAAGCACCTCATGTAAATACTTTTTTAGATATGCATCCTATTGGGGATATGTTATTAAAAGTTTCTTTTTCCGATCCGGTAATGGATATGGAATATATTACTGCAACTTATAAAGATGTGATGAGCATGATGAAAGATTTGCAGACGATTGGTGCGACGAATGCCGATAGTTCTAGACGCAAAACATTAACGGGAAAAAATCGATTTAAACAGTTGGCGGAATGTTATCAGCCTTACGCTCTGGAAGATAACCGTTTGCCCATGACGTATGAAGTGATTTACGGACATGCTTGGAAAATGAAGCCCGCAGAAAAAACCGCTATAGAAGCTTATGTGCGAGTAGAAGACATTACTTTTAGATAGAAGAGTTGCTGTGCAACTGATATAAGTAATGGGTCACTACTATATACGCGCTGGCACAACCGGCTATCATGCTTAAGATCAATACTTTAAACATTTGTGTAATATTCATTCCTGATAGCATAAAGGAACTATTGTATAGCTTAGCTAATTGCACAGTGGGTTGTTGTAACATAAAAAGACCTATGGTCACGAGCAAGCAGGCGAGAATACCGCCACCTAAACCAAACCAAATACCAGTGTAAAGAAAAGGCCTTCTGACAAAACCATTATTGGCACCGATAAGTGTGGTTAAGCTAATTTCTTCTTGACGATTTTCGATCAGTAATCGGATAGTATTTCCAATCACTAGCCCTACGGCCAGTAATAATAAGATGCTGAGGATCAAAATACCTCTGTTGGCTACGTCCATCAAACCGCCCAATCGCTGCAACCATTCTTGATCTAATTGAACTAATTCAACCGTAGGAAGCTTTTGTAGCTCAGCCGCCCAGGTTTCGAGTTCCGCATTGGGTACGTTAGTTTTGGGATAAATAACGATAACAGCCGGTAAGGGATTTTCAGGTAAAAGCTCAAGAGCGGTAGCAAAACCCGAATGTTCGCTAAATTCTTTTAAAGTATCTTCACGGCTTAAATATTCAACTTTTTCTACGCCTTTTTTTAAGCTGAATTGGCTTACTAATTTTTGAGCTTGGGTGGTAGATGTTGAGTCTTTTAGAAAAACAGACATTTGATTGCCCACATCCCAACCTCGTGTCATGTCTTGTACGTTCGATAACACAACAGAAAGAATAACCGGCAATGCGATAGCAATACCAATCACTGCCATCGTAAAAAAATTAGACCAGGGATGGTGACGTAATTGTTGCCAGCTATGACGAATAGCTTGTTGATGATGAAAAAGTTGCTTATTCATAAGCCTGTTACTCTCCTATAAGCGTGCCGTTATCTAATGTAATAATGCGATGACGCAGACGCGCTATTAATGCTAAGTTATGAGTGGCTATTAAAATAGTTACACCCAGTTGATTAAATTCTTGAAATAGTTCTATCGTTTCTTGAGCGAGAACAGGATCTAAATTTCCGGTAGGTTCATCGGCCAAAATAATAGGAGGTCGAGTAACAATGGCTCTAGCAATTCCCACTCGTTGACGTTCACCCGTAGAAAGCTCATCAGGAAAAACATTTTCTTTGTTGTGAAGTCCTACGCGTTCTAAAGAAGCTTTCACACGCTTTTCAATTTCGTTTTTGGGTACACCGGAAATAACTAATGGTAATGCGATATTATCTGACACAGAGCGATCAAGTAATAATCGGTGATCTTGAAAAATCATACCAATTTTACGTCTGAATAAAGGAATTTTGCGATTAGAAACATTTTTTAAAGCTTGGCTATCAATATTGATATTGCCTGAAGAATTGCGTTCTAGCATTAAAATAAGTTTTAGTAATGTGGTTTTTCCCGCACCGGAATGGCCTGTTAAAAAAACCATTTCGCCTCTGGGAATATTCAAGTTGATATTTTTGAGGGCTTTATGGCCGTTAGCATAATGTTTGCTGACATTATCAAATATAATCATGAATGTTCTCCTGAACCAATTCCTAAAAGTGCATCCACAAAGGCTTCCGGATCAAATGCTTGAAGATCATCAACTTCTTCACCTACCCCAATATAGCGAATAGGTAAAGCTAATGCTTGAGAAATAGCAAAAACTATTCCTCCTTTAGCCGTACCATCTAATTTAGTTAAAATAACCCCTGTTAACTCCATTGCTTCATGAAACTGTTGTGCTTGGACTAAAGCATTTTGTCCTATCCCTGCATCTAACACAAGCCATATTTCATGTGGAGCAGCCGGATCAATTTTTTGTATAACACGTTTTACTTTTTTTAGTTCTTCTAATAAATGTTGTTGCGTGTGTAATCTTCCCGCGGTATCAGCTAATAATAGATCATAATGACGCGCTTTTGCGGCTTGAACTGCATCAAAAATAACGGCGGCGCTATCAGAACCTTGTACTTGAGAAACCACAGGCACATCAATACGATCAGCCCATACTTTTAATTGCTCAATAGCAGCGGCGCGAAAGGTATCGCCTGCCGCCAATAATACTTTTTTACCTTCTTGTTTATAAAGATGCGCCAATTTTCCAATGGTCGTTGTTTTGCCTGCACCATTAATCCCTACCATTAAAATAACATAAGGGGATGGCAATACTTCTGTGCCAAACGGTGCAATGGAAGAAACAGGAGGTAAAGTAGAGGGTTCTAATAATTCCAAAAGACTATGACGCAAAGCGCCCAATAATGCTTCACTATCGTTTAGTTGGTTTCTGCTAACGCGAGAAGAAAGATCGTTCATAATGCGCTCGGTAGCCGCAGCGCCTACATCGGCTTGTAATAATCGTGCTTCCAGTTCTTCTAATAATTCTGCATCAATCGTTTTCTTGCCTAAGATTAAATCTGCCAACGTGTCGGTTAATTGTGCACGAGTACGTTGTAATCCTTGTTTGAGTCGACCAAACCAAGAAGTGGAGGTAGAGTCATTATTTGAAGAGTGTCGTTTGAAACCTAACATAAAGTAAAAAAATCCATAATGAAATAAATCGTAGATGAAGGTATAATAAAGACTATTTTACTCCGACTTCACACAAAATCATACTCTTAATCGAACGGGAGCTGCCTGACTATGTTTAACCTCGCCCATATAACATCCGGCAAAAGCGGACGTCTATTTACGGTGGCCGGATTAGTATTGGCTTCTTCTGTTGCTTTTGCTAACACAGATCAGCCGGTTACTTATTCTTACACCCTAGATAATGGTTTACGTTTATTAGTCAGACCTGATCATCGGGCGCCTGTGGCTGTCACACAAATTTGGTATGAAGTGGGATCCAGTTATGAGTATGAAGGTATCACTGGTATTTCGCATATGTTAGAGCATTTAATGTTTAAAGGTACTCATGCGTATCCTGAAGGTGAATTTGTAAAAATTATTGCAGAAAATGGTGGCGAGCAAAATGCATTTACCAGTAATGATTACACGGTTTATTACGAAGAATTAGAAGCCCGCCGCTTACCCCTAGCGTTTTTATTAGAATCTGATCGTATGCAAAATTTGCAGTTCAGTGAAGAAGAACTATTAAAAGAGCGTGATGTGGTTGCTGAAGAACGTCGTTTACGCACGGAAGATAATCCGGTGGCGCGCATGTACGAACGTTTTAATGCGACAGCGCAAGCCGCGAGCCCTTATCGTTTTCCCGTGATCGGTTGGATGGATGATATTAATCGTTATAGCGAGCCTGATATTCAGCATTGGTATAAAACATGGTATGCGCCCAATAATGCCGTTGTCGTAGTGGTCGGCGATGTGGATCCCGATACGGTATTAAAATTAGCAAAACAATATTTTGGTAATATTCCAGCCAGCCAAACATTACCTAAAGATAATAAAGCGACTATAAAAGTGCCTCCTGATGTTCCGCCTTTAGGTGAGCGCAAAATTACTATTTCTACTCCCGCTTTAATTCCTTATGTTTATTTAGGCTTTAATGTTCCCTCCGTAAAAACAGCATCAGAAGCGTGGGAACCGTATGCATTAGATGTATTAGTAGGCATATTAGTGGGCGGCGAAAGCGCAAGACTTAATCGACATTTAATTCGTGAGCAACTCGTTGCTTCTGAAGTTGGCGCTTCATACAATCCTTACGATCGATTAGATACGTTATTATTAATTGCTGGGATCCCCGGTAATGGGCGCACATCAGAAGAATTAGAGAAAGCATTTTTGGAAGAAGTTCGTCAGTTACAAACATCATTAGTGGATCCCAGCGAATTAAAGCGCGTAAAAAACCAAGTGATCGCGAATGAAATTTTTTCTCAAGATTCTTTAACAGAGCAAGCCATACGTTTGGGTAGCTTGGCCAGTGTTGGTTTAGATCCTGCTTTAGCAGAAGAATATCCAGCGCATATTAATGCAGTGACCGCTGAAGAAGTAAAAGAAGTGGCTCAACGTTATTTAACCTCTGAGCGCTTAACGATTGGGGTATTAAATCCGCAGCCTTTAGCCGGATCAAAGGAGAAAAAATAATGATATTGTCCTCATCTCCTAGAAGAAGTTCGCGTAAATATTGGTTAGTGGCTGTGTTATCGGCTGCAACCATAGGTGTTATTGCTTCTGTCATGATATGGTGGAAAGGTCACCAAGAACCTGCTCCCCCTATTTTATTGAGCGCCGCAGAAGAAACTCATATTGCTATAGAAGAGTGGATCACAGAACATGGCATGAAAGTTTATTTAGTGACCGCAGATACCTTACCTATTTTAGATTTACGTTTGATTTTTGATGCAGGCTCTGCACGTGATGGAGACCGTTCTGGTTTAGCAGAATTAACCAGCCGTGTATGGTTGCAAGGCACCACGGATTTTGATGCTGAACAAATTGCCGATCGTGTAGATGGTGTGGGTGCACATTTAAATACCAGCGTGAGTCGTGATATGACGATGATGGCTTTGCGCACATTAACTGAAAAAGAACTATTTGAAACCGCTTTTACTACCTTCTTATCCGTTATTTCAGCTCCTGTTTTTCCCGGTGAGGCTATTGAACGAGAAAGACAACGATTGCTTTCTAGTTTAGAAGAACAATTACAGTTGCCTAATGTCATTGCGAGCAATGCATTTTATTCATCGTTATACGGCGATCATCCTTATGCACAACCAGTGATGGGATTGCCTCAAACGGTTTCTAGAATTTCTGAAAATGATATTATTGATTTTGCTAATCGATATTTTAATAAGCAAAATGCTGTGTTAGCCATGGTAGGAAATATTTCATTAGAAGAAGCGAAAGTACTCGCTAATCGTATTGAACAAGCATTACCAGATGGCGCACCTGCTTCAGCATTACCAAGTCCTGAGCCTTTAAAAGCAAAAGAAATGATTAACATTCCTTTTAATTCCACACAAACACATGTGTTATATGGAAATATCAGTATTGATCGTTTAAGCCCTGATTATTACTCTCTATATGTAGGTAATTTAATTTTAGGGGGCAGCGGTTTAGTATCATTATTATTTGAAGAAGTAAGAGAAAAAAGAGGATTAGCTTATAACTCTTCTAGCCAATTACTTCCTATGAAGCAAATGGGCCCGTTTGTAATGGGTGCACAAACTCGCAACGAAGCTACAGAAGAAGTGATTGTGGTGTTGGAGCAAACCATACAAGATTTTATTACGAATGGTCCAACGTCTGAGCAAGTACGTGCGGCACAAAGTAATATTACAGGTAACTTTGCATTGCATTTAGATAGTAATGCAGCCGTGGTCGATCAGCTAAGCGCTATGGCATTTTATGGGTTACCCAATGATTATTTGGCGAGCTTTCAGGCGCATATTTTATCGGTGACACCTGAACAAGTAAAAGAAGCGATGCAAAAACATATTGATCTTAATAACACAGTATTAGTCACGGTGGGTTATGTCCCCTAAACGCGGGCGGGTTAGAATTATTGCAGGAAAATGGCGTAGCCGTTTTATTCCTGTGCCCGATGAAGTAGAACTTAGGCCTACTACCGATCGCATACGCGAAACCTTATTTAACTGGATTGCACCTCGTTTAGAAGGCGCGCGCTGTTTAGATGTGTGTAGCGGAAGTGGGGTCTTGGCTTTTGAAGCGTTATCTCGCGGAGCCGCACATGTTACCGCTATCGATTACGATCAAAAAGTGGTTCAGCATTTACAAAAGCAAGCGGCTGTTTTTGAAACCACAGAAATCGAGATTGTTTATGACGATGTGCTTCGTTGGTTATCTCATCCTGCTTCACAAACGTTTGATATCATTTTTATCGATCCGCCTTTTGCCGGTGATCTATGGGAACCCATCTGCCAATTATTGTCTGAGCGAGGGTGGTTGTCTCCTGATGCACTCATTTATGTAGAAGCTCCTATAGAAAAATCCCTCGTTATCCCTGAATCGTGGCAGGCTTTAAAGCAGAAGCAAACCAGCCATGTAAAATATGAGTTATTGTCCAACTCGTAAGATATTTCTTAACTTATAAATAGTGTAAAATAATAAACAATTCTGGCTGCTTGCACACAGAAGGTTGCAAGTTGGCTAAATCATAATTTTCAGGACTTATTTAAATATGAAAGCGGTTATTTTAGCAGGTGGAATGGGTACTCGTTTGAGTGAAGAAACATTGCTTCGCCCAAAGCCTATGATTGAAATTGGTGGTAAGCCGATTTTATGGCATATCATGAAAATATATTCTGCTCATGGAATTAATGAATTTATCATCTGCCTTGGTTACAAAGGCTATTTTATTAAAGAATACTTTGCCAATTACTTCCTGCATATGTCAGACGTCACTTTTGAGATGGCTGATAATAAAATGCATGTGCATCAAAGCAACGCGGAATCTTGGAAAGTGACACTCGTTGATACAGGCGAGCAAACTCTGACAGGTGGCCGTTTAAAGCGTATTCGCCCTTATATAGAAAATGAAGAAGCATTTTGTTTTACGTATGGTGACGGTGTTGCGAATGTTGATATAAAAAAATTGATTGAGTTTCATAAGTCTCAAGATGTATTGGCTACATTAACCGCTACACAATTACCTGGCCGTTTCGGTGCTTTAAAAATTGAAGGTGACAAAGTAGAAAGTTTTCAAGAAAAACCCCATGGAGACGGCTCCTGGATTAACGGTGGTTTTTTTGTGTTGTCGCCCAAAGTGTTAGATTATATTGATGGCGACGATACTATTTGGGAAAGAGAGCCTGTTGAGAAATTAGCAAGAGAAAATCAAATGGCTGCCTATTTTCATTCTGGTTTTTGGCATCCCATGGATACCATACGAGATAAAACTTATTTAGAAGAGCTTTGGGATTCAGGGGAAGCACCGTGGAAAAAGTGGTAATGTCAGCTTCATTTTGGAAAGGTAAAAAAGTACTGCTAACAGGACACACTGGTTTTAAGGGAAGCTGGCTTTCATTAGTTTTACAATATTTAGAAGCGGATGTATTAGGTTATTCGTTGGCACCAGAAACAGAGCCAAATTTATTTACACTTTCTCATGCTGAAAAACATATGAAAAGTGTAGTGGGAGATATACGAGATTATCCTCTTTTTTCTAAAACTATTCGTGAATTTGAACCTGAAATTATTATTCATTTGGCAGCACAATCATTGGTTCGTCCGTCATATGAATTTCCAGTGGATACATATGCAACCAACGTAATGGGCACTGTGCATATGCTAGAAGCGGCCAGAGCATGTGCAAGCGTAAAAGCAATTGTGGTAGTCACCAGTGATAAATGCTATGAAAATCGCGAATGGGTATGGCCTTATCGTGAAAATGATCCCATGGGTGGACACGATCCTTACAGTAATAGCAAAGGGTGCGCTGAATTAGTGGTTTCCGCTTATAGAAATTCTTTTTTTAAAAACACTAAAACAGGTGTTGCTTCAGTACGTGCGGGCAATGTTATTGGTGGTGGTGATTGGTCTAAAGATCGTTTAATTCCTGATGTGATCCGAGCATTTGAAAACCAAAGCACGATTTCTTTACGCTTTCCAAAAGCATTACGTCCTTGGCAACATGTATTAGATTGTTTAAATGGATATTTAGTGTTGGCAGAAAAATTATACCATCATCCTGAAAAATATAACGAAGCATGGAATTTTGGTCCTAATCCTGAAGATATCACTAGTGTTGGTACTTTGGTTGATAAAACAATATCGCTTTGGGTTGAACAGGGCCGCGAAAAAACTCCATTAGAAATAACAGAAAGTGCATTACATGAAGCGCATTATTTAATGCTAGATTCTACTAAAGCGAGAATGCTTTTAGGTTGGAAGCCAGTATGGAATATCGATCAAACATTAAGTGAAACAGTTAAATGGTACAAAGCCTTTTTAAATAAAAAAATGGATATGAGATCATTTACATTAGAGCAAATTCAATATTTTATTAACCCTAACAAGAAGGTGACTAATGACTAATATTTATGTTCCTTATGGAAAAACCGTTCATGGAGAAGAAGAAATTGCTGCTGTAGTGGAAGTGTTAAGAACTTCTACTCAAATGGGCAAAAATGTGCGTGAAATGGAAAGAAAAATTGCAGATAAATATAACAAGCAATTTGGTATTATGGTGAATTCTGGATCATCAGCCAATTATCTTGCTATAGAAATTGCCGATTTACCTGAAGGCAGTGAAGTGATCACACCTGCATTAACCTTTTCTACTACTGTTGCGCCTTTGGTCAAAAGTAAATTAATTCCGGTATTTGTGGATGTTGAACCAGCCACTTTTAATATTGATGCTGAAAAAGTAGAAGCAGCAATAACCCCTAAAACAAAAGCATTAATGATCCCTAATTTATTAGGAAACTTGCCTAATTGGAAAAAACTCCGAGAAATTGCCGATAAATATCAGTTGTTAGTAATAGAAGATTCAGCTGATACCTTAGGTGCTACGATTGATGGCACTTCTTCTGGAAGATTTACCGATATTAGTACCACCAGCTTTTATGGCTCTCATGTGATTAATTGCGCGGGTAATGGCGGAATGCTGTGTGTTAACGAAGAACGCTTAGAAAGCAGAGCTAAATTGTTGAGAAGTTGGGGTCGAAGCTCTTCATTATTCGTAGAATCTGAACGTATTGAAAACCGATTTAATGTAGATGTGGATGGCATTAAATACGATGCTAAATTTATATTTGAAGCTTTGGGTTATAATTTAGAACCTTCCGAAATGGGAGCTGCATTTGGTTTAGTTCAATTGAATAAGCTGGATCAAAATATTTCATTAAGAGAAAACTTTTTTAAACAACATTATGAATTTTTCTCTGATTTTAAAGAATGGTTTATGTTACCTAAACAGTTGGCTAATTCCAGAACTGGCTGGTTAGCATTCCCTCTGATTGTAAAAGACAGCGCTCCATTTACGCGAACCGAAATGCAAATATTTTTAGAAAAACGTAATATTCAAACGCGTACCGTTTTTACCGGGAATATATTAAGACAGCCAGGATTTAAAGATATTGAGTGCAAGCAAGATCCAAATGGTTATCCATGTGCTGATCAAGTGATGCGCGGAGGAATATTGATGGCCTGCCATCATGGTTTAACTCCCGATTTATTACAGTATATTCATCAGGTGTTTCATGAATTTGCAAAACAGTATAGCTATGCAACAGCCTAAAATGCGAAGCAGTTTATTAGAAGCCGATTTGGATATTATCTTATCGGCTACTATACCGATTTGGTCTGAATTTAAAAATGCCCGCATTTTTTTAAGCGGAGGCACAGGTTTTATTGGCAGTTGGTTATTAGAAAGTTTTAAGTGGGCTAATGAAAAATGTTCATTAGGCGCTAGTATTGTTGTTTTAACCCGAAACCCCGAGGCATTTAAACAAAAATGTCCGCATTTAGCTGATTGTTCATCTATTCAGTTTGTTTCAGGAGATGTGCGTGATTTTGTTTTTCCTGAAGGTGAATGGACTCATATTATTCATGCCGCTACCGATGCCAGTGCTGATCTCAACATTAATAATCCTACCTTGATGTTAGATGTGATTTTAACCGGCACCAAAAGAATGCTCGAATTTGCGCTTCATTCAACTAAAAAGCCACAGTTTCTATTTATCAGCTCTGGTGCTGTTTACGGAAAACAACCTGAAAATATCACGCATGTTTCAGAAGACTATGAAGGTAATCCTGACATTTTTAATAAAAACAATGCGTATGCCGTAGGTAAACGAACCGCTGAGCATATGTGTTATTTATATCACGAACAATATGGATTGGATATTAAAATGGCCAGATGTTTTGCATTTGTAGGACCTTATTTGCCATTAGATATTCATTACGCGATTGGAAATTTTATTAGAGATAGCCTGAAAGGCGGGCCGATTAATATTATGGGTGATGGCTCACCATATCGCTCTTATCAATATGCGGCCGATTTAATGATTTGGTTATGGACTATTTTGAGTAAAGGAAAGTCGTGTTATCCGTATAACGTCGGATCGGATGAAGCATTTTCTATTGCTGATATTGCTAATATCGTTGCTCAAACATTTACACCTGCAGTTGAAGTGACCATAGCAAAAAAAATAGATCCTAATAAAAAACCAGAGCGTTATATCCCTTCAGTGCAGAGAGCACTTTCAGATTTACAATTAGAAAATAAATATTCATTAATTGAAGCTATTAAAAAAACGAAAGAGTGGTATTGGGAGAAATTATCGTGATTAAAGTCAGTGATTATGTAGCGAATTTTATAGCACAGCAGGGCATTAAACATGTGTTTATGCTAACCGGTGGTGGTGCTATGCATTTGAATGAATCCTTTGGCAAGCATCCCGAATTAGAAGTGATATTTAATCATCATGAACAAGCCAGTGCTATGGGCGCGGAAAGTTATGCTCGTTTATTAGGAAAGCCTGCGGTTGTTAATGTGACAACCGGTCCTGGTGGAATTAATGCTATGAATGGTGTGTTTGGCGCATGGACAGATTCTGTGCCTATGATCGTTATTTCGGGGCAGGTGAGATATGACACCACAGTAGAAAGCTCTGGCTTACCGTTGCGACAATTAGGCGATCAAGAGTGTGAAATTATAAAAATGGTAACGCCTATTACCAAATATGCGGTGATGATTACCGACCCCCAAACCATTCTAACTCATTTGAAAAAAGCTGTTCATTTAGCGACCTCGGGTAGACCAGGGCCTGTTTGGGTTGATATACCCATGAATATTCAAGGCACATTTATTGATGAAACCACGCTATTAGATGAATCTGATAGTTTGGAACAAAATAAAGAGGCCTCCATTGATGAGGCTGTGATAGAAAAAGTAATACTGGCTTTGAAGAAAGCCGAACGTCCCGTGCTATTAGTCGGTGGTGGGGTGCGCGCAGGTGGTGCACATCAAGATTTTTTAGCCTTAGTAGATGCTTTGAAAATTCCTGTAGTAACAGCATGGAATGCACATGATTTAATAGACGATGAAAATCCTTATTATATGGGGCGCCCTGGCACTATTGGTAATCGTGCCGGTAATTTTATTGTGCAAAATTCAGATTTATTGATGGTCATAGGAAGCCGCCTAAACATTCGTCAAATTGGATACAATTACAAAACTTTTGCGCGTGAAGCATTTAAAATTATGGTGGATATAGATCCTACTGAAATGATCAAACCTACATTATCTATCGATTTACCCATCTGTGCTCATGCAAAAGTGTTTGCAAAACAATTATCTAATAAGTTAAAAACAGAATCGATAGGCTCTAAAACAGAGTGGTTAGAGTGGTGTACGCATAGAAAAAATAAATATCCTGTGGTGTTAAAAGAGTATTGGGAATTACAAGAGAAAGTTAATCCTTATTGTTTTATGCAAACATTGAGTGAGTGTTTGCCTGAAAATCAAATTACAGTAACCGGTGATGGAACGGCCTGCGTGACTTCGTTTCAGGCTATGAAGATTAAAAAAGGCCAGCGCTTATTTACCAATTCAGGATCCGCTTCTATGGGATATGATTTGCCTGGAGCAATTGGTGCTTGTGTTGCTTCAAATAAAGAGAAAGTGATTTGTATAGCAGGGGATGGAAGTATTCAGCAAAACATACAAGAATTAGCGACTATTTCTTTTAACGAATATCCTATTAAAATATTTGTATTAAATAACAATGGTTATCATTCTATTCGCCAAACACAGCAAAACTTTTTTGGAAGCAAATTGGTGGGTGTGGGGCCTGATAGTGGATTGGGCTTTCCCTGTTTTGAAAAATTGGCGGCTGTTTATGGGCTTGGTTATTATCGCTGTGATAATCATGGGCATATGAAAAGTATTATTGAAAAAACATTAGAAGGAAATCGCCCTGTTATTTGTGAAGTGATGCTGACATTAGATCAGCAGTTTTCACCTAAAGCGTCTTCTATGCGTTTGTCTGATGGACGTATGGTTTCCAAACCATTAGAAGATTTGGCTCCTTTTTTGTCACGTGAAGAGTTTGCCAGTAATATGATTATTAAGGTGCTGGAGGAATAATGAGAACGATATTATTAACCGGTGCTACTGGCGATATCGGACATGCAATAGCCGAAAAATATAAGAAAAAAGGTGACACCGTGATTGCACCAAGTAGAGCAGAGTGTGATCTTTCTATACCTGAATCTATTGATCGTTATTTAACAACTATTTCATCTACTATTAATGTATTTATCCATTGCGCCGGTTTTAATGAGCCTAAAAAAATAGAAAATATTCAGTATAACGATGTGTTAAAAACCCATCAGATTAATGCGTTTGCATTTTATCAAATAGTAAATTCTTTGACTAAAAATAAAAAAATAGCTGAAGGCGGTCATATTCTAGGCATATCGTCTATTTATGGTCAGATCTCACGACCTGCACGGTTTTCTTATGCCAGCTCTAAACATGCCTTAAATGGAATGATAAAAACTCTGGCGATTGAACTTGGGCCGTTGAATATTAAAGTCAACTCTATTTCTCCTGGTTTTGTAGACACTAAATTAACACGAAAAAACAATAGCTCAGAAAAAATTAAAGAGTTTGAAAAAAAAATTCCTTTAGGATGTTTAGTTTCAGTGGACGATGTGGCAAATATAGTCTATTTTTTTGCTTCACCTGAAAATACATTTGTGACAGGACAAGACATTGTTGTTGATGGCGGTTATATCATAGGGGGCTTTGAAGTTTAAATGAATAATATTGATATAAAAAGTAGTTCTGGAATATATACCGTATCTTTTCCCTCTGATTTAACAGCATTATCCTCTGCTTTATTGGCTATCCCACGTAGTATTTTTGTGGTCGACAATGAGATTGTACGCTTATATCCTGAATTGATTCACGCATTACACGAGCGCCCCATGCTTAGCTTAGATGCCACTGAAGAGGAGAAAACCTTTGAAGGCGCAGAAAAAGTATTAGATTTTTTTCAAACCCATCATGTAAATAAAGCATCTACAGTCATCGCTATTGGCGGCGGCATTATACAAGATATTAGCTGTTTTGCTGCTCATATTTATTACCGAGGCATTCCTTTTGTATTTGTGCCAACCACTTTATTAAGCATGTGCGATAGCTGTATAGGTTCTAAAAATGGGCTTAATTATAAAGGATATAAGAACCAAATCGGCGCATTTCAAGCGCCTGCGGCTGTCTTGATTTGCAAGGACTTCTTAGGTACACTGCCAGAAGAGGCCATCAGGTCAGGTTATGGTGAAATTTTAAAATTAGCGTTGATTGATGGGGCTAAACCATACTCTCAACTTAGATCTGCACTTGATAGTGAAGGCATTAAGACTTCTCAAGTGATGGATTTCATTTACTCCAGCTTGTGGATTAAAAAAAATTATATAGAAGCAGATGAATTTGATACGGGGCAGCGCCGTATTTTAAATTATGGTCATACGTTTGGCCATGCCTTAGAAGGCCTCTCAAATTATGCCATACCCCATGGAATAGCTGTGGCAATGGGGATGGATATTGTTAATTATATTAGCTGGAAGAAAGGCTACTTAAAAGAAGCCGATTATTGGGATATACACCAATGTATCAAAAAACACTTCCACCTGAATTATCAGCTTACATTAGATATAGATATATTGTTAGAGAAAGTAAAAAAAGATAAAAAGGTAATGAAAAATCAATTAAATTTGATTTTGTTAAAAGAAGTAGGTCATTCAGAAATAGAGCCCGTAGAGGTTGATACAGACATGTGTTCTATATTGACCGAATATTTTGAAAGCTGCTCTACTATTAATTTGAAAACAAGGGAAATATTACAGTGAATAACTTAGAATTAGAAATGGTTAAATTACTAAGCGAACTGAAAACTCATTATTGTGTTGGCGGTGTTAAAGCAGAATTTGAAGCAGAAGGCACACGCATTGAAGAAGCGATGCGTTTAAAAGATGTGGTTTCTAAAGCTGGCCTTGGTTTAAATATAAAAATTGGTGGATGTGAAGCTATCAAAGATATTTATGATGCCAGAAATATGGGTGCCGAACGTATTATCGGACCTATGGTAGAAACTCCTTATGCACTAGAGAAATTTATTGCTGCTGCTAAAAAAGTGTATGCAGATTCTATTGAAAATGTTGAGCTGTTAGTAAATATTGAAACCCAAACGGCTTATAATAATTTTTCAGAAATGTTAAAAATTCCTGATATATCATCATTAAAAGGCATTGTGATTGGACGAGTGGATTGGGCAGGATCTTTAGGTCTTAAACGTGATGCTGTGAATAGCGAAAAAATACGTACTATGGCTGTTGATCTAGCAAAGCGTGCTAAAGACAATGGTTTACAAGTTGTTATCGGTGGTGCGGTATCGATGGATTCTTTACCATTTTTTGCTGCTTTCCCTGCAGGACATATTGATCGCTTTGAAACAAGAAAAGTAATTTTTGACTGCCCTAATGCGCTAAAGAATGAAAGCATCGCTTTTTGTAAAGCCATGGAATTTGAATTATTGTGGTTAAAAAATAAAAAGAATTACTATAGCAGTATTGCTCATGAAGATGATGAGCGCATCAAAATGATGGAAGATCGTTATCAAAAAACGATGGAAAGTTTACGTGAGAAAGAGGCAGCTCTATCAATATAAAATATGAATCCTGAATCAATAGAAAGACATCAGAAAAATTCTTATTATATTTTCACTCCTAGCTATACCAAAACCTCGGCAGGTATTAAAGTTTTACATTGGCTATGCCATTACCTTAACGTAAAAGGTGAGCGTGCCTATTTATGTGTATATCCGCCACAAGATGGACAAGTAACATCAGCAGAATTGTATACGCCGCTATTAACTGAAAAAACTATTGCTGATGATTTTCAAAATCAGTGTTGTCCTATTGTTATTTATCCAGAAACTATCAATGGAAATCCTGCTCAAGCTCCTTTTATTGTCAGATATTTATTAAATTTTCCAGGCCTTTTGGGTGGCGAAAAAAATATTTCTCGCGATTTTATTTTGTCATATAGCCAGTTAATTTCTGAATCTGTTGAGCGCAGCGATTGTACTTTGTTTTTCCCTGTTTCTGATCCTGATTTATTTAAGCCTATTGAAGCAGAAAGAAAAGGCACTTGTTTTTACGCGGATAAATACAAACGTGCGCATGGCCAAAAAACATTACCGATCACAGATAATAGTTTTGAAATAACACGAAATGAACCAGACTCCCTCACTCAAGCAGAAGTGGCCAAACTATTAGCGCGATCCGAATTATTTTATTGTTATGAAAACTCTTCTCTTATTATAGAAGCAATTTTATGCGGATGTCCTGTTGTTTTGTTAGATAATCCATTCTTTACAGAGCTGATTGCCAAACATGAATATGGTGTAGATGGTATTGCTTTTGATACTAGCCCTGAATCAATTGAGCATGCTAAAAAAACGGTTCATTTAGCGAGAGAAAAATATCTTTCTTTATGGAATTTGGTAAATAAACAATTAGATAACTTTATTGAAAAAACTCAAAAAGAAGTGAAAAAATATGAGTATAAAGAACCTATTGAAATAGGTTTTTTTATGGAAAAAGGAAGGTCCAATCCAGTTTTAAAGATCTACAAACAATTAATTCTGCTACAACTAAAATTTTACCATGCCTGGGAAAGAGATAATTTGTTAAGCGCTTTAAAGAAAAGCGTTAGAGATATTATGAAACCCTTTAAAAATAAAATAGCTAAAATGACAAGCGCTAAAAAACTAGATCCTAATTCATCCCTTCCCTAACTAATCGTTGACGAATAGCTTCTTGTACTGATTGAACACTACGTGGCCAAGGACTGTTTGAGCTTACTGCTGTCGGTAATTCTTGAATTGCTGCTTGTGCTTGGTTGCGATCGGCATAATCACCGTATAAAACGATAAACCAGTTTTGGTTGTTATGCCACACGGTTACATACAGTGCATTTTTAGATAAATTATTTTTAGCAATAAATGATTTAACGGATGCTTCGCTATCGGAACCAAATAATTGAATAACGTAATGAGAAGCAGGGCGCTTTAACATAGTGTAAAGAGCAGAATCTCCTTGAGAAACAACGGGAGCAGGTGCTTTAGACGCCGGTGTTTTAGGTTCTATAGGAGCTGCTTTAGGCGCTACTTTTTCTACGGGTGGAACTGTTTTAGGTGTTGCAGGTGCCGCAGCAATGCTAGGAGCTGGTTTTTCTGTAATAGGTTCTACTACAGGTTTGCTTGCTACGGGCGTGGATTTTTCTGAGACTGTTTCTGTTTGGGTGTTAACAGGCGGAACTGTTGTTACCGGGGTAGAAAGATTGCCTATTGAAGGAATTGAAGAGGTGGAGTTAGGCCCTAAAGTAGGAGCCTCAGTAGATGCCGTATTAGTTTCAAGCGTAGGGGCATTAGCCTCACTCACTGTGGTTGCTTCGCTTGAACTAGTAGATGAACTGGCAGATGATTGGGCTGATAGTCTGGTTGCGGGTTTTATTAAAGTGGTTGACGGTTTTGTTTTAGTGGTAGGCACGGCTAATTGTGTAGTGCCATCTTCAGTGGTTTCCACTTTTTTAGTGCTTTTATCAGGCATGCGTATCAAAATTTGTTTTTTTGGTACATTTTCTGATGGTGCAGAGGCCATTTGAACTTCATTGCTGGGTTCTGCGGGTCTTAATGAAGCGCCAGGCACTGTTGATGATTTGCTAGCAGGGTTGAACAATAACAATAAGAGCACAATCGCTATGACTGCCACGGCAATCATATGTAGCCAGTAATCTTTTAACCATTGGTGATGTTTTTGGGGTGGTTTATCTTCCAACCACTGAAAATCGTCCATTATCACTCACCTCTAGACCTTTGGATCATTATTATAGTGTAATTTGCTACATTATTTAAGGGAAAACAGGGGATTTTTTTAATATTAAGGTAAAGAAATCGCTCTTAGAAATTCCATGGTGGGAGCCAGTACAAATAAGTGGCACTCCTATTTTTTCTAATAGGATAAAGGTAGGACAGCCGGCTTTATTTTTTTTATCACGTAGCATCGCGTCCCAATAGGCCCCTGGAGCAAAAAGAGGGGGTTGTGTAGGAAGCTTGGCCTTTTGCACTAGCTGGGTGATTCGAGAAACAGATGAGAGCGGTAAAAGACCTTTTTGCTCTGATAATTCAGCAGCTAATACTAACCCTACCGCTACCGCTTCACCATGTATCCATTGATAATGAGTGAGGTGCTCAATAGCATGAGCAAAGGTATGGCCAAGATTAAGCCAGGCTCGAATATGATGTTCGTGTTCGTCTTCTGAAACAATACGGGCTTTTATTTGGCAGCAGCGTTCAATAGCATATTGAATAGACGGCTGATCTTTGGCTAGCAATGTGTCCATATGATTTTCTAACCATTCAAAAAAAAGCGCATCGGCAATCAGTGCATGTTTAATCACTTCTGCTAATCCGCTGCGTAATTCACGTTCAGGTAATGTGAATAAAGTATTAGGATCAATAAGAACGCATTCAGGCTGATAAAACGCACCTAATAAATTTTTGCTTAAAGGATGATTGACGGCTGTTTTTCCACCCACAGAAGCGTCTACTTGCGCCAGTAAGCTGGTAGGAATTTGAATAAAGGGTAAACCCCGCATATAAACCGATGCTGCAAATCCTGTCATATCACCGACAACGCCACCACCTAAAGCAATAAGAGTGGTAGAACGATCGTGTCCTTTTTCAATCAGTGCATTAAAAATAGTGGTGAGTTGATCCCATGTTTTATAGGATTCGCCATCAGGAATAATAACGGTATCACAATGATAATCATCTAATGTCATCAACAGTGTTTCTAAATATAACGGTGCTATGGTGGTATTGGTAACGATCATGACACGGCTAGACGTGATATGTTTTTTTAAATAATCGTTATTTTCTAGTAAGCCAGAACCTATATAAATAGGATAGCTTTTATCAGAAGGTAATGGCACAGAAATAGTGGAAATCATAGGATTTTGCTTTATTAAACGATGGTTTTACTATATCAGATATAGCGTCTTGAATCTATTAGGAGCTATATATCCCCTAAAATTCTAGGGGTTACCAATACAACTAGTTCTTTTTGCTCTTTTGAGCGCTGGGTATGATTAAAAAGAGAGCCTACCATTGGCAACGAAGAAACAAAAGGCAGTTTGTTTTGTTGTTTATCGTTTACCTGTGTATAAATCCCGCCTAGCACAATAGTTTGACCATGCTTTGCTAATACTTGTGTTCTAATTTCTTTAGTGGTGATCACCGGAATATTATCTGCTAATGGTTGTAAACCACGAGTATCATTTTTAATAATCAGTTCTAATAAAATATGATTATTAGAGGTAATGTGAGGCGTGACTTGTAGCTCTAATACGGCGGGTTTAAAATTAATGGTGCTAACGCCATATTCCCCTGATTGTTGATATGGAATTTCTTCACCTTGACGAATAATAGCGGTTTTTTGATTGGAAGTAATTAAGCGAGGATGTGCCAATTCTTCTATTTTATGTTCATTTTCTAGGGCTTGTAATTCCATGCGAATAAGCGTTTCATGTGAAAGTGTTCCTACCATTAGTGTAGAAGTGTTTTCTAAAGACATATTGGCTTTGGCTTCCCATAATAAACCTAATTCTTTGCTGAATCCTTTTTCTACATTCATAATGCGGGCTTCAATAGCTACTTGTTTAATGGGAATGTCTAGTGATTGAATCATTTTTTTTATGGAAGCTAAACGAGGTGCCGTATCTTTTATCAGTAATGTATTAGTTCTCTCATCTTTTATTAACGTTCCTCTGCTAGATAACCATTCAGTTTTGTTTTGAGTAAATACATTTTCTACATCCGATGATTTTGCATAGTGTAGAGAAATAATATCAGAGGAAAGTGGCATCAACGATTCTTCAATATGTTGTTGATCGATATCAGATTGCAAGCGCTTTGTTTTATCTGCTACCGATAAAACAAATATCATATTGTTTTTGTAATCAGCAGTTAAGTGACCTGCTGTTAAAACAGATTCTAATGCTTTTTTCCAGTTCATTTGCTTAAAATCAACAGAAAGTGTGCCTTGTACACTTTCATGTAGTATCAAGTTGGCATTGCCCGCCATAGCAATATCTTGCAAAATAATGCGAATATCAGCATGTGTTTTTTGCAATGATAGGGTTCCAGGTGGTGAAATAGGTATAATTGGCTTTTCATGTGATGTTTTTATAACTTCGGGCTTTATGCTTTTTTTTAATAATATTGTGTTTTCTTTTTCTTGCTCTAATTCTAAAGTCAAGTTTTCATTTTTATTAAAATAATATACTAATGCTGTTAAATTGAATAATAAAATTAAAAAAACCAAAAGAAAGAGAAGTTTGGATTTTTTTGTAGGGTTATCAGAATTTAATAAGTTAAAGGATTTCATTGATAATCCTGATGCAGAGATAGCCCTACACTTAAAAATAATTCTGATGCCACCATGGTATGGTCCCATTTTATCCTGTCAGGAAAAGTTACCTGAGATACCTTTTTATGCCCCACTTTTTGTTTTAAAAAATGTTCAGCTTCTTGCGCTTTTTCACCACATATCAAAATTTTAGTGGAATAAATCGTATCCAGCGACAACTCATTTTGTAGTTGCTGAAATGCTTCTAAAAAAGCATGCTCAAAAGTAAATGGTGGATTAAGAAGTTGAGCGCGACTTAAGAATCTATCATCACTTTGTATCAAAACCAGGGTAATCAATTGTGCTCGCGCTGAAACTAATAGGGCTTCATGAGTATCAGGATAACAAAACTGCCAGGCTCTAATAAGTGCTTCACTTTCACTATCGACAATAGTTATGGGTAATCCTATTTGAGAAAATACTTCTTGGTAGGGGAGCAGAGTAGAGCGTTGAACAATAAGAATATCCAGGGACATTTTCTCGCCCTTGCGCACTATTCTGTGATCCCAGCAGATAGTATTTTCAGGATGACTGATCAGTGCACGGATTTCTCTTTGAACTTGGGCTTCGATTTCCTTTTTAGACAGAGGAAAAGGAAGCGCTAGCGTTTTCATCTTTAGGTGGTTAATGGGGAGCGCCAGTATCAGTACATATGATTTTATAGAAAGCGTAAGCTGGCTTGTTATATGCGATAAAGCCTCTAGAAATTGGCGCTTATCCACGATACGTTGCTGTGAAACACAACCATTCGGTAATGCTTGAGTAAGTTGCTGGGCTATCTCCAGAGTCTTCTTTTTCCGTGTAAACACCGATAGACGAATGGCTTCACTACTGATATCAGCAATAACTAAAGATTTTCCCCTTAAAAAGGGAAATGAGTGAAAAAGTGGGTGGAGAACTGGCAAGATATTCATTATAATAATCCCTGATCAGGCAAACAAAAACATTAACACAATATTAAATTCCAAAATAGAAGCTTTTGCTTACATTCAAATGGATATCAACAGAGCGTTCGTCAACAGCATCGATAACCAGGATATATAATTTATGTGGTCACTTTCTCGCGTATTGGTGAGTTTCGTTATGGTCTTGGGGCTTGCTGGCTTGCTGCTAATTGTTTTTTTAGAGCAGCAACTTCCTAGTGTTGAAGCCCTAAAAGAAATAAAGCTGCAAGTACCTTTGCGGGTATATAGCGCCGACAAACTATTAATTGCGGAATATGGTGAGCAGAGACGTATTCCTGTTACGTTGGAGCAAGTACCTCAATCGCTTATTGATGCTGTATTAGCCACGGAAGATCGTCGATTCTATCAACATCCAGGTGTGGATTTAAGAGGTTTACTCCGCGCCAGTATGAATTTGTTAGCATCGGGTGGTGAGCGCTCTCAAGGCGGAAGTACTATTACTATGCAAGTGGCTCGTAACTTTTTCCTAACCCGTGAAAAAAGTTTTATTCGTAAGATTAATGAAATTTTGCTGGCCATTAAAATTGAACGTGAATTAACCAAAGACGAAATTTTAACTTTATATTTGAATAAAGTTTTTTTTGGTAAACGTGCTTATGGTGTGGCTGCCGCTGCTGAAGTGTATTACGGAAAAAAATTAGATCAGTTAACTTTAGCTGAAATGGCTATGATTGCCGGTCTTCCTCAAGCACCTTCTGCTATTAATCCTATTTCTAATCCAACCGCGGCCTATGGCCGTCGCAAACACGTATTGGAAAATATGTATGAGTACGGATTTATTACCGAAGCACAATTTAAAGAAGCGATGGATGCACCGATAAAAGCACGTTATCACGGGGTAGATATTGCCGTGTGGGCGCCTTATGTGGGTGATATGGTGCTTAAAGAGTTACTGGCTTATTTAGGTGAAGAGGTTTATACCTCAGGTTATGAAGTATATACCACGGTTGATAGTCGTTTACAAAAAGCCGCTAATAATGCATTGCAACAAGGTTTATTAAATTATTCAGAGCGTCATGGATACCGTGGACCAGAGCAAAATTGGGAGCCTATAGATCCCAGTAATAAAGTCAGTATGGAACGTTGGGAAAAATCGTTAAGCACTATTACCAGTATTAACGATTTACGTCCTGCTGCTGTTTTAAGCGTGTCTAAAGATTCTGTGAAAGCCCTATTAGGCGATGGACAAGTGATCACTATTAATTGGAATAATATGAAATGGGCGAGAAGAGCAGAGCAACAAAGTGCGTCTCAAATGTTAAAACCTGGTGCGGTGATCCGCGCTAGAAAAACCACTGGTGGCTGGCGTTTAGCACAAGTACCTAAAATTCAAGGCGCGATTGTTGCCTTGGATCCTAACAATGGTTCTTTATTAGCATTATCAGGTGGTTTTAGTTATGAGCTCAGTAAATTTAATCGTGCTGTTCAAGCAGAGCGCCAGCCGGGTTCTTCATTTAAACCTTTTATTTATGGTGCTGCTATTGAAAACGGATTTAGTGCAGCTACCGTTGTTAACGATGCGCCTGTAGTCAAGCAAGATTATTCAGTAGGTTGGTGGCGCCCACAAAATGATACGCGCCAATTTTACGGTCCTACTCGATTGCGTGAAGGTTTAACTAAATCTCGCAATTTAGTTTCTATCCGTTTATTAGAAATGGTAGGTATTAATAAAACGGTAGATTTTATTACGAAGTTTGGTTTTAGCAAAGAACAATTACCTCATAGCTTATCGCTAGCATTAGGATCATTAGTTGCAACGCCCATGCAAATGACCAATGCATTTGCCGTATTTGCGAATGGTGGTTTTGCAGTAACGCCGCATTATGTGGAATATATTACTGATAATAATGGGACAGAAATTTTTAAAGCAGAAGCAAAACGTGCTTGTCCTGAATGTGCTGCCAATGCAGAGGGCGTGACCACCTTTAACGAAAATGAAGCCCCTAGAGCTATTGCTGCTGATACGTCTTATATTATGACTAGCATTATGCAAGATGTTATTTCAAAAGGAACGGGTCGAAGAGCGATGGAATTAGGCCGCAAAGATATCGCGGGTAAAACAGGAACGAGTAACGATCAACGTGATACTTGGTTTGTGGGATATAACAGCGATATCGTAGCTACAGTTTGGTCAGGATTCGATCAAGATAGTTTATCTACTGGGGAATACGGCTCTAATTTAGCGCTACCTATTTGGATAGATTTTATGAAAGTGGCTTTAAAAGATAAACCAGAACATACTTTGCCACGTCCTGCTGATATTGAAACCGCGGTGATTGATCCTAATACGGGTTTATTAGCACGCCCAGGTCAACCTGGTATTAAAGAAATATTTGCGCCTGGTACAGTGCCTTCACAAACGGCTTCATCGGCTTCTGATAATCCGTATGCGATTGAAGTAGGTGAAGATCAACACTTAGAAAGCTTATTTTAACCATATTATCATTATTAATGACTACTTATATGCAGTCATTTTTGACTTTTTATGACTATACATCTATAATCAATATATATAAATAATGACTATATATCTATAACCATGAAAACTCAGCAATTATCAGTAAAACAGGTGGATGCTAAGCTAGCGCCTTGGCAAGCAGCAAGACATTTCTTCCAGCCATCTATTGGCTGGGTAAAAACCTTACGTCAAACTCTGGGGATGACATCAGCTCAATTGGCTTTTCGGCTAGGGGTTAATCGGTCTCGTATTATTGCCATTGAACATGCTGAAACACAGGGCACTTTGAAGTTAAAAACACTTGGACAAGTAGCAGAAGCATTAAATTGCGATTTGGTTTATGCTTTTGTTCCTAGAAAGCCATTGAGTAATATATTAGAAGATAGAGCTAATGAAGTAGCAAAAAGACACTTAGATCAAGTTTCTCATTCTATGGCATTGGAAAATCAGCAGACTAGTAATATTGCTAGAGAAGAAATTTTGAAAACTGAAACAACGCGTTTATTAAATGGTCCATTAAAATATTTATGGCAAGAATGGTAATAGATTTATTTTATTCTGATGGTGCTACTCCTCTGGATCTAAATGAAATTGAGGGCTTGATTCCTTTGCATATGAGTACGCAAGCAGAATTGAATGAATGGGAGCAAGAAAATATTTTGGAAGCTGTGCAATGGCTTAGTAAGCATCAGTGGGATATTGAAAAAATTTTAGATTTAGATTTTATTAAGCAAGCTCATTTGAAAATGTTTAATAAAACTTGGAAATGGGCGGGTGCTTTCCGTAAAACCAATAAAAATATTGGAGTTGATTGGCCTCTTATTGGCATGCAAACAAAACAATTATTAGATGATATAAATTATCAGATATTACAAAATACTTACAGCCTGGATGAAATAGCCGCTCGCTTCCATCATCGTTTAGTTTGGATACATCCTTTTGCGAATGGAAATGGCAGGCATGCACGATTAGTTACTGATCAATTATTGATTGCTAAAGGACATCCACCTTTTTCGTGGGGGAGAAATAATATCCAGGATATGGTGGGTACGCGCAAAAAATATATAAAATCTTTGAAAGCGGCGGATCAACATGATTACCACCCATTACTAGATTTTGTTCGGAGCTAGCTCGGAATGAGGTGAGATTAATCTCTGAAATTATTATACTGCAAAGGCAATGTAATACTTTTGGTAGAGCGAAGTAAGGCCATTACTTCTTGTAGATCATCGCGTTTGGCACCAGTGACACGAATTTTGTCACCATTAATAGCTGCTTGCACTTTTAGTTTTGCATTCTTAATAATTTTAACAATTTCTTTAGCTAATGTAGTTTCAATACCTTGGCGAACTTTAACTAATTGTTTGGCTTCTCTGCCTTGAATATTAGCAGGTAAAATTTCTAAGGATCCCATTTCAATTCCGCGCTTACTTAATTTAAGCTGCAAAATATCTAACATTTGTTTTAATTGAAAAGGTTCTTCTGCTGTTAATTGAATTTCTAAATCAGTGATTTCAAAAGCCGCTTTAACGCCTTTAAAATCAAAACGAGTAGTGAGTTCGCGACTGGCTTGATCCAGTGCGTTGCTGAGTTCGTGACGATCAACTTCTGATACGATATCAAAGCTTGGCATAATATTCTCTTATGTAAATAAAGCATCCCAGGACTTACGCAAAAGTGCGTGATACTTCGTTAAAATTCGTCCGAAAAATGCTCATGTAACAAAAGTACAATCCGCTTTTTCTGACGACTTTTGCCTCGTCTGACGCACTTTGCGAGTGTCCTGATCTTAATAGTGTGCTGACTTTGCTTATGAAAGTTCGTTTACATCTTCGGCTTGTAAGCCGTTCTTACCGGTAACCACCGCGTATTCTACGCGCTGTCCGTCTTTCAATGAACGATAACCTTCACCGCGAATGGATCTAAAGTGAACAAATACATCTCCGCCGCCAGTATCACGGGCGATAAATCCATATCCTTTTTTATTGCTAAACCATTTAACTATTCCTGTTTCTCTCGCGTCTGACATGTCTTGCCTCTACACCAACATAATACTGGCCAATAATAAGATTCTTATAAAAAAACCTTGTTGCAGACCCGCACTTCCTTCATTGAACTAATAGCACATGAGTGTGCCAAATAAGGTGAAACATTACCTGTTGTGAAGAAAAAAAGCAACCCCAGCCATCCTAAAAACGCGTGATACTTTGTTAGAGGTGTCACAAAAAATGCTCACATATAAACGCATATACTCCGCATTTTTGTGGCACCTCTGCCTCGTCTCACACGTTTTTAGAATGGCTGGATTATTTAGTGTCTGGGGGGATTTTTATCTACAATTTGCATGAGCATATCTTTAATTTTTTCATGATCCATGGGTTTTGCTAATACATTATCAACGCCTGCGCCTAAATAACGTTGGCGATCAATTTCAGTTGCGTAAGCACTAACAACAACAATAGGGGTATTATGATTTTGTTTGGTACGGCCGTGTCGAATAGCTTCTGCTAAACGTACGCCGCTTTGATCAGGCAAACCCACATCTAATACAATAATATCAAAAGGTTTATCTAATGCTTTTAAAGCGGTTTGTGCATCTTTTGCAGTAGAAACTTCGCAGCCCAACTCTTGGAAGGTATATGCTTCAATTTTTTGTGTTAATTCATCATCTTCTACGAGTAATACAGAAGGTCTAAACTGCCGAATATAACTAACTTTATCCATCATACATGTCCTCCACTTATATAAAGTGTAGCAGAGAAACTATATATTGCAGCTAATGAAAAAGAGAGAAGGGAAGAGAAAAAAGAGTTAAAAAAAAGGGGCTTAAAGCCCCTTTTATTAAACACCGCATTCGGTGGTGTATTCAAACCGATTGTCTTCATTGTTTATTATTTTGATCGTGCATTCTGGAACATTTTTAACTGCAAGTGATTCATAAATTTTAAAGTTACCACCTGGGCACACAACACCACCTTTGGTACATTGAGTGATCAGACAAATTTTTTCATTAGCAGTTGCCGCAGTGGGAAACGGTGTGGAGAAATCATATCCAAAGCGAGCTTTTTCAATTCTAACATTGTGCGTCATATTACTTTCGCTGCATCCATTGCCTGCTACCTTCTGATATCCTATTTGTATGTTATACCAATCTTGGTTGCGCAAAGCATCATCCGCTAGCCAAACAGTAACCGCGTGAGCATTACACATAAATAAGGTTAACAGGGTGAATAAAGTAGATTTAATTAACGACATATAATATCCTCACTGGTTTTAATAACATTGATCGCTAAAGACGGCAGCTTCAGTAGCTACACCATTAAAGGTAATTTCACAAGAGTTAGCATATACCGTAATCCAACCCACATTATTGTAATTAGGCGCCCATACTCTATAGGTAACGCTTTGGCCATCATGTCTTCTTATATCAACAGAAAGATGGGGAATTCCTCTATCGTAAAAGGTTTGGTCATATCTTTCGAACATGACTAAGGTTCCAGGATTGGTTCCAGGAATACCATCACGAAGCTCTGCAATACCTTGTATATCTACATTACCAAAATCGGCGTTTGCAGTGTTGGTTATCGTAAGGCTATAAGCAGAAAAGCTTAGCGTTGCACTTAATAAACCGATTAAAATTTTCATAGTATCCTCGTCAATTAATGCCAGTTATTATTTCAAGCTAGCTTTTAACACCTGTGTTGTATTGGTACCTGTTTTGGTATTGTCTATCCGAACAAGATAAGTTTCACCATCTATTTCCAGGTGTTTCCAATCAAATGTTAAAGGATAAGAAGACGCATTTTCAGGAATAGTGAAATAGTCGCTAGGATAAGCATAAAGATATTGGCCTTGGTTACCCTTACACCAGTTGCCGTTTTCAGCTACGTCTGCAGTGGTACACCAGTTATAAATTAAATGCTCTTTTCTTTTATCTTCATCACCCGGATCTTTTGAATAACCTACAAAGAAATAATTTTTTCCTTCCAACGCAACAGCTTCCCACGATCTCACATATAAAGGAAGATCTTTAATCGGCTGAGATAGTCCTGCTGCACCTTCCGTTGATTTATAAACCAAGCTTTCATGGCTAGGAGCGCTAGGCGTAGTGGAGGCTAAGTCATACATCCCGTTAATTTGCACTAAATAAGTGTAACCGGCATCTTCAGCTACGGTAAAATGTGCCCAATCTTTTGCAGCAAACGTTTTTAAGGGGGTCGTTGTTGTATTTGCAAATGCTGTGGTAAATTGCGAAATATAATTATCGAGATTGTATCGTTGATGATTATGCTCATTAGCAAATGAGAAGAATTGCTTACCGTCTTCTGTATAAGCGTCAACACTAAGAGCACCGTATGTATTTACATACGTGCTTGCGTTTCGAGAACTGTTGCTAAAGCATGAGCATTCGGCGTTCCAATTGTATACCCAGCTTCTTTGATTGAAGCCAGTATATTCGTTACCGGATTCAACCACTAACAGTTTGGGTCCTGCTGTATCTTCAAAGAATTGAAGATCGGATATTCCATTGCGACCAGTAATAGCATATGTAGGCGAACTACTACGGTCTTTGTCCAGGACAAAAGTATTAACAGCGGGATTATGATCAAAGTAATACCCTAATATACGGGATCTACCAATATTTTTATCATTAGTGGCATAGGTGTATGCGACTTGGAAGTATTCAACGTTTTTATTAGCCAATGTGGTGTAGAAGTTCATAGCACTGACATATTGGCCACTAACAGCCGGAATAGTGGTATTAAGTTTAAATTCTGTACCATCCCAACTATATATATAAATAACTTGAGGTTTTGCAGTTTTAGGATGGATAAGCCCTGAGGTTCCCGTTTCTGCCACAGCAATATAATGATCGCCCTGAGGAGAGGTGAAAGTTTCAATCATTCCAGGGGCTTTTTGGCTGCTATTCCAATTTAAGAACTGAACATGTTCCAGTGTCAGTTTTTTCACATGAGGCACGTAATCGGCGTTGTCGCCTAAATTTTGTACATCAACGTTACAGGTGATGCTGATATTGTCGGTTTCTAATGTGGGGGTAGCGGTAACTTCATATACCGTAGGTCCTTTTCCATCAGTACCGCACAGTCTGTTAGGAGCGCTAGTTCCATCAACCGGTTTACAGCTCATGGTACCGCGTGTGCTGCAGGAAGCTCCTTCTAAAATGATATCAAATTCATAATGATCTGATTCTTCGGTAATAGTGTAAGTAAGAGAACCATTCATGGGAGAGGCATCTAATGTGGCCGGTGTGGTTTCGTTATCTAGGCCAGGTGCTAAGGTTTGAGGAACGTTATTCCAGCCTGCTTCAGGCGTTTTTTCCACATAGGTAAGTGTGCCATCACTATTATTGGCCCATGTAACTGTGCTGCTAGACATATCTAAGGCAACAAGTGCAGCAGTGACGGAAGCTAAAGTGATAACGGCATGTTTCATGGGAGGTGGCCTCTGTTTTCTGTTCTCTATTAATCTATCATGTATGGGAGATGCGTTACAATCAAAAAAACGGGTTCTGGGCATTCTGGCAAGCTATTTGACCCATCACGAATTCAGCAATTTGAGTTAAATAAGCATAGAACACAGACCTTTCGATAGCAAGAAGATCTCTGGATTTAACTATGGTAAAATAGCTCTTTTATTACATTAAACAGTAGGTAAAGTATGGCAACGGAAGAAATGAATGCACAGTTAAAGCAAGCTGCTTTGGATTATCACTCAAAACCCAAACCGGGCAAGCTAGCGGTTGCCATTACTAAACCTACTGAAACTCAATGGGATCTTTCGTTGGCGTATTCGCCAGGTGTGGCAGAACCGGTACGTGTGATCGCCGACGATCCAGACGCCGCTTACCTTTATACGAATAAAGGAAACCTGGTAGCCGTGATTACTGACGGAACGGCGGTATTAGGTTTAGGCAATACGGGTGCATTAGCAGGCAAGCCAGTGATGGAAGGTAAAGCCGTGCTGTTTAAACGTTTTGCCGATATCGATGTATTTGATATCGAAGTGAATGCGAATAGCCCAGAAGCGTTTATTGAAACGGTTGCCAATATTTCACCTACATTTGGTGGGATCAATTTAGAAGATATTAAAGCGCCAGAATGTTTTGAAATTGAAAATGCATTAATCGATCGCTTAGATATTCCCGTATTTCATGATGATCAACACGGAACCGCTATTATTGTGGCATCTGGTTTGTTGAACGCATTAGAATTACAAGGTAAAAAATTAGAAAGCGCGCGTATCGTATGTATTGGTGCGGGTGCTGCTGGTATTGCCACCATGAAATTATTAGTGCACTTAGGCGCTAAGCGCGATAATTTATTAATGGTAGATAGAACAGGTGTTATTCATTCAGGTCGTACCGATTTAAATGCGTATAAATTTGCATTTGCAATTGATACACCTTGCCGCACATTAGCCGATGCGATGAAAGATGCGGATGTATTTATTGGTGTATCAGGTCCTGATATTTTAACAGCCGAAATGTTAAAAACAATGGCGCCAAAACCTATTGTGTTTGCATTATCAAATCCGGATCCTGAAATTAAACCTGAATTAGCGCATGAAGTGCGTAAAGATATTATTATGGCTACCGGTCGTAGTGATTATCCTAATCAGGTAAATAATGTATTAGGGTTTCCGTATATTTTCCGTGGTGCGCTTGATGTTCGCGCTTCTAAAATTAATCAGGAAATGACAATGGCAGCTGTGCGTGCAATTGCTAAACTAACGCATGAACCTGTGCCTGCAGAAGTGTTAGCAGCATATAAAATAAAAGAGTTACGTTTTGGTCCTGATTATATTATTCCAAAACCATTAGATCCTCGCTTGATGGATTTTGTAACACCAGCCGTTGCACGTGCAGCAGTAGATACCGGAGTGGCGCGATTGCCATATCCAACCCATTATAAAAAATAATGAGAGCGCTATGAGTGTTTTAGAAATATTACTTCACCCAAACCCTAAGCTTCGCGAAAAAGCGGAGCCGATTACGGAAATTAATAAAGAAGTTTTCAAGTTCGCTAATGATATGTGGGAAACTATGTATCATGATCGCGGTGTGGGTTTAGCCGCTACACAAGTGGGCGTGAAGCAACGTTTGATCGTGGTGGATGTGAGTGATAAAGGTAATGAACCTATGTGTCTTATTAATCCAGAATTGGTAGATACTCACGGTGAAATTTTAGGACAAGAAGGCTGCTTATCTTTCCCCGGTATTTATATTCCCGTGGGTCGCCCTGAAACAATTAAAGTTAAATTTTTAAATGAACACGGCGAAGAAAAAACACTAGAAGCCGATGGATTATTATCACGCTGTATTCAACACGAAATCGATCATCTTAATGGTGTGGTATTTATCGATCATGTTTCTCGTATGAAGCGAGAGCGTGCGATGAAGAAATACCTCAAAGAGTTAGAAATGCATAAAAAAGTGCTCTAAATGCGAATTATTTTTGCAGGAACTCCTCAATTTGCCGCTACTATTTTGCAAGGCTTACTCAATGGCCCGCACGATATTATTGCCGTTTACACTCAACCCGATAAACAAGCGGGTCGTGGCCAACAGCTGCAAGCCAGCGAAGTCAAACAGTTAGCAGAGCAGCATCATATTCCTGTTTACCAACCTAGCACTTTACGTGACAGCGCTGCTCAGCAAGAACTGGCCGCATTAAAACCCGATCTCATGGTAGTAGCCGCTTATGGCATGTTATTACCCCAAGTTGTGCTGGATCTGCCTCGTTTAGGTTGCTTGAATGTGCATGCTTCTTTACTGCCTAAATGGCGAGGGGCTGCACCTATTGCTCGTGCCATAGAAGCCGCTGATCTTGAAACCGGTGTGAGCATGATGCAAATGGTGGCTGCTTTAGATGCTGGCCCTGTGTGGGAAATGTTTCCCTTAAAAATAGAGCAGAGTGATACTCATAGTACTTTAAGTGAAAAAATATCCACTTTGGCGGCAGAGCATATTAATGACACTATAGATAAGATTGCCAAAGGGAATATAAAAGCCATTCCTCAAGACGATGCTCAAACCACTTATGCCTCAAAGCTAAGCAAGGCCGAAGCTTTAATCGATTGGTCGCGCCCAGCCGATGAGCTGGCTCGCCAAGTTCGTGCCTTTAATCCATGGCCGGTGAGTTACACCTATATAGGTGATCAATTAGTGCGGGTGTGGGCAGCGCAAGCGCTCTCAAAACCCAGTGATGAAAAACCGGGAACATTAGTAGAACTATCAGATCAAGGATTTGATGTAGCAACAGGCAAAGGAATATTACGGTTACAAGAAGTGCAATTAGCCGGTAAACCGAAAGTACGCGCCAGTGAATTATTTAAAACTCGTCATCCTTTATTTAAAACAGGTCTTACTTTTTCTTCACAATGAAACCCGATATTCAAACTCGCATTGCTCTAATCGATATTCTCGCTGATGTTCTTGAGCAACATCGTTCACTCACATCGGTGCTGAATGAAATATTACCCACTTTTTCTGATCCGCGTGATCGCTCGCTTATTCAATTTTGTGCTTATGGTATTTGCCGCGATTATTTTCGTTTAGAAGCGATTATAAAAAAACTGGTGAAGAAACCTTTGAAAGATCCCAAAGCACATTATTTATTACTGATAGGATTATTTCAATTAAACTCTTCACGAATTCCTGAGTTTGCTATTATTAATTCCGCAGTAGACACCGCTAAAAATTTAAAACTATTATCGTATAGTGGATTAATTAATGGTGTGTTAAGACAGTTCCAACGAGCCAAAGAAGAATTATTAAACGAAGTAAATAAAATAGAAGTTGCGCATTGGGATCATCCTGCTTGGCTATTAAAATTATTAAAAAAAGCATGGCCAGAACAATGGCAAGCGATTTGCACTGCTAACAATCAATCACCTCCTTTATGGTTACGAATTAATGCACAGAAAATATCGCCTGATGCATATGTGGAATTATTAAATCGAAAAAATATGGAAGTATCAGCGATTGAAGGTGTTGCTTGTTGTTTAACCGATCCTGTTGATGTGAATGAACTTCCTGGCTTTTCAGAAGGGTGGGTGAGTGTTCAAGATAAATCAGCACAATATTCCGCTGAATTGCTAGACTTAAAAGAAGGACAACGCGTTTTAGATGCGTGCGCAGCGCCTGGTGGAAAAGCCTTACATATTTTAGAAAAAGAAAATAATATAGCCGAATTAATTGCTTTAGATCATGATAAAAAACGTTTAGAAAAAATAAAAGAAAATGCAGAGCGCGTGCAAGCGGATTTATCTAAATTAATTTTAATTCACGGAAATGCAGAGTGCCCATCAGAATGGTGGGATGGAAAAGCATTTGATCGTATCCTATTAGATGCACCTTGCTCCG
This sequence comes from Gammaproteobacteria bacterium, assembly GCA_965279305.1. GTDB lineage: Bacteria > Pseudomonadota > Gammaproteobacteria > JBIOEC01 > JBIOEC01 > JBIOEC01. The sequence continues at coordinate 537,882 of OZ257143.1, read as the reverse complement.
CTACGGGTGTGATCCGCCGTCATCCCGATATAAAATTACTTCGCCAACCTGAAGACATTACTGCCTTAGCACAACAACAATTAGACATTCTAAAAGCACTGTGGCCTACTTTAAAACCACAAGGAAAACTTATTTACGCCACTTGTTCCATTCTTCCCGATGAAAACGAAAAACTTATTGCTTCCTTCTGCGCACAACAACCCGACGCCGAAATCCTACCTATTGAGGCTCAGTGGGGCATACCAACCTCACACGGTCGACAAATTATCACAGGCCAACAAAATGGCGACGGCTTCTTCTACGCTGTTTTGCGTAAACGGTGATTAGGTTTATACTATACTTCTCTTTTTACATAGGTTGGGCATATGCATATCATCATCTTAGGTGCCGGTCAGGTAGGCGGATCACTAGCCGAACACTTAACCCACGAAGACAACGATATTACCGTGGTCGATATCAACTCCGATCTTCTCTATGCTCTACAAGAAAAACTGGACATCCGCATCGTCGTAGGACAAGCCTCTTACCCTGATGTATTACGCGCCGCCGGTATTGAAAATGCCGCCTTATTAATTGCCGTCACCAATAGCGATGAAACCAATATGTTGGCGTGCCAAATTGCGCACTCCTTATTTAAAACACCCACCAAAATTGCTCGTGTACGTAGCACGCAATATTTAAAAGAAACCAAATTATTTAATAATAAAAACGTAGCAGTAGACGTATTGATCAGCCCTGAACAACTAGTCACCAATTTCGTTACCAATTTATTAGAATACCCCGGTGCATTACAAGTATTAGATTTTGCAGAAGGGCGCGTGCAATTAGTGGCCGTAAGAGCATTACAAGGCGGGCCTCTAGTAGGAAATGCTATTTATAAATTACGTGAACACTTACCTACAGTAGATGTTCGAGTGGCGGCTATCTATAGAAAAGGCCAAGCATTACAACCAGAAGGTGATACCGTTATTGAAGCCAATGATGAAGTCTTTTTTATTGCTGCGCATAGTCATATTCGCACCACGATTAGAGAGCTACGTCGATTAGAAAATCCTTACCGTCATGTGATGATTGCGGGTGGCGGCCATATTGGGCAATTATTAGCGGTAGAATTAGAAAAACAATTTATGATTAAAGTCATCGAAAAAGATGAAAAAACGGCAACTGCATTGGCTGAAAGTGTAGAAGATGCCATGGTGCTTCAAGGTGATGCTACCGATAGAGAATTATTATTAAATGAAAATATTGATACGACAGATGTTTTTTGTGCCGTCACCAATGACGATAAAACTAATATTATGTCTGCTATTTTAGCCAAACGTTTAGGCGCTAAAAAAGTAATGGCATTAATTAATAATCCTACATTTGTAGATTTAATTGTGGGCGGTGAAATTGATATTGCTATTTCTCCCCAACAAGCCACTGTCAGCAGCTTATTAAGACATGTGCGTCAAGGTAATATTGTGCAAGTATATTCTTTGCGCAGAAGTGCAGCCGAAGCGATTGAAATTGTAGCGCGCGGTAATAGCGATAATTCTAAAGTGATAGGCCGCCCTATTGAAAAAATTAAAGTACCTAAAGGTGTGACGATTGGTGCTATTGTTCGTAAAAATAAAGTGCTGATGGCACATCATGATATTGTGATTGAGCCGGATGATCATGTTATTTTATTTGCTACCGAACCACAGCATGTAGGCGAAATAGAAAAACTATTTCAACCCAATTTTTCTCTATTCTAAAGGCCGTTAAACTATGCAATTTGCCAGTAGCTTACGTATTCTTGGAATTCTGTTGGTTATTTTTAGCTTATTACATATCCCTCCTATGTTGGTTTCCTTATGGTATGCCGACAACGAGTTCACCACCTTTGGACAAGCATTTTGCTTAACCATGGCTACAGGCGCTACCTTATGGTTACTCTTTTATAATCAACGCCGCGATTTAAGAGCAAAAGACGGATTTTTTATTGTTACCTTATTATGGTTAGGATTATCATCATTTGGTGCGCTTCCATTCGTATTATCTACACAAATTCATATCGATTGGATAGATAGTTTTTTTGAATCCGTTTCTGGTTTTACGACTACCGGTGCAACGGTATTAGTAGGATTAGATGATTATCCTAAATCATTACTTTATTATCGCGCGCAATTACAATTATTAGGCGGTATGGGGATCATCATTTTAGCCGTGGCCATTTTACCTTTATTAGGTATCGGTGGATTACAGTTATTTAGAGCAGAAGTGACAGGCCCTGTTAAAGATAATAAATTAACGCCGCGAATTAAGGAAACCGCTAAAGCCTTGTGGTTAGTTTATATGGGCTTAACCATTGCTTGTATCATCAGTTATTGGTGGGCTGGCATGAGCTTATTTGATTCTATTTGTTATGGGTTTTCTACTATTTCAACCGGTGGTTTTGGTACTCATGATAATAATTTTGGTTTTTACTCAGAACCTCGCTTTTTATTAATTGTGTCGTTCTTTATGTTATTAGGCGCAATTAATTTTGCTTTACACTTTGTGGCATTCCGAAATCTAACCGCACGTCCTTATTGGCATGATCCTGAAACGCGTGGGTTTCTATTATTTATGGGAGCCATGATTGCATTTTGTTGGGGAAGTCTTTGCTATTTCCAAGCCGACTATAGTGTTATCGAAAATTTCTTACGCTCTATGTTTATGGTGGTTTCAATTGTTACCACGGCAGGTTTTACCATTGAAAATATTACGTTTTGGCCAACCTATTTAGCGGTGACTTTATTGTTTGTAGGTTTAATTGGTGGTTGCTCAGGATCTACCACGGGTGGTATGAAAATGATCCGTGCTATTACTTTGCGTCACCAAATTGGTCGTGAAATTAAAAAATCCATTCACCCCAATGGACGCTTTCCTTTAAAAATACAAAATATGGTTATTCCAGACAAAGTGGCTGATGCCGTGTGGGGATTTTTAGGCGTTTATATGATAACCGTAGTAGTAGTATTTTTGCTTTTATTAACTACCAATTTAGATATTGCTAGCGCCTTATCAGGTGCTATTTCCAGTGTGGCGAACTTAGGCCCTGCGCTTAATATGCTAGGCGATAATTTTGGTCAAGCGAATGATACCGCTAAATTAATTATTTGCTTTGCCATGCTAGTGGGGCGTTTAGAAATTTTCACCGTTCTCGTCTTATTCACTCCAGCTTTCTGGCGGAGTTAACATAACCCCATCGGAAAGGTTCCTACTTAAAAATACTATATGTAATAACAGTTTTTTTGGTTTTTATATACTGTAACTTCTTACTCTATTTCATCAAAAAACTATTAATTTCAATCAGTTATTATCTATTTATGTATTTGAATGCTATAATAGTTACGTGAATAAATAATAATAAGAAGAAGGTTGTAAAAGAAGTACATGCCTAGTGCATACCCAGTCTGGCTAACCGATTTGCTGCCAGGCGTTAGTGAAAAACAACTCAAAGAAAACATACTCACCTATGGTGGGGGTACCTTAGGCTTTGGCCTAGAGTTTATTCTTCTTGATAAAGACCGTAAGGTTGAATTGCAAACCCAGTCCGCTCCAGAAACAGATGCCCCTCATCCTGGCACAGAAGTCATTTATTTATGTGTTGATAAAGTAAAAGAGAATGACACACCTGTTTACACTACGTATAAAACGGTGGCTGAATATAATGCTGCTGTACTTGCCGATACTCATCTTGATCGAATTGAAATGAGAGGATTGGTTAAAATTAAAAATGCACAAGATAAAGATGTGAAAGCATTTTTTAATGAATGGGGAGTTTGGGATAAAGAAACTGCCGATTTAATGAAAGAACGAGAAATAGGAAAAGATTTCGACAAGATCAGTTCTGGTCTCATTAATACTGCTGTTGCTTCTGGTACCGGTGATGCTATGTGGATGGCACTTTGTGTTACTTTATTTAATCATATTGAAAGTTTAAAAGAAGTTGAAATTGCTGCCGGATTTCTTCCTTTTATTATTGCACCTATTACAGCCTATCTGAGTTACCAAATGGATTTGGCGAGCTACGAAGATAAAGTAGGAAGAAAAGCAAACCCAGCAGAACGTCGTGCATTTCGAAAAAGAGCTATTGATATGGGTTGGCAAATATTTAATGGAATGGCGCTTTGGACCATAGGTTTTTATATTGCCACTCTGGTCGTTATGCCTTTACTAGGAGGTCCTCTAGGCGTTTTAGTGGGTGGTATATTGATTGGGCTTTGCCAAGCGATTAGTGTTACTTTAACATTATATTGGCAAGAACAGCGGGAAGGAAAAGTGGATTATCCTACCTTGGCCGCTACTTTCGTAACTGAATTTGTAACAGGCTTTGCTTGGTATATGGCATTCTTAGTGGTTACTACCTTGCTTGCTACTAGCGCAGTGGCCGCTGCTGTACCATTAGCTGCTATTGGTTTTGCTGTGACAGTAGCTGCTGTTGCAACGTGGGCCATCGTTACCTTTTTTACAGCTGCTATTCCTTATTTAGGTATAAAAATTAAAGATGCCGCCACCTCTCAAGAAAAAAACTCAGCAACTGTTTTTGCAAGCAACACTTATGCGGTAGTGAGTAGATGTTTAAATGTAGTAAAAGATTTTATATTCCAACTTTCTCCATTCGCAAAAGCCACATCAAGACTTGCATTACCACCCACCACTCCTCCAGGTGCTCAGCAAAGTCCAGGCTAAATTAATTATTTGCTTTGTCATGCTAGTGGGTCGTTTAGAAATCTTCACCGTTCTCGTCTTATTCACCCCGGCTTTCTGGCGGAGTTAACATTAGGCGGCTGGAGCTAATAAATGTTGATAAGGTGGTGGTGGTAGAGTGGCTTTTTGTTGCTGATATTTTGCAGTTAATCTTGCTGTTAGCATGGTGAGTAATCCTAGCGCAAAAAGGGCTAGCACCGTAGGCAGTTCTGGGTTTTCTCTTAAGGTTTCAAATGCTGGTTTAGAAATAAAAGCCGGTGCGAATAAAATTAATGCAGCTCCTGTTTGTTCCCATGTTTTGGCCACGGGATTAGGTGCGTAATTAGTAGGGTGAGTATAAGATAAAATCTTTCCTAAGAAAAATACACATGCCCCAAATGCTGCAATAAAGTAAGAAACGCTTCGATAAGAATCAGGCGCTATGTTCATTAAGTCAAGCCATGAGGCGGCAATCAAAACTTTCCCCACCACATCAATTTTTCTTGTATCAATAGGACTTGGCATAACAGTACTTCTTTTTTTTTATGCGGGTGATGGCTGAGCGGCTGGAGGTGCAGTGAGTGCTGCTTTTTGTTCTTGTTGTTTGGCAATTGAACTCGCTGTAAATATGGTGAGTAATCCTATTCCCAGCATGCATAGAACAACGGGTAGTTCAGGATTTTGTTTTGAATTCGTTATAGCCGATACTAACATGAAAGGCAAACCTACTGAAAGTAATGCGCCTCCAGATTGCTCTAGCATTTTAGCAAGGTTAGTGCGTGCATAGTCAGACACAACCGGGCTATAGGGTAAAAGCTTTCCGTAAATAAATAAAGCAGCTCCATACATCTCTAGCAGGTACGAGATCTTATGAGAAGTATGCATCTGCATTAAGCCAAGCCATCCGGCAGCCACTAACACTTTGCCGACTACCTCAATTTTCTTGGTATCAATAGATCTTGTCATAAAAGTACTCCTCTTTATTATTTATGCTGCGGGCGCATACTGTATTGCTTCAGGAAGTGGAGCAATGGGTTGTAATGCTAAAATTTTTTGGGTTTGAGGAAAATGTACGGTATTCTCATCAATATCATTACTACGTGAGGAAAAAATATCACGATTAATAAAAGCCGTCATTCCACCTATTATGATAGCAGTTATCGCGTAGGGTAAATGGGGGTTTGCTTCTGGATTGTTCATGGCGGAGTTTAATATCACCAATGAACCTATAGCCAAAAATGCATTTCCTAACATCTTGAATGATTCAGTGATAAAACGCGGGAAGAAACTTTCAGTCAAACTTGCTAAAAAATTTAACATTACCCCTGGGAATAGGATTGGGTGGCCGGATATATTTCTATCCTTATGTTGAGTAAATAATAACCCAAGTGATCCTGCGACTAATACAGCCATTCCTAAATAAGCGACTGCTATACGGGCGTTAGAAGGTGTTGTCATAAAAAATGTCCTCTTAAAATATTACTATGGACAATCCTTGTATTATTCTAGTTACCTTATTCCACGGTAACGGATTTTGCTAAATTGCGCGGTTGATCTACATCTGTGCCTTTTAATATGGCTACATGATAAGCCAATAGCTGCAAAGGAACGGTAAACAAAATAGGTGCGGCTACGCCATCAATAGGCGGCAGTGTAATTACCGTTGCTTTAGGTAACGATGAAAGATTCACGCGTTTATCAGCAAAAATAATGAGTTGGCCGCCACGAGCAGCCACTTCTTGTAAATTACTAAGCATTTTTTCGGTTAATTCATCGTGCGATACTATAGCGATAATCGGCATGTCCTTATCGACTAAAGCTAATGGTCCATGTTTTAATTCGCCCGCAGGATAAGCTTCTGCATGTATATAAGAAATTTCTTTTAGTTTTAGTGCGCCTTCTAATGCAATAGGGAATAATGCACCGCGGCCTAAAAATAAAGCATGATATTTATCTTTAAATTGTTTTGCCACATCGCTGATTTTTTTATCGAGTAATAGCACTTCATTCAGCTCTTCTGGAATATTTTCAATTTGATTAATAAACTCTGCGCCTTCTTTTTGAGTCATATGATGTTGTTTTGCCAATAACATCATTAATAATAAAAGCGCTGTTAATTGAGTGGTAAATGCTTTAGTAGAGGCTACACCAATTTCACGTCCGGCTAATGTTAGCATCACTAATTCTGATTCGCGCACCATCGTACTTTCAGCCACATTACAAATGGCTAAGTGTCCGCAATAAGGGAGTTCTTTGGCTAATCGTAAAGCCGCTAACGTATCGGCGGTTTCACCGGATTGTGAAATACATACAAATAAAGTATCGGCAGGAACAACAGGTTGGCGATAACGATATTCACTAGCAATTTCTACTGAGCAGGGAAGTTGTGCAAAACGCTCTATCCAGTATTTAGCCACTAATGCGGCATGATAACTGGTTCCGCAGGCTACAAAATGCAAGCCTTTTACTTTCGCGATAATGTGTTCGGTTTGATGGCCTAACATGCCCGGTAATACTTGAGTTTCACCTAATCGACCGGCTAAGGTATCGACAATGGCTTTAGGTTGTTCAAAAATTTCTTTTTCCATAAAGTAGCGATATTCGCCTTTATCCATTTGATCTTGATCAAGCGTTAATGTTTGTTCGGGGCGAGAAACCGCTTTTCCTGTTTTATCAACAATCTTTATTTCTTTGGTGCTCACTTCTAGAATGTCGCCATCGTTCAAATAAATAAAACGTTGAGTGACGGGAAGTAAAGCTAAATAATCAGAAGCAAAAAAGTTTTCACCTTCGCCTATGCCTGCCACTAACGGAATTTTGTATCGCACTGCCCATAAACGATCGGGTTCGTTTTTAAACATAATGCCTAATCCATAGGCGCCTCTTAATTCCTTAACGGCTGCTTGAATGGCTTTTAAAGGATCTTTCAAAATAGATAAATGATAATGAATTAAATGGGGAACTACTTCGGTATCGGTTTCAGAAACAAAGGTATAGCCTTGTTTAATCAGTTTTTCTTTGAGTTCTGCAAAGTTTTCAATAATACCATTATGAACGACAGCAACAGAATCATGAGAAAAGTGTGGGTGAGCATTTTGTTCGCTAGGAACACCATGAGTAGCCCAACGTGTTTGAGCAATACCCATATTGCCGGTAATGGGTTTTTTGGCTAAAGCGTCAATAAGACCTTGTACTTTGCCTTCAGCGCGGGTGCGTTGAAGAGTGTTCTTGCTTAACAAAGCAATACCGGCAGAATCATAACCACGGTATTCTAAGCGCTGCAAACCAGTTAATAAAACGTCTTTTACATCATGTTGTGCTATTGCACCGACTATTCCACACATAACCTATTTACTCCACTTAAAATTATTTCTCTTTTGTTTTTTTGGGGATGGTTTTTTGTTCGCTACGAGATAATGTTAATTGATCGGCAGGTGCATCTTTAGTGATCACAGAGCCTGCACCGATAATAGCGTTTGCTCCAATTTTTACAGGAGCGACTAAAGAAGTGTTGGAGCCAATAAAAGCATGATCACCAATATGAGTATTTTCTTTTTTTACACCGTTATAATTGCAAGTAATGGTGCCTGCGCCTATATTCACATCTTTTCCAATTTCCGCATCACCAATATAACTTAAATGATTGACTTTTGATTCAGCGCCTAAAGTGGATTTTTTTAATTCCACAAAATTTCCTACTCTTACGCCTGATTCTAAAACGGTGCCAGGGCGAATATGCGCAAAAGGACCAATTTCACAATTATCCGCAATGGTTACGCCATCAAGCACACAATGGCTTTTTATTTTCACATTTTTACCGATATGGGAATCTTTAACAGAGCAATTAGGTCCAATATAACTATGAGAGTCGATACTGACATTACCGGTAATTAATACGTTTACATCTAGCGTTACATCTTCTGCTACGGCTAGCGCACCACGAATATCTAAACGAGAAGGATCTAGCAATGTAACACCGGCATACGCAAGCTCTATAGCCAAGCGTTTTTGCATAATACGCTCTGCTTTAAATAATTGACGGCGATCATTAACACCATGGGTATCTTCCAACTCGTACGTGTTAACCGTAGTAATAGGAATATTTTTATTGCTGGCTAATGCGAGTAATGTAGGCAAATAATATTCTTTTTGGGCATTGTTTTTGTCTAGTTTAGGCAAAAACTCATGTAGATATTTATTGGGCACCACATAAAAACCCGTATTAATTTCTTGGATTAATTGTTGTTCAGGTGTAATGTCTGCTTGCTCAACTACGGATACAAAATCACCATGATCGTTTCGTAAAATGCGCCCGTATCCTTCCGGAAAATCCACTTCAGCAGTTAATACACCAATAGAGTCTGGTGATGTTTTATAAATTAAATCGGTTAAAGTATCTATGGTAATAAGTGGAACGTCACCGTATAAAATTAAGGTTTTACCTTCCTTTGCTAAGGCGGGTAATACTTGAGCCACCGCATGGCCTGTGCCATCTTGTGATTTTTGTTCTACCCATTTCCAGTGTGCATCAGGAAAGGCTTTTTCTATTTCTTTAGCTTCATGGCCAATCACTACGTAAATTTGTCTAGGAGATAGCGCTTGAGCGGTAGCAATCACATGCGCCAAAATCGGGCGACCGGCTAGTGGATGCAATACTTTAGGTAAAGTAGAGCGCATGCGAGTGCCTTTACCGGCGGCTAAAATAATAATATCGAGAGATGATGTGGCTGTCATGCTATTTTATATGTCCTAATATTCCAGATAATTCATCTAAGCTAAAATATTTAATCACAAGCTCGCCTTTACCGGTACGTGAATGTCGTATCGATACAGTGGCGCTTAATTGCTCGGATAATTGTTTTTGCAAGCGATCAATATCGGGATCGTTTGTGTTTATTGCTTCGGGTTTTTTATCGTCTCGAAGCATCCTTTTTACTAATTGTTCGGTAGCGCGTACCGATAATTTTTGTTCTTTCACCGCGTGCGCTGCTTGGCGCTGATGTGCGCCTGTTAAACCCAGTAATACTTTGGCATGTCCTACTTCAATATGATTTTCGTTTAATAATTTTTGTACTTCAGTTTCTAAATTTAATAAACGTAATAAATTGGTAATAGTGGTGCGTGATTTTCCTAATAGGCTGGCTAGTTCTTGTTGAGGTAAACCATATTCTGTCATCAGTTGTTGCATAGAAAACGCTTCTTCTAATGGACTTAATGCTTCACGCTGCACGTTTTCGATGAGCGCTAATGCCATCGCCGTTTGATCATCCACTTCGCGAATAAGCACAGGTACTTTAGCTAATTCAGCTTGTTGTGCGGCGCGCCAGCGACGTTCACCAGCAATAATTTCATAACCGGTAAGACCTGGTCGTTTACGTACTACTAAAGGCTGCATAATGCCTTGGGTGCGAATAGAGTCGGCTAATTCGCTAAGCCGTTCAGCATCAAAAATACGACGAGGTTGATAAGGTGCACGATGCAATTGCTCAACTGCTACTTGGTGAACCATTAAGTCGTTTGCGTTTAAGCTAATTTCGGGTGCCGTTGCCACGGCTGTATTGCCAGTAGATTTCATCGCCGCTTTTTGAGAATGCCCTAATAAGCTTTGTAAGTTGCGGCCTAATGTGCTTTTTTTGGTGGTCATGCAATATCACTCATCATAGGTTCAGCCGTTTTATTGGTGGTTGTATTGGAGGTTAGATCTGTAGTGGCATTTACACAAGGTTTTTCATAAACAATTTTGTAACGGCGCAAAATTTCGCCCGCTAAATTCAAATAAGCGATAGTGCCGCGTGATAATTTGTCGTACATTAAAATAGGTAAGCCATGGCTAGGTGCTTCTGCTAAACGAACATTACGAGGAATAATGGTATCGAATACTTGTTCGCCAAAATGAGTAACGAGTTGCTCTGACACATCTTGTGCCAAACGGTTACGCGGATCGTACATGGTTCGTAAAATACCTAAAATGCCCAATTCAGGATTAGTCACTTCTTGCATTTGATTAATGGTGTGTAGCAAAGAAGACAATCCTTCCAATGCGTAATATTCGCACTGCATAGGAATTAACACATGGTGAGCCGCCGTCAACGCATTCACTGTTAACATGTTTAGGGAAGGTGGGCAGTCAATAATAATATGATCAAATTCTTTATCGTAAGGTGCTAAATATTGTTTGAGCACTTGCTCTCGATCGGGGTTATCTAATAGGGCGACTTCCGCTGTCGTCAGTTCGCTATTGGAGGGGAGCAGGGCATATCCGGCTGTCGTGGTGCGTACAATGGCTTCTTCTACTGTTGCTTCGCCTAGTAATACTTCATTTAAGGTTACGGTTAATTCTTGCTTATCTACGCCGCTGCCCATGGTGGCATTGCCTTGAGGATCCAGATCTATCAGCATAACCCGTCGTTTAGTGCTGGCCAGGGCAGCAGCCACGTTTACGCTAGTAGTGGTCTTTCCTACGCCCCCTTTCTGGTTAGTGATGGCCAGTATGTGTGCCATGTAGAGCTCCGTGCAGCTGCGGTTTAAATTAGGGAATAAAGGGTAATTTTAACATAAATTAGGGCATTTTTGAAAAAAGGGGTATTGAAAACAGAAAGAATGGCTGAGATCTCACTTTTAGAAAGGTTTGAGTTTGTAATTTAAGTAACTTTTAGGTAAAATAGCTCTTTTACACCTGGAAGAGATTTCTTGTCATGAGAGCACATTTAGCACCAAACCCTAATACGGTAAGACTAGCAGGCCCTAATCTATCACCTATTTCTACTCAACCGGGGTTAAAGGAATATCTACAAATACCGGGTGTAGTGTCAAAGTACAGCCAACAATATCTTCATGGTGAATTGACTCCTAAACAATATGCGATTTTTACTCATAATTTATTTAAGAGATTGAACGAATATAATTTAAGTAATTTAGTTAAAGCTAAGGTAAAAAAATTAAAAGAGATTACTGAAGGGGATGAAAGATATCGATACACGACTGTAGTTGAACAGACAAATAAAATATATGCTGATTTTATACTACAACCTTCTCCGAGTAATTCTATAACGATTGATGAACAGGTGAGACAATATATTAATAGAATATATGCTAACGATGCAAGCGGTGGAGTAAATCCTTTGCGTATACCAGGAAATAAAATATGTGATTTTGTTCAAAAACACTCAGACGAATTTCTAGAGTTTTTTCGTCCTTTTAATGCTAGTGAAGCAAGAATACATGCTTACTTTTTTGATTATTTAGCCGACAGTATTCTTACTTCTACTGTTTTTCAAAATCAAAATAATACGAATAAAAAACAAATAGTACGTAGTACATTAATACATATATTTAATACAATTTCTTTAATGAGTGATGATATGGCATCAAAAATAGTTCAAGGAGTGAATTATGTGGAAGATCCTATCGCTCCCACACTAATACCTTATGATCGAAATACATTTCAAATACTTCTTGATGTAAGAGCTGTAGTATCTTTAGGTTTTAAGGTGAATGCAATTTTAATTTCTGAAGTAAAACGCATGGATGTTTTTATGTCCAGGTTGGCTACTTCTGTAGAGGATAATAATTTTTTAGTGGAATATAAAAAATTATTAAGAAAAGGAAGAAAATCTAAGAAAATATTGGCTTACCGTTCATTGATTACTTATTTAGTTTTTTTTGGTGTTGCAGCTGGGATGGGGTATTTATTATATTGGTCTAGAAATGCTGAGACAACATTGAATAATGCTGTTGCTAATACTAATCAACAGATAAATGATACTTGTATCCCACGTGGAGAATGGGCTCCCGCTGCTGAATCAGGAAAAGAGTCTTGTGATATTTATTATGATGAGCCTGCTCTTAATATATTGAAATGTTGTTTTTCAGTGGAAAACTGTAATGATGCAGTTAATGTTTTATTGAATACCTTAAAAGATCTTTGCAACCTATATGATAAATATGAAAATATTAATTTTGATACTTATGAAGCCCTCGCTATAGGAATGATTAGCGTAGTCGCCCTTGTTTTATCTTTAGCAGCAATGGCCATTATTTTAAAATCATTTTACCTTGAGGTTATTCCACATGATTCGCTTGACGACTATAAAGCCAATATCATCCAACTTTTTGATAGTGTTGATGAGTTTTTAAGTAGACAGGGCATTGATATATTACCAATAGAAAGATTTGTTAATCAGCCATCTGCTGATGCTGCCTCACAAATATGTAAAGTGATTGATCCTATACTGAAAGCAGGTGATGAACAGTTTGTTTATGATGCTCCTGTTCCCAATGCAGTGTCTTTAGATATGGGATTTTCTCTTAATAATGCAGAAGAAAACCAGCCTTTATTGCCTCGAGCTCCTGCAAGTCTAAGAATGGGTTATGTTATTAATCAGTAAACTATTTAGGAGAGAGGCCAGCGCGCTTTAACTTGTATTTTTTCGTTGGCATCTTTTTCGCCGAGTTTTAAATGGCAATAACCGGCATAAGCAATCATCGCGGCATTATCGGTGCAAAATTCCGGTTTAGCTAACCAGAGTTTTCCACCTCTAGCCTTCATTACTTCCGTTAATTGTTCGCGCAATTGTTTATTCGCACTCACACCACCTGCAATCACTAAATTCTTGTAGCCTAATTGATCGAGTGCGCGTTTGCATTTAATCACTAAAGTATCCATCACCGCATCAATAAATCCGTAAGCAATATCACAACGTGTTTGTTCATCAATAACCGGAATAGCGGTGATGGCATGCATCACGGATGTTTTTAAACCACTAAAACTAAAATCTAAACCAGGACGATCGGTGAGTGGTCTGGGAAATGTAAATTTTTTAGGTGTGCCGCGCTCAGCTAATGCAGAAAGTGCTGCACCACCGGGATAAGGTAAGCCTAATAATTTTGCGGTTTTATCTAAGGCCTCACCCGCTGCATCATCAATAGATTCCCCTAGAATTTCATAATCTCCTACACCTTTAACGTTGACTAATAATGTATGGCCGCCGGAAACCAATAAGGCTAAAAAGGGTAATGGTAAATCTTTAGCATCCAAAAATGGAGCTAATAAATGGCCTTCCATATGATGAACAGCAATAGCGGGAATATCCCATGCTAGCGCTAAACTTTTGGCAAAAGTGGCGCCCACTAATAAGGCACCCACTAATCCGGGGCCTGCTGTATAAGCAATAGCATCAATGGGTTCGGGTGATATTTTTAATAATTCTTCTAGTAAAGGTGCTAAGCGTTGAATATGATCGCGGCTGGCGAGTTCGGGTACTACGCCACCGTAAGGCGCATGAATATCAATTTGGCTATGAACCAAATGTTTAACGCTGTGATCAGCATCATCATAAATGGCTACAGCCGTTTCATCGCACGACGTTTCAATTCCTAACACACGCATAGTATTCACTTCATATTAGAGTGGATTGTTAATTTTAGGTTCCGTGCCTTCTCGCAAACGTTGAATGTTTCCGCGATGTTTCCAAATGATAAGTAGTGCCATCACTACCATTAATGCGGCTGTTTCCCAGTTTACCATGATATAAGCCAAAATTGGCGAGGCACCGCTAGCAGCGAGTGCGCCTATGGATGAAGTTCGGGTAATTAAGGCAACAAATAACCAAATGGCGAGAACTGCTAATCCGAATGGCCAGCTTAAAGCTAAGCAAATACCACCTGCCGTGGCAACGCCTTTTCCGCCATGAAACCCAAAGAAAATAGGATAAAAATGCCCTAATAAAGTTGCTACGGCAGCAAGGCCTACCCACAATGGGTTAATAAACAATAATTTTGCAATCAGAACGGGCAATGCACCTTTGAGTACATCACCGAGTAATACAATAAAAGCGGCTTTTTTCCCAGCCAATCTCAGTATATTAGTAGCACCAGGATTGCCAGAGCCCGATTTACGTGGATCGGGTAAATTAAATATTTTGCAGTAAATAACAGCGCTAGAAAGCGAGCCTATAAGATAAGCAGCGACAGCAAAAATAACCGCTAGCATTAAAGTAGTGGTATCAATAGTCAATGTTTCAGTTGGCATGAATTTTCCCTAAGGTGAATCGCCTAAAATGGATCATCAGCGTAGCGAAATGTGTAGGTGTTCGTCAAGCAGAATGGTGGTTTTTTATTAACTTTATCGGTAAAATGGCTTCTACTTAAGGGGAGATTTTATGGATAAGGCAGTAGTATTATTATCAGGCGGTCTTGATTCCACCACATGTTTGGCTATTGCTAAAAGCAAAGGCTTTGATTGTTATGCTTTGAGTTTCCATTATGCACAGCGAAATGTCTCTGAAATTAATGCAGTGGAAAAAATAACCAAAACCTTTAAAGTTCATCATAAAATATTAACACTGCCTATGAATGAAATTGGGGGTTCATCATTAACCGATTTATCTATAGAAGTACCTGAGTTTCAAGAGCATCGCCAAGAAATTCCTTCTACTTATGTGCCTGCACGCAATACGATTTTTCTTTCACTCGCATTGGGTTATGCCGAAGTAGTGGGCGCTACTCATATTTTTATAGGAATTAATGCAGTTGATTATTCTAATTATCCCGATTGCCGACCTGAATATTTAAAAGCATTTCAGAAAATGGCTAATCTTGCGACCAAAGCAGGAGTTGAAGGACACACATTAACGATTGAAGCGCCGCTGATGTATCTTTCTAAAGAAGATATTATTAAATTAGGAACTGATTTAGGCGTAGATTATAGTATGACAGTAACATGCTATAATGCTAATGAAAGAGGCGAAGCTTGCGGATATTGCGATAGCTGTGGTTTTCGTAAAAAAGGATTTGACGAAGCCGGAATTTCTGATCCTACTCACTACGTTAAATAATAATTACTCTAATTGACCAATTTCAGCCACACTTTCCATCAGTGCGCATAATTGTGTGAGCAATGCCAAACGATTTTCGCGTACAGCCATATCATCAACCATCACCATCACATGATCAAAAAAACCATCAATAAAAGGTCTTAAAGAAGCCAATTCATTTAATAAAGCCACATAATCTCTTTGTTGAGATAATTGCTGGAATAATGGCAATTTATTATTGATAGCATTCGCCAGTTTGATTTCGGCAGGTTCTGCTAATAACTGGGCTTTTACTTGAAGATCGGTATTATCAGTTTTCGCTAAGATGTTTTTAACACGTTTATGCGCTGCAATTAAAGCGGTTGCTGCAGGCAATTGACGGAATTCTTGTAGCGCTAATAAACGCAAATTAAAATCATAAGGATTGCTGATATTTAATTTAGCGACAGCATTAAAATCACTCACACTAAAGCCGCGCTCACTATAAAAAGCTTTTAATCTATCTAAACAGAATTTCCAGATTTCATTGCTTAGTTCATCAGTGTCTTTCACTTGAACGGGTAACAATCCTATAGTGAAAGTAAACCAGGCTTTTAAATCGATATCTAAGTTTTTTTCAATTAAAATACGTAATAAACCTAATGCGACTCTGCGTAGTGCAAATGGATCTTTATCGCCTGTTGGTTTGTTTCCAATCGCAAATTGACCCACTAAGGTATCTAAGCGTTGTGCGATAGCTAATACACATCCCATTAAAGTCTCGGGTAATTGATCGCCTGAAAAACGCGGTAAATATTGCTCAGCTAATGCTGTGCATACGGTTGCAGGTTCACCATCATGATTAGCATAGTGATATCCCATAATGCCTTGTAGTTCAGGAAATTCTTGCACCATGGCGGTGGAAAGATCACACAAACTTAACCATGCTGCACGCACAGCGTCATGTTGATCGAGTTGAAATGTATCGCCTAATTGTTCGCATAAACTCACTAATCGTTGAGTTTTATCGTAAAGGCTTCCTAATTTTTCTTGATACACAATAGAAGAAAGTCTCATTAAACGTTCTGCTAAAGGTTCTTGTTTATCTTTAATAAAAAAGAAAGCGGCATCGCTTAAACGTGCATGCATCACTCGTTCATTACCTTGGATCACTTGTTTAGGATTTTTGCTTTCTAAATTGCTGATAAATGTAAAATAAGGTAATAATTCTTGTGCTTGGCTCAATAAAGGGAAACATTTTTGATGTTGTTTCATAGAAGAAATGAGCGCTTCTGCTGGCACATGTAAAAAGTCATCACGAAAAGAAGCCATCAGTGCGGTTGGCCATTCGACTAATCCTGCTACTTCATCAACTAATGCTTCATCAATCAGTGCAGTGGCATGATGTTTTTTAGGCAAAGTATGAAGCTGATCTAGAATATATTTTTTACGTTCAGCAGGGTCAACCATCACCTTGCCTTCTGTTTTTAATTGTTTAACATAACTATCAGCATTTTTGATTTTAATGTTGTCGGGAGATAAAAAACGATGACCATAGGTAAAATCTTGAATGGGTAAGCCAAACATTTCGCCTTTTACTTTTTTGTCGTCCACTAATAACATGACCCATCGAATAGGGCGCACAAATTTTTGTGTGCCGCTGCCCCACTGCATAGTTCTTCCGCTTTGTAATTTATTAATAGCATCGGTTAACATCGTTGGTAATAATTCTTCTGCCATTACGCCGGGTTTATTAAATCGATAAACTAAGCGACCATTTTCAATATGTTTTTTTAAATCGCGAGCATCTATATTATTGGAACGTGCAAAACCTAATGCAGCAGGAGTGGCTTCGCCTTTGTCGTTAAAGGCTACTTTTTCTTGTGGGCCTTGTTTTTCAACAATGGAATCAGGTTGTTTTGCTAGTAGATCATGAATGGAAATAGCTATTCTTCTAGGAGTTATATATATATTTAAAGTTTTATAGCTGAGTTGCTGCTCATTTAAAGCGGTAGTTAATAATGGTTCTAATTGTTCAGGAAAACGTTGTACGGCAGTAGCGGGCAATTCTTCGGTGCCTAATTCAAATAATATATTAACTTTTTTTATATCGCCCATTCTCTACTTCTCCACAACTAAAGGAAATCCTAATGCTTCGCGTTTAGCATAATAGCCTTCAGCGACTTGTTTAGCTAAAGTGCGAATACGTAAAATATAACGCTGGCGCTCTGTCACTGAAATGGCTTGACGTGCATCGAGTAGATTAAATACATGAGACGCTTTAATCACCATTTCGTATGCAGGTAAAGGTAATTCATGTTCAAGTAAAACGCCGCATTGCTTTTCATATACATTAAATTGCTCGAATAAATCAGCGGTATCTGCCCATTGAAAATTATAGGCCGACATTTCTACTTCGTTTAGTAAAAAGATATCGCCGTAAGTGACGTTACCATTAACGCCTTTAGTCCATACTAAATCAAAAATACTTTCTTTATTTTGTAAATGCATAGCAAGTCGTTCTAATCCGTACGTTAATTCGCCAGTGACAGGATGACAAGGCAAACCACCTACTTGTTGAAAATAAGTAAATTGAGATACTTCCATTCCGTTTTGCCATACCTCCCAACCTAAACCCCAGGCACCTAAGGTAGGGGATTCCCAATTGTCTTCCACAAAACGAATATCATCGGTAAGGGGATCGATACCAAGTGTGCGCAATGATTCTAAATAAAGTTCTTGAATATTATCAGGAGAAGGTTTGAGCATGACTTGGTATTGATAATAATGTTGCCCGCGATTGGGGTTTTCACCATAACGACCATCAGTAGGGCGGCGGCAAGGTTGCACATAAGCGGCGCGCCAAGGTTCAGGACCAATGGCTCTTAAAAAAGTGGCAGGATGAAATGTGCCAGCGCCCATTTCTAAATCCATGGGTTGCATAATCACGCAGCCCTGAGCGGCCCAGAAGTGATTAAGCTTTTCTATCATTTGCTGAAACGTGATCATATGAAATTCCCTTTGAATCAATCATTATAAACATATTCTCAAAGAACGCCTAGTAGAGGGTGTAGTTCAAATAACCAAATTATGTGCTATTCTAATCGGTAGGAGTGATGCAATACCGCATTGCTACTGATTAAGTTAATGGAGAAAAATAATGAAAAAATTCAATGCACTTGATTGGGTTACATTTGCTCTAGTCGTTGTTGGTGGATTAAATTGGGGTCTTGTTGGTTTATTAGGCTTTGATTTAGTAGCTACCATATTCGGTGACATGTCCATGTTAACCCGCATTGTTTATGATTTAGTGGGTATTAGCGCGGTGTATATGATTTATTGTGCATACCGTTGTAAAGACTCTTGCAGCAATATGGGAAAATAGTTTCCCATTGACGGCCAGCCCCTGTCTTTTGCCAGCGGGCTGGCTACCTTATCGCTTTCCTTTCTCTTTCTTCTCAAATTTTGATCGTTTTGCTAACACATATCTACCTTGATCTTATATTAATTCTTTGTTAATTTATCTCTACAAATACCATTTTGTTGACATCACCAAAATGATGGGTCAACTTGACTAAGTCTTGTTAGTCGAGTATACTATGCTTGATTCTAAAAAGGAGTGGAAACTCAATGATTTTCGTTAATATTCACGAAGCCAAGACGCATTTTTCCAAGATTATCAACCAGACTCTGCAGGGTGAAGAGGTTGTAGTTTCTCGGGGTAACCATCCTTTAGTGAAACTGGTACCCTATCATGCTGAGGCTAAGCTTCGTAAAGGGGGACAGCTGAGAGGAATGCTGAAAGTGCCTGATGACTTTGATGATCCATTGCCCAAGGAGTATTTGAAACACTTTTATGGAGAGGATGAGTCATGAAGTATCTGTTAGATACCCATATTATTCTATGGTGGCTTACTGAGCCCGAAAAAATCTCTTCAAAAGCCCGAAAAATTATTGGAGATAAGGATAATGAGATTTATGTTAGTAGTGTTTCATTTTGGGAAATGGCTATTAAAAAAAGTTTAGGCAAACTTCCTCTCATTAATAATATACTTGAACTCTTAGTTGCAGAAGGCTTTAAAACACTTTCTCTTATGCCAGAAGAAAGTTTAAGTGTTGCAGATCTTCCCCTTATTCACAATGATCCATTCGACAGAATGCTAGTTATACAGGCTAAACTGAATGATTTAGTTATTATTACAGCCGATAAAAAAATAATGGATTACCCTGTGACAACTTTGAAAGGATAAGCATTTCATCTACTCAGAAATAACATCATTTTCCTGAGGCCAGGGGAATGATAATTTATGTCAAATAATCAGATATGCAATTTTGAGAAGCAAAGCATTATTCGACTTAACCTCCTTCCTCTAGTAAATTCCAGTGATTTAGCTTAAAATTCACCTTTAAGCGATATTATTTAAAGTAAATTCATGGAAACTATTTTTCTCAATTGTCCGTTTCAAGACAAAGAAAAGGCCAAGCAAAAAGGCGCTCGTTGGAACCCAACAGCTAAAAAGTGGTATGTGACTAGCGATATGCCCTTAGATGCTTTTCGTGCGTGGTTGCCTGCGGATCTGTCTGCCACTGTGTCGGTAGGTGAAGCGGGGGAACCTAATGCACTGGTTTCCACTACTCCTGTAATAGCCGCCGGCGAAGTATCTCCTGATGGTGTGCCTCAATTTACTATTCGTCAATTTGTTCAACAAGTGCAACAAACCTTTTATCACCAATTTAACCGCTCTATTTGGTTAGTAGGGCAGATCACCCGTTTAAAACAATTAGGCCGTGGTTTTAGTGTGGAGCTGATTGATCAGCAAGATAATGGCACGGTTTCACAAGCTAGCTGCATTACGGTGAACGCATGGGGCGAGCAGTGGACCAAAATTCAAGACAAAATGCAAAGCGCTTTTGGCCAACCTTTGGCTGAAGGCATGTTGGTTAGATTATTGGTTCAACCCGAATTTCATCCGCGCTATCATTTAGGCGGAAAAATTATGGATATTGATCCCGCTGTTACTTTAGGCGAATTTGCATTGATGCAGCAACAGCTTAAAGCTACTTTACAAGCGGCAGGCATTTTACATAAAAATCGTGAGCTTGCAGTTCCACAAGATTTTTGTAGAGTGGCGGTGATTCATCCGTCCGGCGCTTCTGGTTATCATGATTTTAAAAGTGAAGCCGACAAATTAGAAAAGTTAGGTTTATGCCAATTTCATTATTATGCCAGCCGATTTGAAGGCGATGCTGCAGAGCAGGATTTAGATAAAGCTTTTAGTGAAGCGCGCGCGCAGCACGAAAAAAATCCTTTAGATGCTTTAGTGTTAATTCGTGGCGGTGGCTCTAGACAAGGTTTATTAAATTTAATTAAATTAAGTATATTGCAAAATATTTGTAATTTTCCAGTGCCAGTCATTACCGGTTTAGGTCACGCGGATGATCAGTTATTAATTGAAGAGGTAAGTTGCTTACGTCGCGATACACCATCAAAAGCCATTAATTATATTTTAAGTACGATTGTTTCTCGTGCGCAACAAGCACAGCAATCATGGCAGTTGATTTTAAACGAAAGCCAGCGCCAATTATTAAAGCAACAACGAGCTGTGGGCGTTTATATGTTGAGTATTAAAGATGGCAGCCAAGGCCTTATTTATCGAATGCTTCAGCGTTTAGAAGAGCTTAAAAACGGAGTTTATCGCAATACAACTACTCAATGGCAGCAGTTGATGTTGCAGCTGCGACATTATCAACAAGTGATTTTTAAGAGCCAATTATTGCTGCAAAAAGAGCAACAAAATGTTGAGCAGCTGATCCAGTCTATTAAACAACAAATGTTTTGGATAGTAAAAAACACTCAGCAAACCATTGGATCTTATATTGAACTGATTAATGCGTATGATCCTAGCCGTGTTTTAGAAAGAGGATATAGTTTAACTCTAAGCAAAGCAGGGAAAGTGCTGCGCACCAAAGAACAAGCAAAAACCGAAAAAGAATTTATAGTGAAATTTAATGATGGTGACTTACCGGTTACCAGTAACGAATAAAGTAAAATAGGAGAATGTTATGTCCGCTAATGAAACACAGAAATTTATTACGCACTACCAAAAATTGCAGAGTATTTCTCAGCAGTTAAAAGAAAATACTAATCCTGATATTGATGAAGTATTAAAGCAAGTGAAACAAGCGGTTGAAAGTTATCAGGTATGTAAAGATCGTCTTGATGCTGCTACTAAAGAATTAGATAAAATTATGCAAGGCGTAGAAGCAGAAAACAAAAAAACAACGGAAGAAGCACCTCAACTAGAAACTGAATTAGAAAGTGCTCCGTTTTAATTGGGTAATTCATGCGATCAATTGATATCAAAATATTTTGTCTAAAATTTATTGTAGAGGTTCTCGCTGTGCTGCCTTTTACTTTTGCACAGCACTTAGGAAGAACATCGGGCTGGCTTTTATATGTGTTTCCTAATCCTCTTAGAAGAGTTGCTAGATGTAATATTAAAAATTGCTTTCCCCATCTTTCTAAAAAAGAACAAGACCGTTTAGTGCGCAAAAGTTTAATGACCATGGTATGTAGCGTGGCAGAATATGGTGCTTGGTGGAGATGGGTTCCTGAAAAGGTAGCGCCATTAATAAAAGCCGTAAAAGGCGAAGAGCATTTGCGTGCTGCACAAGCGCAAAAGAAAGGCCTGCTGATTTTAGCTCCGCATTTAGGCGCATGGGAAGTGTCTAGAGGTTATCTTCCTTATCATTATTCTTGTGCTGCCATGTACAGACCTTTACGTATTCCGGCAATGGAAGAGTTTGTAAAAAGTGCACGCGAGCATGGTGGTGGTGAAATGTTGCCTTTAACGCCTAGTGGTTTACGCGAAGCTTATGCAAAATTAGATAGAGGAGAGTTAGTTGCTATATTGCCCGATCAAGTACCAGGGAAACGTGGTGGTGTATTTGCGCCTTTTTTTGGTATTCCAGCCTGGACAATGACGTTGGCATTAAAGCTAGCACAGAAAAGAAAAGCAGAAGTGTTTTGGGGATATTGTGTGCGTTTAGGCCCAGGCAAAGGTTTTGAATTGCATTTTAGCCCTGCACATCCTGATATTTATAATCCTGATTTGGTTGTGGCAGCGACTGCGATGAATGCGGATATTCAAGCTATTGTGGAGAAGTATCCAGAGCAATATCAGTGGGTTTATAAACGCTTTAAAGTGCGCCAACCCGGTTGCCCCAATATCTACAACGAAAAATAATTTTAGGCGATTTCGAGCCATTCGAGTACTTTTTTATCAAGAGCTTCTAGATTGTGTTTGTTGTGTGCTGAAAAGGTTTGCACAGAGATATTATTTTTTTTGCTTAATTCTTTTTCTACTTTTTTTAATGTTTGTTGTTGTGCGCCATATCCAATTTTATCGGCTTTGTTTAATACAATATGTGCAGGAATATTGAGTGCTGAAATCTTTTTTACTATTTCTTGATCTATCTCTGTTAATGGATGTCGAATATCCATTATTAAAATAATGCCAACTAAACTGTGACGATTTTCGATGTAATGATCGATCACTGCATCCCAATCTGCTTTTAGATGTTTAGCGGCTTTTGCATATCCGTAGCCAGGTAAATCCACTAAATAGCGATTGGGTTTTACTTCAAAATAATTCAGTAATGTAGTGCGACCTGGTGTGCGACTGGTGCGCGCCAAAGCGTTTTGTCTACATAAAGTATTTAATGTGCTGGATTTGCCTGAATTAGAGCGTCCCCAGAAAGCTACTTCTTTTCCGCCTTCAGCTGGTAAATCGGTCCATGCGGCTGCGCTTTTTAGAAAGGCTGTGTTTTGTAACATAAAAAATCAACTTACGTAGTAATGGTTTCGCACACGCGAGTAGCTAGTTGTCCTGTGGCTGCTTTTTGTTTGCAATAATCTTCTGCGCCACGATACCACTCATAATAAAATTCACTATACACTTCTTTTCTGCAAACAGTTGGATATTCTTGGCCTTCTAAACCCATTTGATATCCTTGATGTAGCGTGCAGTAGCTTTTGGCTTGTTCTTCTAAACCGCGCAAGTATTCGCTAGTAGGAATATCGACACCTTCTTGCACACATGTAGTGGCTACTTTTTTGATATCAATATCTGTGTAACGTTGTTCACCTTGTTCTACACCCAGTTCATACCAGTTTGTTGATTGGCATTTGTTAGCAGTCCATGTGATTTTTTTAGGTGCTTTGGGTGCTGCGATAGGTTCTTCAGGTGTAGATAATGTAGCACAACCACTCAGTATAAAACTGACTAAAAATGTGGTGAGAATTTTTTTAATATTTAACATGATATATCCTATCGTGGTGAAAAATTTGTTGAGAAACCCGAATCATTCATGGAGAGATCAGGGATTTTGGGTTATTATATAGGAGTTGCACTAAAAACTAAAATCCTGAATTTTCACACAAAAGATTCAGGCCAACAGGGAAGAACATTATGACAACTATCCAACAAAATCTTATTTGTTTGCTGATTGTTTTACTTTCCATTATTTTCGTGGGTTGGCTGGCACAAAAGCCATTATTTGAACCACAAGGTCTTATTTCTTTGAGCCAGCCTTCTAAAAGCAGTAAGCATTATTCTATGCAGGAAGTAGGGGTTTACGATCATGTTCCTTTTTCTGGAAAAGTGCGAGGTGATGTAACGGCAGAGTTGGCGCTGATTTCAGATGAAAGCGAATATGATCAAGTTCAACGATTAGTGGATTATGCACGTGTTCGTGCGGGCGCTATTGGTGCCAATGGTTTGGTTGTTGAAATGGTAGCTCAGCGCGGTCAGGTGCTTTATTTGGCTGGCAAGCTGGTTGAGTATTGATTAGCGCGAGAAGCGTGCGTGTAAGGCTTCCAGTACGTGTTCAGGTACTAGGCCGCTTAAATCCCCATGCAGTTCTGCAATTTGCCGTACAAAGCTCGAAGAAATATGCGAATATTTAGGCGAGGGCGATAAGAATAAAGTATCAATATTGGGTGCTAAATGTCGGTTCATAGCAGCCATTTGAAGCTCATAAGCCAAGTCATTTCCTGAGCGGATCCCACGTAATAAAACCTGTGCTTTTTCTTCTTTTGCGCATTCTACTGTAAGTCCACTGAAGGAAATTACCCTAACATTTTTATACGATTTAACCGCTTTTTGAACCAAGGCTAAGCGCTTTTTAGTATCAAATAAAGGGCTTTTACCGAAAGAGTCTGCAGCAACACCAATAATGACATGCTTAAATAAGACGCTTGCACGTTGTACAAGATCGAGGTGCCCATAAGTGATGGGATCGAATGTGCCTGGAAATAGTGCTGTGTTTGACATGTTACTAGTTTAGCAAATCCCTGAAAAATGCGCCATTAAAACAAAAACTTGACCTATGGTTTAACACGGTGGTTTTAGGTCATTTCATTTAGTCTTAATAATCTGTATTAATATTAATTTAATTTTTAGGGTTTTCGGCAATCATTCCCAGAATAGTTTGCCATTCAGCAAATGAAACAGGCGTAATAGAAAGTCGATTTCGTTTGCGTAACACAATCATGCTAGCAAGATCAGGATTTTTTCTGAGATCAGAAAGACTCAAAATATAAGGAAATTTCCTTATAAACTTAACATCTACCCGATACCATCTAGGGTTTGAAGGGCTTGCTTTAGGATCAAAATAATCAGAGCGTGGATCAAATGCGGTGTCATCGGGGTAGCTTTCTTTTACCACCTCGCCTAAACCCGCAATACCGGGAATCGCGCAATTAGAGTGATAAAAAAGCACTTTATCGCCTTTTTTGAAATCGTCCCTCATCATGTTTCTGGCCTGATAATTACGCACTCCTTCCCATGGAGTTACGTTTTGTCGTTCTAAATCATCTATACTGAATGTGCTAGGTTCTGACTTCATTAACCAATATTGAGTCATGGCGAAAATCCTACAATAATTTAAGATTTTTGGTATGGCTTTAATTTAATAAGAAAGGTAACATATGTGCTTCCTATCAGAGGCCACTGTTTACAAAGGAGTGTATCAGCGTGCGTCGTTATAAACCAGACATTCTCATTGTATTGGCATTAATTTTTAGCTTGGGTTTAGTAGTGACTACTTACAGCCAAGAATTACTTTCCAATAATGTTAATTATTCTTATGCGCCCTCTGCCGACCCTATGGTTGATGAAAACCGTGTTCGGTAATAATCCCATCTAATTTTACATCCCAGCTGCTATGGGGTAAATTTTCTACTTTTTGAAATTCATACGCAATGCCAAGTAAATACGGTTTTGCTTTTGGCTGTTTTATTTTAAATGCAAACGTTCTGTCATAATATCCACCACCCATTCCTAGTCTTTCTCCTGTGCTAGAAAACCCTACTAGAGGTACGCATACTAAATCAGCGTTTTCAGCGGAAATAATAGCTCCTTCTGTAGGTTCCGGGATCCCTAGTGAGTTAGGGGATAAATCAGCATTGCTAGAATAGGCTTTAAAAAACAGGATTTTTTCAGGGGTTAAACAAGGCAGAAAATAATTTTTATCCGAATGTAACGTCAATAAGGGGGTAAGATCTACTTCATTATCATTAGGCAAATATAAAATAATATTTAGGCTTTTTTCAAATAACGCAGAATGAGTTAATTGTTGAATAATGTCGTGGGAGTTTTTTTCACGAACGGCGGTGTTTAATGATTGCCGTTGTTGTCGTAGACGCTGACGCAAATCAGCTTTGCTATTAAAATCTGGAGTCATAATAGATGACATAAATAAATGGGGGTTCCACCTTGCCGTTGCTAACCGGACGCCTGAACCCTTTTGGTCCAAGGCGGGAATCAAAAGTAACACTTCAGGCTTCCTTCTTATTACCCAAAGGTAATGAAGGCTTGCACAACGGTGTTCTGGTTCGAGTCCCTAGTCTTTTATAAACATCGGCTCAAGACGTAACTGATAGCTGTCGGGCCAGCAGAACCGCCCACTTACAACTATACCATAGCTCTCTGAAAAAAACACGTTTTATACGGCTTTTAACGCCTTTCTGACCTAACACTAAACATCATTCATCTATAGTACTAACCGTTATCTGAAAATATTTTTAGCTGTACAGGATAATGTTCTTTAGATTCAGAGGGTTGTTGGCGTAAATTTAATAGTTCCTGTACGATATTTAAAGCAGCGGTAATAGCAATTCGATCAAGATCCAATGTTTTGCTAAGCTTACGTACTTCTTGCATTTTTTTATCAAGATAGGCGGCAGCAGCAAAAAGATCGGCTTTTTCATTGGTAGGGCAGATAATGGCAAGCTCTTTATTAAGGACTTGGATGTTAACTAACGTTTTCTTGCTCATAAGCTATTTCCATATAAAAGGGAATAAAATCTCTAGGGTAAATTGTAGGGATCTTTCAGAAGAAGTTCAATGGTATAATATGTAATAACATGTAAAGAGGGTATTGCTCGTGAGTATTGAAAAGCTTCCATCCTATGAACAAGTCGGTGACTTATTATTAAAGTGTCATATTTTTATAGAGCCTGCTCAAATGCATGGTCTACTCTGTGGTTTATTGGTATGTAACCCTAATACTACTGCTCAAGAATGGATTATGCAGGCTAGTGGCGGAGATGATAAATTATGGGATACGTTTATTCCCGAAATAAAAAAAGAATTATTAGAAATTCAAGCGGCAACCTTGCTGAGTTTACGCGATGCAGAATATCGTTTTGAACCATTTCTTCCCGAAGATGAAGACGTTATTGCTGAACGCGCGCATGCTATTGGCATATGGTGTAAAGGATTTGTTGGAGGAGTAGAATTGTTTGGAAATTATTTGGGTGGATTATTAGGTAAAGCTCAAACACAAGTGGATGAAGCCATGGGCGATTTGCAAGCCATTGCAGATGTGGATCATAAAATCGATGCACATGAAGCACAAGAAAAAGCGCTTACTGCTATTATTGAGTATGTTCGCATTGCTGTGCTATTGGTTCAGCGAGAATTATCTGAAAGTTTTATGCAACAAGAAAAAGAAGGTAAAACCCTACATTGAAACCGGCCACCTCTCATACATATTTATCACAGCAATTTTATGCTGATAGAAGATTGCAATTAGCGGAGCTGTTGCCTGCGAATTCAATATTGTTAATCCCGGGTGCTCGCGAGCAGATCCGAAATGGAGATGTTCATTATCCTTTTAGACAAAATAGTTATTTATATTATTTAACCGGTTTTTCAGAGCCTGATGCTGTAATGATGTTGCGTACGGATGCTTCAAAAAAACCAGAATATATTATGTTTGTAAGGCCTAATGATCCTGAAAAAGAATTGTGGAATGGAAAACGTTTAGGTATTGAGGGTGCAAAAACCACCTTAGCGGCCAATGCGGCATATCCTATCTCAGATCTGAATGCCAAGCTGAGAGACTTTTTAGGCGATCAAAAAAATATTTATTATCCTAAAGGACAATACAGTTGGTTCAGTGAACTATTAAAGCCTACGCCCGCGCAAGATTTGGTTCCTTATTTAAACGAATTACGTTTGCGTAAAACAGCCGAAGAAATTGCTTGTTTACAAAAGGCAGTTGATATTAGTGTTAACGCACATATTCGTGGAATGCAAGTGTGCAAGCCAGGAATGTTTGAGTATGAATTAGCCGCAGAATACGAATATATTTTTATCAAAGAAGGTGGTAATGGACCTGCGTATCCGCCCATTATTGCTACTGGCTCCAATGCGTGCATATTGCATTACACACAAAATCAATCGGAACTAAAACCAGGCGAATTGGTATTAGTGGATGCGGGCGCAGAATATCAAAACTATTCGGCTGATATTACGCGAACATTTCCGGTGAATGGAAAATTTACAGCGGAGCAGCGAGCCATTTATAATATTGTATTAACTGCTCAGTTATCGGTTATTAATGAACTAAAACCAGGCGCATCTTATGGCGTTGCACAAAAAATAGCAACGAAAGTGATCACAGAAGGTTTAGTGGATTTAGGATTGTTAAAAGGAAATGTAGAAGAATTATTAGAGAAAAAAGCCTATTTACCTTTTTATATGCATGGTTGCAGTCATTGGTTAGGCTTAGATACTCATGATTCTGGCTCTTATAAAAATATGGCTAATGATCCTGCTGATTGGCGTGCATTAGAAACCGGAATGGTGATGACAGTAGAGCCTGGTATTTATATTCGCCCCGAATCGGGTGTGGATAGCAAATGGCATAATATAGGTATTCGAATAGAAGATGATGTAGTAATTACAGAGAAAGGATGTCATGTGCTCAGTGATAGAGCGCCTAAAAAGATAGATGAGATTGAGAAAGTAATGAAATGAATGCTTCATATGATGTAGTCATTGTGGGTGGTGGATTAGTAGGTCTGATATTAGCTCACGCGCTTCATGGACATGGATTACGTATTGCAATTATTGATGCTAAATCATTAACGGTAGCATCATCGACTGATGGTCGATCTTTAGCATTAAGCGCCAGCAGTTATGAGCTATTAAAAACATTAGGGTTGTGGGAAAAAATAGCAGTTCATGCCACTCCGATAAAAGCTGTGCATATATCAAGACGCGGTGTTTTTTCTAAAACTCATTTACGAGCTTCTGAAGTGAATTATTCTGCATTAGGATATGTTGTTCCCGCTCAACAATTAGCTTTTGAAATAATGGAAAGTGCCAAAACACTGTCAGGTTTAAGCTTATATCCTTCTTGCAGCGTAGAGTACGTAAAAATAAATGATTCTCATGCCCAACTCACTGTAAAGCAAGGTTCACAATTATTAGTTTTTAATTCTAAATTATTGGTAGCCGCTGATGGAAGCCAAAGTTTTATTGCTAAACAACTGCATATACATCAAGAGCAGCATGATTATCAGCAAACTGCCATTGTAACCACGTTAAAAACTGATCTGTTACATCATCAGCAAGCTTATGAACGTTTTACACCCGATGGGGTAATCGCATTACTCCCTGTCAGAGAAAAAGAATTTGGCGTGGTATGGACAGCTACAACTGAGCATGCCAATACCTTGCTGGCTTTATCAGCAGAAGACTATTTGTTAGAATTAAAAAAACAAATGGGGCATTATTGGGGTAAAAATATTCAATTAGGCGAGCGTTCTAGTTATCCCTTAGTGGCAACCAAAACATCAGAATATATTCGACCTAGAGTAGTCATGATGGGCAATGCAGCACACACATTACATCCTGTAGCGGCACAGGGGCTGAATTTAGCGTTGAGATCGGTAGCGTGGCTAGCAGAAGTATTGACCCAAGAAAAAGAATCCGATATTGGGCAGGTGAATGTGCTGAAAAAATATAGTGAAAAAATAAAAGATGATCATGAAAAAGTTCAACACTATACTCATGGTATTGTTGAGTTGAGTCAATTTATCACGCAGGGTTTATTATGGAATGTGGGATTAAGCCTTTTTGATAAAATGTCTTTTATAAAAAAACGATTTATTCAACGTGCTATGGGGCTTTCAGGGAAACAAGCCAAGTTAGTTCGAGGGGTTTCATTGTAAATGACGAATATTAAAACTGATATTATTATTGTAGGTGGTGGAATTGTAGGCGCTGCATTAGCGTGCGAGTTAGGTCAGGCTGATTTTAAAGTGGTTTTATTAGATAACCAATCGCCTATTGATCCTAATCTTGCGGCTAATGATTTACGTACCAGTTCTATTACTTATAGTTGCCAGCAATGGTTAGAAAAAATGAAAGTGTGGGAAAAAATTCCTAAAAAACATATTGGTGCTTTTCGCACTATGCATGTGTGGGAAGATGAAAGTGACAGTACCTCGATGAATTCCAGCATTTCTTTTGATAGCGCGGATTTGGGTATTCCTACCTTAGGTTATATTCTTCCCAATGCATTATTGAATTTGGCGTTATTTGAAAGATTAAATGAATTTATAAATGTAACCGTAATACGATCAGCAACTGCGCAAGCTTTAATTCTAAATGATAAAACAGTAAAAATTGTGTTGGCTAATCAAACCTATGAAGCTTCATTAGTGGTGGGTGCCGATGGTGCATCCTCTTGGGTGAGAGAGCAATTTTATTTTTCTTTAAAAGAAAGACCCTATAATCACACGGCTTTAATGGCTAAAGTACGTCATTCACATTCTCATAATGAATGCGCAAGACAAATATTTTCAGGCAATAATATTATTGCTTTTTTACCTATGGCAGATCCTTATTGCTCTGCTTTGGTATGGTCAGGTGATCCTGAATATGTAAAATATTTAAAATCATTATTAAACGATGATTTCAATCATGTATTGAAAAAAACATGGGGTGATAGTTTAGGTGAGTTGCACGTTGATGCAGTACGAGTGGCTTTTCCGTTAGTGGAACGTCATACCAAAAATTATGTTTGCGATCGCGTAGCTTTAATTGGTGATGCAGCACACACCATACATCCTTTAGCGGGACAAGGATTAAATTTAGGATTATGGGATGCTCAATCACTAGCCGAAGTGATTATTGATACGCGAAAAAAACATCGCGATTATGGACGATATGAAAATTTACGTCGTTTTGAGCGAGCACGTCGTTGGCATAATGATGTGATGTTAAAAACCATGAGTCATTATCAATGGTTATTCAGCCAAAAAAATACAGCGATTGCAAAAATTAGACAAATAGGCATGCAAACGCTGAATCAAATTACCTTTCTAAAGAAAAAATTAATGCGAAAAGCGGTGTTTGGCGCCCCGCTATGAGACAAGCATAATTTTTGATAAACTATGCACGTATTACTTTGATATCTTTCAAAAACCCGTCCGTGGTTTGTTATTTATAGGGATGTAGAATTTATGCGCAAAACTCCTCTGCATGCTGATCATTTACGCTTGGGCGGAAAAATGGTGGACTTTGCGGGGTGGGAAATGCCTGTGCATTATGGATCTCAACTAAATGAACATCTTGCAGTAAGACAACATGCCGGCATGTTCGATGTCTCTCATATGACTGTTGTTGATATTAAAGGAAATAATTCTACTGCCTTCTTACGCCATTTATTAGCTAACGACGTAGCTAAACTGTCTAGTCCTGGTAAAGCACTTTATAGTTGTATGCTGAATGAACAGGGTGGTGTGATTGATGACTTAATAGTCTATTCTATCAACCCTGATTATTATTTGATGATTGTGAATGCTTCCACTCGAGAAAAAGATTTGGCTTGGTTGAAGCACCAGGCTTCTTCCTTTAACGTACACATTATCGAACGAACGGATTTGGCGATGATTGCCGTGCAGGGTCCTGCTGCTCCGCAAATAGTACAATCGCTACTTCCTGCTGAGTTACAAAATAAAATAAAAACATTACAATCGTTTGAAGTGTCTCAATTTTATGATGGTTGGATTGCGCGCACAGGCTATACAGGCGAAGCAGGCTATGAAATTTTATTACCTGCTGAAAAAATATCAGACTTTTGGAATAAATTATTAGAGGCAGGCGTAAAACCCGCTGGTTTAGGTGCGCGTGATACGCTGCGGTTAGAAGCTGGGTTAAATTTATATGGTTCTGATATGGATGAAAGTGTCACACCATTAGAATCTAATTTAGCTTGGACTATCGCATGGGAACCTGCAGACAGGAATTTTATTGGCCGCAAAGCATTAGAAGAGCAACGTGCCCAAGGAATTAAACAAAAGCTCGTACATGTATTATTAGATGTGAAAGGGGTTTTGAGAAATCATCAAAAAGTAAAAACAGATACCGGAGAAGGCGAAGTGACGAGCGGAAGTTTTTCTCCTATATTAGAAAAGGGAATTGGTTTTGCACGTATTCCTGTTTCTACGCAGTCGCATTGTGAAGTAGAAATTCGTGGGCAATGGTTGCCCATGCAGGTAGTAAAAGGCCCATTTATACGCACTGGAAAAATGGTTTATAAAATGTTGGAGAGTCTATCATGAGTCATATTTTGGGAGATCGGAAATACAGCAGTACACATGAGTGGGTTTTACTAGAAGAAGATGGCAGTGCATTGGTAGGTATTACCGATCATGCTCAAGCGTTATTAGGAGATTTAGTATTTGTAGAATTACCGGAAGCCAATATTACGGTACATACAGGAGATGAATGTGGTGTAGTGGAATCGGTAAAAGCCGCTTCTGATTTATACAGCCCTATTTCAGGTGAAATCATTGATGTAAATAATGAGCTTGCTGAACAACCCGAATTGGTGAATAGCGATCCGTATGCAGCGGGTTGGATTTATCGTATTCAACCTAACGATCCTAGTGAACTAGAAGAATTGTTAGATGCAGAAGCCTATGGTGAACTAATAGAAGCAGAAGAGTAATTATGCCTTTTATTCCACACACCCCAGAAGAAGTGAAACAGATGTTAGCCCTGATTGGTGTGGCTAATACTGAAAACTTATTTGATGAAATACCCGATGAGCTTCGTTGCGAACCTTTTTCGGATATTCCTACCGGAATGAATGAATGGGATCTCACGCAATTAATGCAGCAACGTGCAAAATTGGATAGTGGCCTCACCTGTTTTTTAGGTGCAGGCGCTTACGAGCATCATATTCCTGCGGCGGTGTGGGATATTGCAGGTCGTGGTGAATTTATGACTGCCTATACGCCTTATCAAGCGGAGGCCAGCCAAGGTACTTTGCAATTATTATATGAATATCAAACTATGATTGCGCGGTTGATGAGCATGGATGTGGCTAATGCGTCTATGTATGATGGCGGTTCAGCACTGGCAGAAGCGGTATTAATGGCGGTGCGTTGTAAACATAGTAAATCATCAGAATCAGTTAAACGTATATTAGTCCCCGAAACATTGCATCCTTATTATCGCGCTGCTTTAAGTACGATTGCTTCTCAACAACATATCGAATTAGTTGAAATTCCTTATACGCGTGAAACCGGTATTATTGATATCAAAGCATTAGATCACTATAAGAAAAATGAATTTACCGCGCTTATTATTTCTCAGCCTAATTTTTTCGGTGCATTAGAGCCGGTTGATGCATTAACCGATTGGGCTCATCAACAAAATGCATTAGCGATTGGTGTAGTCAATCCTATTGCGATGAGTTTACTAAAACCGCCAGGCGAATGGGGTGTAGAGGGTGTTGATATTGCTTGTGGTGAAGGACAACCCTTAGGAATTCCTTTAAGTTCGGGTGGGCCTTATTTTGGATTTTTCTGTGCTCGCCAAGAATATATTAGACAAATGCCAGGACGCATTATTGGACGCACCGTTGATCAATCAGGAAAACCTGGTTTTTCACTCACATTGCAAGCACGCGAACAACATATTCGCAGAGCAAAAGCCACTTCGAATATTTGTACTAATCAAGGATTAATGGTAACGGCGGCCACTATATTTTTAAGCCTAGTAGGTGCAGAAGGTTTGCGTAGAATGGCATTGCTAGCGCATGAACGTACACAAGAATTAACGCGTGCATTAACATCCATATCAGGTATTGAAGTAGTATTTAATCAGCCCTATTTCCATGAAGTGGTATTGCGCAGTAAACAATATCCGGTAAGAGAATTATTAGAAAAATTATCGCAGGCTGGAATTTTAGGTGGTTTAGCGCTAGGCGATTTTTATCCAGAGCTTGCTGATTGTTGGTTAGTGTGTGCCACGGAAACACGAACTACTGCTGAGATTCAGCATTATCATCAAGCTTTAAATGCTATTTTACATCCTTATAAAACGCATGCACACGCTACTCATGCATAAGAGGTTATATTTATGGTGATTTACGAATTATCAAAGCCAGGTCGCCGCGCCACAACACAAGCACCTACGTTAGTACCAGCATGTGATATTCCTTCTGAATTTTTAAGAAAAAAGCCTGCTGAATTGCCGGAAGTATCTGAGCTACAAGTGGTACGTCATTATACGCAACTATCACAAAAGAATTTTTCTATTGATACACAGTTTTATCCTTTGGGTTCTTGCACCATGAAATATAATCCGCGTGCAGCGCATCGTTTAGCGATGTTGCCAGGGTTTGCATCGCGCCATCCTTTATCACCCGTTAATCACAGTCAAGGTTATTTAGCCTGCGCTTATGATTTGCAAGAAATATTAGCATCAGTAACGGGTATGCAAGAAGTTTCTTTATCTTGCATGGCAGGTGCGCAAGGAGAATTTGCCGGCGTTGCTATGATAAAAGCCTATCATCAATCGCGTAACGATACGGACCGTACGGAAATGCTAGTTCCCACTGCTGCACATGGCACTAATCCTGCCTCTGCATTTATGTGCGGTTATACCGTAAAAGAAATTCCAACAACAGAGCAAGGTGATATTGATATCGATGCATTAAAAAAAGCATTAAGCCCTAAAACGGCTGGCATTATGTTAACAAATCCTTCTACCTTAGGTGTTTTCGAGCGGAATATTAAAGAAATTGCAGGATTAGTACACGAAGCGGGTGGATTATTATATTACGACGGTGCCAATTTAAATGCTATTTTAGGACGCACACGTCCTGGTGATATGGGATTTGATGTGATCCATTTAAATTTACATAAAACATTTGCAACACCTCATGGTGGTGGTGGCCCTGGCGCTGGCCCTGTGGCCGCCAGCGAAAGATTAAAAGCTTTTTTACCTACACCTATGGTAGGCAAAAATGCCAAAGGATATTATTGGTTAACTGAAAAAGAAAGACCACAAACGATTGGGCGCTTATCTACTTTTATGGGTAATGCGGGCATTATTTTGCGCGCTTATGTATACGCCCGTTTATTAGGCCGCGAAGGTTTACAGAGAGTGGCAGAATATGCTGCATTAAATGCGAATTATTTAATGAAACGTTTACAGCAAGCTGGATTTACGTTAGCATTCCCGGAGAGACGTGCAAGCCATGAGTTTATTGTTACTTTAAAAAACGAAGCAAAAACATATGGCGTTACTGCCATGGATGTGGCTAAACGTTTATTAGATTACGGAATGCATGCACCGACTACTTATTTTCCTTTATTAGTGCCTGAATGTTTATTGATAGAGCCAACCGAAACAGAAACATTGCAAGAATTAGATCGTTTTGCGCAAGCGATGATAGATATTTTACAAGAAGCCAAAACAGATCCAGACAGAGTGCGGCAAGCGCCTCATACATTACCGGTTCGACGTTTAGATGACGTAAAAGCAGCAAGAGAGCTCAATATTGTATGGAGAGAAGCATGATTAATTTGAAAAATTCTGTTGTTAAAATCGGCATATTATTAATTGCCTTAGTATCTTTAACTGGATGTGTGGTCGCTGCTGTAACGGGTGCTGCTCTTGCAGGGGGTGCTTCTGTTGCCTATATAACAGGAACGTTAAAAGCTGATATTCAAGCGCACCCTGTTAAAATTGCTGAAGCCACTAAACGTGCTTTCGCTGTTTACAGTATTGATGTACAAACATTTAAAGCCAATGATCTAGAAGCGGAAGTAGCGGGCGAGACAGCAACAGGAAAGAAAATTGAAATCTTGATTAAACGTAAATCGGATCTGATCAGCGAGCTTTTGATTAAAGTAGGCACATTTGGAGATGAAGCGTTTAGCAACCTACTTTATGATGAAATTAAACGCCAACTCATTCAAGATGCAGGAAGCACGAGTACGGTTACCACTTATTCTGCACCCCCAACAGCTACCACCTATTCTGAGCCTACATTAGCTCCAGCAGGTAATTAGCTCATATGAAAGTAACTTAAGATGTTGCGCCATCTAGATGTTGGGATGGGCGCATCGCTTATTTCTTTTTCGACAGGCTTTATAGAAAAATCAATCGGAGAATAAATTCGCTCTGGAATGGATGGGTAAGCTTTTCGCTTGGCAATTCCATACGAAGATTCTTGTGCAATTATTTCCCATTGAGAAGAAATAGTTTCGGTGAATTTTTTCGCTAAAGGACTTTTTCCAATAGCATCAGCGGGCATTCGAGCCAATTTTTTTGCTAAACCTTCTTTATCGCAAGGAGTCTCTAGAAATAATTCATTATGAAATTTAAGGAGTTTTGCAAATTGCTTGTAATAGGTATCGGTAATGCTGCTGCTGAGTGCTGGATAATCAGCTTGATTATTAATAATGTAAGAATTAAGTTGGATTGGATCCGTAAAAGTATATCTTTCTGTTGTATATTCATCCAAAATTTTTGTCCAGTTATCATTTTCTACTATAGATTCAAATAGATCCGATAAAGATAAAGTTTGTATTTTATGGTTCTCGTCTTCGTATTCTCTGGAGATAAGACCTGATTCAAACGCCAAAATAATCATTACCCAATGAATCATATGAGTAAATTTACCATGTAGCACGGAAACACCGACAGCTTCTTCAATAACAAAATTACCTTTTTTAACTTGTTCATTGGCTTTTTCTGGGATTACAAAACCGATCCATTTGTAAATATCATTAGCAATACCATGAGATCGTAGAATGGAAATGAGTACTGATTGTAATGCACACTGTTTTTTTATTCCCATATAGTTGTCGGGTGGAATGGGAAAAGATAAAAAATCGTAATAAAATATATGTGTAGCTTTTTGAGAAATACGTGGGAATGGTATGCCATGCATAGCGATAAACTGTTTATCTAGCAGTTCATCTATTTTCTTTAGTAAAGGTTTACAGTGAGAAGGAGAGTTGAGTAACGAAAAAATGTTCAGTTGCAATAATTTTAGTGCTTTTTTCTTATTATTCGGAATAATCTCATTTGAGGTTAATATTTCTCCTGTAATTTCCTTATAAGCCGATACTGGAGGTGCAGGAGGAATAGGATTGCTTGCATCAGCGAAAAAAAAATTTGTGGCTGAGGGTAAGTTTATTCTAGGAGAGACTCCGGCAAAATCCAACAAAAAATTCATCAGCTCATTAATAGCTTTTGCCTTGTTGGGATCTTCAAAATAAATGACCTGTAAATAATCAAATAAGGTATTCGCTGCATCTCGTTGACGGGTTTGTGCTCTTAGATCGCCAAACTCGACATGATAAAAGCGAGTAAATATATTTTTAATATGATCTTTGGCTTTGTCATATTGCTCGGTTGTAATAGCATGCTCTAGGTGTTTCCACCAAGAAAGCTGTTTCATCTCAGAAATAGTTAACATAATTGAATACAGTACTTAAAGAAAGTTAGTGTACTAATTATTATGGATTTTATCAAGTAAATGCTCTCTTATTGATATAAAATGATTTATTTTATGTATAATATGCCCATCAATCTGGGATTTCTTATGGCCACATGCTACATTTAGCATGAAATTTTTAAACAGAGGACACCATCCATGAAAAACTGCTCTCACGTATTAGCCATTATGTTAACCGCTGTTGTTGCTTTAACCGGTTGCACTATGATGGGTGGGGCATCAGATGCTGGAGAAGCCAGCGTGGATTATGTGATGGGTATCTTTAAAGCTGATATTCAGGCAACACCAACACGTATTGCAGAAGCGACCAAACGTGCTTTTGAGGTATACGCCATTAAAGTTCAGGAATATAGAACCACCGAATTAGACGCTATTATTACAGGATATACTGCTACTGAGAAAAAAATTGAAGTGCTAGTAAAACGTGAATCTGATGCCGTTAGTGAATTGTCTATTCATATCGGTATGATGGGCGAAGAAACTTTTAGCCATTTACTCTACGAAGAAATCAAACGTCAGTTATCTCAGGGTCATAGTAGTGGTGTGACCACTTATGCAGTGCCTATGGATACGGCACCTGGTGCTCCTACATTAGCTCCCGCTAATTATTAAAAGCTAGTTTATCAACTAATAGCTATTTATTAATACAGTAGAAACTACTGTAACTTCTTACCCTATTTCATCAAAATTTTACTTACTAATTCATAAAAAAGTATCTGTAATCACTAAGGAGGATTAAAATTAAATTGTAGGAAATAAATAGATAAGGATTAGAAAGTGTCATGGTTAGAGCATTAAAGACTTGGAAGACTGATTTGTTCCCCGGCGTTAGCGACAAACACCTAGATGAAGATTTACTCACATACGCTTATGGCAGCTTACCCCTCACCATAAACTTCATTGCCTTAGACAAACAATACGCGGCAGAGCTAGATAAACTTAACGAAGCACCAACACCTGATCAAGAAGAAGTTTATTTATGCGTAGACATCTGGGAAGACGAAGAAAAGAAAAAACCTCACTATAGCGTTTATAACACCTTAAATGATTACACCGCTGCACTTACTGAAGGCGCTGGCATCAACAACGTAGAAAAAAGAGCGTTGATCAGATTGTGCGGTGCTGATGTAAAAACATTTATGAACGAATGGAAATTGGGTGAAAATCCTACCGAGTTATTAGATGAAGATTTAACAACCATCAAAACCATGCAAGATATTTTCACTGCTAATCCTCCTGGTATTTTAAACGTAGCATTAGCAGCGGGTGCAGGTGATGCAGCATGGATGGAATTATCTGGTGCATTAGCAAAACACATGACCAATTTCCGTTCAGTTGAAATTGTTAGTGCATTCGTTTTCCCTGGAATCGTTGCTCCATTTACTGCTTATCTCACTTATGTTTGGGAATTAAAACAATTTGAAAAAGCAGCAGGACGAATCGCCAATCCAGCAGAGCGCAGAGCACTTCGCAAAAGATCTATTGATATCGGTTGGCAAACCCTATTAGGAATGATGGGTTGGACAGCAGGATATTATTTAACATTATATGTATTACCTATTATTGCAAGTGCTGTAGGTTGGAGTGTAAGTGCCGGTGGAATGCATTTAGCTTGCGCTATTGTGGCTGGTTTAGGCCAAGCATTTTTTACCATGGCAATGGATTATCAACAACAAGTACGTGAATTAAAACCAGGTATGACAGTAGATAAAACAAGATTAGCTAGTGTGTTCGTTACAGAGTTTGTGGCTGGTTTTGCTTGGTACGCCATGTTAGTTGTTATTCCTGCTGCTTTAGCACAACCTTTATCGCATTTAGGAGCTTATGCTATCAAAGGGATTTGTATAGCCATCATGGGAGCTGCAGTGGCTATTACGACGATATTTGCGAATGCTGTAGTTCCTTATGTTGCACAAGTTGCTAAAACAAGCAAATTGTCAGATGTATCAAATAAAATATCATCTACTTTTTCTAGTGCAAAAGAAGTAATGAGAAGTGCATTTCCTACTCCTCCTTCGTTTGGAACCGACGCTCCTTCGCCGTCTCCTTGCTAATCAGATTTGCAGGAATGGCGGGGTATGTTAAGATTTAGCATTCGGGATATATGTATTCAGGGAGAGAGACATGACAGCGTTGATGTTTTTGGAATTTATTGGAGCAGGAGCGATTTTTCTTGTTATTTTTAACACATACGTTTATTACCGTGGTTTAGGTAAAATTAGGAAAGAATTGGCACATTTCACTTATGTAGAAGAATATGATTCCTACCGCGAAGCTGAACCGCAATTCTCAATACAACAGCCTAAGCAGCCTTATGGCGTATTACTGTTTCATGGGTTTACATTATCCGCTCAAGTATTCTCACCCTTGTTTCCGGCTTTGAAAGAAGCAGGGATTAATTATTATGCTCCCACGTTTACCGGCTTTGGTATTCAATCTCCCGTATTATTAGCACATGTTAGTTATAAAGATTGGGTTCGCGATGCCATACAAGCTTATGATGTTTTAGCTCAAACCGTTGAAAAAGTGCATGTGGTTGGACTTTCTTTGGGGGGAGCTATTGGTACTATTTTATCGCGTTATCGTAATGTAGATAAATTAATTTTACTCAGTCCCGCTATGTATTTAGAATCGGAATTGCAAAGAATAGTGTGGATGTCGAATATTCCTGTTATCAGTCTTGTTGCACGTATATTTTATCCTTTTTACACGAAGCAAATGTGTAGACCAGGATCTCGTTTAGATTTATGCTTTGTGCAAACGGCTATCGGAACTTTTCATAACACTACCATTCCTATTCATGTAGCACGTGCTGTTGATATGACGTTAAAGCATATTGATTTTGATCATGCACGCTTCAAACAATTGGTGCTCTTTTATGGAAAGCAAGATAGAGTGACCGATATTCCACGATTTATAAAAGAATTAGATAAAGAAAATATTTCTTATACCAGTAAATGCTATGAAAAATCGGCCCATATTCTGACGTTGGATTTTGATAGTAAACAAGTGGTGCAGGACTTATTATTGGAGTTGAAAGAAACCATTCCTAAGCTTACATCTCAAAAAAGAGAAAGGGATGCTAAAAAATTGCCTAAACCTTCTTCTAAATCTAATAAAACACGATAATTCCAATCTTGTTGGGCACGACGAATATCGGCAAATGAATGTAAAATATCGCCTGATCTCCAGGGTTGATATTGAATCATGGTCTCATCTTTTTTCAATAAACGAATTAATAAATGACTTAGCTCGTTTAATGTAGTGGCTTTTCCACTTCCAATATTATAAATCAGTGTTGATCCAGGGAGTGTTACTTTAGAAAGAGTTGAAATAGCTTCAACCACATTAGCCACATGACAATAATCACGTGTTGCACTTCCATCACCAAATATAGTAATAGGTTTTCCTAGTTTTAATAAATGAGCCCATTGGGTAATAACCGCTGCATAAGGATTGTCTGCAGGCTGATAAGGTCCAAAAATATTGAAAAATCTTAAACCAATGCATTGAAAATTATTGGTAGCTAATAATGCAGCATCTTCTTCATTTGTTTTTTTAGAGTCGCCGTAAGGACTTAATGGAGATAAAGGTGCTGTTTCAGGGATAGGAAATGTTTTTTGTTCGCCATACACCGCACTAGAAGAAGCATAAATAAAACGGTTAGTGTTTTCATTTTTGGCTGCCGTGATCACATTTAAAAATCCCGTGACATTAGTATCGTGAGTGGCTTGTGGATTTTGAATAGAATCAGGCACTGAAACTTTAGCCGCAAGATGCACTACTATGTCAGGTTTAAATTCTTTGAAAATCGCATTTATTTTTTGTGCATCTTGAATATCGGCTTTTACGCATTCCCATGTATGAGAGTGCTTTTTCTGAACTCGCTCCACATTGTTCTGTAAGCCCGTGCTAAAATTATCAATGCCTAGCACTTCACATTGTTGTGATAATAAATGATCGACTGTGTGACTTCCAATAAAGCCAGCAGCACCTGTCACGATAACACGTTTATTTTTCATGTTTACCCCTAAAAATCCATACTTGATAGCCTCTGCTATTTTCAAAACGTTGAATAGGCGGATAGGAAATATGCTGAGAAATTAACTGTTCGGTTTTTTTATCTTTTCGTTTAATAAATAAAGCCAGGTAATCATATTTTTGCCAAGTTTTATCTGATAGCACTGTTTCAAGTGGCGGCGCAATAGGAGTAGCATTAAAATTTGAACCAGGTCTGTGTGCATAATAGAGTAAAGGAAAATTATTACTATATAGTGTCGCTTGCTCTGGCGTGTTTTTTTCTATCCATTGAGCGCTTTCTTTAACCACGGACGCGGGAGAATTAAAGCTAATCATTCCATCAATCAGTAATCCACATGCTAGAGCTATTAGCGCTGCTTTAATAATACGAGAATAGCGATGAATAATAGGATGTTTATGATAACGTTGGTAAATGGCGTAAAGAGTAAAAGGTACCCAAATTAATAGGAGTAAGGTAAAAGGCATTAAAAATCGACCTCTCATAAACCAACGACTTATAATAAATACGGTAGGAACTAAAAAGGTAATCGCTAGCAATCCATAAATGATACGTTGTTCAAAACTAGGGATGGCTTTTTCTAGAGAATGTTGCCATTGGCCATAAAACACGAATGCTAGAAAGAATGGAGAGATGGTTTTTACTAATTCATAAGCCAGATAAGCAATAAATCCGCCCCAGATAAAAGCTTTAGCACTGTCTTCATGTAGTAAAGGTAATGTGCCTGATAATAAAACTTCAAAGTGCTCCCATTTGCTGACTAATGAGCCCGTGAAAAAATCATTCCACCAAATAGAGAGCTCGTGTAAACGGCCTAGTGGGAGAGTGTTGCCAGAATAAATAAATACAAAAATAATGCCAGCAAGACTCAGCAATACCCATGGTGTATATAATTTGATTACAGCAGTGAGTCGAGATTTCCAAGAAGATTGAAAATCCAGCAATCCAATCAATGGGCTTAGCGCAATAATAACAACGCCTTCAATTCTAAATAAAGTGGCAATGGCTATAGTAGCAAACCAAGCAAAGGCCAAATTCCAAGAAGGTTTTTGGTAGTAGCGAATAAGCATATAAAAGCTAGCAAATAAAAATCCCCAATAACCAAAATCTCTCAAAATCGAATCGCGATAAGCAATTAAATCAGGATGTAATAATAAGGTCAGTGCGGCGAGTGCTTGAACGGTTTTGTTTCCACCTAATGCACGAACAATGGATACAAAGCTGATAATTAATAATACTTGAAAAAGAGCTTGTAGTAAGAGCGCACTATGTTCAGGTGAGAGTGCTGTGCAGTAACTCGTAATAGCAATCAATAGTGGGTACAAAGGCCAAGACAAAGAAGGATGCGTGGCTGCAAAACCAAGATTTAAAATGTCTTGTGCGCCATTAAGATAATAGAATCCATCGTTATTAATATAAAATGTGAAGCTCATTACAAAGGAGATCAGTAAACTCAGTGCAGAAGCCCATAGTAATGTTTCATTTTTAAATAAATTAGTGATGGATTTTTTCATAAGATCCTATTTTTTTAGAGAAGCATAAACATCAGGTTCGCCAGGAGGGCGTGTTTTAAAACGTCTGTGCGCCCATAAATATTGTTCAGGCGCTCTGCGAATAGCATCTTCAATAATTTTATTAACACGGGTGGTGTCGGCTACTTCATCTCCACTCGGAAAATTTTCTAACGGAGGGAGAACAACCAAGTCATATCCTTTTGCATTAGGTAAACGATAAGGAAAAGCGGGAATAACAACGGCACCACTTAATTTAGCGAGTCGAGCGGTTGCTGTAATAGAAGCCGCAGAGACTCCAAAAAAAGGAGCAAACACACTATGCTTTGCACCGTAATCT
Organism: Gammaproteobacteria bacterium; assembly: GCA_965279305.1. Classification (GTDB taxonomy): domain Bacteria; phylum Pseudomonadota; class Gammaproteobacteria; order JBIOEC01; family JBIOEC01; genus JBIOEC01. Next base: position 494,376 of record OZ257143.1, on the reverse strand, counting down.
TGATCGGGTGCGTACCATACAATACGATTTTTTTCTAACTGCTTTATCATGGTGCGTAAAGAGTGTCGTTCGATAGGAGTGCTGAAAGTAGCTTTACGATGGCGTAGTAGCAAGGTATCAATTAATTTATTTTTACTGCTGCGAAACAATACATCAAAGGTGTAATACTTAACTGAAATCCGTCCTATTAAATCAAGAGAGCCGAGATGGGCGCCTAGTAGAATAATCCCTTTGCCTTTTTTTAATGCCTCAGTGGCATAATCCAGCCCATGAATATGGGCTAAGTTTTCCAATCGCTTGTCAGATACCCACCATCCCATAGCCGTTTCGATAACAGCCATACCGATAGAGGAAAAATTGTCACGTACAAGTTGATCTCGCTCTTTATCAGACATCTCAGGGAAGCAAAGCTTAATATTGATATCGGCAATTTGCCTGCGTCGTTTTAGAATGTAATAGGCCCCTAATCCTAAAAGACTCCCAAATTTTAATTGTATGGCATAGGGAAATTGCACAATAATCCATAAACCAGCGAGTCCTATCCAGGTTAGCCAATATTTAGGCTTCCAATAGGGTTTCAAGCTCAATTTATCATCAGTAGTGGGAGAGGTCATAGTTTACCTTGAGTCAGCTGCCTTAAGCGAAATTTCTCGACTATTTTAACGGATTTTGACCCACACTTCCATTGAAAGGGCATTGCATAAGGGAATATACTCGCGCTATACTGAAATCCAAATTTTCTATTACAGCTACTTATATGAACAGTGTGACTGATCTGGCGTTCGTTTTCCTCGCATTTGGATTTGTATTCCTCAACGGGTTTTTCGTAGCAGCAGAGTTTGCAATGGTCAAACTGCGCGCGACCCAAGTTCATACCTTAGAAGAAAACCGAGGTTGGCGGGGTCGTATTTTAGCCCGTGTTCATAATCAGCTAGATGCGTATTTATCTGCCTGCCAATTGGGTATCACATTAGCTTCTCTAGGTTTAGGTTGGATAGGTGAACCGGCTTTTGCTCATTTATTACATCCGGTATTTTCTGCTTTAGGTGCTTCTGAACATAGTGTGGAAGTATTCTCTTTTATTATCGCATTCTCTTTAATTTCTTTTTTACATATTGTAGTGGGTGAGTTAATGCCCAAAACAATGGCCATACGACAAGCAGAATTAATGTCGCTGTGGACAGCGATTCCTTTATATTTATTTTATTGGTTAATGTATCCTGCGATTTTCTTATTGAACTTAAGCGCGAACACATTACTGCGCTGGTTTAAATTGGATGCGTCTCATCATGCTGACGGGGCTTATTCGAGTGAAGAGATCAAATTAATTTTGAAAGCCAGCCATATGCATGGTGATCTTTCGCCTACTGAAGCTAAAATGTTGGAAAAAACATTAGATTTCGCCGAGCTTAAAGTAACGGATGTTATGCGCCCTGTAGATGAATTAGAAGCATTAGATATTTCGGCCTCATTAGAAGAAAATTTAGCCACGATTATTAAATATCGTTATAGCCGTTATCCTGTATATCAAGGAGAATTTGATCAAATGATTGGCGTGATCCATGCTAAAGACTTATTTGCTGCGAGCCAACTAGGCCATAATCCTATTGTATTACAAGACTTAGTGCGTCCTGTTATTAAGGTGAGTCCTGATAGTTTAGCGTTAGATGTTTTCCAGCGTTTTCGTCAAGGAGCACCTCATTTTGCTTTAGTATATCGCCGAGGTCGTGTAGTAGGATTCGTAACGCTAGATAATTTATTGCAAGCGTTAATTGGTAAAATTAAAGATGAGTTTCATTTAACGAGCCAAGATTGGAAAAAAGAAAGCGATGGTTCTTTTATAGTAAAAGGATATGCTTCAAGTTATGTGTTAGAGCAAATGTTAGATATTGATTTATCTGAATATAATGCAAGCACTATTACAGGTTTAATTCTAGAAAAAATGGAACACTTTCCTAAAGAAGGTGAAAGAATTGTTTTTGAAGAATTTGATTTAGTCGTTGAAAAAGTACATGGCCCCCGTATTGAGCAAGTAAGAGTTATTCCAAGACATCCTCAGAAAAAACATTGATATGCCTTATTTTAAAATAGTCATTATTAGTTTATTAGTCCTTATTTTTATCAGCCTGCTTTCAGGCCTGTGGTATTTGTGGCGTGATAAAGATAATGCAACCCATGTAGTAACCTCTCTCACCTGGCGGGTAGGATTATCGGCCTTGCTATTTCTTTTATTACTTTTTGGTTTATGGATGGGCTGGATCCAACCGAACGCATAGTGATTCTGCGATAGATGCGTTTTCTAATTGCGAATACCGGCTAAATCCGTTAAAATCTTCATCCAAATAGGGTTTCCTGCGAGCCCCCATAAACCACTGAGCTTTTACACAGACAATAGGTAACATACCGGTATGTTTAAATTAAAAAATACATTGCTAAGACTTTTTTGCGCCGTGGCGGCCATTTTGCCTCTTCAGGTTTTGCACGCTGCTTCTGATTGGAATATGACACAAGGTGTTACACCTATTAGTGAAAAAGTGTATGACCTGCATATGCTTATCTTCTACATTTGCGTGGTGATTGGTATCGGGGTTTTTGGTGTGATGTTTTACTCGCTCTATCAACATCGTAAGTCTCGTGGTGCGGTAGCGTCTAGCTTTCATGAAAGTACAAAAGTAGAAGCGGCTTGGACCATCATTCCTCTAGTGATTCTGATTGGTATGGCGATTCCTGCGACCAAAGTACTGAAAGAAATGCATGATACTAGCGATTCAGAGCTTTCAATTTTAGTGACGGGCTGGCGTTGGTATTGGGAATATGAATATTTAGATACCGGCGTGAAATTTTTCAGCACGACCACTACACCCCAAGAAGCGATTGCTAACCTAGTTCCTAAAGGTGAGCATTATTTAAGAGAAGTCGATAATCCTGTTGTTGTACCGATTAACAAAAAAATCCGCTTTTTATTTACCTCTGCTGATGTGCAGCATGCATGGTGGGTACCTGATTTAGGCTTCAAACGTGATGCTATTCCTGGGTTTATTAACGAAGACTGGACCATTATCACAAAGCCTGGTGTATATCGTGGAGCTTGCGCAGAATTATGCGGTATTAACCATGGATTTATGCCAATTGAAGTACATGCAGTAACCGAAAGTGAATTTGCTGATTGGGTGGCTTCTCAACAACAAACCGCCGCTGCAGCAGCAAATAATACAGGCGCTTAAACAAATTAAAGAATCGAAGAGGAATATTTATGAGCACAACAACAGAATTGCTAGATCAAGATGCTCACGGAGCACATCATCACGGGCCACCTAAAGGTATTATGCGTTGGGTTTTAACCACCAATCATAAAGACATTGGCAGTATGTATTTGTGGTTCAGCTTTATTATGTTTTTATTTGCGGGTGGTTTAGCATTAATGATGCGCCTGGAACTGTTTCAACCCGGCCAACAAATTTTAGATCATGCTACTTATAATGAAATGGTAACCATGCATGGTTTAATCATGGTATTTGGCGCGATCATGCCTGCGTTTGTAGGATTAGCGAACTGGATGATCCCATTGATGATTGGCGCACCTGATATGGCGTTGCCACGCATGAATAATTTTAGTTTTTGGATATTACCTTTTGCGGGCACTTTATTAGCCAGCACTTTATTTATGGGTAAAGGTTTTGCTCCTGATTTCGGATGGACAGCCTACGCACCACTCTCCACTACTTATGGTCCAGCGGGAACGGCATTCTTTGTATTTGCTGTGCATTTAATGGGTATTTCATCGGTAATGGGCGCGATTAACGTTATCGTTACAATCTTTAATATGCGCGCACCCGATATGAATTTAATGCGCATGCCTATTTTCTGTTGGAGCTGGTTAATTACTGCGTTTTTATTAATTGCGGTGATGCCTGTTTTAGCGGGCGCAGTGACTATGATTTTAACCGATAAATATTTTGGCACTACCTTCTTTGATGCGGCCGGTGGTGGTGATCCTGTGTTGTATCAACATATTTTCTGGTTCTTCGGTCACCCAGAAGTGTATATTATGATTCTGCCGGCATTCGGCATTATCTCTGAAATTGTTCCTACTTTTGCGCGCAAACATTTGTTTGGCCGCGTTTCTATGATTTATGCGATTGTTTCTATCGCATTATTATCATTTATTGTGTGGGCGCATCATATGTTTACCACCGGCTTACCGTTGGAAGGCACTTTATTCTTTATGTATGCCACCATGTTGATTGCTATTCCTACTGGTGTAAAAGTATTTAACTGGGTAGCGACTATGTTCAAAGGTTCTATTACTTTTGAAACGCCTATGTTATTTGCTTTAGCGTTTATTGTGTTATTTACCATTGGTGGTTTTTCTGGGTTGATGTTAGCGATTGTACCGGCGGATTATCAATATCATGATACCTATTTTGTGGTGGCGCATTTCCACTATGTATTAGTATCAGGTGCTTATTTCTCGATTATTGCTGGGGTTTATTATTGGTTACCTAAGTGGACCGGTTATATGTATAACGAAACCTTAGGCAAATTCCATTTTTGGTTAACCGCTATTTCTATGAACATTACGTTCTTCCCTATGCACTTTATTGGATTAGCAGGAATGCCAAGACGGATCCCTGATTATGCTTTGCAGTTTGCTGATTTTAATAGCGTAATTACGGTAGGTGCATTGATTTTTGGTTTCTCACAATTATTGTTCTTGTATATTTTGATTAATTGTATTCGTGGAAAAAACTGTGTAAAAGCTACAGAAAAAGTGTGGGATCACTCTTTGGATGTGGATCATGGTTTAGAATGGACGGTGCCTTCACCTGCGCCTTACCATACATTTGATACACCACCGTCATTACCACCTATTAAAACAGAACATGCTTAAAAAGTGGTTGAGTACAAAAAGAGGAATGATTGCAGCGTTAACGCTGTTAGTGGTGCTGATGTTTGGTTTTACGTATGCATTAGTGCCGTTATACGATGTATTTTGTGACATCACAGGCCTTAACGGAAAAACAGGAGGACGTACTCGTGCTCCTGTAAGAACGCAGGTAGATGAAACCAGAAGTGTTACGGTTGAATTTATTACTCGTACTGATGATGGTTTAGATTGGGAGTTTGAGCCTCGCACTAGTTCAGTAGTGGTGCATCCGGGGCAGCCTAAACGAGTGAATTTTTACGCGAAGAATAATTCGAATCATGCAGTAACAGCGGTGGCTATTCCTAGTGTTTCACCCGGAGTAGCAGCAAAATATTTACAGAAAACAGAATGTTTTTGCTTTAATGCGCAAACATTAAAAGCAGGAGAGTCCGTAGAATATCCGATGATTTTTTACATCGATCCGAGTATGCCGGATATTCCACGTTTAACCTTATCATATACGATGTTTAATGGAGACATGCAATGAGCGCACCTAATTATTATGTTCCCGCACAAAGTCCTTGGCCTATCGTAGGCTCTATCGCTTTATTTTGCATGGCGGTGGGCGCTGGCTTGCTAGTAGATGGCATTACCTGGGGTTGGGCAAGTTTAGTTATTGGTTTAATGATTTTAATTGTGATGTTTTATGGTTGGTTTGGTAATGTGATTTCTGAAAGTATGGCAGGCATGTATAGCCCTCAACTCGATCGCTCATTTCGTTTAGGTATGATGTGGTTTATTTTTTCTGAAGTGATGTTCTTTTTGGCATTCTTTGGTGTGTTATTTTATATCAGAGTGTTTTCTTTACCATGGTTAGGTGGAGAAGGCGCAAAAGGAATTACCGGCGAAATTTTATATCCGCATTTCCAAGCCGTATGGCCTTTAATTGTGAATCCAAATCCTGAATTAGCAGGACCCACTGGCGTTATTCCTACCTGGGGAATTCCTGCTATCAACACTTTATTATTGTTAAGCAGTGGCGCGACATTAACCTGGTCTCACTGGGGTTTAAAGAAAAATAATCACAAACAAGTGATTATTGGTTTAGCTCTGACTATCGTATTAGGTGTGATATTTTTAGGCTTCCAGGCATATGAGTATTATCATGCTCACCATGAATTTGGTGTGACTTTCCATTCGGGTATTTATGGCTCTACTTTTTATATGCTCACCGGTTTTCATGGTTTCCACGTGACCATGGGTGCAACCATGCTGCTGATTATTTTTATACGTTGCATGAAAAATCATTTTACACCTCAGCATCATTTTGCTTTTGAAGCAGTGGCTTGGTATTGGCATTTTGTGGATTATGTGTGGTTGGCGTTATTCGTATTCGTTTACTGGATTTAATTGCCTGTCATTGCGAGCGAGCGCAGCTCGCGTGGCAATCATTCAATTAATCCTGGCTGACTTTCACGTCGTGACAAGAAACCGAAAAGTGTTGCTGATCTTCTAGGCGCATGGCCGTTAAACAATTGCCCCAAATACAGCCCGTATCTAGCGCAAAAATATTGGTATCTTCAATCTCGCCTTTTAGCGCTGCCCAATGCCCAAAAATAATTCGCAACGAACTATTCACGCGACCAGGCACTCTAAACCAGGGATAATAGCCTTCAGGTTGCTCACTGAGCATGCCTTTTTGTTTCAGATGCAATTCACCCTCTTTTGTGCAAAAGCGCATACGAGTGAAATAATCGATTATCATACGATAACGATCCCAGGTAGATACCATGGCATCAACGGCAATAGGGGTTTCGTTATACATATGCTCTAAGAGCTTTTTATAATGTTTACCTTTAAGCACTTCTTGAATTTCATTTTGATATTGAGTAGCTTGCTCTAGCGTCCAATGAGGCGGGATCCCTGCATGAACCATTAGATAATCCAATTTCTCATCGTAATGGAGTAAAGGTTGCTGGCGTAGCCAATAAAGCAGCTCGTCTGCATCAGGTGCCTCTAAAATATCGTGAAAAGTGTCTTTCTGCTTTAAAGGACGAATATTGGCATGTACGGCAAGCAGGTGTAAATCATGGTTGCCTAATATGGTTAGTGCCTGCTGATTTTCAGCCATTTTTTTGATAAAGCGCAGAGTATGCAGAGATTCATGTCCACGATTGACCAAATCGCCAGTAAACCAGAGCTTGTCGTTATCTGGGTTAAATTGAATTTTTGCTAGTAATTGTTGCAGTTGTGTAAAGCAACCTTGTATGTCGCCAATCGCGTAGGTAGCCATATCGTGTTATTATTAATAAAGTAAATATCCAGAAAGTATAGCTAAAAAATAGGGTTCATGCACGTATGTCTTCAAGCAAGCTGCCAGTAAAAGCGCCAGTGAAATCATTGGGCCAGCATTTTCTGGTCGATGAACAGGTGATTGATCATATTGTTCAGGTAATTCACCCTAAACACGGGCATACCTATGTAGAAATAGGGCCAGGTTTGGGGGCGATCACTTGCCCCATATTACCCTTAGTCGATGAATTAGTTGTCATTGAATATGACAAATATATTATTCCTTTTCTGGAAGAAGCCTGTGCCAATACCTCTACCGGCGCTGATCATTTAATAATTATTCAAACTGATGTACTCTCGGTAGATTTTGCAGAGCTCGCCAAAGAAAGACAATTACAAGTATTTGGCAATTTACCCTACAATATTTCCACACCCATTTTATTTCATTTAATTACCTATTTAAATAAAATAGATGAAATGCATTTTATGCTACAAGAAGAAGTGGTCGATCGCATCGTGGCAAAACCTAATACCAAAGAGTATGGTCGTCTTACCGTGATGATACAAGCGTATTGTAATGTAGAAAAATTATTTACCGTAAATCCTGATGCATTTAATCCTCCGCCTAAAGTGTATTCTGCTATTGTCAGACTCACACCAAAACCCGATAACGATATAATGAATATGGTAGATAAATCTTTTTTTTCAACACTAGTAAATATAGCGTTTCAACAAAGAAGAAAAACCATACGTAATAGTTTAAAATCACTAGCTACCGAAGATGATTTACTCGCCGTGGGATTAGATTTAAAAGCCAGAGCTGAAAACTTATCTGTAAATGATTTTTTACGCTTGACTCAGCATTTAAAGCAGGATAAAAAACATGACGTTGTTTTCTAATTATTTAAACGCATGCCAAGAGAGAGTTAATCATGCGTTGAACCTCGTACTACCTGCCGTTACCCAAAACCCAACGGTCCTGCATGAAGCGATGCGCTATGCCACATTAAATGGCGGAAAACGTTTGCGCGCTACTTTAGTGTATGCCACGGGAGAATTATTTACTGATTCTAAAGATGTTTTTGGCGACACATATTTACCTTTATTAGATGCAGCAGCCTGTGCCATAGAACTTATTCATAGTTATTCATTGGTTCACGATGATTTACCTTCAATGGATAATGACACTCTGCGTCGAGGCCAACCTACATGTCATGTAAAATATGGCGAAGCAACTGCTATATTAGTGGGTGATGCTTTACAAAGTTTAGCGTTTCAATGTTTGGCTAATGCAAAATTTGCGAGTAATTTATTGGTAATTGCAGAGTTAGCTAAAAGCGCTGGATCGTTGGGAATGGCAGGTGGACAAGCGTTGGATATTTTATACACCGGAACTACTGTTACGATTGATGAATTAAAAAATATACATGAAATGAAAACAGGAGCATTAATTATTGCTGCTGTTCGTATGGCCGCACTTTCGTCGCAACACATGACAGAGCAAGAATTAAAACACTTAACGCAATATGCTGCTTATTTAGGTTTGGCCTTTCAAGTGCAAGACGATATTCTGGATGTAACAGGTTCTACACATGATTTAGGAAAAACGTCTGGAAAGGATCATGTTCAACAGAAAAGCACTTACGTTAGCGTGTTAGGCTTAGAAAAAACAAGGCATTACGCAGAAGAAATTTGTGAACAAGCGCTGGAATGTTTGAATATTTTCGATCACAAAGCCGATCGTTTGCGTGAAATTATCCGATATGCTGTTTCTCGTAAACATTAAAATAAAAAATGAAAATTGAGAATTAATATTTTTTTAAAAAATATTGAAAAAATAAACAATGTAGGAGATAATAATATCAAGAGAATTGATTTAAATAAGTATTGTGAGTGTTATTATGCCTCATGCCTCCGTGTTTTCTTTTTTTAATCGAATTATTAGCGCTGAAATAGCGAATATTGTACGTAATTCCTCAAATCGTCATTATATTTTTCTTATTACCTTTCAAAATTTATTACGTAAAGATCGCTTCCATGCTGAAAAAATCAGGGAATTAGAGGAGCGATTAGTAGCTTTTAATCTTGCCTCTGACGCACCTATAACAACCAAACTTCCTGCTCTTCTTACCGCACTTACCCAAGATGATTATTTTAATACGGCTATTGAAAAAAGAATGGTGGAAACCGAGCTGTATTTACGTGGAAAGGAAGCGGTACCTTCTAAAGCCCCTACTAGACGTTTTCAGTGGAAAGTGAAAAATGGCGATGTAGATCTCGTTTTTGAAGCAACAGGGTTAGGTGATTGGTTCCTATTAGATAAAGATTCAAAAAAACCAAATAAAGATGATGTGCTTGAAAAAATCATTAATAAAATCATGAGTAATCGGGGGGATGAAAAATATTCTCTTAATTTAAATGTTTACAGAGCCATGTTGGCTGATCCCGATCAATTATTTACAAAGGATGAAAAACAAAGATTATCAAGCTTTCAGAAAAAAGGGAAAGGTGTTATTACAGAAAAGACTAATGCAAAAGTTGGAAGGCTTGTTGTTGATTCATTTAATCGAGAAGAACAAAGATTTTATGTGGAGCTAGTAAGTAAATGGTTAGGAATTGATTTTGATACAAAAAGAGATGCAGTCACGATTGCCGATCTATTTCATTTGACAGAGATGGCTAGTTCTTTTTCTGACAACATAGTCAAAACTGAGGCTTCTTTATCTTCAAATCCGTCTACCACTCTCTACGTAGCTAGTTCGAGTAGCGGAGGATCACCTGCACGATCTGAAAGTTCAACTCCAGCGCCAGCGCATACTTTCTCTTCTTCATCTAACTCTAACAGTACAGCTGCACCCGCTCATCTTGAATCACCCGATCCATCTGATCTTGTGCTTGCTTCTATTAGTTCTGTTGGTGAGAGTAGTGCTGCAGGCTCAGCTTCAGCTACCAGGAAAAGATCAGCAGATGCACCAGCACCTGCTATTGAAACAACCCCACCTTTTTTTCCACAAAATATAATGGGCATTAATGATTTATCTAAAATAGGTGGTTATGGATTAATCAGTATTGATATAAAAACATATACTCAAATAGTAAGGGCTTTTTTGCAGCCCAAAGAAGAAGAGGATGCGTCATTTAATGAACGGTCACTGAAAGCAACCACAGAACTCTTAAAGCTTATTCGTGATTATGAAAGACTATTAAAAATAATAATTAACTCACCACAAGGTTTTGATGGTCGAGAATTGCAATCTCAAATATTTTTATGCATTTCTAATATTTTAGTTGGTGCTTTGTCTTTAATAAAATTGACGGCACCGTTTGAAATGGAACCTCAGGTGAATGAGAATTATCAGAATGCACGAGGAAAAATAATATATTTCGCTTTAGTTATGCATAATTTTATGCTGGAAGCTGATATTTTGTCATTTATAAAAACCACTAGTAATATGCCATATGTCAAACGACAACGGGTAGAAATTTTGGCTAGCAATACACTTGAACCCATACATGTTAAAGATTTTTTATATAAATTACAGATGTTTAAAAAACAGATAGAAATACTAGCTGGAAAATTAATGAATAGTAATAACCTACTTCCTGCTATTTTCCCTTCAGAGCGAGTAAAATTGCATTATAAAAAAATAATAGAGGCGCTGGATTTTTTAAATATGAAGTTGGATGTATTGGGAGATGATATAAAACCGAATATTTCTCTATATCCATTTCTGCAAGAGGTAGTGGTTGTTTCAGCTTATATCTTGAACTTGAGTCATTCCTACTTTGAATTTATAAAAGAAGATCTAGTGACTATTAGAGCAGGAATCATACAGGGTTTAATGCCTTTGCTTGAGATGTGCTATAAGACACAAATAACACAGTTTATTAATCAATTAACTGCACCTGCTCCAGTGCTAGAAGCGGGACCTGCAAACAATCCTAGCTAGAAAATATTAGATATGTAATGCAATTTGTAAGGCGGCTTCTAGGCTTTCTCCCGATACTTTTCCGGTGCCTGCCAAATCTAAAGCCGTTCCGTGATCCACGGATGTGCGTAAAAAGGGTAAGCCTAGCGTGATATTAACGGCTTCTCCAAAACCTTGAGATTTCAACACCGGCAAACCTTGATCGTGATACATAGCCACAATAGCATCGGCTTGCTCAGTATACTTAGGCGTAAACAAAGTGTCAGCAGGTAAAGGGCCTGTTATTTGAAAACCTTCTTTACGTAATGTTTCTAATGCAGGAATAATCACATCGATTTCTTCACGTCCTAAATGACCTTGTTCGCCAGCATGTGGGTTTAATCCGGCTACAAAAATATGCGGGTTTTCGATATGAAACAGTATTTGCAAAGAGGCATGAAGAATACGTAACGTTTTTATTATCCCTTCATAAGTAATATGGGAAGACACTTCTTTTAAAGGTAAATGAGTAGTGGCGAGTGCGACCCGCAATTGAGGTGTGGCTAGCATCATCACTACTTCTGAATGACTGCGATCGGCTAGCCATTCTGTATGTCCTGTGAATGGAATACCAGCTTCATTAATAATACCTTTGTGAACAGGGCCTGTGACCAGCGCGTTAAAGGTGCCATTCAAACAACCTTCAGTGGCTTTTTCTAAGGTGTCTAGTACATAAGCCGCATTGTCAGCATTTAATACACCCGGCGTGACGGGAGAGTGTAATTTAACCGGAAAAATAGTTAATGTGCCGGCCGCTTGTTTTTCTGGTGGTTTTTTAGAATCAAAAGGGTTAAGCGTTAAGGGTAATTGTAAAAGTGCGGCACGTTCTTTTAATAAATCAGGATCCGCAATAACAATAAGTTCAGCATTATGAGATTGTTGCGCTAGCTTGATAACAATATCAGGGCCTATACCTGCAGGTTCACCGGGCGTAATGGCTATACGTGGAATCATAGGTTTTTAGGAATCTTTTAATTTCTCATCTTTAATTTCAATGGATGATGTATCGCGTAATTCGTGGATCCATTTTTGACGCTCTTCCGGAAATTTACTATTTTGTAACATACGGCGAGCCGCTTTACGTTGTAGATCTTCGGTTTGATCTTCTTGTCGGCGTTCTATCACTTGCACAATATGCCAGCCAAACGCGCTTTTAAAAGGTTCGCTAACAGTATTTTCGGGTGTGGTTTGTACCACTTTAAGGAAGGTAGGATCATAATTACTATTAATATCTACCCAGCCTAAATCACCGCCTTTGCTAGCACTAACTGTATCTTCAGAATGAGTTTGTGCTAATGAATTAAAACTTTCACCTTCAGCCACTCGATTTTTTAATTCGGTTAAACGGAAGCGCGCTTCGTTATCGTTCACAATTTCATTGGTTCTAATTAAAATATGTTTTGCATGTGTTTGTTGCACTTCTTGTTTAGAATCGTCACTACGCACTTCTGATAAAGTGACTAAATGTAAACCGCTATCATTTCTGATAGGTCCTGCTACTTCATTTATTTTTAGTTTGGGAATTACGTTAGCAAATAAAGAGGGTAGTTCGCCTTCTTTAGACCAACCTAAATCACCACCTTCAACGGCAGTAGAGCTAGAAGAATATTGGGTCGCCAATTCTGCAAATGAATCACCTTCAGTTAATTGTTGGCGAATAATTTCTACTTTTTTCTGCGCAGCGGCCACTTCAGCAGCAGAAGGATCTTCCGGTAAGCTAATTAAAATATGTCTAGCGCGGTATTCTTGATTCGCCGTCAGTAAATGTTTAGAGGTTTTGATAAACACATCCACTTCTTCATCGCTCACTACTACGCGGCTATTCACCATTTGTTGTTGCAAACGGCTCAATAATAAATCGCGGCGCAATTCATTTTGGAATTTTTCATAAGTCATGCCTTCTGATTTTAACGCTTCTTTGAAGGCGTCCATATCCATTTGATTTTGAGCTGCAATAGAATTAATGGTTTGGTTAAGATCTTGGTCTTCTACCGTGATCCCGTATTTTTCAGCGGTCATCAATTGAAGGCGTTCATCGACCAAAAAGTTCAGTACTTGTTTTTTTAGCTCAATTTCTTCTTTAGAGCCAGGTTCGGGAACCGTTTGTCCTTGAGCAGCAAGCTGCTTCTTCCAGGTGTCGGTGCGGCGATCAAGTTCATTTTCTGTGATCACTTCGGTATCTACCGTTGCTACGATTTTGTCTAAAGCCATGCTGTCGGCATAGCTGGTACCGCTGAGCAGGGTGCCTGATAAAATAAGGGTAGAGAGAAGTTTAAATACCGGTCTGGATAATGACATAAATAATCAACTTATTAAAAACGTAGGGTAATTTTACCATATCTGCCCGCCACCTCAAAGGCTGGTGGGAGAAATACCGGATTTTAGGGCTTAGTAGCGGGTGCCGAAGGTATCGCTATAGCCGGCCAATTCATCAGCAAATAGGCCGCCTGGGCTATTACCAATAGAAGCCAGGCCTTTTAAGCTAAATTGTATAAAATACTGCTCATCAAACTGCTGGTAATCTTCACTACTATTAATGGTTAAGTATTTTTGAGCGCCTACGCGTATCGCCCAGCAGCAGTTTTCATATTCTACGCCTGCAAAATTTTCTACCGAGAAGTTATTGGTAATATCATATTCAATACCTGCTAATACTTTCCATTGCGGCAGTATTTGCCAGCCAAACGCGCCGTCAATTTGATCTAAGTTATTTTGACTGCTGCCAGGAGAGGCATCAGACACAGGGTTCCCTTGATAAATAAAGCTATATCCTAAATTAAACATCCGCCCTTCATCATCACGGTAATTGACCTGAACGCGTTGCTGCTCTAATTGGGAAACATCGCTGGGGTTCCATTGGGTTTCAATAAGCCCTGACCAATTTTGTGTAAAGTAATAATAAAGCTCTGCCACAATAGGTGAAAATTCTTGGGTGTTGGTGGGATCTTCTGTATCAATACACTGTGTAACTGCATCAGTATCGCAAATACTCACATGTCTATCATCAAAATAAACAATTTGACCAATACTAAAACGAGAGCGCTCTGCACCCGTTTGTGTATTAATAAATCGCGTAGTGGCCGCATAACTTAACTGGTTAGCGTCACCAATGCGATCGAATCCACTAAATCGGTTAATACGAAAAAGTTGGTTGTAATTAAATTCCATTAGCTCAGAATCAAAATTAGGTAAATCATTTTGATTTTTATTGGGTACATATAAATAAAATAATCGTGGCTCTAAGGTCTGGGAAAAATTGCTTCCCAAAAAATTAAATGAGCGATCAAAAAACAAACCGGTATCTACATCTACAATAGGAAGTGTACGTGTAGGATTAGAGGGATCGTCAATTAATTCATCTTCAGTGCCTAAATCTAATTCATAAGCCGTATAAAATAATTGCACACGAGGTTTTGCATAACCATATGCACGTCTCCATTCCCAACCTGCTTCAGGAGAAAGTCCGTAACGTTCACCTTGTGTGACGGGCTCATGAGTAAACAGTTCATTATTATGCGTGAATACAGAAGCTTCGCCTAAAAAACCATAATGTAAACCAGTGTTCCCCAAATCATATTCTACATCGGCAAATACTTGTGGTAATACATTGTAAGATTCTTGCTGAATACTAGCATCAAATGGTTGTAAGTTTTGATAATCTAATGCGCGGCCATACCATGCCCAATTTTCAGTATAAAATTCGGTTTCAAGTTCACGTTCTAGTGTTCTATTATTTAAATCAAAATAGGGCGGACTTAAATCAGATAAATAATTATCGTCAGAGACAAATTCCCAATTAATATTATAAATCCACTGAGATGAAATAAGGCCTTGCTGCTCCCAAAAAACTGCTTGTCGATTAGAATTGGCGGATTCTAATGCTTCCGTGCGTGGATCGTTAGCAGGAGGAAATCCTTCTAAATTATCTTGGCGAAAATGATTAAAAGCTTTATCATCAGGAACCCATTCAGCGTACAACGTTCCTCTATTCTTATTATTTAATAAATAACGAAATTCACCTTGTGCTTGCCATCCGCGCAAACTATACCAATGCGCTGTTGTAGTGGCATCATAATTAGGTGCCAAATTAAAATAATAAGGTACTGCAAATTCTAATCCTGAAATATTAGATGTTCCGTAAGTTGGTGGCAATAAACCGGATTTACGTTCTTTTGTTAATGGAAATGTAAGATAAGGTGTGTAAGCAATAGGAACATCTTTAATATATATCCACGCATTTCTTGCCACACCTTTATTGTTAGGTTCATCTAAACTCACGCTGCTCGCGCGTACTTCCCATACATTACTATCGGGTGCACAGGTGGTATAGGTAACATCACTTAAATAAATGGGCTTATCTTTTTCAGTGTAAATTTCAGAGGCAGTTCCTCTGGCATGTGCTGAATATAATCGAAATTGACTATCTTTGATGGTTAAATCATTTTTTAATAAATTAATAGAGGCTGCTTCACCAAAAAAACGATGTTCAGGTTCTTCTACTAAAATATTTCCTTCTGCATTCGCATATTCTACTTTTTTAGTTTGAGGATCACGGTAGTAAGAAATACGCTCAGCGGTTAAACGAAAATCAGGGCGTTCAATTAATACATTGCCACTCAACATAGAGTTACCTGTAGACGATAACGAGCTATAATTGGCACTGATGTCAGTAGGCGCTTCTTCGGTATTTAAAGAAGAAGGGTTAAAATGAGGAGCTTGGTAATAACCTCCGCAAGCGGCAGACATTTTGCTGTTGTATACCCAATCACTAAAGGTATCTTGATAGACTAGCGATGGAGTTGTGATAGGCAAAGAAATAGCCGCTGACGAGTATCCAATAGCACTCATTAGGAGATAAAATATCCGAGTCCTTGGAGACAGTGCGCGAAAGAAGTTAGCTAACTCTTTTGTTTTCACAAGACAATGCCATATAATTGAGATGGTATAGCTTAACCAAAATAGGGAATGGGTTCCACTGTATGATAACGAAAGATGATACTCGGCAGCAATTACTTTACCAATGGGCGAGTGAACAGCTCAAACAATCTTCACTTCCCTGGGAACCCTTAACAGGAGATGCCAGCCCTCGCCGGTATTTTAGAATTGAACGAGAGGATAAAACCTATTTAGCGGTGGATAGCCCTAATGATGTGGTGGATAACACGCGATTTGTAGCGCTAGCATGGGGCTTAGCCAGTGCAGGACTTCATGTGCCTACCATTTATGCTTCTGATTTAGATCGCGGCTTTTTATTAGTGGATGAACTCTCCAGAACGCTTTATTCAGATGTGCTCACCCCCAATAACGCTGATGAATTATACGGCGATGCCATGCACGCTTTAATTAAACTACAAAATTGTGAATCGAATTTTTCTATTCCCATTTATCCATGGAAACTGGAAGAATATTACGTAGAGATGACCGATATGTTGGAGTGGTTGTTTGGACAACATCTTCAATTATCGTTGACTAGCACAGAAGATAAAGCGTTAAAATTATTATTTACCGAATTGCTAGAAAATATGGAAGCACAGCCGCAAGTGTGCGTGCATAGAGATTATCATTCACGTAATTTATTATATTGTGTTGAAAATAATCCAGGCATTATTGATTTTCAAGATTTATTTTTAGGTCCCATTACTTATGATTTAGTGTCACTGGTTCGAGATGCATATATAGAATGGCCATGGCCACGAGTAGAGCGATGGATCCACCAGTTTTATAAAGAGTTAATTCAGCAGCCGAAATATAAAAATATGACTGAAGCAGAGTTTAATACTTGGTTTCATGGCATGAGTTTGCAACGTGGAATTAAAGTATTAGGGCGCTTTGCACGCTTATGTTATCGCGATAAAAAACCACGTTATATGGCTGATGTGCCGCGAGTAGCACGATACGTCATGGAATCTTGCGCGCATTTTTCTAATACGAATGTATTAGTGGATGTGTTGAATGAAAAAATAATGCCAGCCTTAGTAGTGGAGAGTAAATAAATGAAAGCGATGATTTTAGCAGCTGGACGTGGAAATCGTTTGCGTCCTATCACCGATACCATTCCAAAACCATTAGTGCCTATTGCGGATAAACCTTTAATTGAATATACCATTGAGAAATTAGCTAAAGCGGGTATTTTTGAAATTGTTATTAATATTTCTTATTTAGGCGAAAAAATAAAACAGGTATTAGGTGAGGGAGAAAAGTGGGGTGTGCATATTAACTATTCTGAAGAATCTGAACCTTTAGAAGTAGGCGGCGGAATTATTAACGCTTTACCATTATTGGGAAATGATCCTTTTATTATTATTAACGGAGATATATGGACTGATTATCCGTTTGAAAAATTAGTTAAAAAGGCGCATCAATTAAATACGCTAGCACATATTGTGTTAGTGAATAATTTAGCTAGGCATCCAGAAGGCGATTTTGGCATTGAAGGGGATCGGTTAATATCCGATGGCGTAAAACCTAAGTTTACTTATAGCGGCATGGGTATTTATACACCTGAGTTTTTCAAAGGGCATACATCAGGAAAAGTTTTTTTAAGACCTTTATTAGAATCAGCTATTAAAGCCAACACTATTAGCGCAGAAAAATATGAGGGTGAATTTAACGATGTTGGCACCGTTGATTCTTGGGAAGAGTTAAATAGGACTATTACAGGCGCGAAAAAGCAATAGTGCCGTAACCTACAGAGCAGTATGCTATATTATACACAGGAGCTTATACCCTAAAGTTTGCAAAGAAAGAGGAATATCATCATGGCTTTTCTAAAAAAGAAAGCGGGATCAGCAGTTATTGCGGCATCAATTTTATCAGCCGATTTTGCACGTTTGGGTGAAGAAACCGCTCAAGTGCTCGAAGCAGGCGCTGATTGGGTGCATTTTGATGTGATGGATAATCATTATGTGCCAAATTTAACGGTAGGGCCCATGGTATGCCAAGCATTACGCGAATATGGTATTGAAGCACCTATCGATGTACATTTAATGGTAAAGCCTGTCGATAGCCTGGTAGCACAATTTGCTAAGGCCGGCGCTACTTATATTACCTTTCATCCCGAAGCGTCTGAGCATGTTCATCGCACTATTCAGTTAATTAGAGATCAAGGCTGCTTACCCGGATTAGTGTTAAATCCAGCAACGCCTTTAAATGTGTTAGATCATGTGATGGATGAGTTAGATATGATTTTGATTATGTCCGTGAACCCAGGGTTTGGTGGTCAGAAATTTATTCCCGAAACTTTAAATAAAATAAAAGCCGCTCGCGATTTGATTAAATCTTACGGTAGAGATATTCGTTTAGAAGTGGATGGTGGCGTAAACGCTGATAATATTAAAGCCATTGCTCACGCGGGTGCCGATACATTTGTGGCGGGCTCTGCAATATTTTCCAGCAATGATTACGAAAAAACTATTAATCATATGAGAAAAGCGCTGAAGTAAGTTTTATTTAGCGCCGTACTTACTATGATACTCTGCTATTTTCTTTTGAATAGCCGGATCTTGCGACATATATTCTTGCACATCATCCAGTTTAATAATGCTATGCACAGGCGCATTCGATAATTCTTCGAGTTCTTGTACCGCTGATTTTTCGCCGGTGCCTTTTTCTTGTCTATCCAATAAAATAACAATTCCAGCTACTGTTGCGCCTGCTTTTTGAATCATATCAATCGCTTCTCTAGAAGCAGTACCTGCTGAAATCACATCATCAATAATAAGAATGCGACCTTTTAGCGGTGCGCCTACTAAATGCCCGCCTTCACCATGGTTCTTCGCTTCTTTGCGGTTATAACTATAAGGTACGTCTATTTCAAAATCGCGGGCTAATGCCACAGCAGTGGTGGTGACTAACGGTATACCTTTATATGCGGTACCAAATAAGCCATCAAATTTTAGTTGAGCATTGAGGATGGTTTGCGCATAATAGTGGCCAAGCAGCGATATGGTTCGGCCAGTATGGAACTCGCCTGCATTAAAGAAATAAGGGCTTTGGCGACCCGATTTTAATGTAAATTCGCCAAAGGTTAGGGCATTGTGATTAATAGCGAGTTGTATAAAGTCGCGTTGGTAAGAGTGCATCATATCAGAGCCTTATTATCAGTTTTCCATAGTATATTACTAAATGGGTAAAAAAACATGTACAGAGTGATAACCGCCAATGTAAACGGGATCCGAAGCGCGGCCAAAAAAGGCTTTTTTATCTGGTTGGCTCAGCAAAATGCCGATGTAGTGTGTTTACAAGAAATTAAAGCAAAAGAAGATCAGCTAGCAGCGCCAGAATTTTATCCTGAAGGCTATCATCATTATTATTTTCCTGCCGAAAAGCCAGGCTATAGCGGTGTTGCCATTTATTCACGCGAAGAACCCAAAGAAGTAGTGAAAGGATTAGATTTTGCACTAGCTGATCAAGAAGGGCGTTATATTGCCGCTCATTTTGATAAAGTCACCGTAGCCTCACTTTATCTGCCTTCTGGAACAAGCGGTGAACACAGACAAAATGAAAAATATGCTTTTTTAGATCGCTATAAACAAATACTCAGCGATATGAAAAAACAGGATCGTGAATATATTGTCTGTGGCGATTGGAATATTGCGCATAAACCTATCGATTTAAAAAACTGGAAAGGCAATTTAAAGAATTCAGGATTTTTACCAGAAGAGCGAGCCTGGCTAGATCAGGTGTTTAATGATTTAGATTATGTAGATGCTTTTAGGCATATTAATGATAAACCGGATCAATACACCTGGTGGTCAAACCGCGGACAAGCAAGAGCTAAAAATGTAGGATGGAGAATTGATTACCAAGTAGTAACACCTGGGTTAAGAGATAAAATTAAACAAGAAAGCATATACACAGCGGAGCGTTTTTCTGATCACGCGCCGCTGATTATAGATTATGATTTGTAAAGGTTAAGGACCATACATATATGCTGTTGGTCCAAATAGTAAATTATCGTAATTCGCAGGGCCAGGCGTAAACGAATGTTCTGAAACTTCGATTATTTGTTTATGCTGGGGTGTTTCAGCAAGTTCTATAATCGCTTTTATTTTTTCTTTTTGAGTAGCTGTTACGTAAGGTCTCATAGCAGACAAACCCGCGATCAAATTGGATTCAAACTTTCCAGAATAATAAGGTACTTTATAATCAGTGCAACGCTCACGTATTTCATTACCTCTACTTGGCAGTGGAACAAAAACTCTTTCTATATCACCCAAATAAAATCGATGTCTTCTCACATCAATAAGAGATTGTTCTATAAAATCTAAAAAAACATTTATTATTTCAATATCAGACTGATCTGTTTTTGCTATTTTTTCTGTTTCTTTTATTATTTCTGTGGATTTTTTTTCAAGATAGGTTGTCAGCTTATTGTTACTACTAAACAACAATAGCCCAATTCTTTTTCCATTTTCATCAGTATATTTGAACTGTGCAAGAAAAGCAGAAAGAGCATCAAATGCCGATGTATCGTCGCTTGATCTTGGTTTCATCTCCAGATCAGGTGATGTTATTTCATCACTTGTTTTCCAAAAATATGAAAAAAATTTACCCGCCATAAACGTTATCCTATAAAATCTAGATTATCGTAGTGACCACACATCGGTAAGATTATTAATTAGTTTTTGTACGCGAGGATTTTCATCATAGGCGCGTTTATCCACAAATAAGAAACAAATATCTTCAGTTAAATCAGAAATAGAATCAATAATTTTAGATTCTTCTGCTAGGCTGCCTACCACTTTACCATTTTCAACCACGTAAATAGGCTCCTGCTTTTGTCTGTATACCGTAAATTTAGGACTATGAAAACTTACCTGCCAAGATTCTACCGGAATATGATGCTTTTCAGCTTCTATCATTTGTCTTACTTCATTAATTTTTTCTGGCTTAATACGATAAGCCAAAGGTAACTGACGGCGATATAAACGTTTAGCCAAACGTACTGCCGATACATGAGGGAATTTATCATGTAATTGGTATAAGTAACGTGCCACATAGTAAACGTCAAAATCACATAATGTTTTATAGAAAGGAAAACCTTTATCTAATATGTCTTTTTTGTTTTTTTGATTCACATCGCGAGTAGCTTTTAAAAATTCAATTAGCGGGCTAGCGGTTAATGGTTTAAAAATAGGATCATCCAGATTATTACGAATTTCTTTTAACATTTGAATGAGTAAAAACTCAGCAGCGTTTACCTTTTTATGTACACATAAGTTTCGAATAATAAGAGAGCGTGCAATCAGAAATTGTTCAACCGCACCAATGCCTTTTAAGGTAACGGCTAAGCGGCGATTTCCATGCCCATCATCGCAGGTGGTTAAACAATGAATTAACCAATTTAAATCATAATTACCGTAAGAAACGCCACAGAAGTGACCATCACGCAATAAGTAATCCATGCGATCAGCATCTAATTGCGAAGAAACGATATCTGCCAATACATGTTGCTCGCCTTTAATATTTCCATGAGTAATATAAGCATTTATTTCACTGAAAAAAGTATCATCTAAAGGAAAGTTAGGGTTGATATTGTTGTAGTGATCTACAAATTTAGGGTTGTTATATTCGTTTAAAAAATAAGGTGTCCATTCTTCATGAGTTAATGTTTTTTGGCCTTTTTCATTTTTAAATAGACCTTCAAAGGCATGAGAGAAGGGACCATGCCCAATATCATGCATTAAAGAGGCAATCATTACTTTTTGTTTTTCATGTTGAGTAAGAGACAGTTGATCAGCAAGGCGGCTCGCAATATAACTGGTACCGATACTGTGATTAAATCGTGTATGAATAGCGCCAGGATACGCAATATCCGCTAATCCCATTTGTTTGATATTACGTAAGCGTTGAAAATTATCAGTGTCAATAAAGGGTTTAATCCAATTATTTTGAGTGTCACCAATTCGCATGACCTCATGAATAGGATCATTAATGACGTGTTTTTCTTCCATGTATTAGTGCCTTATATTCCAAGTACTTCACGTTGTTTTTTAATTATGGTGGAAATACCTTGTGAGGCAAGCCCAACCATTTCTGACATTTGTTCCGCCGAAAATACATTTTTTTCAGCAGTGCCTTGAATTTCTACAAATCCACCCGTTTCATTCATGACTACATTCATATCGGTTTCGGCACGGCTATCTTCTTTGTAATCTAAATCTAATAGTGAAACCCCTTCACAGATACCCACCGATACTGAACCGATTAATTGAATCAAAGGAACATTAGAAAAAATCTTTTTATCTTTCATAAAATTTAGCGCATCGATTAATGCTACGCAAGCGCCGCTAATTGAAGCAGTGCGCGTTCCACCATCGGCTTGGATTACATCGCAATCCACAATAATAGAATGTTCACCCAGTTTTTTTAAATCTACCATGCTGCGTAATGCACGAGAAATTAAACGCTGAATTTCTAGCGTTCTGCCCCCTTGTTGCCCGCGGGCCGCTTCACGATCAGTTCTTTCACCGGTAGCGCGTGGAAGCATGCTGTATTCAGCAGTTACCCACCCTTGTCCTGTTCCTTTTAAAAAACGGGGTGCTTGATCGAGTTTTACAGAGGCATTGCATAGCACTTTGGTGTTTCCAAATTCAACTAATACAGAGCCTTCAGCATATTTGGTGAAATGGCGAGTAAAGTTTAAAGGGCGTAATTCATTGGGTTGACGATTTTCGTGGCGCATAAATACTCATTAAGTGGGATGACAATGTTGATAATAAACAGTATTATATCCTCTTTTAGAGTGTTCGGTAAGGGGAAAACTATGAAGGGCAATTTGTACGTGATATCAGCGCCTTCCGGTGCGGGTAAAACCAGCTTAGTGAATGCATTATTGCAACAAACCGATAAGCTTGTTATTTCTATTTCTCATACCACACGCCCAAAACGCCCCGCAGAGCGCCCTGGCTTCGATTATTACTTTGTAGATAAAGACGAATTTCAAACACTCATTAAGCAAGATGCCTTTTTTGAGTATGCAGAAGTATATGGCCATTATTATGGCACGACCAAACAGTGGGTGATGGAACAATTAGAATTAGGCCTAGATGTGATCCTCGAAATTGATTGGCAAGGCGCACAGCAAATTATGAAGCTTTATCCTAATGCGGTCAGTATCTTTGTATTCCCACCTTCACGAGCAGCATTATTACAACGCTTACAAAAACGCGGTCAAGATGAATCCGAGGTTATTGATCAACGAATGGCTGTATCGGATCAGGATATTGCACATGCTAAACATTTTGATTACTGGGTAGTGAACAATGTATTTGCAAATGCGGTGTCTGATTTAGAGGCGATTGTTCGTGCTCAGCGATTACGTCGTGAGCGCCAAGAAGAACTGCAATCAGAGCTAGTAAAAGATTTTCTCGCCCACCACAAAAACGCTTAAACTAAGCATGCTTATGTTTTTTATGAGCGTTCATATAAGATTTTAATACAGCATTCATATGAGTTTGATACCCTTTACCTTTTTTCTTAAACCACGTTAATACATCGTGATCTACACGCAAGGTCACGCTGGCTTTTGGTTGGGGTAAAGTTACTATAACTGCACGTTCAAAAAAAGAATCATCAAGTTCTGGGATATCAGAATAATCAATATCCTCGTCTTTCATGGCATCTATTCTCTTCAAGTCGCTTTTGATAGATTTTTTTTTCTCGCTCATTGGCTTTCCTCATTGAAATAATACGGATTTTATCTTCTCTAGGAGTATGTGTGATAACCATAATTCGGTCATTCAGTAGTCCCAGTGTAATATATCTCGCTTCTCCATAATCGCGACGGTCATCAACAAATGTGACCGCAGTTCCCTCAAAGACTTGTGAGGCCTGTTCAAGGGATACACCATGTTTTTCCAAATTCTTACAGTCTTTGGCTGGATCCCACTCAATTTCTATACTATCAGTGTACATACAAAATGTAATTATTTCAAGGGGTAAAAAAGGAGCACATAACCCATGATAAGTAAGTGGATTTACCCTGTAAATCAGCTATTTGATGAATTTTGGCAGCGAGAAAACGCACAAAATGGGCATTAAAGCCCTTTTTTGTGTTGTAATTTAATGATCATTAAATAGGTAGCTATACCTGCTATAAATATAAACCATGCGGGTGCCCATATAAATCCAAATACATTGGCCAGATAACCGCTAATAGAGGGGGCTAGTCCTCCTATGCTGGCGCCGCTCATAAAATATAAGGCTACATTTTTTGCACGATGCGAAGTGGAATATAAGCCATTAATAATGGGATGCACGGGTGCTGCTACGCTAGCTGCTAATAAAGTAAGTGCTACTTGAGCTAGCCAAACATGACCTGATAGTAAAAAATAAAAAAATAATAAACCTAAAGGTGCACTAATGAGAGTGGAATATTTCATCCATTGAATATGGCCTGTTTTATCTGATAAGTAACCGAAGATAGGTGTGAAGGTAATATAGGTAATCAAACCAATCAATGTAGCGAATAAACCTTGGGTTGATGTAAAGCCTAATGTTTTGGTTACATAAAAGTTGGTATATGTCATAGGAATAAAGACAGTAATACCAATAATGGCTCCTATTAGAAAAGTAAGATATTGCTTCTGATGAATAAATAAATCAGTGGTTTGTACTAATGGAAGTTCTTTTGATTTTTGGAATTCAGGACTTTCCGTTAATATTTTGCGTAATCCATAACCGACGACTGCACCAATAGCACCCAGAAGAAAGCCTACGCGCCATAACCAATCAGGCGCATCGGGTTGTAAACATATCACTGCAAATCCCAATGCAAATAAACTTCCGACAGAGCCTGATGCGCCTAACATTCCACTGAGAAAACCTTTATTGTGCGGAGAAAATTCCATGATATAGGTCCCGACGTTAGGATATTCTCCACCAACGGTGATTCCTTGCATAAATCGAAAGCCCGCAAATAAAATAGCAGCCATTATTCCCATCACTTCATATCCGGGCAATAACGCTAATCCAAAAGCGGGGAAGCTAGTCCAAAATAATGCGGATATTAATGCGGCTTTTCTTCCATTCTTATCGGCTAATCTTCCAAAAAGCCAACCACCTATGGGGCGAGCAACAAATGCTAATCCAAACAATAATAAGCTAAACAAATGCGAAAGCATGGGATCTTCAACAGGAAAAAAAATAGGGGCTATGATAAAACCCAAATGAGCAAACAAAAGAAAATCGTAATATTCTAAAATATTACCCATGATAGTAATAAAAAATATTTTTTTAAACGATGTCATCGGGTAAAAATCCGTGGGTTTGCATATTCCAGAGTTTATAGAAATACCCTTTGGCGGCTAGTAATTCTTTTTTAGTTCCGTCTTCTACTACTTTTCCTTGATCAAATACTAAAATACGATCCATGCTATCCAAGGTTGAAAGACGATGTGCGACTACAATAGTGGTTTTTCCACGCATCAGTTCATGTAAGCTTTCTTGGATCAGTTTTTCAGTGACTGAATCTAGAGAAGAAGTAGCTTCATCTAAAATCAGTATAGGAGCATTTTTTAAAATAGCGCGTGCAATGGCAATACGTTGGCGTTGCCCGCCTGACAATTTAATACCTCTTTCGCCCACCATAGTGTCATAGCCGTTATCTAGTGTTTTTATAAATTCATGACAATGCGCCAATTTTGATGCTGCCATTACTTCTTTTTCGGTAGCATCTAATTTTCCATAACGTATATTTTCTATCAGTGTTCGGTGGAATAAAGAAGGATCTTGTGGGATCATGGAAATATATTCGCGTAAAGAATCTTGTGTGACTTCAGCAATACTTTGTGAATCAATACTGATTTTTCCAGAAGTCACATCATAAAATCGCAATAATAAATTTACAAAAGTAGATTTACCTGTTCCTGAAAAACCAACCAATCCTATTTTTTGACCGGCAGGAATTTTTATATTTAAGTCTTTAAATATATATCGATTTTTTTGATATGAGAAGTTAACATGCGAAAATTCAATTTCTCCTTTATGAACAATTAGTGATTTGGCATCTGATATATCTTTTAAATCATGGCTTTTTCGTATGAGTTCTAAACAATCATCAATAGTGCCTGTTTCTTTGATTAACATAGACAATTGAAAAGTAATATACCAAGCCCAGCCCAGTAACCAAAAGGATTGCATGCCGACCTGTGCAAAATCACCCATGGTAATCCATTGTTGAGAGTATGCGTAAACCAAGGTAAACATAGTGACTAATATCAACGATACTCCATTAATACCTAAAGCGATTCGCATAAATTCAACAGTAAGCATGGCTTTTTGAGATTTTTTTATTTCAATATTTTGGGATTTTTTTAGGTATTGAAGCTCATAATCACC
Source organism: Gammaproteobacteria bacterium (assembly GCA_965279305.1). GTDB lineage: Bacteria > Pseudomonadota > Gammaproteobacteria > JBIOEC01 > JBIOEC01 > JBIOEC01. The sequence goes on along the minus strand of OZ257143.1, from coordinate 467,907 downwards.
ACGTGAGAAAATTCGCATAGACATGATGTTGCTGAAGATATCTACGACTTTTCCATTAAGTGCTGAAAGGGCGTCTGCATAGTCACTCCATAGTTTATGACCGCGACGTAAGAAAATAAAAGTGATCCCGAGGTGAAAAAATAACCAGGTAAATAATATCAAAGCAAACATAGGTTGAACAAACCACATCATGACTAGTGCTATAGCAGCACCAACACCTGCCGTGATAAAGTTAAAGAAAATAATCTCAAGTACATCTTGGCAGCTACTGGGGAGATCAGATAGTTTTTTAGAAAGATTTCCCGCAAAATTTTGTGAGAAATAGTCGTGAGAATGATGTTTTACATAATTAAAAGTGGCTTCTCGTATTTGAGCTCGGAAGAAAGGAAAAGTATAAATCTGTACAAACCCTTGTAGTCTGATTAATACTTCGCTGACCACCCAAACTAAAACAAGAGCCAAAAGGACATATCGTGCGGCATAAAAAGTTTCATACACGCCCCCTGATGTAGCCGCTAATGTGTCTACCAGTTCCTTTATAAAGAAAGGGAAGGTGGCTTCTGTGGTTCCCCAAGCGATGGGTACAAGCATCAGAAATGCGAATTTTTTCCACTGTAAGCGGATGAAATGAAAAATAAATGGAAACGTAGTGTGAGGTAATTTCATAATAATAGCTGTTTTACACCATTCTACTCTTTGGCAGCCTGTTTGTCACCTTTGAAGGGTGTTTTTTATACAGGTGTTTGTGGCTTGTTTCTATTCCCATTCCATTCAAAATTTGGTACACTAGGCCTCTTATTTAGAGCAAAAACCGAGGAAAATATGGCCCGCGTTACCGTAGAAGATTGTTTAAACAAATTACCTAACCGTTTCCGCCTGATCCGCTTGGCAACCAAGCGTGCTCGCCAATTGGCTACAGGTGCTGATGAACCTCGTGTTATTTGGGATAATGACAAACCCACCGTAGTGGCTTTACGTGAAATCGCTGACGGATTTGTAAGCGAAACCATGTTTGAAGAAGCTGAAACCCAAGCTGCTGCTAAAGCCATTGATGCTGAAATGGATATTAGCGAAGCATTTGCTAGTATTGCTGCTCATTATGCTAGCCAAAGCGCCCCTGAAGAACCCCCTAATTCACAAGAGCTCTAATTTTTATGATGAGTACAGGGATGTCCTCATTTGAAGATGTTTCATTCGACAGATTGAGGCAGTCATTAGAGACCTATTTAAATCCGCAACAAGTGGAATCTATCCATCAGGCTTATGTGATGGCCAATGAGGCTCACCATGGCCAAATACGTGTTTCGGGTGAACCTTATATTTCCCATCCTATTTCAGTAGCACTTATCTTAGCTGAAATGCATTTAGAGCATGAAACCATTATGGCAGCCCTGCTGCATGATGTAATTGAAGATACATCGGTTGATAAAAAAACACTGATTAAAGCATTTGGAACTTCTGTTGCTGAACTGGTCGATGGTGTAAGCAAATTAAATAAAATGGAATTTGCATCTAGAGCAGAAGCTCAAGCTGAAAATTTTAGAAAAATGCTGCTCGCAATGGTTCGTGATATTCGCGTTATTTTAGTCAAGCTGGCCGATCGTCTTCATAATATGCGCACTATTGATGTATTGTCTGCAGAGCAACGTTACCGTATTGCAAAAGAAACCTTAGATATTTATGCCCCTATTGCTAATCGTTTAGGAATGTATCGTTTGCGATTAGAATTAGAATCACTTTGTTTTAAAACATTATATTCACTACGTTATCAAATTTTACAAAATGCTTTACAGAAAGCGTATGGTAATAGAAAAGAAATTATTAATACTATTGAAAATACGCTTTACCAGAAACTAAAAGATCGTAAATTAAAGAAATTTTCCATACATGGTAGACATAAGCATTTATATAGTATTTATCAGAAAATGAAATTAAAGCATTTAGCTTTTACTGAAATTATGGATATGTATGGTTTTCGCATTATTACTAATAGTGTGGATGATTGTTATCGCGCATTAGGTATGGTGCATAGTATTTATAAACCTTTACCTGGTCGTTTTAAAGATTATATTGCTATTCCTAAAGCGAATAATTACCAGTCATTACATACCACTTTGTTTGGACCTTATGGTGTTCCTATTGAAGTACAAATTCGTACTGAAGAAATGGAACAATTAGCTGAGAATGGAATTGCTGCGCATTGGAATTATAAAACCACGAAGGGAAAAAATGCAGAAGCGATCAAACATTTTTATGGCCAAACCAGTCCATGGTTAAAAAACTTAGAAGAAATTCAACGTCAAGAAGGTGCGCCCTTAGAATTTATTGAAAATGTAAAAATCGATTTGTTCCCTGAAGAAGTGTATGTGTTTACGCCTAAAGGTGATATTTTAGAATTACCGGCGGGCGCTACAGTTGTCGATTTTGCTTATGCTGTACATCCTGATTTGGGAAATCAATGTGTATCCGCCAAAATAAATCGTCAAGTAGCGGCATTGAGCACACCCTTAGAAAATGGACAAACCGTAGAAATTATTACAGCAAGCGGAGTGCGCCCTAATCCTGCGTGGTTAAATTTTGTAGTAAGCGGAAAAGCGCGCAGTCATATTAGACATTTTTTGAAAGGGCAGCGCCGTGCTGAATCTATCAATTTAGGCCAACGATTAGTTGAAGCCGCATTATTTCCGCTGGATATTAATATGGATGATATTCCAGCATCTGTTTTAGCGCAGTTAGCGCAAGAGTCCGGTTTAGATTCAATGAATTCTTTATATGAAGAAATTGGCTTAGGCCAACGTATTCCATTATTAGAAGCCAGACGAATAGCCATGCTAATGGGGCATAATGTGCCCGAAATTGATTTAACGACACCAGCACCGTTGATGATTAAAGGTACAGAAGGTTTAGTCGTGCAATTTGCCACTTGTTGTCGCGCGATCCCAGGTGATTTGGTAATAGGCTATTTAGAAATGGGACATGGACTGACCATTCATCGTGAACATTGTCCAGTAATTAAACAGTATCATGATAGAACTGAGAAGTGTATGCCGGTAGAATGGGAAAGCACAGTGCAAGGTGATTTTTCCACTGAATTAGAACTGGAAGTCACGCATCAACGTGGTATGCTAGCCTTATTAGCGGTTGGCATTGCCGATATGGGTGCTAATATTGAAGACATTAGAACAGAAAGTCATGATGGTCAGCATATGCAAATGAACATCACGCTGTCTGTGCATGATAGGCAGCATTTGGCTCGCGTCATTCGCCGTTTGCGTACTATCAAAGGCATCCTTAAAATACACAGAGCGACTCACCAAGGACAAGGATAAACACTATGCGCTTAATACTGACGTTAGTAGTAGGAATATGCTGCAGCGGGATGGCTTATGCTAGTGATAGAGAAGCAGATTTTGATAGCAAATTATATAAAGGATCTGCCAGCACCTACAATCCTTATGAATACGAACCTGCCAAATCGCCTAGTGTAAAAGCCGCTGAAAAATGGCTACGCGGAATGTGCGGCAGCTTTGATAAAGTGAATGAGCAAAATAAATTTCTACCCAGCCCTTCTCATCAAGAATTATATTCATTACATAAACGTGCATTAGGCAAAGATCCTAAAGCTCAATCAGACATTGCTGATCGTTATATGGATGGTGACAACTTACCTAAAGATTGGAAAACAGCAATTTGTTGGTATCGTGCTGCTGCACAAAACGGATCGTCTTATGCAAAATATTGGTTAGGTATTTTTTATCAAAATGGTTGGATAGTGGGCGAGTCTGCCACTGTTGCTGCGCATTGGTTTGAATTAGCGAAAGGACACAGAGACAGCGTTCCTGCTGAAACACAAGTAGCTGATCGTTTTGCGGATGATAATAGCGCCGTATACGATATGGGTAGAGCATTAGTATGGTATAACCGCGCTGCTAATAAACATGATTTGAAAGCAGAACTAGCCTTAGGTAATTTTTACGTAACCAGTCATGAACAAAAAGATATTCAACGCGCATTAACCTGGTATGGAAAAGCCTCAGAGCAACGTTCCACTGAAGCTGATTATAATATTGGTCAAATTTATCTTCGTGGTGTAGGGATCCCTCAAGATCTAGAAGAAGCGCACAAATGGTTATTAAAAGCCGCACAACAAGGTTATCAACCAGCGCAATATGATTTAGCGGAAATGTATTATCGTGGTGAAGGCGTGAAGCATGATCCTGTAAGAGCTTATGCCTGGTTAGAAGTATCTCATGCGGCCGATCATAATGTAGCCGCTGACGAATTAGAAGATATGTTAGTAACGCATTTCACACCCGAACAATTAACAGCAGCCAGTAATATGGCCAGCGAATACCGCGCTCGTTATACGAGATAGTTATTCTTCTTTGGGGGCGCGAGAGAGAAGCTCTTGGAATGCTTGTTTTACGGGCAGATTTTTATAAAGTATTTCATACATGCCGCTGCACAAAGGCATATCTACATGATGGCGCTCTGCCAACTGATCCACTAATTTAGCTGCGTAATAACCTTCTACAACTTGTTTAACAATTTTTTGTGCTTCTTCAATGGATTTGGCTTTGCCTAATTCCATTCCAAAGCGACGGTTGCGTGATTGATTATCGGTGCAGGTTAAAATCAAATCACCTATCCCCGCCATGCCTAATAATGTGGCCTGTTTTCCGCCTAACGCTTCGTTTAAGCGCATCATTTCATTTAGTCCTCTCGTTATTAAAGCAGCACGAGAGTTGGCGCCAAAGCCCAATCCATCAGAAATTCCGGTGGCAATTGCCATCACATTTTTAACACTACCACCTAATTGCACACCGATAATGTCATCAGAGGTATACACTCTAAAATAATCGTTATGAAAATGTTTTTGCCAAAATTTAGCATGGTTGATATCTTCTGAAGCGATGGTGACAGCGGTTGGTAAACCTGCCATTACTTCGCTAGCAAAACTAGGGCCTGACAGCACAGAATAGTTTTGTTTTTTATTGACCAAAGTATGCAAAAATGATCCCGTTTTTGGATCTAAGCCTTTAGTTGCCGCAATCACAGGAATATCAATAGGTAAATTTTTAACAGTATCAGCAAAACCAATACTGGGAACGGCGATAACAATGCCTTCGCAGTTTTCTAACGCTTCTGATAATTCGATAACCGGTTTTAAATTTTGTGGAAATAAATCATCAGGAAAATATTCTATATTACACTGGTTTTCAATCAGTGCTTTTTGTTCTTTAGGATCAAATCCCCATAAAAAAATAGTGCGATCGGGATGTGACCGCGCGAGTTGAAAAGCGAGTGCAGTTCCCCATGCACCCGATCCCAATACCGCAAACGATTTTTTTGAGTTCATTTGCAAGTCCTATTATGTTTATGATTGAGCGGGTTGATTAGCCGCGTCACTGCCAGCGCGTTTTTGGCGTTGTTGCTCTGTGTAAATAGCATCAAAATTAATAGGTGCCAAATAAAGCGGGGGGAATCCTGCACGAATAGCGGTTTCAGAAATATATTCGCGAGCATAAGGGAAAATTAAATTAGGGCAAAAAGAGCCAAGCATATGGCTTAATTGTTCCTGTTCAAAATCTTTTAGTAGAAAAATACCTGCTTGTTGCACTTCAATCAGTAAAGCAATTTTTTCACTGTTTTTAGCGGTAACGGTAATTTTTAAAATTACTTGATAAAAATCACCTTCTAATTTGCTGGAGTCTACATTTATTTGTAGATCAATTTCAGGTTTCCATTCTTGTCTAAAAACTTGTGGAGACACAGGAGATTCTAAAGAAATATCTTTTATATAAATCCGTTGAATACTAAATTCAGGACCTTTAGGTGCTGTGTTAGCAGAAGTGTTATTATTGATAGGATTATTTTCAGTAGCCATAAGATACTCCTTAATTAATTATTTGATTATTTATTGCCTAGCATATCATCAAGCTTGCCAGCCGCTTCTAAAGCTAATAGATCGTCACTGCCACCGATATGTTGATCATTAATAAAAATTTGAGGAACCGTGTGACCCCCATTACTGCGCTTTATCATTTCATCTCGTTTTTCAGGATGATCATCAACAAAAATTTCGGTAAAAGAAACATTTTTTGCTTTTAATAATGCTTCAGCACGTTCGCAATAAGGACATCCATGTTTAGCGTACATAACAATGTTAGATTCCATAAGTGCCTCTTATTATTTGTTTGAAGGTAAAGGCAATCCAGCGGCGCGCCAAGCTTGAATGCCACCAGACAACATAAAAACTCTTTCAAAACCTTGTTTGCGTAACCATGCACCACTACCGCTACTATTTCTTCCTAAATCACACACCAAAATAACTGGTTTGGATTTATATTTGGCAAGATCGCCCGCTTCTTGTTGTAAGCGGGTATGAGGAATATTTTTGGCGCTTACAATATGTCCTTGGTTAAAAGCATTATTATCCCGCAAATCGATAACCAGGGCTTGTTCTTTGTTAATTAACATGGTGGCTTGCTGAGGATCTACACGTCCAGCACCTGCCGCGCGCTCACGCCATAACACTAACAGTAAGGCTACTGATAATGCCGCGAAAATAGAAGTTAACATCCACTCTTGGGCTAAAAAATCGATAATTTCGGTCATAATTCCTCTTAACTCCCGCTACTTTATTAGATATTGCTCTCACCGGCCTTACCAGCGAGGGCAAATTATTGTAGCATATTGTGGCTATAGATATCACCAACATATATAATAGGAATACATGAACACAGTACCAAAACCCATATTACTTCTTATCTTCGACGGTTGGGGCTATCGCACCGAAACCGAAAATAACGCTATTGCTGCGGCTGTAAAGCCCAATTGGGATAAACTCTGGGCCGAATACCCTCATATGTTAATTGATGCCTCGGGTAAAGCCGTAGGCTTGCCTGACAAGCAGATGGGAAATTCTGAAGTAGGGCATATGAATATAGGTGCCGGGCGCGTGATTTATCAAGATCTGACCCGAATTGATCAAGCCATTACGGATGGAACCTTTAAGAAAAACCCAGCCTTATTAAAAGCAATAGAAGCCATAAAAGCGAATGGACAGGCATTACACCTATTGGGTTTATTATCGGCAGGCGGCGTACATGCCCATGAACATCATATTCAAGAAATGGTGAAATTGGCGGCGGAACTTGGCGTTAAGAAAATTTATATACATGCGTTTTTAGATGGAAGAGATACCCCTCCCCAAAGTGCTATGTCTTCATTAGAAAGCATGCAGCAATTATGCAACTCATTAAGCAAAACCTATAAAGCGGATATTCGAATAGTGTCTTTAGTGGGACGTTATTTCGCGATGGACAGAGACAAACGTTGGGATCGCACGCAAACTGCCTATGATTTGATTGTAGATGGAAAAGCCGAATATCACAGTAACGATCCTACTTTAGCATTAACCTTAGCGTACACTCGTGATGAAAACGATGAATTTGTTCATCCTACTTCTATTCATTTGCCGAATGTTCCAGCAGTGAAAATAGAAGATGGAGATGCGGTCATTTTTATGAATTTCCGTAACGACAGAGCCAGACAATTAAGTCGTGCACTCACACAAAAAGAATTTGATGGATTTGAAAGAGCACGTGTACCTCAATTAAGTGTATTTGCTACTTTAACTCATTATGCTAATGATATTGAAGCGACTGTGGCCTTCCCTCATGTGAGTATCAATAATGGATTAGGCGAATGGTTGTCTAAGCAACATAAAACACAATTGAGAATAGCGGAAACCGAAAAATATGCGCATGTGACTTTTTTCTTTAATGGCGGCAAAGAAGACCCTTTTGAAGGTGAAACTCGTGTATTAGTTCCTTCACCTAATGTCGCTACGTATGATTTAAAACCCGAAATGAGCGCTTTTGAAATTACCGATAAATTAGTAGAGGCTATTTCTAAACAACAATATGATTTGATCGTGGTTAATTTTGCGAATGCAGATATGGTAGGACATACGGGAAATTTTGATGCAACCGTAAAAGCGATTACAGCATTAGATCAATGCTTAGGAAAAGTGATAAAAGCATTAACCGATGTAGGTGGGGAAGCGTTAATAACGGCCGATCATGGGAATGCGGAAGTAATGTATGATCCTGCAACCAAACAACCTCATACCGCGCATACGAGTTTGTTGGTTCCTTTAGTATATGTAGGACATCAAGGAAAATTTGTGAAATCGCAAGGTAGTTTAGATGATATTGCACCTACGTTATTATCATTAATGCATGTGCCTCTACCCCCAGAAATGACAGGTGATGTACTTTTAAAATAAGTTCAAGGATAGAAATAACATGTCAAGTAAGACAAGTTTGGTTATTAAAAAAATACAACACATTTGTTTGATCTCTATGTGTGCTGCATCCGTATCTCTTTTGATCCCGTCTATCTGTGTAGCTTCTGAAGATACTTATCAGAAAATAAAAGAAATCAATAAGGAAATGGATCAGTTAAATGAAGAGCTGATTGCTGAAAGAAAAAAGCAAGCGTCTATTCAAGAAGAACTTCGTGAACAAGATCTTATTATTAATAATCTAAACAAAAAAATTGTGAGTTTAGATAAACAAATTGCGTTGGAACAAAAAGAATTAGCGCAGCAACAGGAAAATGAAAAAACCTTAAACAAAGATATTGAAATTAGACGTGAGCATTTAGGTCAAAGTTTACGTGCCTTATATGCAACAGGCCAACAACCTGATATCAAATTATTATTTAACCAAAATGATATGGTGGATTTTAATCGTTTAATTACGTATTACCAATTTTTCAATCAATCATTACAAGATGAAATTATAGACTTAAACGAAAAAGTGGAAGAACAAACAAAACTCAGAGAAGCGATAGAAAATACAAAAGAAAAATTAGAAGAAGAAAAGAAAAAGCAGAATGAGCAAAAAGCAGAATTAGCCGCTGAACAAAAAGAACAAAAATCTATACTCGCTTCAGTTGAAAAAACGATTAATACCAAAGATAAAGCCTTAAAAGAATTACAAGCCAGTGAAAAAGAGCTCCAGCAAGTATTAGCCGTAGCCCAAGGCACTCTGGCTCAGAAAAAATGGCCACCGGTAAAAGGATCATTTGATAAACAAAAAGGCAAATTACCTTGGCCTACTATGGGTAAAGTGCGCAATACTTTCGGGAGTTATCGCGCAGGAGGACAAAGCCGTTATAATGGAATGGTGATCACTGCTCCTGAGGGGCAAACCGTTTCCGCTGTAGCGCCTGGACGTGTGGTCTATGCGGATTGGTTGCGTGGTTATGGGCTACTGGTCATTATTGACCATGGAAATAAATATATGAGTTTATATGCGCATAATGATATGTTATATACCACCCTAGGTGCTTCGGTAAAAGATGGTGATCCCGTAGGTACCGTAGGGACAACAGGTGGACTTAAGCAACCTGGTTTATACTTTGAAATAAGACATAATGGAAAACCCGTCAACCCACAACCGTGGTTGGCACCAAGGAATTAATGAATATGATTAGGCATTCTCGTACCGCGTTATCATTTTTATTATTCAGCAGTTGTGCTGTTTTTGCAGCCGAACGTCCCTCTGATGTTGAAGGGATCCCCTTAAGTAATTTACAAGAGTTTGTTCAGGTCATTGAGCAAATTAAAACCTATTATGTAGAAGAAGTATCTAACGATGAATTATTTGATCATGCGATTGAAGGCATGGTAAATAATTTAGATCCTCATTCAGCTTATTTAGATGAAGGGGATTTTGATGATCTCAAAATTAATACCACCGGTAAATTTGGCGGTTTAGGTATTGAAGTGACTATGGAAGATGGGTTTGTTCAAGTGATTTCTCCTATTGATGATACCCCCGCTGCAAAAGCGGGCATTCATGCGGGCGATGTCATCATACGAATTAATGAAAAACCCGTGAAAGGTATGACATTGCGAGATGCAGTAGATGAAATGCGCGGACCTAAAGGTTCCAAAGTGGTTTTAACCGTTATGCGTGATAACGCAACCAAACCCAAAGAATTTGTGATTGTGCGCGATATTATCAAAGTGCAAAATGTAAAATACACGATGATAGAACCTGGATACGGATATGTGCGATTAACACATTTTCAGGAAAACACCGCAAAAGATATGCAGCATGCGATTAATAAATTAAAGAAAGAATCTGATGGCCAATTAAATGGAATGGTTTTAGATTTACGTAATAATCCAGGTGGTCTTTTAGATTCAGCTGTTGATGTAAGCGATACTTTTTTAGAAGCAGATGAATTAAATTATAATGGTGTGATTGTATTTACGCGAAGCCGAATTAAACAAAGCCGTATTGTAGATATTTCACGTTCACCCGATTTATTAGATGGCGCACCTTTAGTAATATTAGTCAATGAAGGTTCAGCTTCTGCTTCTGAAATTGTGGCAGGTGCATTACAAGATCATGAACGTGCGATTATTGTTGGAACTAAAACATTTGGTAAAGGCTCTGTTCAAACTGTCCTTCCTTTATCGGATAATAAAGCCTTGAAATTAACGACCGCGTATTATTACACGCCGAGTGGACGTTCTATTCAAGCAGAAGGTATTGATCCGGATATCGTTGTGGAAGGCTCTGAAGCTGGTATTGATCAAAAAATGTTATTACAAAAAGATAATCAATTGAACGAATCTATGACTGTATTAAAAGCGTTAGCTGTGAATAGATAACTGAATAATCACCTCTCCCCTTGTGGGAGAGGTCGGACACGCCATGCGTGGCCGGGTGAGGGGAATTTAAAATATCATGCAAAATAAGGTTTTGCGTGGCTCGCATCTTGACCGTGTTGTTGTAATAATTGATACAACAAACCTTCGCGTAATCCGCCAGTAGCATAACGGATCTCATCAATTTCAAACACATCGAAAAGCGCACAGAGAATAGCAAGGCCTGCCGGAAATACATTCGCTCGCTCTGGCGTTAAACCCGAAATTTTAGAAAGATGTAATGGTCCGCGATCGGATAAACGTCTACGCAATTTTTCTAAGCCACGAGCGGTAAAGCGAGGTTCGGTTGCCCATTCGTACGCCATTAATATTTGTAAAATAGCATCTAACGATCCAGCAGTACCCCAACATTCTTTCCAACCTAAACGACGATAAGATGGACGCAACGGAGCTAATATTTCGCAGGCTTCTCTGTAGGCTTTTTGAAAAGAGGCTTCAGGCCATAGATAAGGATCTTCTTTTAATACAAAAGAAGGTTGAGCCATACGCAGGCAACCTAAAGATAAACTATTGACTAACAAAGGTTGTTCTTCTTGGCCGATAACCACTTCTGTACTGCCACCACCAATATCAATCACCATGCGATGATCGGTAGAGGGGCCACAGGTGTAAAAAACACCCTCATAAATTAATTGGGCTTCTTGCTCGCCGGAAATAATATCAATACGGTGTCCTAGTGCTTCTTGAGCCTTAGATAAGAATTCATGCATATTACGAGCAGCACGGAAGGCATGAGTGCCTACAGCGGCCACATGGGCTCTAGGGAGTAAACGGGTATGTTGTCCGAATCGTTTTAAACACTGAAGGGCTCGTTCTTGGGCATCTGGCGTCAATACGCCGTCGGGGCTGAGACCACTGCCTAATTGTACTTTTTCACGGTCATGGGTAATCAGTCTAAGACGCCCCTGATAAAGTTCAGCGACGATCAAATGAAAGCTATTTGAGCCTAAGTCCACGGCGGCTAATTGAATACCGTGCGGCATAATGATAAACTCCATACATGTAATGGTGAGCATAGTATAATCGCTTTTCCTCAATAACACGAATTTTTGACCTAAAATAAAGGGGTGAGACATGGGAATTACCGCAGTTACTGATCAAGCATTTAGTACAGAAGTCCTAGAAGCGACGACTCCTGTATTAGTCGATTTCTGGGCAGAATGGTGTGGCCCTTGCCGCGCATTGGCTCCGATTGTAGAAGAAGTGTCTAATCAATACACCGGCAAAGTAAAATTTTTAAAATTAGACGTAGATGCTAACCAAGCTACCGCGGGCCAATATGGCATTCGTGGTATTCCTACCTTATTGTTATTCAAAGACGGTCAAGTAGTTGCTACGCATGTAGGTGGTTTAAGTAAAACACAATTAACTCAATTTATAGACGATGAACTGTCTGCCTAAAGAAATCTTGGCATTCCTTCCTATTCAGGAGGAATGCCAAACTTCACGCCCTCTTATCATGGGCATCTTAAATATCACTCCTGATTCTTTTTCTGATGGTGGCCATTACCTGTCACTTTCTAATGCTGTTGCACGTGCAAAACAAATGGTAGCCGAAGGTGTGGACATTATTGATATTGGCGGAGAATCCTCGCGACCGGGCGCTGAAAATATTGTGAATGCAGAAGAAGAATTAAAACGAATTATTCCTGTGATTAAAGCATTAAAAAATGAAATCGCTACTCCTATTTCTGTTGATACGTATAAACCGGAAGTGATGCAAGCCGCGATAGAAGCGGGTGCGAATATGATTAATGATATTTATGCGCTACAAAAACCAGGTGCATTAGAAATGATATCAAAATACAAAGTTCCAGTTTGCTTAATGCATATGAAAGGCGAGCCGAGTACCATGCAACAAAAACCCGCCTATGAAAATGTGATTGATGAAATTAATCATTTTTTTGCAGAGCGTATTAAGGCGTGTGAAAATGCGGGCATTGACCGACATCGCTTAATATTAGATCCGGGTTTTGGATTTGGAAAAACCACAGAGCATAATGCATTACTCACTAAAAAACTCGATTTATTTTCAACATTTGGATTACCTATTTTATTTGGTGCTTCTCGCAAAGCCAGTATTGGTGCTATCTTAAATAAGCCCGCTTCAGAGCGGTTATATGGTAGTATTGCGGTTGCTGTGATGGCAGCAATAAAAGGCGCTGCTATTATCAGAGTACATGATGTGGCTGAAACTGCAGATGCGCTGAAAGTATCGAATGTAATTTTGTCCGCTACTCTATAAGGAAAAGAGCCATGAGAAAAAAATTAATAATCGCTAATTGGAAAATGAATGGATCAATATCTTTAATTGATGAATGGGTTTCCACCGTTGCGACATATACAGGGAAAAAAGAATTAGTATTATGCCCGCCGTTTGTTTATTTACCGCGCGTATCAGAAAAATCGAATAAAACAAAACTACAATCGGGCGCTCAAGATGTGAGCGCGCAAGCACAAGGTGCTTTTACTGGACAAATTTCCGCCAAAATGTTACGTGAATTCTGTTGCACTTACGCTATTGTAGGGCATTCAGAAAGACGTTTATATAATCATGAAACCGATCATTTAGTCGCTGAAAAATTTATAGCTGCCCTTGCAGAAGAATTAATTCCTGTATTATGCGTTGGCGAAACATTAGCTGAACGCGATGCTGGCAAAACAGAAGAAGTGATTGCGCGCCAATTAGATGTGGTGATTAAAAAAGCGGGCATTGCCGCATTTGCACAAGCTGTCATTGCTTATGAACCCGTATGGGCGATTGGCACTGGTTTAGCGGCCACACCTGAACAAGCTCAAGAAGTTCACGAATTTATTCGCGGACAATTAGCCGAAGCTGATCTGGATATTGCCAATAAAGTTTCTATTTTATATGGCGGTAGTGTAAAAGCCGATAATGCCGAGTCTTTATTTTCACAAGAAGATATTGATGGTGGATTAGTAGGCGGTGCATCACTTGATGCCGCTGAATTTTTAAAAATAGCAGGGTAATTTCTTTACCCTTTTATCATGGTGCTGGGCTTGCGGTTATTGATGGAGTAGGAGCCGCTTTGGGTGGATTAATCCTTTCTCTTATTTGATCATAAGTCATATTATCGCTTTCTTCTAAGGTGATTTGTCCAGCAGCCACCGCTTTCAAACCTTGTTCGGTTAATAAATGATAAGCTCTTGGGTGTGGGCCACTTCCTGACCACTTACTTGCTTCTAATGCACTATGGGTTTTAGGGAAAGGTGTAGCACTTAAACCAAACGCTTGCATTCCATACACTGTGCCTACATGAGGATACGATTGCATCAGCGCATGATCAGCCAATCCAAAAATTGTAAATACGTTCGCAGGCTTGATCATATCTGATAGGTGAAGAGAATCAAAAAAACGTTTAGTTTCAGTGGCTTTTTTATAGTGTGTTAATTGATAAGCAATAACTCGCTGAAATTCAGGAGGAAGCGAGAAAAAAGTTTCTATTTGTTTTGGGGTTAATTGAGCTTCCACAAGATAGGGAGAAGCATCGACACAGTTGTCTTCCGGTAGGCGGCGTCTTAATGATGTTATAGCTGCTTCTTGCCATAAACGAGAAACCTGCATAACAGAAAACAAGTCTTTTATAGATAACTGAGAAAATATAGCGAGTAAATGATCTATACCTAAGTTGTTTGCGGTTTTCATAAGAATAAATATATTGTTTTAAAGTCAGTATCTTAACTTGCTCTGGCTCGGATGTCAATAGGCATAGAGCTATTCAGTAAATAGGTTGATGGCTTCATTTAGATATTGATAGCCTAGCGGAGTAGGTTTGATATGGGTTTTATTCACTTCTAAAAGCCCTTTTTGCTGCGATAAAGCCAAAGGTGACCTCATATGTTCTACAGTAAGCCCTGTACGTTCAGTTAACAGGGTAACCGGAAAACCTTCCGCTAATCTTAAAGCATTAAACATAAACTCAGTGATTTTATCGGCTTCTGTTAACACTCTTTTTCCAGCCACATAATTTTTCTCAATATTATTTTTCTGGGCATTTAAATAACTGGCCGGAACTTTTTGTTTCCAATAGCGGGTAATTTCGCCGGTTTTGAGATCGGTAATTTTACTATGAGCACCCGCACCAATGCCTAAATAATCGCCAAATTCCCAATAATTTTTATTATGCTGGCTTTCGCGTTTTTTAGTAGAATAAGCGGATACTTCATATTGTTGAAAACCCGATTCTTTTAATAATGTCTTTCCTGCTATTTCAATAGCTATGCTGACTTCTTCATCAGGAAGTTTAGGAGGAGTGCGATAAAATTCAGTATTGGGCTCAATCGTTAAGTGATACCAAGAAAGATGCTGCGGTTTTAAATCAATCGCTTTTTGTAAATCAAATAAGGCATCTTCTACTTTTTGTTCAGGTAATGCATACATCAAATCAATATTGATATTATTAAAACCCGATTCTTGTGCGCGTTGAACGACATTAACGGCTTCCATATCGTTATGAACGCGGCCTAATTTTTTTAATTGATGCGGCTGAAAACTTTGCACGCCAATCGATAAACGATTAATTCCTGCAGAGCGATAACCGGCTAAATGCCCATGTTCTACTGCACCGGGATTCATCTCCATGGTAATTTCGCATTGTGGGCTTAGGGTAAGATGACTTTTAATGGAAGATAATAAATATTCCATGCTATCGGCTGAAAATAAACTAGGTGTACCGCCGCCCATAAAAATACTGGTAATAGGACGATTTTGTACATAAATTAAATCAGCTTTTAGATCTTCTAATAATGCATCGATATACGTATGTTCATTTAAGGGAGAGGTTAATTTATAGGAATTAAAATCACAATAAGGACACTTTCGAATACACCAGGGAAAATGAATATAAAGCGATAGTGGAATAGCGTTATACATCAGTCAAACCTATTTTCATTTTTTCATTTAATTGTTTGGCCGCACGAGCACGATGACTGAGTCGGCTTTTTTCAGCATCACTGAGTTCAGCCGCTGTGCATTTGCAATCAGGCATATACATAATGGGATCATAACCAAAACCATTCGTACCTCTAGGTTCGGTTAGCACTGTTCCATGCCATATACCTTCGGCAATAATAGGCAATGGATCATTTTCATCTCGTAAATAAACTAAGCAGCAATAAAAAAATGCATGACGCTGATTTTCAGGTAAATCACGCATATCGTTCAGTAATTTTTTAATATTATCTTGAGCTTTAGCATTAATACCCGCATAGCGCGCAGAATAAATGCCAGGTGCTCCATTTAAGGCAGGAACGACAATACCAGAATCATCTGAAATAGCCGGTTTTTGAGTGAATGCAGCAGCGCTGCGGGCTTTTAATAAGGCATTTTCTACGAATGTAAGGCCGGTTTCTTCTACTTCTGGCCAATGAGCAGGAGCATTTTCGATAGTAAAGGGAAGATGTTTCAGCACTGCTTGTAACTCTTCTTTTTTCCCTTCGTTGTGGCTGGCTAAAATAATAGATGACATGCGTTTATTAACCTGGGATCCCCACCGTAAAGCGTAATGCAAAAGCTAAAAGAGGCCCCACTACAATAATATTCATGAGTTGTAGCCCAACAATCACCGCTAAAGGCGACAAATCAATGCCTCCAATAGTAGGAATTAATTTCCGAGCAGGCAATAAAAGTGGCTCAGTTAATTGAAATAAAACAGTAATAAAGGGATTATACGTAGTAGGCTGGAACCAAGTAATAATCATTTGAATGATAATCGCAAAGAAATAAAACTCAATCGCCAGCTCTAATACTTCAGGCAAAATCATCACTGTTAAGCCTACCCACGATACTTGGCTTTGTAAAAGCAATCCATATAATATCCAGTTTTTTAAACCGCAAAATAAAAACAACATCACGATAGCCGGTGTATCAATGCGATGTGTACGCGGCAAGAATTTTTGAAAGGGTGCAACAATAGGTTGTGTAAGCTTTACAATATATTGGCTGAAAGGATTGTAATAATCAGCACCTACAGCAGGCAATAATACACGTAATAAAAGCACGTATAAATATAAAGTGAATAATGTATTAATTAAAAAATGCAGTCCATCAATTAAAGGCGACCAGATCATGATTTTCCCTCATCAGTTAGTTCAATCGAACGTTTATAAGCAGCGGTTAATGCTTTATGCATTATATCGCGTATATTATTGTCTTCCATTACTTCTATCGCTTTTGATGTTGTCCCTTGAGGAGACGTCACTTGAGCGCGCAATTCTTCTAAACTTAATATGCTATCTGCAGCTAATTTAGCTGCACCTAATGCCGTTTGAATACTAAAAAGTTTAGCAATCTCGGGTGAAAGTCCTAACTCTGCTCCGGCATATGCAATGGCTTCCATTAATAAAAAATAATAAGCTGGCCCCGAGCCTGATAATGCGGTGACGGCATGCAATAATTGTTCGTCGTCAAACCACGATATAATGCCTACTGTTTTAAATAATTCTTCTGCTAGGCTTCGTTGATTTTCAGTTACATGAATATTAGCACATAATCCTGTAACGCCTTGCAACACCTTAGAAGGCGTATTAGGCATCGCTCGAATAATCGCTTGGTTTTCACCTAACCATCCAGCAAGCTGCTCTAATGTAATACCAGAGGCGATTGATATCATCAGAGGTTTTCGCTCATTTACTATGCTGGCTAATTCTTGGCAGACTTCTTTTACTATTTTAGGTTTTACGGCCAATATAATAATATCGGCATTTTTAGCGGCTTCCAGATTGTTTTGTGTAGTATGAACATCAAAACGATAAAAAGGCTCTAATTTTAACTCATGAGGTCCGGTGACTGTAATTAAATTGCCAGGATAGTCTGCAGCACATAGGCCGCCTACTAGGTTTAGAGCCATATTGCCGCCACCGATGACGGCAATAGAATGGGTAAAATGAGGTATTATTTTCATCCCCCCATTGTAGCAAACTTAAGCCTTGTTTTGGAGCGTAGAAATCAGGTTGGTTGCCAGAACAGGCAGGTTATGATATAAAGTCAGTTAGTAAAATAAAAGAGAGAAGTTTATGCCCTCACGTCGCGCAGTTCAAACCAATACACATTCTGCTATTCCTAAAAGAGCCTTAGCTTTAGGCGTTTTAGTGCTAATAATAGCTGCTGTACTGCATAGAGCCTTTAATAGCGCTCAATCTCCTGTTCCTAGCATTAAACCAAAAAAACTATTAGATGCAGATTCACTTAAATTATTAGAAATGGTCAGAAATTCTATTAGCGTTGACCCAGAATTTGATCAGGCTTATCCCGGATCAGATGAAGAGCGATTATGCAGAGAGGCTGTTCTTGAATCAGTTTCAGGATTATTAGATTTTAGTGCGGGCAGAGCCGATCTGGAAACGGCTTTAAATTTAGACCTTAAAATACTCTGCCTTCCAGAAGAATATCTTATAAAAAATAACATGGCAGCTGGATTTAATACTTTAACTAAGAGAGTATGGTTTAGTGCTTCTAAAGACCCTAGTGTTTCTAATGTTTCACCAGTGATAGTGATACATGAAACAAGACACTTTCTAAGACATATGCGTCACCAAACACCAGAATGCATGATGCCAGCGCTTACTGCACAATTTCCTATCTATTTGAAAGTCCATCAAAACCCACAAACTAGATATGAGATAGATGCTTCTCATCTACCGAGATACAACCATGTAAAAGAAGCAGTAAATGAAGGGATTTCTATTATTAAAGAATTTCAAAGAATGTGGATAGCAACAGAAGGCGGTCAAAAATTAGAGCATTTGTCTAAAAACGAAAGACAAACATTTAAAATGTATTGTAAAGTTGCACGCAGTTGTTTGAACACAAGGAAATTACTACCTAAAGAATTCCCCAAAGAATATTATCAAATGATGTTAGATTTAGGGTGGAGGCCCGATAATACAGACGTAGTAATTCCGACCCACTTTCCAGGCGATGTACACATGAATTTGAAAATTCTCTCGGTAACAGATAGGGGAAATAGAATTTTTGTTACTATGGAAGAGGCAAGCAACGAGAATAGTATTTTTCAAATTATTACTAAATTAGATTTTAAACCGACTTCTTCTTATTATAGAAGAGCAGAAATGATAAAAGTCCTTGAAAAGGTAGAAGTTGCTTTACAATCGCTTTCTAGAGAAGCGATGGAAACGTTTTTTCCTGCACTGCGTAAAATGATAGATGCTGATGAAGCAAATTGCCCATTACCGGTACCTGCTTCTAGAAATACCGCCACTATTAGCTAAAAACTAAATTAGACGGAGCGTGAGCCAAAAATCGCGCTCCCTATCCTCACTATAGTCGCGCCGGCGGGAATGGCTGCTTTAAAATCATGCGTCATCCCCATTGATAAGGTATCTAAAACAATTCCATGTTTTTCTAACGTTTGTTTTAATTCAGCTAGTTGCTGAAAACTTTTTAACTGTTCATCGTAATCAGTGAGTGTATTAGGCGGTAGCACCATTAAACCGCGCAATTTTAAATGTGGCATGGTTAAAATGGCTTTTGCTAAGGAAAGCACGTTTTTGGGATCGGCGCCGCCTTTTTGTGCTTCATGTGCAAAATTGACTTGAATACACACTTGTAACGGTGGCAATGCAGTAGGACGTTGATCATGAAATCGTTTGGCGGTACTTTCTTTATCAATGGTATGTACCCAAGAAAAATGCTGAGCAATATCACGTATTTTATTACTTTGTATTTGTCCTATAAAATGCCATTCAATAGACAAATCTTTTAAGACATTCATTTTTTTTAACGCTTCTTGCACATAATTTTCACCAAATAAATATTGGCCGGCATTAAATAGAGTGCGAATAGTGTCAGCGCTTTGTTGTTTGCTTACGGCCAGTAAGGTAACACTATCAGGAGAACGATTCGCTTGAACAGCCGTTTCTTGTATTTGATGTTTTATATGATGCAAATGTTCTATTAGTGTATTCATGTTTATCGTACGTATTGAGCAAGAGGTAGTGAATCCGTATTAATATTAAAGCCTATATATAAAGTATGATTTAAAATATTTCCTGAATCATTAAAAAGTGCTTGTTGAAGATAGCCGATTTCCAAGAATGTAGTTTTAGAGGTGGGAATATCCACGCCAATAAAAAGACGGTTTTGTGCCAATTTATCTACACCATCTAGCCAATTCGGATTGTTCATTAATACAAAAATTTCATCATAAATTAACGGGGTCCACTTATTATCCATTAAGGTATTTTGAAAATAAAATGAAAATTTTTCTCTAAAAAAGCTAGCCCATTGAGAATTGTCTATGGGACGTACCTGTTCAAATTGAGTTCTGGTTCTGAATGTAAAATGATCTTGGGTGTATACTTGCCATACCATTTGTTGCCATATTCCATTTTGTCTGGGAATATCAAATATATTATTGTGGCCTATCCATTCATACCCTAACCAAAAACTGAGCTTGGGTATTTTACGATAACCTAAGGCGGCTTGCATAATACCTAATTCATAATAATTTGAATGATTTAACATACGGGCTTGTGCTTCTAGTAAATAGCTGAAATTTTCGAGTTTGGGCACGTCTTGATTGATACTCAGATCAATCCATGAACCCATGTTTTGAGTTAAGCTGATTGCTAAAGAAGAAAAGACCAGTAGGGCTTTTAAGAGAATAATCTTTACAAAACTTTTAAGTTTCATTTCAAATACTGACGTCCGTGTAAGGTAATATTCATTTTAACACATAATAATCGGAATATTAAATGCATATGGATTTCTTTTCACTTATTACATGGGCTAATAAAAATAACGCTAGTGATATACATATTATTTCTGGCCAAGCACTTTGGTTACGTATCAATGGTGAATTACGTTTTTTTGAAGATCATTATTTTAATCCATCTGAATTATTGGAATATGCCAGCTTAAAAAAGCAGAGAGAATTGAAAAAAAATAATAGTATCGATATCAGTATTCAGAGTAAAAATGGTATTAGGGCAAGAGCGAGTTTATTTCACCAATTAAATGGCTTAAGTGCAGTGGTTCGTTTGATTCCTAATAATATCCCCTCGCTGAGTGAATTACCGGCGCCTGCTATTTTTAACGAGTGGATAAAAAAAACAGCGGGGCTTATTTTAATTACTGGCCCCACAGGCTGCGGCAAAACAACTACTTTAGCAGCTTTAGTTTCAGCGATTAATCAACAGAGTTCCAAACACATTATCTCATTAGAAGATCCTATAGAGTTTATTTATTTCAACGATAAAAGTGTTATTACACAAAAAGAATGTAAAATGCATTTTGATGATTTTTCTAATGAGCTAAAAAATATAGTAAGAGAAGATCCGGATATTATTTTAGTGGGTGAAATGAGAGATCCGGAAACTATTAAGCTAGCCCTAAATGCAGCAGAAACAGGACATTTAGTATTAGCCACACTGCATACAGCTAATGTGATTAATACCGTTAATAGAATAATAGATGCTTTTCCCCATGCGCAACACGAAATGATAAGAGCTCGATTAGCAGAATGTTTATTAGGGGTTGCTAGTCAGCGATTAGTGAATAAAAATGGAAAACGCGAGGCAGAATTTGAAGTGTTGGTAACCACGCCGGCAGTAAAACAATATATCAGAGAAAACCAAAACAGCCATTTAATCATGGCTATGCAAACAGGAGCGAGATATGGCATGCAATTATTTTCGGGGGAAACTACTTTTTATAATTGACCGGCAATGGCTAATGTAATAACAGCCATACGAACAGCAATACCGTTGCTGACTTGCTCTAAAATAACAGATTGAGATCCATCGGCTACATCTGAAGCAATTTCAATACCTCTGTTGATGGGGCCAGGGTGCATAACAATAGCATCGGGTTTTGCGGCTTTTAATTTTTCTTTAGTAAGGCCGAATTCTTTAAAATAGTCTTTCTCGTTAGGCAATAACGCTTCTTGCATACGCTCGCGCTGTAAACGAAGTAGGGAAACCACATCTACATCACGGATCCCTTCTGCAAGATTATGGTAAACCTTAACGCCCATTTCATGAATGCTCTCAGGTAATAAGGCTTTAGGGCCTACTACTCGGATCTCTTTTACCCCTAAGGCACGAAAAGCGTCAATTTGGGAGCGAGCAACTCTGGAATGCAAAATATCGCCCACGATAGCAATTTTGAGCTTAGTAAAATCGGGCTTGTGCTGCTGTATGGTAAATACGTCTAACAAGGCCTGAGTAGGGTGGGCATGAGTGCCGTCACCTGCATTAATAATAGGGGTGTTCGGGGGCAAATGTTTGGCGATAAGTTCTGGGGCGTCATTTTCATTATGGCGGATAATAAAGAGATCCACATGCATGGCCTGCAAATTGCTCATGGTATCCAGCAAGGACTCGCCTTTGCTGATAGAGGAGATTTGAGCATTAAAGTTAAGCACATCGGCCGAGAGCTTTTTGGCCGCAATTTCAAAAGTAGTACGGGTACGGGTGCTAGGCTCAAAAAACACATTAGCCACCATTTTACCCGAAAGCAGCGAGCTTTTGGGGATATGCCCATCAGGGCCTAGGAACCTTCTGGCGGTTTCTAGAATATGAATAATAGAATTGGGGGTTAAATCGGCAATGCTAAGAAGTTGGTGAGGATTTTTATGATTCATAAAAAAACATTATACCTCAAGTAGGGCTATAAGCAAGAAAGGCCTGGGAAAGGGGTAAGGGTTGACCTTAAGGGGAAATGAGGATAAAATTAATTTAGCTAACTATTTTAAAACGATAAAGAAGTGCCATCATGAAGACTGCCCCTATACCAGCACCTACTCCTGTTCTTACCCCAGGATCACTAGAGAGTAATTTTTCACTTGAAGATGCGATCAGAAGGTATTTTGAGAAAAGACAATTTCCCACTATCTACGGTATGTTGGCTGATGAAGACCGTTCAGATGAAGATAAAACCATCATTGTGAATACCTTAATAGCCTGCCTTATTGAGGCTGAAGGAAGCCTAACATTTTATACGGATGGAGTAGGAGCTACTTTAACCGAAAAATACACTATACCCCCAGATAGTCAGGGAATCAGAAAATCTTTCTTAAGTGATATTGCGGACAAAGTTTTAATGTATGGTAACTGGGAACAAAGAGATGTTACTAATGTTTTTGGCGGCTGGTTTAATCCCATGTCGGGTGCCTTGAAACTATTTCGCGATCTGTATGTGACACATTTAGAGAAAAGAGCTGAAAAACTGACTGTTCGAAAAGAAGGAAAAGATTTTCTAGTTTATTTACATTTGGTTTTAAATGATTCAGGTGGTAATGTTCATTTTAGTAAATTATTTACAGCATTATCGATTCAAAGAAATAGTTATTCAAATTCAACCGAAACAAAAACTATTAGCAGGCTTAAAGCCATTGTCGATAAAATAAATAAATTACCTGTGGAATTAATTGAATCAGAAAAAGAGATAATTAAATCATATCTTGATGATGTAGATTGTGATTATAACATGACGACGACAATTTTTTCTCGTGAAAGCGTCATTTATGAAAGAGAAGGAAGAATGGTGTCATTGGCTAAAGATTCTAAAGAAAATAAAGTAGCGATTAAAACATTTAAAGGATTGGATGATTTCAATATGATATTCTCTTTGGTAAAAGAAATTCATATGTTGTCAAATTTGAAACATGATAATGTAATAAAATTATTAGGTTGGCGCACTAATTCTCTTGGCCATTATGAAATGGTTATTGAGGCCATGCAATATTCTTTGAAAGATCATGCTTGGAACGGAGTTTTAAGTGATTATGAAATAAAAAATATCGCTCTGCAAGCCGCTGAGGGGTTTCGCTATTTACATGATCATCATATTGTTCATCGAGATATAAAAGCAGATAATTTACTGATTTCTTATAATAATATTGTTAAGGTTACTGATTTGGGGCAATCATATATAATGACAGATGATGATTTTGTGCTTTGCAACGATATAGCTACGACTTATGAATGGGCACCACCAGAACACTTTTCAGGTTTTTTATTGGGAAAAGAGTTAATGTATGATCGTGTTACTGATATTTATAGTTTTGCAATAACTGTTTCTGAACTTATTTTAAGAAGATATCCAGGACTGTTTACGATAAAAATTAATGATGAAGATATGGCAAAAGGTATAAGTAGAGAAATGAAAATTGATGAGCAATGGGATGAATGTCATCAAAAAGATAGAGATGCAATTATGCGATTAAAATCACCTTTTCTACCTTTCTTAGATCAGTGTTGGAATAAAGATCCTGATTATAGATTAGGAGCCATGGCTCAAGTAATTTCTTTATTGAGCCAAATTGATGCACCAGCTCCTCAAGGCCCTCAATCTTCTCGTAGCTCTAACCCTACTTAGTTAAAAAGGCAATTTCAAATCGGGTGCTACTGCCAGTAATTGCTTTTTAAATTGCTCTTGAATTTCTACCAATGTTTCAGCATCGTCTGCTTCAAAACGGCTTACTAAAGTAGGTGTGGTATTAGAAGCACGAATGAGTCCCCACCCTTTAGGAAAATCTGCACGAAGACCATCAATAGTAATAATTTCAGCACCAGGGAAATTAGCATTTTTTTGTAATGCGCTAATCACGGCCATTTTTATATCTTCAGTAATAGGAATAGGCAATTCTGGTGTGCTAATACAATTAGGAAACTGAGCAAACAGTTCGCTGGTTTTTTTATTTTGCTCGGCAATAAGTTTTAATAAGCGCGCGGCACAATAAAGTGCATCATCAAAACCATACCAATCATCGTTAAAGAAAATATGGCCGCTCATTTCGCCGGCTAAAGGCGCGCCGGATTTTTTCAACGCTGCTTTAATTAAAGAATGGCCTGTTTGCGACATTATAGGCACGCCACCATTTTCACGAATTAATTGAGTTAATAATCGTGTGCATTTCACATCATATACAATAGAAGCGCCCGGTTTTTTCTTTAAAATATCTAATGAAAATAACATTAATTGTCTATCAGGCCAAATAATATCACCGTCTTCGGTAACTAAACCTAAGCGATCACCATCTCCATCAAAGGCTAAACCACAATCTGCTTTTTTTTCTCTTACTACAGCAATTAAATCTTTTAGATTAGCAGGCACCATAGGATCAGGATGATGATTCGGGAAATGTCCGTCAATTTCACAAAATAGCGGAATAACGTCGCATCCTAATTCCTTTAATAAACGCGGAGCTAATTCACCTGCAACACCATTGCCGCAATCCACTACTACTTTTAATGGGCGCGCTAATTTAATTTGTTGAGTAACCTTATTTAAATAAGCTTCAGTAACATCATCAGCACTATAAGAGCCTTTTGCATGTTTAGAAAATTGACGATTAATAATACGCTTATACAGATCTTGAATTTCTTCACTATGTAAAGTGTTTCCACCAATCAACATTTTAAAACCATTGTAGTTGGGTGGATTATGACTACCGGTAATCATCACTCCGGTTCCCGTACCAATAGTAGTGGTTGCAAAATAAAGCACAGGTGTGGGTACTCTTCCAATGTTTACCACATCGCAACCGGCTTCTAATAAACCATCAATTAAAATATGAGAAAGTTCAGGGCTGCTCAATCTGCCATCATAAGCAATAATGAATTTTTTTTGATTTTGCTCTAGTGCGGTATTGCCTAAGGCTAAACCTAAAGCAAATACCGTGTCAGCATTTAGCTCTTTTCCTACAATGCCGCGTATATCATAGGCGCGGAAAATGGTGGGTGAAATCGATAACATATTAGTGCCTACCTGAGCTGCCAAAACCACCGGTACCGCGATCGGTGGCCGTAAATTCTTCTACCAGATTAAATTCGGCTTGTATCACAGGCACAATCACAAATTGTGCAATACGTTCACCAGGTTGAATAGTAAAAGCTTGTTGGCTGCGATTCCAGCAAGAAATTTGTAATTCGCCTTGATAGTCAGCATCAATAAGACCTACTAAATTTCCCAATACGATCCCATGTTTATGGCCTAAACCAGAGCGAGGCAAAATAAGGCCGGCTAAATTGGGTTCAGCAATATAAACAGCTAAACCGGTAGGAATAAGCACGGTGCTTTGAGGTTCAATGGTTAAGGCTTCGTTTAAGCATGCGCGTAAATCTAAACCGGCGGATCCATCGGTGGCATAAGTAGGCATAGGAAACGTGGTTCCCATATGCGGATTTAGAATTTTTACTTGTATAGGGTGCTTGGCCATGAGAGTATCCTTTTAATCAACTATTTAAATCCGCCCCCATTTTACGCATAGAAGCGTTTAAAATCTAGCAATGCCCATTTTGTAATCTCAAAGCCGGGCTAAAAAACGTATTTTGATGCATTAATAATCCGATATCCGCTCTATTAATATCACAATTCAATCCTTTAAACTCGTTCTATCCTTTAATAAGTAAATAAGGTGAACAGATGTACCAAACAATTACAGGTTATGCGCAACAATTATATTTATTTGCTGAAGCCGGTTTAGAACAAGCCAAGCTAGATGGTTCTCACTATTGGTATATTGATGGTAGTCTTTTGGAAGAATATCCTAAACATTGGCCAGAAAAGCGACTTGAAACTCTTTGCAAAAGAATGGAAGAGTACAAGATTAAAGCATTGTTTCACGGAAATTTTAAAGTGCCCTTGTCATCCGATATACAAGAGGTGAGAGAATCAGCCATTCGATACGTATTTTCAGAAATCGATATTTGTTCAATATTAAAGGCACCTATTATTTTGCATGGGGGGGCTATTGTGGAACCTCGTTTGGTTTTGAAAGCTAAACGTTTATCTATTGACCATTATCTACGTTCCTTAGAAGTCATAGCAAAATATGCTGAACAGAAGAAAGTAACCATATTACTTGAAAATCTATCGAATTATAAACATTACAGACCTTTTCATTATATATTTACAACGCCAGAAGAATATCAATATATTTTTGATAGACTAGATGAGAATGTGAGATTTTTCTTTGATATAGGACATTCTGCCATTGGTGAAGGTGACCCTATTTCAGTTATTAATGATTTTTCTAAAAAGATATGGGGAATGTCTTTTAGCAATAATGATGGTGTTAAAGATCAGCACTTAGGTCTTTATCAAGGCGTTATCAATTATTTTGAGGTCGTGAAAAAAATTATAGAAGTAGAATGGAAAGGGGTCGTAGCATTTGAGGTAAGAGGGAAAACATTTAAGCAAAATATTGAAGAATTAGAAGAGATTTTCAAAAAAGTTAACTTAAAACAAAATTCTCTAAAAGAGAGGTGTTGGTAATGTCTACATCAGCTTATTTATCTTATCTCATTTTGGTTCTTACTATGGTCTATAGTCCTGGTCCTATGACCTTGTTTTTAATGGCCAATGGTATGCAAATGTCTTTTAAACAGATTTGGCCTATTTTGATAGGATCAAATAATGCTTATTTGCTTTCCATTATTGTTTTTTCAATTGGTTTAGCAGGATTGTTGCAACAAAATATTTGGATACTGAAGTCTATACAATTAGGCGGTATTATCTATTTGCTATATTTAGCTTATGTGCAGTGGAATAAAAAAACGTTAGCAAAAGCCCTTTCATCAGACGAAATGCTTAATAATTCTAGATCACTTTATACTAAAGGGGCGCTTATTGCTTTGTCTAATCCTAAAACCATTTTGTTATTTAGTTTGGTTTTTCCTCAATTTACATCGAGTTCTGAAAATGAGTGGGTGCAAATAGTTATATTAGGAATCACTTTTCTTGTTTTGCAGTTTTCTAGTGGATGTTTTTATGCTTTTTTTGGTAAGCGAGTTCGAATATTGCTAGAAAAACCGGAACATCAAAGTTTAATGAATAGAGTATCAGCAGCCGTATTGGCTTTGGTAGCAGGATTTTTAATATTAAAATTATAATAGGTGGGGTATGGCGATTACAGATTGGCCTTTGCTTGAGCGTCCACGTGAGAAATTATTAGATAGAGGATCTTCTGCTTTATCGGATGCTGAATTAGTCGCTATTATTTTACGAAAAGGGATCAGAGGAAAAACGGCATTAGATGTGGCTAGAGATTTGTTATTTTTGCATGGAGGATTACGCCCATTATTTAATGCCACCAAAAAAGATATTTGTACTGTACCTGGAATTGGCATGCACACATTTGCGCAACTACAAGCGGTAAAAGAATTAGGGAAGCGTTGTATACAAGAAAATTTCGTGAAAGATCAGGAGCTATTTCATATTGCGGCCGCTAAACAATATCTGAGAAGTAAACTTCATGATTATGAACATGAAGTATTTGCTTGTTTGTTTTTAGATAGCCGTCATCGACTCATTAAGTTTGTAGAATTGTTTCGTGGCACTATAAACCAAGCCGTGGTTCATCCGCGAGAAGTGATAAAACAAAGTTTGCATTACAATGCGGCTTCGGTGATTATTTCTCATAATCATCCTTCGGGCGATCCTAATCCTAGTGTGGATGATTTGGAGTTAACCCAGAAAATTAAAGAAGCACTCTACATGGTTGAAATTAAGTTGCTAGATCATATCATTGTGGGCTCAGGCGAGCCTGTCTCTTGTGCTGAGCTAGGATACCTATAAGCTCTTATTTTATCGTCAACTTCTATTAGCGCATTCAAAAGTCTGGCTAAACACCATAGAACGTTCTACAATATTTAACTAACACTGTTTAAATTCAAATTAGGTTTTTATGGCAAAGACAGCACAGCTCGGTATTGTAATGGATCCATTGGCATCCATTCAGGTGAAAAAAGATAGCTCTTTGGCCATGCTGCAAGAAGCCCAGCTACGAGGCTGGCAAGTATTTTATATAGAGCAGAAAGATCTATTTGTAGAAAACGGGGTATGCATGGCTTCTATGAGGTCGTTAGCGATCGACCTCGCGCATGATCCTTGGTTTGTGCTGCAAGCACCCGTGGTTAGACCATTAGCCAGTTTAGATGTGGTGCTAATGCGTAAAGATCCTCCTTTTGATATGGAGTTTATTTACACTACCTATTTACTAGAGCTAGCTGAAAAGGAAGGCACGTTGATTGTTAACCGTCCTCAAAGTTTACGCGACGCTAACGAAAAATTATTTACGAGTTGGTTTCCCGAATATTGTCCTCCTACTTTAGTCAGTCGGCAGATGTCGCGGTTACGTCATTTTGTTGAAGAGCACGAAGAAGTGATTATCAAACCATTAGAAGGAATGGGCGGCTATCGCATTTTCCGTACGAGTAAAACGGATCCTAATTTATCGGTTATTTTAGAAACCATGACAGAGCATGAACAACATTTTTGTATGGCGCAGCGATATATTCCTGAAATTTTACAAGGGGATAAGCGTGTCATTATGATTGATGGTGAGCCTATTCCTCATGTGCTTGCACGGATCCCCAAAACAGGTGAAACTCGCGGTAATTTAGTAGCAGGCGCGCAAGCCAAAATTATTCCTTTAGGTGATCGTGAGCGAGAAATTTGTGAAAAAGTAGGCCCTGTGCTCAGAGAAAAAGGATTGTTATTTGTGGGCTTAGATATTATTGGTGATTATTTAACGGAAATAAATGTGACCAGCCCTACGGGGATCCGCGAAATAGAAGTGGCAATGATGAAAGGGAAATCGAAAAATAGTAAAAATATTAGCGCTATTCTTTTTGATAGAATTACTGAATATGTAAGAGCGTAAAGAGTGAATTATATGGATATATCAACTACTGCACCTGACATGTCTCCTGTTGAAATTTCTGCGGATATTCCAGAGCATATATTAGATTCTTTAGATGTGTCAGCTCAGCAACGTTTTCAATTTTGTGTGATCATGGTGGCGTTGGTGCATTTGCTGGTGATCTTTGGGATCACGGTGAAATCACCTTTAGATATGGCCAGAGATTGGATCGCCCCTGTGCTTGAAATTACGTTGTCTACATCGCCCAGCGCGATTGCTCCCGAGAAAGCTTCTTTGATTGCTCCTCAACATCAATTATCCAGCAGCCCTAAAGATTCTGATCAAGCACCTACCACAAATAATCAAGCCGTGTTTCCTGATCAAAATATTCAAGAAGTGTGGCAGCCACTTCAGCCTGAAGCACGTTTAAGCGAACCTACGGAAGAAAATAAAAGTATTACTTCTAAAAATTCAACCGAAAAAGTAAAAAATTCAGAATTATCAGAAAAAAAGGCGAACTCGAATATGATGAGTTCAGAGCAAATTCCCTCAAGCCAACGTATTACCAGTTTAATGGCAGAGCTTTCTGAGCAACAACATCATTACGCTAAATTACCGAGAAAACGCACGGTAACAGCGGCAGCACATGCTAGAGAAGATGCGGAGTATCTTTTTAATTGGCAATTACGTGTGGAAAAAATTGGTAATTTAAATTATCCCACCGAAGCAAAGCGTTTAAAATTGCAGGGTGATGTAGTAATGATGGTGGCAGTGAAAGCCGATGGAAGTTTATACGATACAAAAATTATTCAATCATCAGGCAGTAAAATATTAGATGATGCAGCTATGCGAATTGTAAAATTATCTGCGCCTTTTCAAGCATTACCATTAGACGTTCGTGAAACAACTGATGTGTTAGAAATTATTAGAACGTGGCGTTTTAGTGCAGATCAAATTTGGAGTGCAGGCGATTAATTTGCTTTCCATATATCTACTCTAGCCGGTGGAATATTTAACCACACCCGTTTTGAATAAATATGTTTTAAACTTGATAGTTTTCCAAAAATTTCATAATCATATCCGTAAGTAAATTGTATGTAATGCCCACCAGGCATTAATACTTTTTCAATTTGTTCGAGTATGGATAAAGAGGTATCAAGCGGCAATGTGCGTAATGGCAAGCTAGAAACAATATACGCCACACGACCATGATAAGGTTTCAGTAATTCATATAAATCGGTGGCATTACCTTCGATAAGCGTAATATCTGGGAATCGTTTACGTAGTCCTACTGCAAAATGATGCGAAAACTCGATGGTAACGACTTGAGAAGGGCGCTGTGCCCTTTTTAATAATTCTGCGGTAACCACGCCGGTACCAGGCCCAAGCTCAACTATAATATTTTCAGTTACTTTATCGCTAGAGGTAAGTATGACATGTCTAGCCATTTCTTTAGCCAAAAAAGAAGAGCTAGGCACAAAAGCCCCAATCGAACGAGGGTTTACCCAGAGTGCTTGCAAAAAAGTGCCTAACTCTTTTAAGCGAGCGATAATTCGTTCAGTCATATTTTGAGGCAAACTCATTAGAAAAAGCCTTGAAGTTATAAATGGAATGAGCAGGCATTATACCTCATATTGGGGTTAATTCGTATTAGCCAGCACCTAATAACTCGGGTATAATTTTATGTATGGAACATCTGAAATGAAAGAATTCACCTATTTAGAAAATCAATTATTAATTGCTACCCCCAGTATTGGCGATCCCTATTTCCATAAATCCCTTATTTTTTTATGCGAGCACAACGATGAGGGTGCTATGGGCATTATGGTGAATCAGCCGATGAATATTACGCTAAGTGATTTGCTTAAACATATGGAATTAATTAAAGCCGACGAGCCACTTGAGCCTCATGCCATACCACCGAGTTTTGAACAACATGTGCTTGCGGGCGGACCCTTACAAAGAGAAAGAGGTTTTGTGATGCATTCACCTGCGGGTACATGGCAATCTTCTTTTACGGTTAACGAGTCGCTGGCGGTGACCACCTCACGTGATATTTTACAAGCCGTGGTAGATGGAACTGGGCCACAAGATGTTCTGGTTGCTTTAGGTTACACCGGTTGGGATGCAGGACAGCTAGAAGAAGAAATTATTCAGAATCATTGGCTAAACTGCCCAGTGAATAACGATATTTTATTTCGCATGCCAGCAGAGCAACGCTGGGAAGCGGCGGGGCATTTACTCGGTATTGATCTTAACCGTTTTTCGAGTTTATTTGGCCATGCATAAACCATTAAATCCACGCAGCACTATTTTAGGTTTTGATTTTGGCACCAAACGTATTGGTGTGGCCATTGGACAATTAATCACATCTACTGCAAATCCCTTAACGATTATTCGTGCTCAAGAAGGTGAGCCTGATTGGAAAGCATTAGATAAATTAATGGAAGAGTGGAGGCCTTCAGCATTAGTAGTAGGGATCCCCTTAAATATGAATGGATCTTCACAAAAAATTACGCAGCAAGCCGAAGCATTTGCTAAAGCACTAGAAGAACATTATCAGTTACCCGTTTATAGAACAGACGAACGTTTAACAACACGTGAAGCACGAGAAAACCTTTTTTCTGAAGGTGGTTATAAAGCATTAAAAAAACATGTAGATAGTACGGCCGCTCAAATTATTTTGACGGCATGGCTGCAGAATCAAAAGCTTGATGATCAATAATCAAGCCATTATTTAAAAGAAACATCATTGCATTGCTCATATCAAATTCCGGATAATAATTTAACGTTTTTTCAAAAATATTCAATAAAAAATCATTCGTGACAAGCAATGTTAAAAAATAAAATAATGGTTCTGTGATCCATATAGTCACAATATCGTGATTGAATCTAGAAACAATAGCAAATGATGCGATAGGTTTTAATGTTATTTCAGATTGATTTCCTTCTAATACATCAAGAATATCATTTATTGAATAAGGTGATTGAAATAAAAAAACAGAGGGATGAAGTGAGATTTTAAAAGCTTCAGGTTCTTCATTAAAGTGCTGTTGGAATTCTTTTAGAGAAAGTATATTAACTTCTGCTGATTTTTCGCTTAACTGTTTTAGCCAATCTAACCGCATTATATCGCTTAAATAAACTAAATAAGAAAGTGGCTCAAAGGTTTTTATAAAATTAACAAACTCTATTCCCCAATCATCTAAAACACTTTCAGTGGGCCAGGTTGTTTCGCTAATAAAAGCATAAACTACATTATCGGCACATTCTTTGCCTACCAGTTGCCAAAGACTGGGAAAAGTTAATTCTAACGCTCTCCTTAACTTTTCTCGAATAGTGCCTCTGTAGATAGATAATCTTTTTTCAAGATTGATAGCAGGTGTAATGGCATTTAAAATAGCTGAGTTTTCAACATTAATAATATGCGCGTAAAAATCTTGTTGAAGTTGTCTCAGCATGAATCACTTATTTACATTGACCATCTTCTAAGCGAGCGCGTGTGTCAGGTGTAATGCCTGAGCAATCACCGGCATTAATTTTTTCGCACTGACCTTTAGGTACAAAGATCCATGCTTCTTTATCGTTAGGTCCGTTTTGTCCTGCACATGAACTTTTTCCATTAACTGATTTGCAATCACTTTTGTGCGCTTTAATCATGCCTGTTCCGTTTTTAACAACGTAGCATTTATCCATAATGTTAGGGTCGTAGGGGTGCGCGCTTGCTTGAGCAGCAAGTGCTAAAGAGAAAGCGCTGATCAAAGATAATTTTTTTGCGTTCATAATGGCCTCCATGCGTAAAAGTAGATGACAATTGTCATTTTTTCATTATAATTCACTCATCTTATTATTTCCATAAATGTGACCTATGTTCCACCGATTATTCTTAAACATGGCTTTGGGTCTTTCCTTTGCTGCGTGCTCATTCACTGCATCCTCTGCAGATGTTAGCGATGCACATATTGATAAAGTGGCCAAAGAATTTGAAGCTTATATGAGCAAAACTCTAGCGGCTTGGAAAATTCCAGGTGGCGCTATGGTCATTGTGAAAGGTGATAGAGTGGTGGCAATGAGAGGTTTTGGTGTTCGTCAAAATGGAAAACCAGAGCGAGTCGATCAACATACGGTTTTTCGTTTAGCCTCTTTATCAAAAGGTTTTGCTTCTACATTAACCGGATTAATGGTGGCAGAAGGTAAAATGGGTTGGAACGATCCTGTTGTTGCTTACTTACCCGATTTTGAATTGCGTGATCCGGATCAAACACGTCAGTTAACGGTGACTCATTTACTGAGCCACACTACCGGATTACCTCAACATACTCACACTAATCTTATTGAAAATAACACGCCTTATCCGGTGATTGTAGATCGTTTAAACCAAGTTCAACCCATTTGTGATGTGGGCGAATGCCATGCTTATCAAAACGTGGCTTATAGCGTAACTGGCGATGTGATTGAACAAGTATCCGGCAAACCTTATCCTGTTTTAATGCAAGAGCGTATTTTTATGCCTTTAGGTATGTATGATGCATCAGCCAGCTATGAAGGCTTAATGTCTTCCCCCAATCGTGCGGCTTGCCATGTAAAGGTAAAAAGCGGTTATGCGGCTTGTACAGTAGCCCCTTACTATTACAACGTAGTTCCAGCGGGTGGGATCAATGCCAGTATTAGCGATATGGGCCAATGGCTACGTGCGCAAATGGGGGCTTATCCTCAATATATTCCGCCTCATGTATTAGAAGCTACCCAAACCCCTCTGATTAATACTGCGGGTGAGCTAGGCCGTGGAGACGCTAATTCTGGCTGGAGAAAGGCTCGCATTGATAGCGCTTCTTATGCCTTAGGTTGGCGTGTTTATGATTATGCAGGGCATGAAATGGTATTTCATGGCGGTATGTTGAAAGGCTTCCAAAATACCATCGCTTTTTTGCCTGAAGAGCAGGTAGGAATCGTTATTTTGACCAATTCTGGCTCTCCTGTGGCCGCTCCTCTGACCGCTCGCTTTTTTGACATGTATTTAGACCTTCCTGGCAAAGATTGGGCAGGTATCGCCCTAGCGCGTAGAGGAGGGGGGTAGAGCTCCTTTTTTCACCTCGAATTGGGCGTTTATGGTATAATAGACCCATTAATTAGTGATCAATGCTAAATTATCCAACGACGCGAGGCACCTATGTTTTATGGTCTAACAGATTTACCTTGGTGGGGTTATGTGATTGTAGCCCTAGCTTTTACCCATGTGACAACCATGGGCGTGACTCTCTTTTTACACCGCTGCCAAGCCCATAGAGGCCTGGAATTACACCCTATTGTTTCTCATATTTTGCGCTTATGGCTGTGGATGACCACGGGTATGAAAACTAAGGCATGGACTGCCATTCACCGTAAACACCATGCGCGTTGTGAAACCCCTGATGATCCTCATAGCCCTTCCGTATTAGGCCTTAATAAGGTGCTATGGTTTGGTGCTGAGCTATACAGAAAAGAAGCTGGAAACCAAGAAACCCTAGACCGTTACGGCGAAGGTACCCCTGATGACTGGTTAGAGCGCAATGTGTATTCCCCTTATAGTGCTCATGGTATTTACCTGATGCTAGCCCTGAATATCTTGTTATTTGGTATACCAGGTGTGGCTATTTGGGCTTTCCAATTGTTTTGGATCCCCTTTACCGCTGCTGGCGTTATTAATGGTATTGGCCATGCCATGGGTTATCGTAATTTTGAGTGCTCAGATGCGTCTCGTAATATCTTCCCTTGGGCTATTATTCTATGTGGTGAAGAGCTGCATAATAACCATCATACCTTCGGGACTTCTTCAAAATTCTCGGTAAAATGGTGGGAATTTGATATTGGCTGGATGTATATCACTTTATTGTCATATGTAGGCTTAGCTAAGGCTAAGCGAGTAGCGCCTAAATTGCATGTAGAACATACCAAATCGGCTATCGATTTAGACACCTTAAAAGCGGTTATTACTAACCGTTTCCAAGTGATGGCGCACTACGCACAAGACGTGATTAAGCCTGCTCTTAAAGAAGATAAAATGGGCCAAGATCGCCATCTTCGCCGTTCATTTTTAAGAGACAAGTTTTTAGTAGATGAAGCGAGCCAGGAAAAGCTGCAAAACGCGCTTTCTCAAAGCCCTACAATGGAGCAGATTTATCAGTTCCGTGAGCAATTACAGGCGATTTGGGCAAGAACTACAGCTACCCAAAAAGAGCTATTAGACGCTCTACAAGACTGGTGTGTGCGTGCTGAAGGCACGGGCATTGCCGTACTGGCTAACTTTGCTAGAAGCATAAGAACCTACTCTTTGCCTCAACAACAAGGCTAATCTCCAGACAACAAAAAGCCCGTTTATTTATTCAATAAACGGGCTTTTACGCCGGCTCATCACGCCTAGAAACTTATCTATCAGCAAACTATACTTTCGTTTCTTTATATTCTACGTGTTTACGTACAACGGGGTCGAACTTCTTTAACAAGAGTTTTTCTTGTTTACGTTCGTTCTTGGTAGTGGTATAGAAATGACCTGTACCTGCGGTTGATTCTAATTTAACAATTTTAGACATAATATCCTCTTATACTTTTTCGCCACGAGTGCGTAAATCTGATAGTACTGAATCTATACCCAGTTTATCAATAATTCTCATACCATGTGAAGACACGGTTAATTTAACAAAGCGTTTTTCAGCTTCTACCCAAAAACGATGGGTATGTAAATTAGGCAAAAAACGACGACGTGTTTTGTTGTGAGCGTGAGACACGTTGTTTCCGCTCATGGGCTTTTTACCCGTAACTTGGCAAACCTTAGACATATAAACCCCTTCGTAAACTGGCCTTTTTAAGGCGCTAAAATGAGGCAACCATAATATCTCAGAGGGCTTAACGAGTCAAGCATAGCCTGTGGCAGGAGATTGATCTGTATGATAGGATAGCCATCCATTTGATAGAAACGGAAGTTCACAAAATAAGAAGGAGTTTTTTATGTTTGCTCGTCCTAGTTCATTCGCATCGGGTGCTTCTTCTGCTGCAGGTTCAAGTCGACCTCCGGCTCCTGATCCTGCTAAGAAAATAATGCGTGTCAGAGATATACAATTTTCGCAGCGCTCAGTTAAAGCTCAGTTTGATAATGGGATACCTCTATCAGATGTGGCATCTCAATTAATTCAAGGCAGACTCATTCCTAGTGCTATCCCTGTGATACGGGTTGTCACATATCAACAAAAAATATTTACACTGGATAATAGACGCTTACGTACTTTTCATTTGGCTTCTGTGGATCAAATTGAAGTTCAAGTGTGCTCTTTAAAAGATCCTGATATTAGTCGAGAATTTTTTAGTAAAAAAAATAATAGAACTCTAGATGGTGGTGGAGAAATTCGGTCAGCCACCAGAGTTTATTCAACACCTATGAATTATGATAACGGCCAATATGTTTTTACCAAAGAAGTATTAGGATGGAATATTCCGCAAGTGGCTAATCAACGAGTGGTGACACGAATACCAGAACCTTTGCCTACTACCTGGGCAAGCAGAGGGACTTATTATAATGCATTTTTGCCCCTTATTTTAATGGAAGCCGGTGCTATATTGGCTGCTGGTTTAGAAGATGCCCGATCAGGAAAAACGCCTTTCGCTAAATTGAAATTTAGTAATATGAAGCCAGCCACAAATCCAGGAAATCCGTTTAAAGCTACCTTTATAAAATTAGGTAGAACGTTTGAGCCTCCTAAATCAGGAGATGTATTTTTATTACAAAGTTCACGAAGCGATTTAGAATTATTGGGAATGGCGGGGTATTCTAGCGATCCTGATTCTAATCGATTAGAGCTAAAAATAATATTAGATCAATTTTCTAGAGAAACGGCAGGGCGTGATTTTTCTGATGGCGTAGAATGGAAAGCCTGGCCATTAGGATCCCTTGTTACGCAATCGCGTATGTATGAAGCCTGCAAATCTATGCCAGATGTTCCTTTTATTAAATCGGTAATAGACGGACAACCTCAATCGCAAACCACTTCATATGATTATGATGAGGATTTTGGTTATGCCTATCGAGCTGTTTCACATATACCAGAATACAAACCCACAGCAGAAGACGCAGCGGTATTAAATAAACTTAATCCTGCCCAACAAAAAGCCGTTAAAGATTTTATGACTTTAAAAACGGGGCTTCATATTGTTCAAGGTCCACCTGGTACTGGAAAAACGACATTAATCGTCGCGCAACTAGACGTGTTAACTAAACATAAAAAAGAAGGGATGGTATGTGCTCCTTCTAATCCTGCTGTGCAGTTATTATTACAGCGCTTTATGCAGGCGTGTCCTGATGTGCCTGTTATTTTAGCTGGAACCGAAGAAGGTTTGCCGCCTGATAATGAGGCACTCAATAGGGTATTTTTGCATACCTGGGGTGATAGACGTTTGGATATGGTAAATGAAATAGAAGATTTATTATGGGATCTGGTTCCAGGCGATTCCATTGATGATCTAGTAAAAAATTATGCGGCTATTATAAACGAATTGAATGTGCGTACCAAAAGTTTATCCGAAATATTCAAACGATATAAAATAAAATTACCTCAAGGGTTTGATGACGTATATATCGGCAGTGGAAAACGATTAATCGAGCTTATTGCAAAGGTGGGTGCTGCATCATCTAAACAAAATATAGCGCCTATTAAAGCGGAGATATTAGAGTGTTTAAATCGAATGAGAAATTGTGTTATTCGATTTAGAGCGAATCTAATAAATTTAATAATGCTAGATGATCCCAAAGAAGGTTTAGAAGCGCAATTGCTAAAAGGCGCACAAGTTGTATTTTGTACGCTAGCAGTATCTGGCAGGCAATCTATTCAAGAGGTTATCAAGGATAGGGTGCTTATTATAGATGAGGGCAGCCAAACCGTTGAAGCAGAAACAATAATATCTTTTCGAACACTGCCTAAAAAAGTGTTATTAGTGGGGGATCATCAACAATTACCTGCTACGGTTATTTCAGAACAAGCAAAAACATTGGGATATTCTCGCTCCATGTTGGTGCGTTTGCAAAGAGATAATAATTATCCACACGGTTTTTTAGGTGAACAACATCGTATGCGTTCTGAAATTTGTCAATGGCCTTCCCAGAAATTTTATGGAGGAAGATTAACCACACATGCATCAGTAGAAAGAAGAGTTTTTCCTGAATTAAGAAATGAACCTTTATTATTACCGCCTTACTCATTTATTCATATTGAAGGTGTAGAAGAATCTAGTGGTTATAGTTTTGTTAATCGCCATGAAATAAATCTTTTTGATGATTTATTAGCGTATATGCAAACACATTATCTATCCAATATAGGTCAGCATGTTCGAGTCATCACTTTTTACAAAGAACAAGCGTTGGCCTTAGAAAGGCAGTTGAGCGCTAAATATCCCGGAATTACGATTGGAACAGTGGATGGCTCTCAAGGGGAAGAAGCGCAAATAGTGTTAGTTTCTTGCGTGCGATCAAATACTAAAGGAACAGTAGGGTTTGTGGATGATGAAAATCGAGTGAATGTAGCACTCACGCGTGCGAAGCGTATGTTAGTGGTAGCAGGTAATGCCAATACCTTACAACGCAAACCTCTGTTAGCGGCGATGGTAACAGATGCGAGAAATCGTAGTCTTTATTTTACTGAAAGTAGCGTTCGCAGTGTTATTACCCCTAGGCCTCCTGTTGCTCCTGCGGTTCCACATTTTATGGAGTTCGATCTTAATGCGGATTTTAATGAGGATCTTCGTGCGTTAATACCCAAAAGGGATCCCACACCGCAGACTGGTGCTCATTCAGCACGTCGCCCTCAAGCGAATAGAGGTGGCGCTGCAAGCGCTAATAGACAAGGTGGTAGACAACCCGGAAACCAAACAGCAAGCCAGCCTAACCGCCAGATGAATAGACAAGCTAGTAATCACTCTGGAAGGCAGCCTGGCGGCCAACCTAGCCGCGGAGCTGCTGCCTCATCAACCCGGCCGTTTTATGGAAATAGAACAGAATGTCACTTTTTTAAAGGTCCTAGAGGCTGTCATAATGGGAATGAATGCCCCTTTATTCATGACCGCAGCTCGTCAACCAAGCCTGCCTAAATAAAAGGTATTTAGTTCATTGGTGGGTCAAGCTGTCGTGCAATAGCGGCAGCTTTCGCATCGAAGGCATCTTGCTGTATATAATTACGTTCTTGAATTCTCATGGTTTGTACTTCATTTCTAAGCTGGTTTGCCTGCCACGCTTGTAAATAGCCTTTTCTTTCTTCTTCGTCAATACGTGCGTCTAAATCATCTAGAATAGCTATTTGACGCTGCATTTGTTCATCATGATAAGGATCAGTAGCGGCGGCATCAGGTCCCAGCGGATCTGCTAAAGCAGTGGTGCTGAGAAATAGTAAAGAAATAAATGCTAATGAGAAATATTTTTTCATAAATGCCTAATTTGATATGGGTTGCCACGGCCGAAGCGACCTCGCAATGACGATATATTTAAAAATAGTACAACGGAGGGTTATCGTCAATAAATGCGTTAGACTAAATCGCCCCATTTATACTGCAATAATGTCATCGCTGCCACTGCGGCAGTTTCGGTGCGTAAAATACGTGATCCTAAACGAATTGGTAAAAAAGAATGGTGTTTTGCTAATGCAATTTCGTCTGAGCTTAATCCACCTTCAGGACCAATTAATAAAGCAATAGAAGAAACAGTGTCAGTAAGTGTTGGTAATGTTTCTTTGGCTCTTGGATCTAATACTAATCGTAAAGCTTGGTCGCAAGTAGGGATCCATTTTTCTAATGTAATAGGCAAATGAACAGTGGGTACCACACTGCGACCACATTGCTCAGCAGCGCTCACAGCAATACCTTGCCAATGTTGTTGTCGTTTTTCAAAAGAATCGGCGGGCATTTTTACCGCAATATGTGCTGTAATTAACGGTTGTATCGCATGCACACCTAATTCTACTGATTTTTGTATGGCGTAATCCATACGTTCACCTCTAGAAATACTTTGACCTAGCAAAATAGGACAAGAGGATTCGCGAATACCTGCTTGTTTATTAGTGATTTGTGCTCTATGTTCTCGTTTGCTTTGAAAAGATAACATAGCTTCGTATTCATCACCGTCTCCATTAAAAATGGTAAAGTGGTCATTAAGTTTTAATCGTAGTGCTTTTACTAAATGTTGCGTGGCATGATGATCTAAAATAATTTCAGTACCTATACTCAGCGGTATTTTTTGATAAATTCTAGTATGAGACATTATTTTTCCTTAAATTTCATTTATATCTATCCTAAACTCATGCTAGTATAATCTTATAAAGTCCAAAAAAATAGGTGAAAAAATATGCCACATTTAAATTTAGAATATACTAATAATATTGAAGAAGGGGATGATTTTTCTGATTTATTTGCTAGTATTAATCATATGGTATCAGAAAAATTACCCGCTGATATTGCCAGTTGCAAATGTCGCGCGATTTTAGTGGATAATTATTATGTTGGGAACGGTAATTCAGAAGCTGCCTTTGTTCATGTTGAACTTTCTTTTATGCAGGGTCGCAGCGCCGAAATACGAGAAGAAGTAGGAAAAGAGTTGTTTCAACTGTTAAAAACGTATTTTTCTGATTCAGCAAAGAGAAAAGATTTTCAGATTACATTAGAGGTGAGAGAATTAGCCAAGCCTTATCTTAAATGGAATAGCTAATATGTGAATAGGGATAAGCCATGCGCTTACCCCATTGATAGTGAGCAATTAGGCGTTAAGCTTGTTGTAAAGCCATCCGAAAAGAAATAAGCCTACAAATCCATCAACAAATCCATACACTAGGCCCAGAACGCTGCCAGTCCATGATATTTCGTAACCAGGGTATATGCTGTCCATTAACTGTAGCCATTCTCCAGCGTACCCTGTTTGCATAGCAGCCACTGTCATCATGAACATGCTTAAGCCCCATAAAATACCTGCCGCTAACCCGAGTTTAGTAGGGTTTAACATGAGAGTCTCCTTTCATAAGTAATATAAGCCGTATCATGGTATAGCTCTTTACAGCAGAATTGCAACTCATTTACCTGTCGCGGGGGACGCATTCTTTAAATCCATCTTTATTTCTGTCATGATATATCAAGATATATAAATATATATAATTGTTTTTGATAATGGCATAAGAATCAAAAGCTTATAATGTTTTGATGGGTTTTGTAATGATGAATCTTGTTAAATCAAGATATTAGGCTATTATTTAAATCATATAAAGAATGAGGACAAGGAAATGCCCAAACCATCACAAACCATTCCACTGGAAAAGTTCTCCTCTCAAGCTCATCCAGAGTTGTTGAGCAAAATGAGAGCGCTGGCACGAAAAGAAGGAAGGCTGTTTCAAGCACTGTTGGACGAAGCGTTACGAGCCTACTTATCATTAGAGAGCAACAGCCAAGCCAGACGTCATGTTCGTAAAGCCCTAGATAACAGTTTAGAAAAACACGATGATTTATATCGTAAGTTGGCACTATGTACGACTATTTAACGTTGACAGAAGTATTGGAAATACAAAAGGTATTAATAACCCGATACGGTGGAGAGTCAGGGATCCGAGATTTAGGTGCATTGGAATCAGCATTGTCACGTGCACAAAGCGATCATTATCCCGATATCATTACTCGTGCTGCTGCTTTAATGGAAAGCATTGTATTGTATCAACCGTTTAAACAAGGCAATAAACGCACGGCATTTGCGGCCGTAGATGCTTTTTTACGAATGAACGGTTATAGTATTCATCAGCAGTCGGATAAAATTTACCAATTCTTTGTACATTTATTAAAAACAAAGCAGTTTGAAATTAATGCGATTGCACAGAGTTTAAGACAAGTCACCTTAAAAAATACCAGTGACTCGTATAAGTAAGGAGAAAATAGTGGCAAAAAATTCACGCATTCAGCGTTGGTCTACTCATTGGGCATTTATTTGGGCCACTGCGGGTGCTGCTATTGGTTTAGGAAATATTTGGAAATTCCCTTACACTCTAGGAGAAAATGGCGGTAGCGCTTTTATGCTAGTTTATTTGATTAGCGTTTTTGTGATTGGTGTTCCTTTAATGTTAGCCGAAGCATTAATTGGTCGATACGCTAGGCAAAATGCAGTTGATAGCATTATTAAAATTGCGCGTGAAAGTCATGCTAGCCGTTACTGGCAATTAGCCGGTTGGTGGGGATTGCTTGCACTAGTCATGATTTTATCTTTTTACAGCGTAGTCTCTGGCTGGTCTATTGCATATTTATGGAGAAGTGCTGCGGGATATTTACAAGGGCTTGGCAATGCTGAAATAGAAAGTGTGTGGGTGAATTTTTTAGATGATCCTTTAGAGATGTTGTTATGGCACAGTGTTTTTATGTTATTAACATTGTGGGTTGTGGCCAGAGGGGTTGAAAGCGGATTAGAAAAACTCAATCGTTATTTAATGCCAGGCTTGTTTGCGGTATTAATTATTTTAGTATTATATGCCGCTTATGCAGGGGAATTTGTTCAAGGCCTTAAATTTTTATTTATGCCTGATTTTAGCAAAATTACCGCGGGAGTTATTTTATCAGCATTAGGCCAAGCGTTTTTCTCATTAGCATTAGGCGCAGGAATGATTACGGTATATGCCGCTTATTCACAGGATAATACGTCGCTCACTCATTCAATGAGTACTATTGCCATTCTGAATGTGATTGTAGCGGTATTAGCGGGCTTAG
Organism: Gammaproteobacteria bacterium; assembly: GCA_965279305.1. GTDB lineage: Bacteria > Pseudomonadota > Gammaproteobacteria > JBIOEC01 > JBIOEC01 > JBIOEC01. The sequence continues at coordinate 424,782 of OZ257143.1, read as the reverse complement.
CCATATTTCCTATTGTATTTGCTTACGGATTGCCTGTCTCTGAAGGCCCTGGTTTAATGTATGTAGTGTTGCCAATGGCTTTTGCACATATGGAATGGGGCGTACTGATTGGAAGCTTATTTTTCGTTTTATTATTATTTGCTGCTTGGACATCGTCTATTTCTTTAGCAGAGCCAGTGGTTTATTTATTAATTGAACGCACGCAATTATCACGTAAACAAGCGACCTGGTTAGTGTGTGGTTTTGCTTGGATATTAGGAATTGGCTCTCTTCTTTCATTCAATTTATGGGAAGATGTGCAATTAGGTGGTTTTACTATTTTTGCGATAGCAACTGATATTCCTACGAATATTATTTTACCTACGGGTGGATTGCTGTTTGCTTTATTTGTAGGTTGGGTAATGAAGCGTTCATTAAGCGAAAAGATTTTGCAAATGAAAAGTGATGGAATGTTTCAGGCGTGGTATTTTAGTATGCGTTTTTTAGTCCCTTTAATGATCGGTATTGTATTTATTACCTCATTAATGATCATGATTAAATAGAAACCAGCAAATATAAAAAACCTGCTACGGGCTTTTCTTGTTGAAGCCGTAGCGTAGCAGGTTCTTCTGCGAGTAATTTAAAGCTATGGCGTTCAGCTAGCATTTTTATATAATCCGCTTGATGAGAAAAACGCGCATTTTCTTGTAAATGAAAATAGTCTGATCCTAAATACGTTTCAATCGAAAATAACCAGCAGCCACCAGGGCGCAATGCCTTTTTAGCTGAAGAAAACAAAGCTTCTAAATCGCCGTAATATCCCAATACATCCGCGGCAATAATAATATCTGCTTCATGATGTAGTTTTTTTAAATATTCAATATTATCTTGCTGATTTAAGGTGGAATATAATTGTTTTTTTGAGGCTTGTCTTAACATGCCTGCTGATAAATCGATACCCACCATGGTATGACAAAGCGGTTTAAAATAAAGCCCTGCTAATCCTGTGCCACAACCTAAATCAATTAAGGTAAAAGATTGTTTAGGTAACTTATTATCATTGGGCATACTCCACGCTTTTTGCATATGAGAACAAAATAATTGATGTAATTTTTTAGGCACTTCATACTGTAATTGTTGCTGTATATGTCTGTCATAATGATCGGCATATCCATCAAATAAACTTTCTACATATTGAGTAGGTGCGGCTTGTGGAGAGTTTTGCTCTAAAGCGCTAATTAAAAAAGGCAAACTACGATGGTGAGGATCAATTTCGTAAGCCTTTTTATAGTGATGCAATGCGAGTGGGTAATTACCTTGGTGTTGCAAAATAACGCCCGTATTATAAAGACTCGCAAAATGTTGTGAGTTTAGTTTTAACACTTCAGCATAAGCGCGTAAAGCAGCCGGATCATTACCTTCTTGCTGATAAATTACACCCGTATTGTAATGAGCTTCGATAGTATGAGGATATTTTTTAGCGAGTTCAGTAAAATAAAAAAGCGCACTCATTTTATCGCTTTCGTTTAAAAAAGCGATCCCTAAATTAAAATAAATATCAGCATGATGACCTAATTGCTCTAGAGCCGAAAGTAAATAGGCTTTGGCTTCTGCGTATTTTTCTTGTTTTAATAATAAACTGCCTAATGCTTGCATGGCTAACCCATGTTGCGGATCGAGTCCTAAGGTTTTTTTCAGATAATCCATGGCTTTTTGATCTTGCTGCTCTGCTTGCCAGCAAATCGCTAAATTGTAACAAGCAGGAGTACAAGAGGGCTCTGCATTTAATATTTGTTCAAATTCTGCAATAGCTAACTGCCATTTACCTTGCTCTGCCCATAAACGAGCGAGGTTATAACGGCTGGCTAAATGAGAAGGATGTTTTTTTAAAAGTTGTTGATAAAGATCAGCGGCATGATTAAATTCGCCTTTGGCTTGCAGCGAACGGGCTTGGTCGAATAAAAGAGTATCCATGATTAGCTAGGTCGTGGACCTCTTTTAGGCGTTTTATGATTGCTAAAGTCTTTACCGCTTTCAGGCGTTACATCTGGGCCTTCTGATATTTGATCCGCCACAGAGCTGCCTTTTAATTCTTTTTTCAGCATCGATCTAAATTGGGCTTCATCAGCCGGCATAAGAGAGTTAAGCAAAGAAGAAGTTTTGCCGGGTATATTTTTGCCGCCTAATTGACGAATTAATGTTACGAGCAATTGATTTAATGGCACGTAAGGCGCCTTCGTTGCTGCGACTTGATGTATAGATGCATTGGCTGCTTTACGACCGGCCAGTGGATTTTGCATATTGGGTTTTATGCCACTGCCGCCGCTACCGCCTTCATCTTCGGTTTCGTTGAATAGCGCGTTTAGACGCCCGATAAGCTTTTTTAAAATTCCAGGTTTTTTGCGTGTTTTTGACATATTACCAATGAGTCAGCTATATTTTAGTAGTACTTGAGTAAAGCGTTTATTATACCAAAAGTCAATACAACCGTATCCTTATTAAGGTGTTTTTGGTAAAATAAATCACTCTCATCACTTAAATGGAATTATCTTACATGACAGAGCCAACCGAATCATTTGAACCTACTACTCAACAGACCTCATTGAAACGTAATTGGAGAGCTTGGGTATTAGGCACTATTACGGTGGGTGTATTAGGTGCTGCTGGTACACTGGGTTACAGTTTTTGGAAAATGCAGTCTGAAGATGCCTCACTTCCCAATCAACCATTATTAACTCATAACGTTTCTGCGAATACTGCTTCGAGTTCAATGCCTGATCCTGCTCACTCATCATCATTGATGAGAGAACTGTTAACCAATATGCTTAATCAAGCCACCGTTATTCAATTATTATTAAATAACCAACAATTTTCACTGGCCATGAGTTTGCTCAGTATTTTAGAAGCAGAACTCGTGCAATTACCACTATCACAACAACAAGCCATACAAACTGCTATTGTGGCTGATAGCGAAAAAATTCAATATGTTCAGACGAATAAGCAGCAAGTATTAGGCCAAGTGCAACAATTGCAGCAGCATATTAATCAGCAAATGCTGGCTCATTTTGGGCCCGTTACCGAAACGCCTGCTCCAACTACCACGGCCCCTGCCGATGAAACATTGGTAGATAAATTAAAACATCAATTTCAAAATGCAGTGCAAGTACAGCATTCTGATGCGCTAACCGATTCAGCATTACCTGCTTTTTACGGTGGTGTTATGTTGCAATTAGCGATGTATCAAGCACAGTTTGCCTTGATGCAAGGAAATGCTATGGAATACCAATTAGCATTAAATAGTGCTACGCCTTGGGTAACGCAACAATCATTATCTTGGTTGAGTGATAGAGAAAGTGTTTCTCAAACTATTAATCAATTATCACAACAACCTCTAGATTTTTCGGGAGCGAATGTGAATCAAACGCAACAAGCATTAATCACTGCAACGCAGGAATTAACTCCATGAAACGAATTTTATTTATCACGATTATTACGTTATTAATTATTGCCGCTTTGTTTTTTGCACAAACACAAAATATAGTTACTTTTTCTTATAAAGAATGGACTGTTCAAATTCAATTATGGTTGATTATTTTTGGCTTTTTAGTATTATTATTGGTCTATATCTTTTTGTCGCGAATTTCACGATGGGTAGTTTCTGTTCCATATCGGTGGACAAATTTTTGGAGAAACCGCAAAGAGCAAAGAAACCAAGCTCAAGAGCATACACTTCAACAAGCCTTGCAACAATTAAACCAAGCCAAAGATGCCGCTGAATTAAACCAGGTATGGAAATCACTTTCTAATCGCTGGCGACATGATCCTTTGTGTGCGAATGCTTATGTGCGTGCAGCATTACGTTTGGGCGATGAAGCACAAGTCAGTGATATTATTGAATGGCAATTAGATCGCCAATGGCAGCCTAATTTTGTAAGTTATTATGGTTTATTGCAGCAACAAGCGGAGAAGCGTTTAAAGAAAGTGCATCAATGGGTGGCGCAGTATCCTAGAGATCCGGATGTATTATTATCTGCAGGGCGCTTAGCGAAAAATGCACAAGAGTGGGGAAAAGCGGAGCAATTTTTGCAACAAAGCATTACTGAAAAACCTAGTGTTCCTGCTTATCTAGAATTAGCGTATGTTCAACAACAGTTAAATAAACCTGAACAAGCCTGGCGCAATTATCAAGCCGCCTCTCAATTACAGCGCTTCAAAGAAGTAGAATAAACTACGTTGCAACAGCCACTGCTGCTGATGCAGGAGGTGGTGTTGGCGCAGGAGATGCTGGAATAGTTACTCGGGGAATAACTAGGTCATCAAAATCCATTAATTGTAATGTTTCATCTTCAATAACTTTCTCTGCAGCGCTAACTGCAGCAGCAGAAGGTCTTTTCATGCTCATTCTTCTTTTTACATCTGAAAATTGTCCTAATTGATCCCTAATAGCTTCAATTTTTATTTTTAGGGGAGCAATAGTGCATATTCGTAATATATCATTACAAATGCTTTTTCTCTCATGGCTAGAGAGATATTTTCTCGGAGGAATTCTATTAATAATATCTCGTTCTGCTGGGTAGGTGACAGGAATGGCTTTTTCTAATTTTTCTTTAAACATTTGTTTTTTGAAAAACTCATCGTTTCTTTTTTGTATTAATAAAGCTAATTCTTTTGATGGTGCTTTATCAAAGAATTGTTCTAAGAAAAACTCCAATAATTCTTTTTCGTGCTTTTGATAATGTAAATTACCGCTATCAACTACGTCTTTTAATTTATCTACTAATTCTTGAAGAACAAATTTACCGGTAGTATTGACTTCTGAAAAAAGATAAAAGCGAAGTTTTTGAGCAATTTTTACGATTTCAGCTGGAGAGGGCGAAGGTTTTTTTCTTAATAAATAAGGGATAAGCTCAGAAAGGGTTTCTGCGAAAATAACTTTAATAACCTGAATCTGTATTGATTGTTCAGCCTCAGTTAACAAATCATTTTCACAATTTTTCATAACCGCATCTCTTGTGAAAGACGTGATGTATTTTATTAACTCCTCTTCATTTGAGAACATTTTTTTTAAATGGGGAATAAGAGGAGCTATAGTAAATAGCGAGCCAGCAATAAGACGCTGAATATTTCCTATCATACTCTTCCATTCATAAAGAGATAATCTATCAAATATAATTTTTTCGTTGGTTTGGAATGTTGTTTTTTTAAATATCCTGTTATCAAGCTTTATTACTTTATTAATAATATTCTTAACAAGTTTAGGAAATTCTTCGGGAGATTCAAGATAAAGATTATCATAAAGTTTGCTTAGATCTGTCGGTGTTGTGTCTTTAACATTAAGTAATGGTGTTGGCCAAACAATTCCGTTAAATATTCGTGTCTTGTTATCAAAAATATCACCTAAAACTCCGGAAACTTTGCCTTGAGATGTAAATCCAATTTTTATAAGTAATTCGATACTATTTTCATAAGTAGGGATTTTTCTATCCGTTTGATCTTTTCTTAAATTTAAAGCGGCATTTACTATATGGGTTGATACTTTTAATACGGCATTAGATAAAGTAGGAGTTTTTGTTTTTGTAGGTGTAGTGCCTCTATCGGTACGGATCTCATCAAGCCCTCTATTAAGATGGGTTTTCATATATTGATGAGCTTGTTTGGTGATCTTAGCCGCGGTTTCTTTGGTGATGCCAGGGTGGTCTACTATCTGTTTTGCTACGGCAATCATATAGGTATCGTTATACCAGCCTTTTACGTTTTCTCTTAATGAGGTGGTACCCAATGCTGTGGGATACAATGAGGAACCTGGGTTTAGCTCATAGGCAGGGGTAGTGATGGTGTGCCCATCAACGGTGATATCAACTGTTGGAATACTAAAAGACATAATAGGCATTACTTAAAACTCCAGCTCAATTGGGCGTTACTGCTTTCTACATCTAATTGGTCTACTTCGGTACGCATATATTCTAGGCTGAACTCTACTCTAGGGCTTAAATAGAAACTAGCGCCTGTAGAGTAGCTTACGCCCCATACATTGAACTCTTGAGAGTCCATAGATACTGAATCGGGGCTTTGTTGTAAAAGCGGCTGATAATAAGCCGGCCCCGCTTTGGCAAAAAAGGCGAAAGCATCCGAAACAGGCAGCTTTCCCACCCCTAATACGTTTATGGCTTTTTGGTTCTTTTGGGTATAGCCAGGCATATCAGCAGGGCTATATCGCAGGTAATCTTGTCGGTTAAAAGTAGGACGTTGTCCTTCAATACCCCAGAAATCATTAAATACACCGGCTCTTTCCCAGATCATGGCAGGATTATCATGGTAAGCACGGTATTTTGAGGCTTTCCAGGGAACGAATTGAGCATGGCTCTTTTCCGTTTCTGGTTTAACCGCTTCGCCGTAGGCGGAGAGCGTAACGCCCAGTAATAAAACGGGGATGTATCTACGCATAATGTTTCAGTTGAGTGTTAATAGTGAGTTAATTATACCACATTAGGGGGTGTTTCCTCAAAAAAAGCTCTAGTAAGCCTAGGGAGAACCCTAGGTATAATCTGACCAAAACTGTGTGCCGGGAAGGCCCTCTGCCAATAGGGCTGTATGAGAAGACAGTACCATAGGTGCAGGGCCACTGGCATATACAAAGAGTGTGGATAAATCGGGGTAATCTTCAATAAGAGCTTCATGCACCATACCCATTCGGTGATCGCCATTGGCGGTTTCAGGGTTAAATATCACGGGAGTCCAATGAAACCAAGCATATTGTTTACGCCATTTTTCTAATAGTTCTATTTCATAAAGATGCTCAGGTGTGCGAACACCCCAATATAGCTCAATAGGTTTTTCGGAGTGATGGGCAATAGCCGCTTCAATAATAGCTTTGCAAGGCGCTAAGCCTGTGCCGCCTGCTAATAAAATCCAGCGTTCTTGTTCAGGCGTGTGATATACGCAATGACCATAAGAACCATGTAATTGAATTTTCTTGGTTTCTAATAATTCTTTAAAGAGAAAATGCGTAAAATTAGTTTCAACAGGAGGGTGATGAATATGGAATTCTAAAATATTATCTTTAGGTGCATTGGCAATAGAATAAGGGCGTTCTTCACCATTATTGAGCACTAAAAATAAATATTGTCCGGCTTGGTAAGAGAAAGAAGTGTCGCTAGGTAATCGCAAAAAAACACGGCGCACACCATGAGGAAGAAATTCACAATCCACCAATTCGGCGGTTACGATGGGTTGTGCACTTCCAGCAGGTGTGGCCATGTGTTATGAGCGTTTCATTGAATCAAAAAACTCATCATTTGTTTTTGTTGAACGTAAACGCTCTAACAAAAATTCCATTGCCGTGGTTTCATCCATAGGATGTAACACTTTACGTAAGATCCATATTTTTTGAAGCTCATCAGGATTCGTGATTAATTCTTCACGACGAGTACCTGATTTAGTAATATTGATCGCAGGATATACGCGTTTTTCTGCAATACGACGATCTAAATGTAATTCCATATTACCCGTACCTTTAAACTCTTCATAGATCACTTCATCCATTTTAGAGCCGGTATCGATTAATGCCGTAGCAATAATAGATAAGCTTCCGCCTTCTTCAATATTACGTGCAGCACCAAAGAAACGTTTAGGGCGTTGTAATGCGTTTGCATCCACACCACCGGTTAATACTTTTCCTGATGCAGGAACAACCGTGTTGTAAGCGCGAGCTAAACGAGTAATAGAATCTAATAAAATCACAACGTCATGACGATGTTCAACTAAACGTTTTGCTTTTTCAATAACCATTTCGGCTACTTGCACGTGACGTGTTGCAGGTTCATCAAATGTACTTGCAATTACTTCGCCGCGTACTGAGCGTTCCATTTCGGTTACTTCTTCAGGACGTTCATCAATTAATAAAACAATTAATTTAATATCAGGATAGTTATGCGCTAAAGATTGTGCGATATTTTGTAGCATCACTGTTTTACCGGCTTTAGGCGGAGAAACAATTAAACCACGTTGTCCTTTACCCCATGGCGCTGCTAAATCGATAACACGTGCAGTAATATCTTCGGTGCTACCATTTCCGCGTTCCATAATAATACGTTCATTAGGGAATATAGGAGTTAAATTTTCAAATAAAATTTTGTTACGGCAGTTTTCAGGATCTTCGTAGTTAATGGTATCTACTTTAAGAAGAGCAAAATAACGTTCGCCTTCTTTAGGTGGGCGAATAAGGCCTGCTACCATATCACCGGTACGTAAACTGAAACGACGAATTTGGCTAGGAGACACATAAATATCATCGGGGCCGGCTAAATAAGAACCATCCGCCGAGCGTAAAAAACCAAAACCGTCTTGTAAAATTTCTAATACGCCATCGCCAGAAATATCTTCACCTTTACGGGCTAGTTCTTTAAGAATTCCAAATACTAAATCTTGTTTGCGAGCGCGAGAGATATTTTCAATCTTCATATCTTGCGCCATTTGCATTAATTCTGCGGCGGGTCGTTTCTTTAATTCTGTTAAGTTCATAAACTCTCTATTTTATAGTCCAACACTTACACAAAGCAGCATGATAAAAGTGGAAATACTACCTTGGGTAAATATTGGTATCATTGGGGAACACATAGCAGGAAAATACACTTCAGCACTTACTCGAGGTTTGAAATTTCTAACCGGGAATTTAAGGTAGAGCCTTTTGGGCTCGGAGCTGAAGAATTGACGAATTGCCTTTCTTGCTTTTTTCAATACTATATCACATATTCAGGTTTTTGCAAGTTTGAGGCCTAGCGCCTTAAGGGCGCGAGTTGTAAACGGCTTTTATCTGATCGGGGGGTAAAATCTCCAATTCTTTTGAGGGGATTTGTCCCTTTATATCTAATTCTTGTACCTGGTAAAGAGCAATCCTCTTCAAAGAAGGTACGGGTGCGGCCATCCCAACGGATCTGCCTAAATTGGTTCTTTTAATAGGATTGTCTTCTTCTAGAGCTTCTCTACCTTCCTCTCCTATCACGTTAGCATGAAGATCTAATGAAATAATAATATAGTTTGAAGCGAGCGCTTTAGCGCCTTTAACCCCAATTTTGTTATGGTACAGGTTCAAGTAAACAATAGAGGTAGTGGCAGCAAGAGCCATAGCCCCTTCATCTCCAACTTGATTAGCACTAAGACCCAGGCTGATAATGGTAGTATTCGCGGCGAGGAGCTTAGCACCTGCGTCACCTATTTTGTTGCTGATTAGAATAAGAGAGGTAATTTCAGGGTGTTGATTTAAGAACTCGATAAGAGATGGAATATCATCATCCGTTAAAGCTTGTAGGTACAGATTTAGCTCGGTTTTACTTGAAGGGTAATATTTCCAATCACTAAAATCTACCATAGCTCGTCTCTTTTATATAAGCAAGCTAACATGCTGCTGGGTTTGCCCTTATCTGTCAATGGCCTCCATGATTTTATGCAGTATTTTGGCTGATATTTGAGGGCTTGCCTCTAATTTGCTGATATAGGCTTGTGAAACACCCGCTTTTTCAGCTAATTCTGTTTGGGTTAATTTGGCCTTTATACGAGCCAAAGCAACAGGATTGCTCACAAAGTCTTCTAGTGAAAAGTCTAGATATTCAGCTTCTTTATGCTGCCAACCTTTGATTTTTTCAGCTATTTCAGTTTGTAATGAATGGTAAATAGGAATAGGTAGCAGAATGTATTCATCCCGTCCTCCCATGGATTTTATGACTTGTAAGTTCATTTATATGCCTATTGAGTTGGACTTTATATGTCATATTATAAGTTATATTTAGTTATATTTCAATAGGGTTATAAGTCGTTTTTGTAGGAGTTTGTTTGGGGCATAGGAGGAGTGGGGAATCGCTTTAAATATCGTTGTTCTTCTTGCTCTGCGAAGGTTACACAAGCTTGTTCAAAGCGAGCTAGCTCTTGGGTAACCAAGGAAGCGAGCTCAGGAGATACAAATAAGGGGATAGTAAACTGGCCAAAGCTTGAGAAAATGCCTATGGTTTCCACTTGGGTGAAATTAATGCCTTGTGGGTGTTGATACGGTATCCATAAAAAATTGGCGGAAGGATCTCCAATAAGAGCATTAGGGTGATTGACCAATTCTTGCCAAAAATGCTGAATTTTTTTACCTTGCGCTTTTGTTCCCAGTAAAAAAGCAGGCGGGTTAAAAATAATTAAAGGCACAAAGCCGAGTTTTTTTCCAAATAATATTAATACATGCATGCTTTTTAATTCTTGAACGGCTATGCGAGATGACTGTAAAAAATAATGGGCTTCTAATTGAAGTTGATATCGATTTTGATATCCGATGGTGCGAATCAGTGAATGTGAAACCAAATGTTTTAAACCCAGTTTCCATTGTGTGGTATCAATGGAAGAAATAGTATTTGCTAATTGATAAAGACTCCATAAAAAACTTAAACGGGGTAATGCTTGTGTAGTGATCCATTCATGTTCTTTGGAAGTAACGGCATACGAAAATAAATGTGGTTTAGATAATGAAAGAAAATGTTCGCCTGCTTTTAACCAATAAGGATCTACGCGATGCGTTTTATTAGAATCTGATGGAAATGGATTGTAACAAGGATTAAATAAAGGAAAGTCAGGATAACTTGCATTGATATTATGCGGAACTAAAGACGTAGAGGTAACATTATTTAAGTGCTGTAATGTAATAGCACTAGATGAATTTTTAGTTTGATAAGCAGCAGTAGTGCGATATAACAGTAATAAAAAAAGAAACCCTAAACGAATAAGCTCTAACATTTTTAATTCCTCATTGTTTAATATTGTCTTAATAATAAAATAATGAGAAAAGAGAGCAATAGATTTGGGATGACTTTTACAAAACTTTAAAAAACATTACAAAAGATGAAAGAGAATAAATTATTCGGCCACTATTTTGCTAGCAACATCCGCATCAGTAAATTGTTGTTGCGCTTTTTTAGCATCGGCTTCTGTTTTGAAGGGACCTGATCGTACGCGATACCATTTTTTGTCGTTAACAGTAGCGGTTTGTATGGAAGCGGGTAATCCTAAAAAAGCGAGTTCAGCTTTTAACGCATCGGCTTCATCAAATTCTGGAAATGCAGCTACTTGTACCCAATAAGTCGAAGGCACTTTTTTAGCGGTTGCTGCTTTAGGGGTTGGAGTAATTTCTTTTGGTTTAACTTCTTGAGGTTTGGTTTCTTCTGTTTTAACTTCTGCTGTTTTGGGTGCTGCTACTGCTTTGGTTTCCGTTTTAGGTTCTTCAATCGTTTTAGGTGTTACGGATTTTTCAGGCACTTTAGGCACCACGACTACTTTAGGGGCTTGTGCAGGTGGTTTAGCTGTTGTTTTGGGTGAAGCAATTTGTTTCTCGGGTAAAATATTATAAAACTCAAATTTGGGTTTTACTTTTTCAGGTGCCGGTTTTTTTATGCTGGCAATCGGGGGCGGCGTTTGTTTTACCGGAGTGGGTTTGGTTGGCTTGGTAATAATCAGCAAAAATACAGCAAATCCGGCAATAAAAATGGCAATCACTAACCATAATCCGCGAGAAACAGAGTTACGTGGAGGGCGGCCGCGTTTTTTTGATTGTCCGTAAAATCGTGCCATAAAAGTCCGTGTTTAAGCTAAGGAGCAGGTACTACACTACATTTGTTCAGGAGCTGATACACCCAATAACTGTAATCCATTGCTAAGGATCTGCCCTGTGGCTTTAATAAGTGCCAATCGGGCATTTCGCAACGGTGATTCTTCAACCAAAAATATATGTGCATTATAGTAGCTATGTAAGTCGGTCGCGAGCTCTCGTAAATACGTAGCTAATCGATGAGGTTCATGCTCCATGGCGGCTAACTCAACTACTTCGGCGTATTGAGGCAAACGGCGCAAGAGCGCTTGTTCATGAGGTTCTACTAGTAAATTTAAATGAGTTAAGCCTAAAGCTTGATCAAATTCCCATTTTTTGGGAGCCAATTGTGTAAACACTTTGCAAATACGCGCGTAAGCATATTGAATATAATATAAAGGATTGTCTTGCGAATGTGCTTTAGCCAAATCTAAATCAAAATCTAAATGTTGATCGGCTTTACGTGTGATATAAAAGAATCGTGCGGCATCGTTGCCCACTTCTTCGCGCAGCTCACGTAAGGTGACAAAAGATCCGCTACGAGTCGACATTTGTACGCGTTGGCCTTGTCTATACAAAATAGCAAATTGAACGAGCAGAACAGATACATTGTTATTGTCATAATCAAATGCTTGTAATATGGCTCGAAGTCTGGCGATATAACCATGATGATCGGCACCGAATATATCAATTAATTGATTAAATCCGCGTTGCACTTTATTAAAATGATAAGCAATATCACCGGCAAAATAAGTGGGTTGACCATTATCCCGTTTCACTACGCGATCTTTGTCATCACCAAAATCGGTAGAGCGAAACCAAATAGCGCCTTCTTTTTGGTACAAATAACCGGCTTTATCTAATTGTTTTAAGGCTTTTTCAACTGAACCTTCTTCAACTAATTGTCGTTCGCTAAACCAGGTATCAAAGTAAACCCCAAATTCGGCTAGATCTTCGCGTATATCATCTAAAATAGAAGTTAGCCCTAATGAAAAAATAGTTTGATAATGTTCTTTCAATAAGTGTTTTGCATTTACAATTAAAGCATCAATATGTTCTTCTTTATCGCCACCCGCAGGTTCATCGGCAGGAACATTAGCAAATACTTGATCAGCAGAAAAATAAAATTCACGGCCAAATTTTTGTTGAATCGTTTCAATCATGGGTTGTAAATAATCACCACGATAAGCATTACTCGGAAACGTAAAAGATTCACCTAAGGCTTCTAAATAACGCAGCCAAATACTGGTAGCCAAAATATCCATTTGGCGGCCAGCATCATTCACATAATATTCGCGTTGAACATCATATCCAATGGCGGCTAATAAATCAGCAACGGTAGCACCATAAGCAGCGCCACGTCCATGGCCTACATGTAAGGGGCCAGTAGGGTTTGCAGAAACAAATTCGATTAATACTTTTTGGCCTTTGCCTTTTTGGCTATGACCAAATTGAACGCCTTGCTTTAAAATATCCGCAATGATTTGAAGAGCAGCGGTTTTATTTAAATAAAAGTTGATAAAGCCAGGGCCTGCAATTTCTGTTTTCTCTACACCGGGGTGAGAAGGTAGGTGTTTAACAATGGTTTCGGCTAATTGGCGAGGAGGCATACCCACTTGTTTAGCCAGTAATAAGGCAATATTGCTGGCAAAGTCACCATGCGCTACATCTTTGGTTCTGTCTACTTGAATAGCAGGCACATCAAGTGGTGTAGATAAGGTTTTGGACACTTGGTCCAGTGCTTGTTCAATCAAGCTCTTAATAGTATTTTGCATGGCAGGCCTTACTTATGGGCAATAATGAATGACTATTATAACATTGTTTGACTTTGCAGAGGGAGGGGCGCCCTAAGAAAGAGCGCCGTTTGTTTTAGTCAATAACCATTGCCGCCGCAGGAGGCTCTGCGGGAGGAGGCGGGAGTAATTGTGCGGCTATTTGATCAAACTCAGCTGCTATAGTTTCTATATAGGGTCTGTCCGTAGGGTTATGTGCCCAGCAATGTTGCATTAGAGTGACTAGTGGAAGAGGCGCCATACCATCTCCTAAAGTTGGTCTTAGATGATGTTCTGTAATTCTAGTCATTAGTGGATATTCTTCTAATGTGCTGTCATCATAAGGTATACGCCTTGAGGTAACTTCATAGATAGTTATAGCAAGACTGTAGATATCTGCTCTTTGCCAATCAGAAGTGGATACGGGTCGTTGATATCTATTAAGTTGATCTGGGTTGCTATTAGATGTGAATGGATGATTTTCACGTGGATTAATTACTTCTGGTGCGCTCCAGCGCTGAGTGTGTGCATGTACACTTCTACTGACACTGCGGGTATGTTGTTCCCTTCGGCTTCGTTCGCGTAGAGAAAGTGCACTCATTTCTAGATCGGAAATTTTACAATTTAATTCTCTATCTAATAATACATTACCGGTTTTTAAGTCTGCATGATGTGCGTGAATTCCATTGTGCAGATGTTTTAAACCGGCAACAATTTGTTTAATAAAGCGCAACTGAAGAGAAAGAGGCACATCATGATTGTTCAAATAAATCCTTAAACTTCCCCCTGGTACATATTCCATCACAAGCCCTGTGATGTGAGTTAAGGAGGCTACATGGCCTACAAACCTTACTATATTTTCATGTGCGGTGAGATGTCTAAGTAATCTTATTTTTTCATGATCAATAGGTGCTCTTAGATTTTCTCTAAATCTTTTTATAGCAACTTTATTTACGATATTATCTCGGGATTGTAAACCCAAATAAACCGTACCAAAACTGCCTTCGCCTAATTGGCGGAATCGTGAAGGGCTATGCTCATCATAATCGTATGACAAGTTTTGTTGTTGAGTGGCGGTACCCGTTGGTTCAGTAAATATATTTGCTTGAATATATCTATCTGGATTCATCAAATAAACTAGAACTCTAGTGAGTTCCTCTAGTAATTGATCGGTATTATCATCGGTATACGAAAGAAATAATTCTAAAAATCGAAAAAAGACACTAACGTTTTCATCTGTTTCTGTTATATTGATAGCATTTCTATAATTAGCACGATCTCTCTGCAATTCCATTATCCTGGTTCGTAACGCACTTAATGTTTGTTCATTTGTAGTATTTTTTGCGATTATCGTTGTATCAGCACGTAATTTGTTTATTGTATCACTCATCATATCTAGATGAGTTCCTAGTTGAGAAAAATGTTCTCTTATTTGAATCAAACGTTCTTGCAGTTGTTGATCAGCGGCCTTACTTCTTTCTAGTAATTCTCTTTGTTGAGTTTGGTTATCTGATTCCGCATATCCAACAATTGTTCCTCCCAGCAGTGCTCCTCCTATGGCAGTACATATTATAATTGGCCAAGTAGAAGGAGCTGATATTAATGCAAAAGAGAGTCCTGCTCCACCTAATGCTCCTACGGCTATTCTTCCATTACGCGAATAAGTACTTTCCATTTGTAATGCAGTGACGTTATCTAATGTTACCTCAGGAGCTCTGTGACTTAAATCATCTTTTAATGTAACTAATATATCCCGTTGTTGAATGCCTGCACTTTGATAAGACTGTATCAAAACCGTGATAGCACGCATATTAGATTTGTAAAAATTAGAAAACTCGGTTTGTTGCCCTCTTATATATAAAGCTGAGATTTGATCTGGATCAGGAAAAACAAAATTACCTAATTGAAACCCATTTTGGGAATTAGTTGGACTAAGTTTCAAAAGAAGCGCTTCCATATAAAGATTATAAACATCAGGCGATTCTAGCAACTCAACTAAATTTTTTCCTTTCAAGAAAAATGTATTCTCTGCTGCCCATTGAATGAGAGCGGTGCGTGACGGCCAATGGCTGACTTCTCTAATAAGCCTGGGAAAAGGTGTATGAGGACTAAAAGTATCTAAAAAACTTGATATTTGATGCTGTTTATACCAATAAGAGAACCAAAAAATTTGCCCTGCTGCTTTTAATAAAGAAAATATTGCACCTACCCCCCCTGCGACTAGAGCACCCATAAGCCCAAAATCTTGTTCCATCGGGCGGTCATCTTTATGGGGAATATGTACTCTATATCTTCGGCCTACATAAGGTTGTAATACATTAAATATATTGGGAGCCCCAACTAGGCCTAATATATGCGATTTTAGATATTCATAGTCTGTTGCAACTGCCTTGATATTATTAATTTCGTTAATTGTTGTTTCAGTTCCTGTACTATCAATTGAAATAGCAAAATGATTTCCAGCCTTTTTGTATTCATTAACACAAAACTCACTATAATTTCCACCTAAAGAATGTCCCGCATGAATAAATGTATATCCTTCTTTTCCTGACATGATTTTTTTGCAAAAATCTTTAACTACCGAACGAGTAATGGTAGTACCATTGGATGTTTTCTCTTTTTTTTCCCAGCTATTTGGTATGGTGGTTTTACTATTTAAGCCTGCTAGTCTTCTCAAGTCATGAGAAATGACATCTTGCGATGAGTAACTTCCTCTGTGAGCAATAATAATAACCCTATTAGTGGCATCTTCTATTGCAAATGCTCTATAGCTTTGAGCATTATTGGGAGCTTGATCTAAGAAAACAAAGTTTCCTAAAGTAGGGCTATTATATCGGTTACATAATTCAGTAATATCATTTTGATTTTGGGTGTAAACTGCACCACTTAATTCAACAGCAAATTTTAGATATTTTTTAAGTCTTGGGTTCATTGTAAGATTCCTCCTAGTATATTTTTGTAAAAATACTTCTTAAAGAATACTGCAATTACTCCAGGGTTTACTTCTTTGAAACATATAATGTTGAATTTCGTGCATAAATGCATCATCTACTTTCATTTCTATAGGATTTGTAGTCATAGATGCACGCGTTAAAGGGGTTGTTTGATTGTGTTGTAAATGCAACCACCAACGGGTGAGTGCGGAACGTTCATAATGATGATTATCGGCGGCAATAAAAATAGGAACTCGTATTATTTGTTTGGTGATAGGGCAAATATATTTATCAGGAGTGGAATCATCGGGTGTATAATTTTCACCGGGTTTAGGTGCAGGTAGTTCAGGAACCACTTGGCCTTTTATTTCGGCCCATATGAGATTTATTTCTCGTAACCGTTGCTCCTTATCTTCTACAATTTTTATTAAATCTCTATTTCTATATCGATTAACAGCCGGAATAATTTTTCGTTGCAATAATAAAGCGAGTAAGAAAAAACAGATACCAAACCCTAAAAAACCACGTATATATTGATTAATGGGGGGTTGTAGGCGAGAAATATCTTGGGCATTTAATAAATCTTTTGTTTGAGATAGTTTTGTCCAGATCTGTGAAGTTAAATTACTCCAGCGTTGAGAGACTTCTTCTTGCGCAGGGCCATGATAAATCAATTGGCCGCCTGCAATTTGGCCAATCAAGGAACGAAGGTTATCAAGTAAATGAATTGAATAATTTGCTGATTGATTACGAATCATGGTGTTTATCAACATTTGCAGAGTAGGAGTGGGGTTTTCTGTAATCAGCTTATTAGCATTAGATATATTCTCAATAATGGTTTGAGCATTTGCGTTGCCTGTATTAGCAAGAAATGCAATGCGGCTCATGTAATTATTCCAGACAGAAAGTGTTCCAATCGTTCCGCCTAAAACGGACGTTGTTGCCATAAAAACGTGGGGTTTCATAAAATAAGTCTTGATTGATAGCCAGCTTTAACTCTATCATGCGGTAAAGCGTTTATGCAAGCGGCTTATGTGTATGCGGGAATTAGCGCTTAACTTGATTCATAAAATGAATAATGTTATAAAGTAAGCTAAAATACACTCAAAGTTGTAGAGTTTCTTATGCAATTAGCCGCCACATACGTATCTAAAGAGCGTGATTCAAACGGATTTATTGAGTATTCTGCCGAAGAAAATGCGATTTGGGCTGAGTTATATGCACGCCAACAAAAAATTATTCCTCAATATGCCTGCTCTGAATATATCGCTGGAGTACAAGCGTTAGGCTTGCCTCACGATAGAGTTCCTCAATTATCAGAGGTCAGTGCCTCTTTGCATCAACATACGGGCTGGGGCGTAGAAGCCGTGCCTGCGCTGATTTCATTTAAGCGATTTTTTACTTTATTGGCCAATCGTAAGTTTCCTGCGGCTACGTTTATTCGCCGCCGTGAGCATATGGAATATTTGCAAGAGCCGGATATTTTCCATGAAATTTATGGTCATTGCCCTTTGCTGACCAATCCTATTTATGCAGACTTTATGGAAACCTACGGCAAAATTGGGGTTGAAGCCAATGAAAAAGATCAGGTATTATTAGCGCGCTTATATTGGTTTACGGTAGAATTTGGTTTAATTCAAACCGAAAATGGTTTGCGTTGTTTTGGTGCCGGTTTATTATCATCTAATGGCGAAACGGTTTATTCGTTGGAAAGTAATATTCCACAGCGAAAACCTTTTTCCGTGATGGATGCATTACGTACCCCATACCGTTACGATATTTTTCAAACGGTTTATTTTTTGATTAATAATTTTAAAGAATTATACGATCTTATTAATCAAGATTTACTAGGTCAAATTAAAGAGTCGCGCGAATTAGGCGAATATTTGCCTACGTTCCCGCCTAAAAAGGAAGCGAGCGAATGGAAAAATTGCTAAAAGAAATGAAATGTGTGGGTTGCGAAGGCGGAGTACCTGTGTTGAATACTTCACAAGTGAAAGAATTTTTAAAGCAATTACCTGAGTGGAATTTATCTACTGACAGTAAATTTATTTCCCGCACTTTCAAATTTAAAGGTTACGGAAAAACCATGGCGTTTGTAAATGCGGTGGCGTGGATTGCCCATCAAGAAGGGCATCATCCTGATATGGAAGTGAGTTTTGATCAATGTACGGTGCGCTATACGACTCATGCAGTAGACGGTTTAACTGAAAATGATTTGATTTGCGCTGCCAAAGTCAATGCATTATTAGATGTTTAATACCAGAAATTTAATTTAGTTTAAAAATAAGGAGTAATATATGCTAGTAACACATTATTTAAAATTAGCTAGAGAAAGCGCTTGTTCCGTTGCTGCAGTAGCTACCGCAGCATTTGCAACCGGAGCTGCGCTCACCTTTACGCTTCGTAATACACATAATGATGGAGCTCAAGCTCATGCAGAAAGCGAAGCAACATTTACAGAACAATCTCAAATGTTAACTACCGCATTGGCAACAGGAAACTGGTCTTATGTTACCGCTGCTCTTGCCATTGCAGATGAGATGGTGGAGCATTGTATTAGAGGTCAACAAACCGAAACGCAAACAGCTACTCAATATAATGCTGCCGGTATTGCTTTATCCGTATTAGCTGCAGCATCTCTTGTTGCAGCTTATGCAGGATATAAATATGCGGCTCCAAAACCCCATTACCAGCAAATTCAAAACGGGCCAGAATAACTGGAATATATCCAACACTATGTTTTTTAAGTAATGGAAAATTTTATTACACCTGTTGAAGATGCGTTTTATCAACAACTGACCTTTAAAAATATTGGGGTTTATACGCCAGCTCAGCAAGAAACATTACGGCACTCGCGGGTCATTATTTTAGGCCTAGGGGGCGTAGGTGGAATGGCTGCTATGCTATGTGCTCGTATGGGAATTGGGCATATTACAGGCGTTGACCCCGATATTTTTGAGGTAAGCAATTTAAACCGCCAAATGTTTGCTTATACAGATACCTTAGGGAAATACAAAACACAAAGTGCTGAAAAAGAATTGTTACGTATTAATCCTTATTTATCTCATCAGTTTTTAACACAAGAAGTGGCCCCAGACAATGTTATTGATTTAATAAAAGACCATGATGTAGTTATTGATGGTTTAGATAATATGTTTGCGCGGGTTTGTGCTCATCGTGCTGCTAAAACATTAGGGATTCCGAGTATTGCCATGTCTGGCAGCCCACCACAACGAGGATGGATCAGTACTTTTTTACCTACAGGTATAGAGTATGAAGAAGCATTAAATTTACCCTCTAAAGGCCAAATATTAAATTCATCAACAGAAAAATTATTGCAAGAAGTAAAATATAAACGTGCACAATATTCAGTTAGCCAAGGTGCGCCTAAAGAATGGGCAGATGACTATTGCCAGGGAAAAGCGAGTTGGCTTATTACACCTATTCGAGCGAGTTTATTAGCCACTTTTTCTGTACATGCTGCTATTGAAGTATTGATGGGGAATTCATTATTTGCAGCAGCTCCTGAATCACTATTAATAGATTTAAATCATGAGCAACCGATTCGATTAGCAAAACCCGGATCAGGTTTTTGGCAGGCAGAACATTTTTAAAGAGAAAATATGGTAGAAGTATATAATCAAATTTATACACGAAATTACGGTGTATTAACAAAAGAAGAACAGAGTCGATTAAAGAATGGACGTGTAACTGTTGTCGGTGCTGGTGGTGTGGGAGGAATTACTTTGCTTTCACTGGCACGACTAGGCGTGGGTTTTATTCGAATCGTTGATAATGATGTTTTTGAATTAAGTAATATAAATAGACAAATGTTAGGGTTTATCAGTAACCAAAACAAATCAAAAGCTGAAGAAGCAGCCAGAATATTACGAGATATTAATCCAACCATCCAAATAGATACCTACGTTTCCCGCTTAACAGAAGATAATGCTAATCAATTACTAGCAGATAGCGATGTTATTATTGATGCTACCGATAATTTAGTATCTAGAGTAATTATTCATAGAGCTGCCGCTCTTTTGAAAATTCCTTCTGTGTGGATTGCTGTCACTCCTCCTTTTAGAGGTGGTTTGATGAATTTCATTCCTAACGGTATTCCCTATGAAAAAGTGTTGCAACATCCTTCTTATCAGCAACCATTGTCTTCTGAAATAAAAAAGAAAATTGAAGAAATTAAAGACGGTAGAGCTAACTATTCAGTAAAACAAGGGGCATTGCCGGAATGGGGAGAAGGATTTATTCATAAAACGTTACCTTGGGCTGTAATTTGCCCTGTGGCAAATATGGTGGGTTTATTGGCTTCTTTTGAAGCCATGAAATGGTTAATTAAACGTGATGGATTATCTCCAGTGATAGCGCCTGAACTCATTAAAGTCGATTTATCATCGGAAAATATGGTGATGGTTGTAAAACCTGATAATGGAGAAAGCTGGGATAATACTACGCTATGAGTTACCAACCTTTAATTGTAGATTGTACCTTGCGAGAAGGGGAGCAGCATCCAGGCGTTTGCTTTTCTGCTAATGAAAAAATTATATTAGCTAATCTTTTGCATGAATACGGGGTGGATCTTATTGAAATAGGGCATCCTGGTATTGATAATGAATCTGAATTACATTGCTCATCAGTGATAAGAGCATTATCTTCTTCTATTATTACCTTAGTACATGCCCGATCGTGCACCAAAGAAATTGAAAGTGCAGCACGAACAGGCGCTGATTGGGTGGGGATCTGGATTTCAGTAAATGATTTAGCATTAGAAACTAAATTTACAGAGCGAACACTTGAGTGGGTGATGGAGCAGGCGAAAGATTCTGTTTCTTTGGCTAAAAAATTGGGGCTAAAGGTAAGATTTACAATCGAAGATGCTTCTCGCACTGACTGGGAATTGATGCAAAAAACGATTGATATTGCATTGTCAGCAGGCGCTGATCGAATTAGTTTGGCCGATACCGTGGGGGTATGGCATCCTCATTCTTGCTCTGCATTGATAAAAAAATGTAAAGAAAAATTTAATTGTCCTATTGAAGTTCACTTGCATAATGATTTTGGATTGGCTTTAGCGAATGCTGTTGCTGCCATTGAAGCAGGCGTAGATGCAATTGATGTGTCAGCTTTAGGTTTAGGTGAACGAGCGGGTATTACGGATCTTTTTCAATTAACAGCCTGCTTAAATCAATTTTATAAAGACAATCGTTTTTCATTGTCAGATGCTTACTCTCTTAGCACTATATTATCTAACCTTATTGGATTTATGCCCGATCCCATGCGGCCTATTATTGGCAGCCATGTTTTTAGTCATACGAGTGTTTATCATCAGAAAGCAATGAAACGTAACGTCAATTCATATGAGGGTATTAAACCAGAAATGTTTGGACAGACACGCCGGTTTGTTGCTTCAGAGAATCGTAATGAAAATGTGAATAGGTTTAAAAAAATATTACCCATCAATAAGCCTTGTATTAAGCCTGCGAGTGAGTTGCAATATCATCGTGATGGACCAGGAGTACGTTGGCTAATGTTAGATAAACGTATAGATCCTCGAACGTCTTTGTACGTTATTCAACGAATTTTTAATCAGGAACTCTTGGAAAATTTACCCCTGGAAGAAAAAAGACATGTAGATGCACATGTTCACCATTGTCCTAGCGTATTTATTTTTTGGGGAAATAAACCCGATGGAAAGGGTTTGTCTTGCCGTGTTCTATTAAATGATGAAGAGTATGATATAGAAAGTCCTTCTACTATTTATATTCCTGCTGGAGTTAAGCATAGTTACTATTATATAGGCGGTTCTGGAACTTATTGGAATATCGTATTAGCGCCTGATTATAACAGTAGTTTGAAAGACTAAAACATTTTTTGAGAGCCCCCTTTGGTAAAAGAGGGCGATCCTCAAGTTTATTATCGATAAGAAGGTCTCATTGTCTCCCGTGGTTCAGGTGCTGAATTAATGGGATGCTCTGTGTATGTATAGCTGCTATACGTGGTTTTGTACTCTTTACATATATTCCATAACCAGGAAAATGAAATTTTCTTTAAAAATGAAAATCTATCTGTAAAAGGTTTTCTTCTATCATAACAATAAAGATGAACAAATGATGTGTGTCCTTTCAGAAGGTGAGACCATATTTTTACATAATTATCGCTCATAAACGGTTCTCTCACAAGATTTCGTGTACACATATTGGTAACGCCAAAGGGCAGCTCATCTTTTATCGTTAAAAGCTTTAGACATATATTCATCGTAAAAGCCGCTGTAACTGGATTTGACTTGAAATGATCGAGTATAACTGGTGATATTTTTTTTGGATTTTTACGGGTTATATCCCATAATTTAAAATCCTTGCTATCTTTATCTAGCATTAATAAAAGATCGTAGGTTACTTGTGCATAGCCTATAATTTTTTCTAGTTCGCTTAGATCATAGCCACATTCTACGATTAACCAAGCTTTCACATGAGGTTTGGATAGTTGATTTAGCATACTATGAAATGTTTCATAGCGATTAAGTTTATTTGACATAAAATCACCTTCAAAAATGCAATTAAAATACAGCTCCCCAAAATTTATTTTGGGTAATTTTTAAAAACAAAACGAGGTAAATAAGGGTGGTGCTCGGGTATGGGGGAGCAGAAAAGTGGGGGTGTTGATGTTAGAGTAAAATAAGAAAAAAGCTAAAAATGCACATAAAATAAAAGGTAAATACGGGGAGGTAACAGGTGGAAACATTTCTTCTGATTGATTCGATTTAAAACAAATCAAACAAGATGAAACAGGTTCGCCTGTTTCAGTATGAGAAAAATTATGTTCAAGAAAGTGATACTGTAAAAAGAAAAAACTGGCTAGCAAAAAAAACAGTACTAGGGTTTTATTTTTTGAAGTTGTAACAAATTTAGAAAAATAGCTCATTTTTGGAAAATATCATAGTTTGTTGCTGATTGCAACTAAGAAAACGGGCAGTGATTAAAACATTTCCTGCGGATCTACGTCTAACGACCAGCGAACTCCGCGGGAAATTTTACATAATCCTAAATGGCTCATTAATGCTTTTAATAAATGTTGCAGTGCTTTTCGATGTTGCGCTTGCAATAATAATTGGCCTCTATATCGTCCTGCACGTTTTTCCATAGGAGCAGGTACGGGGCCTAGTAATTGCACACCAGGGATCCCCATTTTTTTGGCAATTTCTGATACGTTTTCTAAAAATTGCAAAGGTTCTTCAGCATGCACGGATTCGGCGCGCATCATGGCAATATATCCGTAAGGCGGTAACATCACCATTTCTCGCTCAGCTAATGCGAGTTTTGCAAACTCATGATAGCCCTGAGTAATTAATTGTTGCAGCAAAGGATGATCAGGATGTCGTGTTTGAATTAATACTTCGCCTTGTGTTCCGCTTCTGCCTGAGCGCCCGGCTACTTGCATCAGTAATTGGCCTATGCGTTCGGTAGTGCGAAAATCAATACTAAATAATCCGCTGTCGGCATCTAAAATTGCTACCATGGTTACATTAGGAAAATGATGACCTTTAGCCAGCATTTGTGTGCCTACCAGTATTTGTGCTTTTCCGGTATGTACTTTATCCAGCAAATCATGCAAAGCACCTTTTTTGCGTGTGTTATCTCTATCAATACGAATAGTGGAATAATCCGGAAAATGGGTATTCAGCGCTTGCTCAATTTTTTCAGTGCCTTGTCCTAAGAAAATGAGCTCTGTGCTTTCACATTTAGGGCAGGCTTTTATAATAGCTTGTTCGTGCTCGCAATGGTGACAGCGTAAACGTTGTGATTTCCAATGCAATGTGTAACGAGCGTCGCATTGTGTGCAGTTGGCTATCCAGCCGCAATCATGGCACATCATTACGGGAGCGAAACCGCGACGATTTAAAAATAATAATACTTGATTGCCTTTTTCTAAATGATGGCGAATGCTGCTAATAAGTTGGCCAGACAATCCTTCTTCTAAACGTTGTTGACGAATATCAATTAATTTAAATTGAGGCGGTGTTGCAGCACCTGCGCGTATGGGCAATGATAATGTTTCATACCGTTTAATATTGGCATTGTATAAAGATTCAAATGAAGGTGTAGCAGAGCCTAATACGATAGGAATATTTTGCAGATGGGCGCGCATCACGGCTACATCGCGAGCAGAATAGCGAAAACTATCTTGTTGTTTAAATGAAATATCATGCTCTTCATCCACAATAATAATGCCTAAGTTGGTCATGGGTGTGAAAACCGCAGAGCGTGTGCCAATAATTATGCGGGCAGTACCATGTTTTGCGGCTAACCAGTTTTGGCAGCGTTCACGATGATTAAGCCCTGAATGTAATATAACAATATTCACGTTAAATCGTGCAGAAAAACGCTCTACGGTTTGTGGTGTTAAGCTGATTTCAGGCACTAAAATAAGTGCTTGTTTATTTTGTGCCAATACTTTTTCAATCACTTGTAAATAAACTTCGGTTTTTCCGCTACCCGTAATGCCATCTAGTAAAAATGTTTGGTAAGCATTAAGTCCATTATTAATCGCATTAATGGCAGTGGCTTGATGTTCATTTAAAGTAGGTAAGGTCACATTTTTTAAAACCGATACATGACCTTCCGGATAAATGGTAAAGGGTTCTATGTAATCAAATCGTGCTAAATAATAAATAGCTTGTTGAGTGAAACCTTGATTCAATAAATCGTTTTCATTTAAACCGTCTGAATGGTTTTTAAATAAACTCAGCAATTCTATTTGTTTTTTATTGCTTTTGGCAGGAATATCAGAAGTGGTTTTGCCGTAATCGGTTAATCGCCATGCCGTAATGCCTGGTTTTTCTGCTGCAATATCTCTGCGTAATGTAGTGGGTAATGCATTACTTAAAATTTCACCTAAAGAATAATGGTAGTATTCGCTGGTCCATTGACATAATTTAATAAAGGTTTCGTCAAACAATGGTTTTTCATCAATTATTTGAATAACCGAGCGTAATTTATGTGTAGGAATTTTCGTAGTAGGTTCAATGCTGATCAATATTCCAATCAAAATTCGTCTACCAAAAGGTACTTTTATGCGGATCCCAGGTTGTAATTGTTCGGGCAGCATTCCAGTGAGCGGCAAGTAATCAAAGTATTCTCGCAAAGGAGAAGGTATTGCTATGCGTAGTACAAAAGAAGGTGGTGCAAACATGTTCAATTAAAATAGGTTTAAAAAGTTAAGTAACCATAGTACCATAAATTTAATTTCAACGATCACTCTTAATGCTTTAAGTCAGAATACAAAATTTATGAAAATTATTTCGTGGAATGTGAACTCCTTACGTGTGCGATTAGACTCTTTGCTGGGCTTAATACAATCCGAGCAGCCGGATATTATTGCCTTGCAAGAAATTAAAGTGGTAGATCAAGATTTTCCTAGCGCAGTGTTTGAAGAATTGGGTTATTACGCCTGTTTTTCAGGGCAGAAAACCTACAATGGTGTGGCTATATTGTCTCGCGCGGTACCTTGTACCAATATTGTTAAAGACTTGCCAAATTTTCAAGATGAGCAACGTCGTGTCCTAGCCGCTACCTGGGAAGGATATCGTATTGTGAATTTGTATATCCCCAATGGCTCTGAACTGACCTCTGAAAAATATCAGTACAAATTAAATTGGTTAGAGGCCTGCAAGGCTTTTTTAAAACAAGAATTGGCTGTTCATCCACAAATGATTGTATTAGGCGACTTTAATATTGCCCCTACCGATCAAGATGTGTGGGATCCCAAGATCTGGAAGGACTGTGTGTTGGTCAGTGAGCCTGAACGCGCAGCGTTTCGTGAATTTCTGAATGTAGGGTTGGTGGATCTATTTCGTCATTGCAGCGCTGATGCAGTAGAGTTTAGTTGGTGGGATTATCGCGCCGCTGCTTTTCGCCGTAACCAAGGCTTGCGTATTGATCATATATTGGCCAGCAAAGAATTGGCGCCTCGCTGCTCGGGTTGTTGGATGGTAAAAGAAGTGCGTGGACATGAGCGTCCTTCTGATCATGCGCCTGTGGTAGCTGAATTTCGCTAGGTTTTTTCAAGGGCAAAAAAAAGGGACATTGCTGTCCCTTTTTTATAAGGCTTATTGCTTAGAAATCATCTTTAAAGCTAAATGATTTATTACCCATATCATGACCAGGACGCACACCACCGGTTAACGGTTGACGAGCAATCGTTTGAGGAGTGATGGAGGTAAAAGGAGGTCTGATAGGCGCTGGACCTTGACCGGATAAACCAGAAAGTCCTAAAGGCGCGCGAGGCGGCATCATAGGAGATGCTTTAGGGATAGAGCTGGTTAGTGGTTTATTAATCATGGGCTTGTTTAGCATAGGTGAGCGTGCAACAGAATCTGCTGATGCTGACACCGCTTTTACTTTTTTAGCCACTTTTTTCGCTACTTTCTTAGCCACGGCTTTCACTTTTTTCTTCACTACCGCTTTTGCTTTAGGCAATGTTAAAGGTTTGTGCATTGGAGGCTTCCATTCTTTCACTAATTTGCCCATTCTTTCAGCAAGGAAATTAAGCTTAGATTCAGCGCTTTTTACCATATAGTGCATAGCTTCAGTTTGTTTAAACTGGTTTAATGCATGTTTTTGTTGTTTTTTGAAATTTTCACAGAGTTTTTTAGCATTTTTTACAGCGGCTTTATTAGCGGCAGTGGCTTTGGTTTTTAACTGAGCTTCAGCTTTTAATAATTTTTGTTGTAATGTTCTGTCTTGGGTAGCCAGTTTGATTAATTCTTTGTTATATGCAGTAACCAATTTCATGGTTTGGTCAGCTTGTTTTTTTACTTGTTTTTTAGCGGTGGCAAAAGCTTCTGCATACGATTTTTCTACTTTGCCAATAGATGCTTTAATGGAAACTAAATTACCTTTTTTTGCTTTACTGCCACTTCTTTTTTTAGCGGCGTGCTTCTTTTTGGTCGCTTTTGCCATGGTATCACTCCTGTTGAGTTTCGTGGATGAATGTTATCGCCTTAGGTGGAGTATAGAACAAAAATTTTTTACTGCCAATTACATATTATAGAAAAAAATAGTTAAATCAACTAAAATCTGCATTCTAGTCCTTAATTTTTTGCGAGGAATATTATGACATTCGTAGTCACGGAAAGCTGTATCAAGTGTAAGTATACCGATTGCGTAGAGGTCTGCCCTGTAGACTGTTTCCGTGAAGGTCCCAATATGTTGGTGATTGATCCGGAAGAATGCATTGACTGTGCGCTATGTGTGCCTGAGTGCCCGGTCAATGCTATCTATGCCGATGATGATGTTCCTTCGGATCAACAAGACTTTATTGAGATCAATGCGCGTTTAAGTTTGCAATGGCAAGAGATCAGCACAAAAAAAGATGCCCCCGCCGATGCAGATGAGTGGAAAGACGTAAAAGAGAAACGTCATTTGATTGAAGAATAGTTTTTTTTAAGAGAGTGGCGACTTAAAATGTAAGATTTTAGCCATGCCATCAGTAGGTTATTCTCGGAAAATAAAATATTTCGCGGCAGTGAAAAATCTGTGGATAACATATTTAACTCAATGAAATTATTATCGTTGATGCCAGTAACTTAGTGCTGTCTTAGTTTAACAACCGCAACATATTGTGTTTTTCCCACTTGTTTTCACATTGGTATCACGTATCATTGGCCTCTAGCGAACAAGGAATGGGTCTATTCCAGGGCAGGAAATAAGAAGGAACTACCAAGCTCTGATACGGAGATCAACACTATTGTGTTAAAAGGGTGGTATTTATTTATCGCCCTTTATTTAATGCAAGCCCACCTGCTACGAACAAGCCTAAAAATAGCAATAAAGACCACATGGCAATCGATTGGCCTAGGAATGTCCAATCGACAATAGCGCATTCACCGCTTCCCGTGAATACATAACTGAGTGCTTCAGTGACAGGAAAATTTTCTAATAAAAAATCTAAACTAGGACCGCATGCAGGTTGATCAGCAGTGGGTAAATGTTGCAACCACACTTGTCGAGCCGCAATAATGGCGCCTAGTGCTGAAAAAACGAGCAAACCGATAGGATAAATAGCTTTAGATGTGCCATGTATTAAAGCAACGGATAACCACAGCGTAATAATAATTAACATCCAGCGCTGTAATAAACACAAAGGACACGGTTCTAATCCTGCAACATATTGAAGATAAGCTGCAGTGGCAAGAGAAGTAATGCAGATAAGTAAACAAATAATAAATAAGCGTTTTGATGTTAAAAAAGAATGCATAAAAGAGTACCTATGTTAGTGTTTTATTGATATTATGTTTTTTATTCTAGTGGTGCCAGAGAAGCAAAACAAGGAAAATTCTCATGATCTTTTGGAAAAAATGGAACGATTCATTTTTTAAAGAGTTCGATGAGTGGCAAAATCAGCCGCCAGTGGCTTGGTTAGTTCTTTTTTTGTGCATTGTTTTAGGTGCTGCTGTGATTCAGTGGTGGTGGCGTTTTCAAATACCACCTATGCCAGCCGATTTAGTGCCTTCTCAACCTGTTGAAGCACCATCAGAAGCACTACCGTTAAATAAATTAACCGAATTACATTTGTTTGGACAAAACCTCGAACAAAATTTGAGCGACTTACCTCAAACTACTTTGCAGTTAGATTTAAAAGGCATTTACAGTGATCCAAATGAAGAGATGGGATCTGCAATTATTGCTGTTCCTGGCAAACAAGATCACGTATACTTAATCGGTGATACTGTGCCAGGCGGGGCGGTATTATTAGATATTTATGAAGACCGGGTTATTTTACGTCGAGCCGGTCAACTCGAAGCGTTAATGCTTCCTCAAAAGAAGTTAGAAGAGGGTAAGCATTAAAAACTTATAACCAGGACAAGGACACAGCAAAGCGCGCGTTTTGCAACCGTCCTAAAGGGAAGTCATGCGACGTTTACTCATGATAATCTGGTGTACCTTATGGCCCGCTGCAGCAGTAGTGTGGGCTGCATCTACACCTGAAAATAATTCAACGTCAAGCTTACCTGCTGATCAACAAATCGGTGTGATCAACACTACCGGTACACAACCCACTCAAGAACCTAATCGCCGCATGTGGAATTTACGTGATGTAGATATTCGCACGGTCACTGAACAAGTTGCGAGAGAAACCGGAAAAAGTTTTATTATCGATCCTGCTGTTAACGGTAAAGCTACCATCGTTTCCAATAAACAGTTGAGCCCTGACGAATTGTATCAAGTATATCTTTCTGTTTTACAAGTATTAGGTTTTTCAGCAGTTCCTGCTGGCGATATTATTAAAATTGTTCCCGATGCCAATGCCAAATATTTAGCGTTACCTTTTGCAGGTACCGATCAACCGGGTGACAGTTTAGTGGTTAGCGTAATTCCTGTAGGTCATGTAGGCGTTGCTGCATTGGTGCCTGTATTACGTAACTTAGTGTCACAACAAGGCCATTTGGCTGCATATGCACCATCAAACGTAATTATTGTTGCTGATAGAGAAAGTAATGTGGCGCGATTAACCGAAGTCATTGAGCGTATTGATCGCGAAGAATTTGATGGTGCAGAAGTGGTTGTACTTGAGCATGCTACTGCAAGTGAAGTAGTAGAATCTTTGAATACGGTTATTGCGTCTAATCGAGGAAATGCTGCAGGTCCTGTTGCATTAGCCGCTGATGACAGAAGTAATGTAGTTATTATTAGCGGAGATAAATCACAACGTTTAAAAGTGCGTTCTCTTATCGCGCAATTAGATGTGCCGCGAGATGAGTTAGGCAATACCGAAGTAGTTTATTTGCAATATCAGCGTGCAGAAGAATTAGTGCCTGTATTGAGCAATATTCTCAGCAGTTATTTTAGTACTTCAGGTGGTGCTACTGCTAATAGCACTACCGCTTCTGTGTCACGCGCAACACCTAATCGTTCATTAGCCGCTAGCACCACTTCTACTTCTTCAACCGGCGGTGCTTCTACGTTTACCGGTTTCCAAACGCCTGAGCGCCAAGCAACTGGAACAGTAATCGGATCTTATGGCGTGCAAGCAGAGCCTAATATGAACGCTTTAATTATTACTGCGCCACCTTCTTTAATGCGTAATTTACGTGCTGTTATCTCACAATTAGATGTTCGCCGCGCACAAGTCATGATTGAAGCTGTAGTTGCCGAAGTGTCCGCTGATCGTAATAATGAATTTGGTATTGAGTGGAGAGGCGGCGGTGCATTAGCCGGTGGTGTGGGCTGGGATAATGGAAATGGTCTATTAAATCAATACCAAAATAGTTTGAATGGAAATAACGATAGTTTAGCGCAAGGCGACTTACCTGGATCGGGTTTAACCGTAGGTATTATTCATAATGGATCATTACGGTTTTTATTACATGCATTGAGCTCTGATAGCAGCAGTAACGTATTAGCAACGCCTAGTATTGTGGCTATGGATAATGCAGAAGCGCGTATTAGTGTGGGTGACGCAGTTGCGTTTGAAACGGGTTCTTATGCAACCACCGATACCACTGCAACGGTAACGCCGTTTAATACTATTGAATATCGTGAAGTAGGTTTAGAATTAATTATTAAACCTCAGCTTTCTCAAGGCGATCTAATACAATTAGATATTATGCAACGCGTAGATAATATATTAACCGATACGAACGATCAGCCTACTACCAGTAACCGTATGATTAGCACACGAGTGATGGTAAACAATAATGATATTTTAGTATTAGGTGGTTTAATTCAATCTACTGAAACCGAAGTGATACAAAAAGTGCCTGTATTAGGCGATATTCCTATTATTGGCCAGGCATTCCGAAATACCACTAAAGAAACCAGAAAAACGAATTTAATGATATTTATTCGTCCTTCTATCATGCGTGATATGTTAGAAGCTAATCAGATCACGAAAAATAAATATAACTTTATTCGCGATGAACAAATTTTATCAAGCTTGGAAGGTAATCCTAATTTAGCGGAATCCCGCTTTATGCCATGGGAGCAAGATAAGCCTGAAGGATTACCATTGCCACAACCATTTAATTAATTATTATGATAAAACCACTTTTATTTGGTTATGCCAAACGCCACCATGTCATTATAAACCCTACTACGCCACCTGAATTGCTATACACCTCAAAAACGGATCCCATGATTTTAATGGAAGTACGTCGTAGTATTCGGCAGCCTATTCAATTGCGTTTAGTGAGTGGTGATGAATTTAATAATTTATTAGTAGCCGTGTATGAAACTAATGCTATGCAAACTGAGCAAATGGCCGCGGATATTGGTGATGAATTAGATTTACAAAGCATGGCGCAAGAACTACAGCATCCTGAAGATTTGTTGGAAAGTGCAGATGATGCGCCTATTATTCGCTTGATTAATGCTTTGCTTAGCCAGGCTATCAAAGAAAATGCCTCAGATATTCATATAGAAAGTTATGAGAATGAACTGCTAGTTCGTTTCCGTAGAGATGGTGTATTAAGTGTGGTTTTAAAACCCCCACGCGCACTGGCGCCTTTAATTATTTCACGTATTAAAGTAATGGCGAAACTTGATATTTCTGAAAAACGTTTACCTCAAGATGGTCGTATCGGGTTACGTATTGGTGGACGTGCCATTGACGTTCGTGTATCTACCATGCCTTCTAATCATGGTGAACGCGTGGTATTACGTTTACTTGATAAACAAGCGGGACGTTTAGATTTAAAACAATTGGGCATGTCGGCTGAAGGTTTAACTATTATGGAATCGTTGCTGTCACGTCCACACGGAATTATTTTAGTGACAGGTCCTACCGGTGCTGGTAAATCAACTACTTTATATGCATCGCTCACGCGTTTAAATCAAACCACTCGTAATATTTTAACCATTGAAGATCCGATTGAGTATGATATTCCTGGCATTGGACAAACCCAAGTTAATTCTAAAATTGAACTGACGTTTGCAAAAGGATTACGCGCTATTTTACGACAAGATCCCGATGTGGTGATGATAGGTGAAATACGAGATTTAGAAACTGCTGAAATTGCCGTGCAAGCGAGTTTAACCGGTCATTTAGTATTATCTACTTTGCATACAAATACCGCTATTGGTGCTGTTACACGTTTACGTGATATGGGCGTAGAGTCTTTTTTATTATCTTCAAGTTTAGTGGGTTTAATTGCACAACGATTAGTGCGTGTATTATGCAAAAAATGTAAAACAGAAAGCCCTGCTACTGAAGCGGAATGTGCTTTTTTAGGAAAAGATCCCGCGCATCCTCCTATGATTGGCCGCCCTGTAGGATGTCCTGAATGTAATGGTTCGGGTTATTACGGAAGAACCGGTATTTATGAAGTGGTTCCGGTCGATGATGATTTGCGCAAAATGATTAATGATGGTGCCGGTGAATTAGATATGGAAGCCATGGCGCATAGTAAGTGGAAAAGCATTAGAGATGATGGTGTGCGCCGCATATTGGAAGGCGATACGACGATTGAAGAAGTGATGCGAGTGACGACGGAGACCTAAAGAAGGAATAAGGAATGGCGGCATTTGAATATACAGCGTTGGATGCGCAAGGCCGTGAGCAAAAAGGCGTATTGCAAGCTGATACTGAACGCCAAGTGCGTCAGCAATTACGCGAACGTAATTTAGTTCCACTCACTGTCAAAGGTGTGGCTGATCAACAACGTCGTGAAACGTCTCGTCAGTGGGGATTTAAACGTGGCTTAAAAGTAGCGGATTTAGCCTTATTAACGCGCCAATTATCCACTTTATTAAGTGCAGGTTTACCCGTAGAAGAAGCATTAAAAGGCGTAGCTGAACAAACAGAACAAGCACGCATTAAAAGTATTTTAATTGCGGTGCGATCAAAAGTAATGGAAGGTTTTTCGCTGGCATCAGGCTTAGGCGATTTTCCACACATATTTCCAGAATTATATAGAGCAACGGTAAAAGCCGGCGAAGAATCCGGTAAATTAGGTGCTGTATTAGAAAGACTGGCTGAATATACCGAAGAACAACAATCTATTCGACAAAAAATACAACAAGCGTCGGTGTATCCTATTTTAATGTTAGTAGTATCTGCTTTAATTGTATTAGCCTTAATGATGTATATTGTGCCGAATATTGTTTCGGTATTTGCTGATACTGGACAAGAATTACCTGGTTTAACATTAGGGTTAATTGCTATTAGCAGTGTATTACAAACGTATGGTTTGTATGTGCTACTATTATTAGCAGTGGCGTATATAGTGTGGCGCCGAATGGTGCAAAATCCGGATGTACGAAAAAAAGCAGACGCATTTAAACTCACTATTCCGCTGATCGGAAAAGTGATGCGCACATTAAATACGGCGCGATTTGCACATACTTTTAGCATTTTAACGGCGTCAGGTGTGCCTGTAATAGAAGCTATGCGCACCGGTGCAGAAGTGATTACTAATATGCCTATGCGCGAAGCTGTATTAGTAGCTACGGCACGTGTAAGAGAAGGCGCGAATATTTCTCGCTCCTTACAAGATACGCATTATTTTTCGCCGATGATGATACATTTAATCGCTAACGGTGAAGCCAGCGGACAATTGTCTTCCATGTTAGAAAGAGCGGCGAGTATTCAGGATAAAGAAGTAGACACGTTAATTGGAAGTGTTTTAAGCTTATTAGAACCAATTATTATTTTAGTGATGGGCGGAGTGGTATTGTTAATTGTATTAGCAGTACTGATGCCTATTTTCTCGTTAACGCAAGGTGTGGGTATTTAAATAAAAAAGGAAAATATTATGACATTTAATTATGCTGAAAAACGTAAACGTTTAGCACAAATGACCGGATTTACCTTAATAGAAATCATGGTGGTGGTGGTCATTATTGGTATTTTAGCGATGGTGGTGGTGCCTTCTATTATTAGCCGCCCTGATGAAGCGCGTATGGTAAGAGCGAAACAAGATGTGTCGACTATTGTTCAAGCGTTAGATTTATATCGTTTAGACAACGGATTTTATCCTGCACAAGAGCAAGGTTTAGCGGCATTAACTCAAAAGCCTATCACTGAGCCTATTCCTCGTCATTGGAATCCTGAAGGTTATTTACGCTCTCTTCCTCAAGATCCTTGGGGTCGTGCTTATGAATATCGTAATCCGGGTACACATGGATTAATTGATGTGTATTCATTAGGTGCTGAAGGCCGTGAAGGTGAAGGAAATATTGGTAACTGGGAATAAGTTTTTTCACCTCTCCCCTTGTGGGAGAGGTCGCTGCGTAGCAGCGGGTGAGGGGTTATAAAAATAAAATGTTAAGAACTAATAACGGCTTCACTTTAATAGAGTTACTCGTTGTCGTATTTATTATCGGCTTAATCGCCATGATGACAACACTAACCGTGAGCACTACTCGAAGTGGTCGCGTAGTGACACAAGAAGCACAGCAACTGCAGCGCATTCTTCAATTAGCCGCCCAAACCGCTATGATTGAGCAAATGGAATTAGGCGTAGGCTTATGGGAAGGTGGCTATGACGTATGGCAATATAATATGTCTACGCATCAGTGGACCCGTGTACCCAATGATGTAGCATTCAAAGAGCACACGCTTCCTTCATCCATTGTATTAAGCCTGCAAGTAGAACGAAGAGGCCAATCATTACCGCGCGCTTCTAATGCTATCAGTATTCCTCAATTATTATTTTCATCATCAGGCACGGCTACGCAAGCCGTGATTAGTGTGAGCACGCCTGATGTAACTGATACCATAGAAATAAAAAATGATGGAGAGGTGGTGTTGCATGAACCACAATAATGGATTTACCCTAATAGAGGTATTGCTTGCGCTCAGCATTATTGGAATAGCGATGATGGCAGCAATTCGCACTACTGAAGCCACCACACGCACTTTATTTAGAATTCAAGAAAGAACCATTGCCGAATGGGTAGGACACAATGCCTTGATTGCCATGAAACTGAAAATTGATGGAATATCACCGGTAGCAGGACGCTGGGTAGCGAGCAGTGAAGAAGCGGGCAGAACCTGGTATTGGGAAGCCGTGAGTAATCCTACGAGTGATCCACAAATTTTACAAATTACCTTAGAAGTGCGTTCAACAGAAAAGAAAGATGATAAAAACCCGCCTTTAACCACGCTAGTGGATTATTGGTCAGTCGAAAGCTTATAAAGCTTACATAGGAT
This sequence comes from Gammaproteobacteria bacterium, assembly GCA_965279305.1. Taxonomy (GTDB): domain Bacteria; phylum Pseudomonadota; class Gammaproteobacteria; order JBIOEC01; family JBIOEC01; genus JBIOEC01. The sequence goes on along the minus strand of OZ257143.1, from coordinate 389,320 downwards.
TGCAATAGTTAGTATAAACTTCTATGGCAGGTGTTGGTGCCATGTCTGGTTGGGGCGAAGGGGCACGAGAAATATCAATACTCAAATCTGATCCAGATAAACTAGATTGACTAGAATAAGGTGAAGTGTCAGTCGATGAGCCATCTAGTAGCTTATTTGTTTTTTCAGAAATTCTTTCAAATTGATATAAAATAAACTCAAATAAATCTTTATTGATGTTTTCACCAAGCTCATGAATTTGTGCTACTAAAAAGCGTAAGTTTTGATCTATTAATTCTGCTGTTTTAGCACTATTACCAGGATGGTTTTTTAGCTCATCTAAATAATAGGTTAAACACTCTAAAAGTTCAGCAATATATTGCGTATTTTCATTGGTTTCTAAGGCTTTGATTTGTTTGATTAGTAGATCAATGCGTACATTCAATGAATACCTAGCGTTTTCTGTGACAGTAACAGGGGTACTGACTCGACTGGATGGGCGTAAGGCTGATTCTAGTCGTAGATCACCCGTGCTAGAACTTATTCCCTTGTAGGTATACGAGCTTCCTAAATCTCCATCACTCACGACTCTGCTTAAATTGGGGTGGTGGTACTTCATAAAATATTATGCAGGCGCTGTGGCTGTAAGGTGTTGAGTAGGCGTAGCAGGTCTATTGGGTGTATCCGCTCTAGCAGTTTGCCCATGTTTTTCGGCTCTCATGGGTTTAGGATGCTTAAGAACAACAGCTGAATTGTTGGGTTCATCAGCGTGTTCAGGACTAACTGGTATAGGTGAAGGTGCTTCTGATACTGATTCAGGGCTAGTAACACAGCCAGAATCTTGAGGAGGTACTGCTAATTCCTCAGGAGGAGAAACACTCAGTGTATAAGTAACTTCAACGGTGTCTTCGTTAAACATCTCTTTTCTAAGTTTTTTTACTATAGTTAAAGCAAATTTAGAATCTTTGTCTGGTAAAAAAGCCAGAGAAGTGGCTATTGAACTTAGGTTGTCATGAATTTGTGTTAAAAGATCAAAATTATCCATATCGATTTTATTATAAATAAGAGTTGAAATATCTTGACAGACAGAATCAATTTCTAAAGCAATAGATTTTTTCTTTTCGACATCACCTATTTCTGAATGTTTTAAAGTTCCTTCAGCAACAGATAACATAATGTAATAGTTTAGTGCTTCTAAACTATTTTCAAGTCTTGAAAAACTACTTTTTGTTGAATCAATAAATGAAGGTTGTCTTTTTGATATGGATTTTATAACAGCAGATATTTGGTTTAATAGAAATTTAAATTTTTCAAGAGATTCCTTGTAAGAATTGGCAACGTAAAATATTTTAGAAATAAAATAATTAAGAGATTTTATATAATTAAGAAGAGTGCTAACCATGTGAATAATGTCTTTTTCACTACTTTTTAATCGTTTTCTTAATACTTGTTTTTCTTTGGCAATTTTATAAGTGGTAAAAACTGGTTCATTTTGTAAGGCTTTTAAAAAATTAAATACAGGTAATTGATATTTCTTAATAGTATCTATTCTGTAATGTGACATTTCTTTGTTAGCTGCAGTATAGTTAGGGTTTAATGCTATTCTTTCTTGTTTAGCAGGTGTCCCTTTTAATTTCATACTTGCAGCATCATCATTACTAATAGAATTAATAACGGATGGGCTAAAACGTTTAGTTTTTAATGGTTTGAAAAAAGGAAGCGCGAGCATATCAGAAGGTGTTAAGTTCTCTGAATCATCAGCTTCTTCGTTTACTTCAGAATTCTGTAGCTCAACATCCTGGCCTTTTACTTTTCTTTCTAAAATATCGACAATTTTGTCTTGGCATTCTTTTACAAAATTCACCACTTCTTCGGTTTCTACCATTTTCATAGCAGCATGGTAGGAAACAAATAGATGGTTGATAAAAGTTCTTAATGGCGTATCAGTGCTTGATGTTCCATCAGTAGATGGAATGGAAAATGTGTTAGCCAGGGTAGGATCCGGCAAAATTTGATCTTCTATACAATTTTGAATAGTTTTCAAACGCATAGCTACGGTTTGCAGCAATTTGGTGCCTGCCACATTGGTAGTATATATAGGGAAAGTAGAATCATGCTCTGGTTCAGTATCGGTAGGATCTTGGATAAGAGCCTGATTTTGGTGATCAATTTGTGCTAACGTAGTTTTAAATTTACGCTCCGCTTCCATAAACCTATTCATTGCATCAGCACGGACTTTATGTAACTCACTTGGAGTTAGGTTATTGTCTTGTTTGGCGGCGCTAACGGTGTTTCTTATTTCTTCTCCGACTTTAGAAGATTCGGCGACGGCAGTGTCATGCGTTTTTTTTATATAATCCACATACAAGCGGCCAACAGGTACTGATTGTAAGTCTTCGAAAACAGATGCTAGGGCTGAAAGGTACTGATTTCCCATAAATGTAAGATATTGACCATTGTTGATGTAAGCAATATCTTACAATGTAATAGTTGGAAAGTAAACTAATGTGTCGGTTTTGGCTGCTCTCGAAGCTAAATAACTGTATCTAAATATAGTCTTTTTAGGGGGAAACAAGAAGAAAGCCAGGATTTTTTCCTGGCTTTTGGGATTATTTTAATGAGGGGTAGAGCCGCTTTTAGCCACTGGAAGTGCTGGCTTGCTTGATAAAGATCGATTAGGGTGCCTATTCTCATCTGTCTCAGAATCTGAATCATCAGACCCATAGGGTGAAGAGGCAAATAAATAGGGTAAAGAAAGGTGTGATTTCTCGTTGATAGAGGCATCAGCATAATCCAGTAGCTGGTACTCACTGCCAGCAGTGTTATGATTGAACCTTCTCGGATCGTTAAATTCCTCTTTACGTAACCATTCTTCTAAACGGGTTCTTCCTTCTGAAGCATCGCTTTCTGAACCAGTATCACTTTCTTCTGAAGTACGAGGAGGCGTGAGTATAACAGGCTTGGTAGGAGACGCGTCTTTTCTTGTTGTCTCGTTTAGTGCTGTTTTTTTAGTATCTATTTCAGTCTCTTTTTTGAGTTTTTTAGACTTAGGTAAGTTTTGGTTTGATTCTGTAGTGGATAAAAATCTTCTTCTCAACAACATATTGGCACTCCTTTAAAAAATGTAAGCATACGCTTACTTGTCGTGGGAGATAGCTTACAAACTCAGTGAAGTGGAGTCAAGCGAAAGTTAGGTATATTTTGAATTTTTTTACACACTATATAGTGTTTTATGCAGGTGTCAGATTATTCTGAGCGGGGGGTAGTTCAGCAGATGCTTTTGCATTATCTTGATCTGCATTATTTTGATCTGGATCATTTCCTTCTACGAGTGCATGCAAATCAAAATAAGAAGCACTGACCGCTTCGCTTAAAGAAGAGCGTGCACCACTGCTAGTTCGTCTATGAAGAGAACTGCTCTCTGGACTAGGAGGAGGAGAGTTTTTAGTAAAAATGTTTTCCATTTCCTTTAGCAATTTATTAATTAAATCTTCGAATATTTGGCATTTTTCAGCATTAATTGGTAGTAATTTTTCAATTAATCGTGATAATTGTGCAACATTATTTAGGTAATCTTCCGGTTTTAGTGTAAGGTTTTTTCCTTGTTTCATAGCCTCTAGGGATAAGCGACGTATCTCTTCGAATTGTTTGGATGTTTGTGCAAACAGATCATTAAATGCCTCCTCAGGATTTTTCCCTGAATTTTCCGGATAGTCGAAATTAGCTATAAAATCGTCTCTAGCATATAAAGGCAATATCTTGATTTCAATTTGTAGTGGGTCTAAAAGCAATTCTGTTTTACTGGCCACGGGGATGGAAGATATAGAGGGAGTAAAAGTTAAACCAGGTTTTGTTCTATTGCTGTAGCCAGGAACGGGAGATGCTGGCTTTTCTAATCGATCTAGATATCTTTTCATGAATCATTACCACTCTAATAAAAACTTGATTCGAGAATTATTGTAAGGGTCAGCTACCAAACATGTCAACATGTAAAGATAAAGGCTTTGCCTACGGCGTAAGATCCACTATGATGATAATCTCACATCTATTATAGAGCTATTATGCACGGAATGCAGAATCCCCCACGATTTTCTGGTTTTACGCTAATCGAAGTGTTAGTCGCACTTTTGATCTTGGCTATTGTGGCTACTATCGCTGTAAGCGGACTACAAGCAGTGGTGCTAACCGATCGCCGACAAATACAAGTGACCGATCAGTTGGCTGAGCTACAAGTGGCTTACGTGCTGCTACAACGAGATGTTTCTCAAGCTATCAACCGACCCATTCTTGATAGCAAAAATGAATGGCGATCCGGTTGGTTGGGTATACATGGTTTAGGGGAACCTTTAGTTGTTGATATACCTTTAGCAGGAGAATCAATATTAGAGTTTACACGTGGTGGAGTACCTAACCCGCAAGAATTACTTGGCCGTAGTACTATGCAACGAATTACTTATGCCTACGATGGAAAAAAACTTATTCGTTATGAATGGACTGCTTTAGATCGCACTGCCACCAGCACACCGTTTTTCCGTACCATATTGCCAGATATTAGTGAATTAGAATTTTTTTATTACGATAAATATGGCCAATCATCAGAGCAATGGGTTACCCCTGTTCCTTTAATGGCGAGTTGGCTCAATAATTTATCTAGAAGAGATAATTTACCCGCTGCGGTAGAAATAAAATTTATGCATCCTCATTATGGAGTGGTGAAATGGATATTTCGAGTAAACGAGGATCCCAATGCCCCTGCTTAATAAAAAAGATTATAAAAAACAAAAAGGCAGCGCATTAATCAGCGCTTTATTGTTGGTAAGCATTGTTACCGTATTGGCTACTGGTATGATATGGCGTCAAAACATTGAAATTCGTCGTACGGAAAGTATTTTTCAAAACGATAAAATTTTAGCTCAGTCAACATGGGTAGAATTATGGGCTATGGAAAAATTAAATGAAATATTTACTCAAATGAATGCAGAAGAAGAATATATTTCACTGGATCAAAAATGGACCGAGCCTTTGCAAAATGTAGAGCGTGAAGGTCTTCTTATTCAAGCTAATCTTAGCGATTTACAAAGTTTTTTTAATATAAATGATATAGTCATATTTTCACCCGCTATGGCAGAAGCAGCAGCAGAAGAAGAGACCGGTGAACAAACTGACAATAAGGAAGTTCAAGGTGCACAAGAAACACCGTTACAAGAATCTGAAGAAGAAAAAACGCCTATTATTCCTTCAGAATTTTTAACAGACGATAATTTATATTCTCCCGCTTGGGCATTTGAAAGATTATTAGAAAACACGGCTTTATTAAACCAAGCAGAAGCTCAATCATTAACAGAAGCCATACTTTATTGGGTATTACCTAAACCTATAGGCGTAGATACGAATGACTGGGACGCAGCCTACTCCGAGTTGCCGTATCAAGTATCACATTTGCCCTTAACCAGTATTAGTGAATTACGTTTAATTAATGGAATGACCAATGAAGCTTATAAACAATTAGAACCATATGTAACGGCGATCCCTACTAAAGTAAATGAACCTGTAAGCAGCTCTACTACCGTAAATATTAATACCACTTCTGATGCGGTATTAAGCGCCATATTAGATATTGAACCAGCACAGGCTCAAACTTTATTATCAGCTCGCCCCTACGTAACGAAAGATGCTATCAATCTTCAAGTGGAGCGATTGAGAATACCCGATAAAGAGGTAAATAATGCTCTTTCATTATTAGATATCAGCAGTCAATATTTTTTATTACGTATGGTCATTAGTGATACTAGAAGAACGTGGGTACAATATAGTATTTTAAATGTAGAAGATGGAAAACCTGCCAGAGTGATCCGCCGTTTTCAAGGTGAAATGTAAATGTCTGTTATGGTAGTTGAAACTAAAGTGGCTGAAATAAAAAAGATAGATCGCACCGATCTAGCAACTGTATCGCTTCAATATTTTAAGGGTATTGGCCCGCAAGTCGCTCAAAAGCTTTCTAAAATTGGATTGCATACCGCACAAGATGTGCTATTTCATTTGCCTTATCGTTATCAAGATCGAACACGGATAACGCCGATGGCTTTTTTAAAGCCCGGCGAACATGCCGTCATTGAAGGTCAAGTAGTAAAACATCAAATACAGTTTGGACGAAAGCGTAGCTTGGTTTGCACTATGCGTGATGGTAGCGGTGTGCTAACGTTACGTTTTTTTAATTTTAATGCTTCGCAAGTAGAGCAGTTTAGTCAAAATCCACGGGTTCGCTGCTTTGGAGAAGTACGCTTTAACAAAGCCGGTTTACAACTTATTCATCCTGAGTATCAACTATTATTGCCTGAAGCACCTGTAATAGTAGAAGAACATTTTACGCCTGTGTATTCCACCACAGAAGGTATTACTCAACGACAGTTACGACAACTGGCCGAAAAAGTATTTACTTTATTAAGAAGTGGAAAAGAAATTACCGAATATCTACCCTTAGATATTCGAAAAGAGATGCAATTACCTTCGCTAAAAGAAGCGATTGAATTTTTGCATTTTCCCCCACCTGATACTTCATTAGAGATATTAGAAGAAGGGCGGCATCCTGCGCAAATTCGTTTAATCTTAGAAGAATTATTAGCTTACCAATTAAGTATGCAGCGGTTACGAACTAAAGTAAAAGACCAAACGGCTCCTGTTTTTAATAAGGGAAAAGAATCTTTATCAGCATTTATTCAGCAATTACCTTTTTCTTTAACTAATGCGCAGCAACGTGTATGGGCCGATATTCAAAAGGATTTAAACAAAAATCAGCCTATGCTCAGATTAGTGCAAGGAGATGTAGGCTCAGGAAAAACCGTAGTAGCAGGATTAGCCGCGATGCAAGCCGTGAGTAATGGCTATCAAGTGGCTTTAATGGCACCCACTGAAATTTTAGCAGAGCAACATTATCAGCAGTTTCAAAAATGGTTTTCGCCTTTTAATATTAATGTGCATTTTTTATCAGGAAAATTAGGCGCAAAAGATAAGCGAGAAGCACAAGCGGCATTATCAGAAGGCCATGCACATATTGTTATTGGTACACATGCTTTAGTGCAAGAAGCTGTCAGTTTTTCAAAGTTGGGTTTGGTGATTATTGATGAGCAACATCGCTTTGGCGTAGATCAGCGATTGGCATTAACCGAAAAAGGATCGATTAATGATTTTAGACCGCATCAATTAATTATGACCGCAACACCTATTCCACGCACATTAGCCATGAGTGTGTATGCACATTTAGATTGCTCTGTGATTGATGAAATGCCTCCAGGGCGCCAACCGATTATGACTATTGCTTTAGCTGATGCAAGAAGAGAAGAAATTATTCAGCGTGTAAGACACGCATGCCAAGAAGGGCAGCAAGTGTATTGGGTATGTACTTTAATTGAAGAATCAGAGCAATTAACCTGCCAAGCCGCAGAAAAGACGGCGGAGCAATTAAAAGAAGCATTGCCTGAGTTGCGAGTAGGATTAATTCATGGCCGATTAAGTGCATCAGAAAAATTAAGTGTGATGGCTGATTTTAAAAAAGGTGATATTCATTTATTAGTGGCTACTACCGTTATTGAGGTAGGAGTGCACGTGGCTAATGCTAGTTTGATGATTATTGAGAATTCTGAGCGTTTAGGATTAGCACAATTACATCAGTTACGTGGTCGTGTTGGACGTGGAAGTACGCAAAGTCACTGTGTTTTACTTTATCAACCCCCATTATCTTATATGGCGCGTGAACGTTTAGATGTATTGCGTAAAACACATGATGGCTTTATTATTGCTGAGCGGGATTTAGCTTTGCGTGGTCCAGGTGAGGTATTAGGTACTAAACAAACCGGATTAGCACGTTTGCGAGTGGCTGATTTATTACGTGATAAAGAATTATTGCCCACCGTACAATCTCTTGCCAAAAGAATGTTGCAAGAACATCCAGAAAAAGTAGAACCCTTGATTCAACGTTGGCTGCAAGACAACGAACAATATAGCCAAGCTTAAAGTGGAGAAAAATTGTGCTTTATAAAATGAGGATCTTGATCGTAAATATTGCAGCCACTGGGAAAGAAGGAAATTTTGCTAAACAAATTGCATGGTATTATGTTAACCAACAGTACATTGCAGCACCCCCAGTAAGAGATCTAATGAAATTTGATTGGAATAATCAAAGCTATCGTGTTGATGGTACCATTTATTGTATTGCCGGTAATCGCCAAACGTTTAACCCTTCAGTCGATTTATTTTCAGATGCTAGATACAGTCAGCCTGATGTTATATTGGTTTGTTATGATATGGAAGTTGCTCAATCCTATAGCCTCGCTAAAAGTTGGGTGAATGATTTGTTGAAAAATCCAAACAGACCCTACACCATCGGTCTAGTAGAGTGTCCTGGAAATGGACAAGCAGGCAAGGCGCCAGAAACTAATGAAGCGAATACATGGGCATCTGATAATAGAGTTGATTTTTATGAAATTAATTTTGGCCCAGCCAATACAGTATCTTCTATGTTCACTAGATTAGTCACCGAGTTTCTTAATAAACGTGTGAGAACAGAAAGAGACGTTAAAGAAAAAGAATCAAGAGAAGGTATTCAGCAAAAACGTCTATCCGACCTCAAGAATAGAATAAATCATATTTGGTTGGCCTATGGGCCGGATAAAAATGATTTTGGTGATGGAATGAAAATTTTAATACAAAGACAACTTTCTTTTGCTTCTGAAGGTATTGCAGAACAATTAAAAGATCTTGATGGTATTTCTACTTTACAGCAGCTTTATAATAAATTGAGTAGTGTTACGGGAACAAGAGCTGAACTTGATGCGTTTCCACAACAAAATATTATGTTAGAAGCCATATCCAAAGTTTTAAGAAACCAAGCACTTGTTGCCGCTCCACCACCTCAAAATCAAAGAACCCCTACCCAAGAACTTTGCTCCGTCTCCTAAACTAATCAGGTAGCGTTAATGCCCATTTTGTAGGAATGGGCTTTCACATAAATCTATAAATCTCTCCACTAATCTCGGACAAAATCCTATTATCAGTTTCAAAGCCTCTTGTTAGACTGTACACATCATCGAAAAATGATGGGTTTTTAGTTCTTTGATGCTTCCTCTGATATTCAATTAACACCATATGGTATTTGTAAAATATGTCTGCTATACTACTACTCAAAGATAAGTATATTTATCCTGATAATGCTATCCGGGAGATGCTGGTTTGGCGTTTACCTAGGCCAGACAAGGAGCGTCCTCATGGTGTTAAGTATCGTTTATTCTATGGCTATGCCGGCCAATGTTTAGTGCGGTATGACAATGAGCGAGGAAAAAGCGATCATCGTCATTACAAAAATAGAGAGGAACATTATCAGTTTGTTTCCGTTGATAAGTTAATACAAGATTTTAGTAAAGACATAGATATATTGAGAGGCGAAATCAAATGAGTAAAAAGCATATTTGTGTTGATGTAGAAAGCCCACAACAAGGTTATCGCCGTTTTGTGAAAGCGTGGCATAAAGCAGAAAAGACCTCTTCAAATAAAGAGGAAATACATTTAGGCTTTTATGATTTTGATACCTTGTGTTCTGTGCTAACTCCTAGACGGTTAGAGTTACTTAAATATTTACGTAAAAAAGGACCCTTAAGTGTACGTGCATTAGCACAAGATTTAGAAAGAGATTATAAAAACGTACATACAGATACCCAAATACTTATTGAAGTAGGACTTATAGAGCGTACAGAAAAAGGCTTACTCAATGTACCCTGGGATGTTATTGATACCCATGTTCGCTTAGCGGCTTAATGATGGTGAGAGGATTTGATGGCTTTGGCTATTAACTCAATGACTTTAGGGCGCGGAAAACTTTTACGCCAAGCCAGTGCTACTTGTCTTGTAGGTGCAGGTGCTGAAAACGGCCGAGTGATCACTAAATCTGAATAAGGCTGTTTACTCGCGAGTTCGGGTAATACCGTAATGCCCATGCCTGTTGCCACCATATGTCGAATAGTTTCTAAAGAGCTGCCTTCAACAATATCAGACGTGTTATCACTAGGCGGTTGCACGCAACCAGGACACGCAGAAACCACTTGCTCTCTAAAACAATGTCCTTCTCCTAATAGCATAATATTTTCATTGATTAATGCATCAGCTGAAATAGTGGTTTGAGACGCTAGTTTATGATCTTTAGGAAGCAGCAGTAAAAATTCTTCATCATAAACGACTTCTGTCATCATATTGCTTCCACTAAATGGAAGCGAAATAATAATGACATCCAGTTGTCCGTTCATTAAACGTTCTTTCAACACAGACGTAAAATTTTCTTCCACCACTAAAGGCATATTAGGCGCTAGTTGATGTAGTTTGGGGATCAGGTGTGGAAATAAATAAGGACCTATTGTATAAATAGCGCCTATTTTTAATACCCCGCTGAGTTCGTCTTGCCCAAGACGTGCGAGTTGATTAATAATATCCACTTCATCTAATACGCGCTGTGCTTGCTCTACTATTTTAGAGCCTGCAGGGGTTAATCGAACATCCTGCTTGTGGCGTTCAAACAATTCAACACCTAAGGATTCTTCTAGTTTTTTAACCGCAACGCTAAGGGTAGGCTGGCTCACATGGCAAGCATCAGCCGCTTTACCAAAATGGCGTTCACGAGCAACCGCAATAATATAGCGCAGTTCAGTTAAGGTCATATACCCTCTAACGTAATTTCCAAATTGATCGTAAGCGGAATAAATGCTTTAATAAGCTTTATTTCCATTATTTTGTCTATTATGCACTACAACTCAACCGAATTACTAGAACCTATTTGGATGCCATTACCCACTACAATTTCACCTTCATTAAGGTCATGGCTTTTAGAAGAAAAGTCGTTGACACAACGAATGCGACAATATGGAGACGTGCAAATAAAAGTGTTAGCTGAATATTGGAATAGAGGTTTGCCTAGTGAGTATGCTCTATTAAATGTTCCCGATACAGAATCATTATGGCACAGAGATGTAGTGATTACGGTTAATAATATACCTTGGATGGCCGCCCGTACCTGCATTCCTCACAGCACTTTAGAACATTTGGATTCGTTGAAAAATCTGGGTAATCATTCATTAGGCGATTTGATTTTTGCAAAATTAAATGGAAATCGAAATAAATTAGAATATGCATCTTTATCACCCAAACATGATTTATATCAACTTGCAGAAAATGAAATAGAATGGGGGGAGCCATTATGGGGACGTCGATCGTTATTACAAGTAAACGAAAAGAGTTTATTGTTAAATGAAGTGTTCTTTCCTATCATGGGTGAAATAACAAGGAAATCATTGTGAAAAAAATTCCAAAAAAATGGATGGCCTATTTTGAGTTAATGCGTTTTCATAAACCTATTGGTATTGGTTTATTATTGTGGCCTATTTTATGGGCATTATGGATAGCGGGAGAGGGTTCACCTCCACTCAAATTTATTTTTATTTTTGTTACAGGCGTAATAGTCATGCGCGCAGCAGGGTGTGTGATTAATGATATTTGGGATAGAGAGCTTGATAAAAAAGTGAAACGCACTCAAATGAGGCCATTAGCCGCTGGAGTACTTACGGTTCCAGAAGCGCTAGGCGCATTGGCCGTATTATTAACAATCGCTGCGGGTTTAATCATCATGTTAAACTTGAATACAATATTGCTAGGCGTAGCAGGATTAGCGGGTACTATTTTTTATCCATTAATGAAACGCATTACCTATTATCCACAAGTAGTGTTGGGTATTGTATTTAATTGGGGAATTTTAATGGTCTTTACTGCAGTAACAGATACATTGCCTCCTATGGCTTGGTTATTATTAGCCACCACATTATTGTGGACATTAGCCTATGATACTTTATATGCCATGGCTGATCGCGCTGATGATATTAAAGCAGGTGTAAAATCTACGGCTATTTTGCTAGCGGATATGGATAAAGTAGGCATTGCGTCCATGCAATTATTATTTTTATTGGGTTGGATTTTTATTGCTCGTCAGTTAGATTTAAATATTTATTTTTATAGTGGATTGATTATTGTATTAGGACTTTTTATTTATGAATGGTGGTTAATTCGTAACCGAAAACCAGAAGCCTGTTTTTCTGCTTTTTTACATAATAATTGGGTGGGCGGTGTGATATTTTTAGCTTTATTAACAGGTCAATAATTAAGATAAACACTTTCGTAAAGAATGAGCGTCGAATGTTAATAAGTGTAGATAATCCGTAAATTGATTCCCTTTACCCATGGTATCTAATTCTCCTACATGAATATCGGTATCTCTGGCTAGCGTATTAACTAGCGCTGGGGATATACCTGGCTCTGTAAAAACACAGCTAATATTTTCTTTTTCAATTTTTTGAGTTAATTCATGTAAATGCTGAGCACTGGGCGGTAAATCCGTATTGATAGAAATAGAACCCACTGCATTTAAGCCGTAATGTTTTTCAAAATATTGATAACCATCGTGAAATACTAAAAAGGGTTTATCTTTTATGGGAGCTATTTTAATTTTATTTTCAGCATCTACCGCTTGTATTTTTTTAATCATTTCTTCCGAATTTTTTTGATACACAGCAGCATGAGAAGGATCTCTTTGGCTAAAAGTGAGTGTTAATGCTTTAACTATAATAATAGCGTTGTCAGGATCTAACCATAAGTGTGGATCAATGCCGCCATGTACATGGTGGTTTTCATCTTGTTTCCAGTTTTGATTATGGCGTACAGGATATAGTGTTAAGCCAGGAAGCGTTTGTATCTCAATAGTTAACGTTTTTTCCGATAGTTGCACTAATGGTTTTTCTAAAAAAACTTCTAGGCTAGTGCCTATCCAAATAACAATATCGGCTTGAGATAGCGCGCGCATATCGGAAGGCCTTAATACATAATGATGATGAGAGGCTTCTGGCGGTACCAAAATGGTAGGCTCTGCTTCTCCCGATAAAATGCCTGCTGCCAATGCATTAAGAGGAGGAATACTGCTGACTACTCGTAAGCTATTTTGAGCAAAAAGAGGTGTGCAAAGCATAACGCTCATCAATAGGCTGAATATTGAACAAATTTTTTTCATAGTTAAGTTACTGCTCAGTCTGCTTTACTTAAAGTAGACTTTACCTCTTTTTTTGCCAGCAAACAAATATTATGTTTTTTAAGCCTAAAATAGGATTGTTATTCACCTACAATTGTTCTATGATCTAAACACTAATGCGAAGGGAGGCAGCAGAATGTTAATACGTTATCAAGCTAATAAAGGAAACCAACTGGTTAAGCATTCTTTTACAGCACTTCTCTTACTTCCTGTTTTGGCTGTTGCGTCTGATTACGACGATTACTATTACGAGCAGCCTTACTTCAAACAGTCGATTATCCAAAAAGACGAGAATAATTTTTACATTGCTATCGGTGGCGGTGGCGCTTACCAACAAGTGAGTGATTGGAAACCCGATCCAGGCTCGCTTTACAGAAACATTAACGATCCTGATAGAGATTATGCTGGCGCAGGCGTTGGCTTAGCTGCTATTGGTTACGGATTTGCAACACTCCCTGTTCGTATGGAAGTGGCTTACAATTATATTGGTCAAGCTAAATACGATTGGGATAATTTAATTCCTTTTGCAGAAGTAGCCAATGCTACCACTCCTGCTGAAGTTAGAATCAATGCCAATACATTTATGTTTAATGTGTATGCTGATTTTTGGGTGAATGATCAACTTGCACCTTACATTACTGGTGGGGTAGGTTATAGTGTGAATGGTGCAAAACTTGAATTAACCATTGACGATGTTAAGTATCCTGCCCATACGTATAATAAAGGTAATTTTGCTTGGAATGCAGGTGTAGGTCTTCAGTATGCTATTTCTGAAAATTGGTCTGCTGCCGCGCAAGTCAATTATGTATTCTTAGGTACCGTAGAAATTAGAGAAGAAAATCCTGTAACGGGAGCTGATAGTGACTTTATGCATGCAGACGATATGTTTGCCATAACAGGCACTGTGAATTTGGCTTATCACTTTTAGAACTACTCGAACCGCATAGACAAATCTAAGGCTCGCACATGTTTGGTGAGCGAGCCTAACGAAATATAATCCACGCCTGTTGATGCCACTGCTTTCATATTATCTAACGTAATATTACCCGAAGCTTCTAATTTAGCGCGTCCGCCGTTTATTTTTACGGCTTCTTTTAACTGATTAAGTGAAAAATTATCGCATAGTAATAAAGTGACACCGGCATTCAAGGCTTCTTCTAATTCTGCAAGGTTTTCAACTTCTACTTCGAGTTTTTTATCCAGCGCTATTTCTTTCGCTTTTTTTACCGCGTCAGTAATAGAGCCGCAGGCTAAAATATGGTTTTCTTTAATTAAAAAAGCATCATAAAGCCCCATTCTATGATTATGCCCACCACCGATACGTACCGCATACTTTTGCGCTTCTCGCCAACCGGGCAGGGTTTTACGGGTATCTAAAAGTTGTGTGTGAGAGCCTGCTAATTGCTCTACATACTGATGTGTGGTGGTAGCTGTGCCAGACAACGTTTGCAAAAAATTTAGTGCTGTGCGCTCTCCTGTGAGCAATGCACGAGCTGAACCTTGAAGATCACAAATGAGATCATCTGGCTGTATAAAATCACCTTCTTTAACATGCCAGTGAATTTTCATTTCGGGATCGAGTATCAGGAATATCGCTTCTACCCAGGGTTGGCCACATAAAATACCGGCTTCACGAGTAATGATAGTTGCTTTAGCCGTTTTACTGGCGGGTATTAATTCGGCATTGATATCGCCGGAGCCAATATCTTCGGCCAATGCCAAAGAAACTAAGGTGAGAGAAACGGGAGATTTTGTGTTCATGCAGTATTATAAGAAAAATGCTCTGAGTACGCAAACCACTAAGTCAACTTGATAATATTGCGTACTGAGTTGTACAAATTATTGACAAACAGAAGGTAGCAGAATACACTTTGAGTATGCACATTTTTTATACAGAAGTTAGGAGGTGTTAAAAAATCCGTGCGCCACATACCGTAATTTGATATTT
This sequence comes from Gammaproteobacteria bacterium, assembly GCA_965279305.1. GTDB lineage: Bacteria > Pseudomonadota > Gammaproteobacteria > JBIOEC01 > JBIOEC01 > JBIOEC01. Next base: position 374,282 of record OZ257143.1, on the reverse strand, counting down.
GAGATAACACACTATGGTTACCGCTACTACATATAAAAGGGCTGAACAAAATACAGCTCCCACTCCACAAAGAATCGATCCCTCTGAATTATTAGCTAAGTTAGCAAACTTTGAGAAGGAGCTAGAAAAAGAATTAATAGCATTTAAAGCCCAAAAAATACAAATAATATCTGCGTTTGAGAATGTATATAAGCACTATAATACACTTACGGGTCATATACCGGAATTAAGCGCTAACCAAACACTTTTCATTAGTTCGCTTCAAAAAACTGAAAGCATAGAAGAGTTAAATGATGCAATTGCAGCATTAATAGGCACTATCGCTAAGCAAGAAACTTTAGCAAAAATAACTAAAAATAAATTCTCTCTTTTATTAACTCAGAAGAGCCAAGAATTGCGTGTTAATGGCGATTTACCTGGGAAAGATCATAGTCAGTCTATATTGGCCATTCATACAGAAGTAGCAAATTTATATGATACATATTTTAAAAAATATGGAGACACCCAGTTTTCACAGCAGCTTTTAATTTTTAAGAATAAAATTCATAAAAGTGGTACCTTAGAAGATATAGAGAATTGTTTTTCAGAAATAAAAGCATGGATTACATCACAGCCACTGCCTGGAATGCCTTCTCCTGGAAAACGCATGACAGAGTTACTTTACGGATCTCATACAGTATTAGATTTTGAAAAAGTAATGGATGAATTAAAAGATAGCTTAGTAAGAAAAAAATTACTCATTAAAGCAGTTCCTAGTGAGGCATTGAAAAAATATAAAGAAGAAGTCGATCATATTAAGATTCAACTAACTCTTTTTAGAGAAGAAAAAATAGCTGAAGCCACAGAAATCATAAAAGATAATGTAAAAGAAATTGAAAGAATAGCCAATATCAATTTTCCTGAAGATATTGGACGCTCTTTAAAAGAGAATATATTAGAATTAAGGAGGGTTTTTAATGATTTTAAAACGGATTCTAAAGATGATGCAAACTTAGAGGCCGCTATAGTCGAGTTGAAAACAGGTGTTTCGCTTTTTTGGAGAAGCTTTATTGAAAAAGCCGATCAGAATTTATCTTCTTCTACAAAACAAAAAAAACAATTAAAAAAATTGAGAAGTCATATTCTACATTCAAGAAGTACATTAATCGGTAAAAAAATATTAGTCAGAGATCATAAGTCTGATACGCGATTTATTATGTTGGAGCGCTTAGAGAAGCATTATAAGAATGTTGTTAAAGGCTCATGGGTAAGCGTAGGTAAAGATAGACAGCACCAACTCGAAGTGTTAAATACTAAAATTCATGCCAGTGAAAGCACTGCTGATGCGGTAAATGCTATTGAAGAAGCATTGTTTGAAATAAAAATGAAGCACGAAACTGAAAGTCTTGCTTATAATATTTTATCTTTAAGAAGGGCTTCTCGTACGGTGCTTGCATTAGAAAATTTATTAGGTGATTTGGAGGCGAGTTCACTCATTTCAAAACCTAAAAAAATGATTTCAGACAAGCTGGAAAAATCTTTGGATGTCTATTTTTCTACGGATATGTTTGTTAATAGCCGCTTACGACAAAAAGTTAAGTTTGCTCTTTTGTCTGAGATTAGAACAATCGAAAAAGAACAAAAAGAAGAAAAATGTACGGACCAAGTGGCTAAAGAAAGAATACGCGAAAAAATAGAAAGTACTATAACCGTTGTTTCAGGTACGCATGAAAAAGGCGAAGGATTTAGTAAAACAATACGTTTATTAGGCTATAAAAATGGCAGCTCACGGTTTTGTGAGCATTTACGTAATTTTATAACGAGCCAAAATTTACCAGAGCCTTATATAAAAGCCGCCTGGCCAAATATAAGAAAAATATTACACAATAAAATATCGCCTCTTTATTCACTTCCAGGTATGTTTGAAAATAGAAAGGAAAATGGTTTAGAAGTAGCAGGATCCTTAATTGATAGATTAGAACATGCGGGATCAGCCGATTGTGCTGCTTATTTATTACATGTAAGCATACAATCCATGGCAGAAACACAGGGATATGAAACCGTTGTAAAAGTATTAACAGAAGGAGAGGCAGATCTACACGCATCAGGATTATTGAGAAATACTGAAACATCAGAATTTACGGATGTTTATTTAGGACAAGCACAAACAAAATTCGAGGAATGGAAAGAAGAGCTTCGTACTAACCACGCAGCGGCAAAGCAGCTCAAGGTAAGAGTAAAAAGCCTTGGAACACCGAAACCACCCCCACTACAGAATGTAGTAATAGCATCGGCATAAAAAAGGAGAAACGATATGAATATAAATGATTTACTAGAACCATTAGTTAAACAAGATGAGACATATTCACTGAAGGAAAATGTGACTCATTCAGTAAAACAGTATTTAGAAGAAATGAAAGGGGCTAATATCCAACAAATGCATGATATGGTTTTAGCTGAAGTGGAAGAACCCTTATTACATGTGGTGATGTCGCATGTGAAACATAATCAATCCTCTGCTGCACGTATGTTAGGGTTAAGCCGTGGAACCTTGCGTAAAAAATTAGAACGATATGGTATGTTGATTTCAGGCACAACTAAATCTAGAATAGCCGAAGAAGTGAGCTAGTAATCAGTGCACGAAAAGGACTTTATGAAAATATCTGTAGTGATCCCTGCCTACAATTATGCTCATTTTATTGAAAAGGCAATTGGATCTTTTTTGGAACAAAATGATCCTAATAGTGAACTCATTATTATAAATGATGGGTCAACGGATAATCTCGATGAAGTCGTAGAAAAACATCTTAAAAGTCACCCTAATCTTTATTATGTTAAACAACAGAATAAAGGGCTTGCTGCTGCTAGAAATACAGGCATCAGAGAAGCCAAAGGAGATTACTTACTATTTTTAGATGCCGATGACCGATTATTACCTGAGGTTTTAAAAACTTTTCGTCAATTTATTCAAACTCATCCAACGGTAGATGTGGTTTTTGCTGGTCATACTTCTATTGATTCTTCAGGTAAAATACGGAAACATCCGATCAAGTCTTTATCAAACGATCGAATGCAAAATTTTGTGAATTATATTAATAAAAAATGTTCTTTTGCTAATGGTGCTAGCCTATTTCATAAACGAGTGTTTGAAAAAATTTCCTATGTAGAAGAACTGCGCATAGCAGAAGATGTATCTGTTTTTTCTCAAGCCTTAGCTTTATTTAATTGTTATGCTATTTCAGATTTGGTTTTAGAAGTTTATAAACATCCTAATAGTATGCGTAATCAAATTGATATAAATGCGGAAGTAGGCTTAGATGTTGTTGATGCTGTTTTTAATCCTGCCGTATTACCTCAAGAATTCATGAAATATAAAGCACAATATTATTCCAGACGATGTTTATCTTTATTTCGAGCGCTTTATATTGCAGGAAGATATCAAGAGGGTAATGAATACTACATTAAGAGTATCGCCGCGCACCCTAGAAACATTTTTCTGTGGTCGCATCTACGAAAATATCTTCTTTCGTTTACAGGATTTAGCTATCTTAAGAAGGAATATCTTTAACTAGCGCTTTTTCTTCTTCGCTTTCTGGTTCAGGCACTAATAATGCTTTTTTATGCACTAGCTTATCAATCATAATAGCTAACGCCCCATCACCGGTTACATTGCATGCTGTACCAAAACTATCTTGTGCAATATACAGTGCAATAATTAAACCCAAGGATAAATCAGTAAAGCCCAACATGCTGGTTAAAATGCCTAAAGCAGACATCACAGCACCACCGGGAACGCCAGGAGCGGCTACCATCACTAAACCTAGCATCATAATAAAAGGAAGCAAATGACCAACGCTAGGCACCATCTCGCTATGGGTTAATGTCATTACAGCCACCACGCAAGTGGTAATGGTAATAGTGCTACCGCTTAAATGAATATTGGCAAATAAGGGAATGGTAAAATTAGTAATAGCTTCGCTCACGCCATTTTTACGGGTTTGCTTTAAAGCCACCGGAATAGTAGCAACGCTAGACATGGTGCCAACGCCTGTCATATAAGCTGATAACATATTCTTCAGTGCGGTGAATCCGTTGGTTCCACTCACAAACCCTGCCATACCATACAGAAAAGCCAGCCACGCCCAATGTAATGCCACAGCCAGTAAAAGTATTAAACCAAAGGCTTGTAAGGTGGTAACAATAGTGCCCTGAGCGGTTAAATTAACGAAAACGGAAGCAATATAAAAAGGTAATAAAGGTAGGATCAGGGTAGTGATCACCCATTGGGTGATGTTTTTGCCTTCGCCTAACAAGTCGATAATTAACTTGCTGCGCATAGTGCTGGCACCGATGCCGAATAAAAAGGCAGCAATTAAAGCGCCTGTTACCTCGGTAAAAGGTGGCATATCAATATTGAAATAAGGCTTTAAAGTTTGTGAAGCAGGCTCTATGAATTTCTCAGTAGTATCGATCAAAGAAAGGGCTTCAACAGCCACAAAACAGGCAAATATACCGGCCAATACGGTGGAAATATAAGCCGCTCCAACGGTAATCCCTAGAATCTGGCCTGAATTACGCTGCAAGCTGGTGATCCCGCTCGCAATAAAAAAGAAAATGATAAAAGGGATAATAAACCCTAAGAATTCATTGAATAAATGTTCAAATGTAATGAAAAAGCGGATGATAGCGTCTGGAGCAAAATAACCAACAATTATGCCCCCTATGATACCGCCAATGAGCTTGAGGATAAACTGCATAAATAGGCCCCTGCTGATCTAGTTGGTCTTCCAAGAATGTACCAAAAAAACCTACTAAAGGCAAGTTATGTGCTATGCTATGCCGTTTCATTATTACCATTTAATTATTAGGTATATGAGGCTTTATGGTGCATTTACATGGTCGAAGCTTGCTCAGTTTGCTTGAATTATCCCCACTCGAAATAGACTATTTGCTGCGCACAGCAGACAGGCTGAAAAAGGAAAAACAGCAAAATTATCGACCCATGCGCTTAAGCGGAAAAAATATCGTCCTTTTATTTGAAAAACCTTCTACTCGTACTCGCTGTGCTTTTGAAGTAGCCGCTTTTGATGAAGGGGCTTCTGTCACCACCCTCACCGATAGCCATATGGGCGAAAAAGAGTCGGTACAAGATACTGCTCGTGTATTGGGCCGTTTTTATGATGGGATCCAATATCGAGGGCACGAACAATCCACAGTAGAAGCATTAGCCAAATATGCAGGTGTTCCTGTATGGAATGGATTAACCAACGAATATCATCCTACTCAAATATTGGCAGATTTATTAACGATACGAGAAAGCACTCACAAACCTTTAAATGAAACTAAAATAGTCTATGTGGGCGATGCGCGTAATAATGTGGCACATACATTGATGATTGGGGCTGCTAAAATGGGCATGACTTTTGTGGCTTTAGCGCCTGAAGAATTGGCGCCAGCTCCAGAATTATTGGCCAGCTTAAAAGATGATATAGCAAAATCGAATGCTAATATAAGCACTACCACTGATATTGCCAACGCCATGGAAAACGCAGATGTTGTCTATACTGATGTATGGGCGTCTATGGGTGAGGAAGATCAATTGGCCGACAGAATAAAATTACTGATGCCTTACCAAGTGAATATGGCGATGATAGAAGCGGCGAAAAATCCTAAACTGATTTTCTTGCATTGCTTGCCCAGTTGGCATAATACCGAAACGAAAGTAGGTAAAATGCTGGAAGAAAAATACGGTATCACTGCTTTAGAAGTAACTGAAGATGTGTTTTACAGTGATTATTCTAAAGTGTTTTTGCAAGCCGAAAATCGCTTGCATACCATAAAAGCATTAATTTTAGCCACCTTGTTGCCACAAGGATAAGCCAGAGATAGCACTATGATCCGATTAGAAAATGTCAGTAAAACCTATTTTATTGCTAATAAGCCTATAGTTGCGTTGCAAAATATTAATTTGCACGTGCCAGCTGGAAAAATTTGCGGTGTGATCGGGCAAAGCGGCGCCGGAAAAAGTACATTGATTCGATGCGTTAATTTATTGGAGCGTCCTTCTGAAGGAACGGTATGGATGGGGAAAACAGAACTTACCCAACTACCCGATGCTGAATTAAGAAAAGTTCGCCAGAAAATGGGAATGATATTTCAGCATTTTAATTTATTATCCGCTTATACGGTTTATGAAAACATTGCTTTACCATTGCGATTAAACCACGCCTCAGGAAATAAAATAGCTGAAAATAAGATAAAAATAAAAATAAATCACTTATTAAAACTAATAGGTTTAACCGATCGTAAAGATGCTTATCCATCCCAATTAAGTGGCGGCCAAAAACAACGGGTAGCAATAGCACGTGCTTTGGCAAACGATCCTGAAATTTTATTATGTGACGAAGCCACTTCTGCATTAGACCCAACCACTACCCGATCTATATTAGCTTTGTTGAAAGATATTAATAAAGATTTAGGTTTAACCATATTATTGATTACTCATGAAATGGATGTGATAAAGCGTCTTTGCGATGAAGTCGTGGTAATGTCGGATGCGAATATTATAGAAAAAGGAAATATTGTTGATATTTTCACTAGGCCGCAACATGAGCTCACTAAAGAATTAGTACATGCGGCATTTCATGAAGAATTACCGGATTATTGGACGTCCCGTTTGCAAAAGAAAGCCAGTAAAAATAAATTCCCTATGCTGCGATTAATTTTTGCTGAAGATTCTGCATCACAACCCATTATTGCAGAAATTACGCGAGAATTTTCTATTCAAGTGAATATTTTAGAAGCGCATATGGAAATGATTCAGCAACATACCGTAGGCACTATGGTGTTGACTTTAGAAAGTGATGAAGCAACAGTGCTTAAAAAAGCAATGGAATTTTTTAAAAAACATAAAGTAATAGCTGAGGTGTTAGGTTATGTGGGGAATGATAGCTGAAGCAAGCTTTGAAACCTTATACATGGTATTGGTTTCAGGTGTAATTGCGGCATTAGGAGGACTTCCTTTGGGAGCATTGTTGTATGCCACCCGAGAAGGGCGTCCTTGGGCGAAACCAGCGCTGCATAATACATTAAGTATTATCGTGAATATTACTCGCTCTGTGCCATTTATTATTTTAATGATTGCATTAATTCCTATCACACGTTTTATAGTGGGCAGTTCTATCGGAATGAATGCTGCTATTGTACCTTTAGCCATTGGTGCATTACCTTTTTATGCACGTTTAGCAGAATCGGCTTTTAATGAAGTGTCATATGGTTTAGTAGAGGCTGGATTAGCAATGGGAGCTACTCCTTTACAAGTGATTTCACGCATATTATTACCGGAAGCATTGCCCGGCCTTATTAATGGTATGACCATAACACTTATTGCATTAGTCGGTTATTCTGCCATGGCAGGAACGTTGGGTGGCGGCGGTTTGGGAGCATTAGCGATTAATTACGGCTATAATCGTTTTGATGTTGAAATCATGTTGTACACCGTTATTATTTTAATAGTGCTGGTGCAAGGATTACAAATGATCGGTGACTTTATAGTTCATCGATTATTAACTAGATGATAGCGTTTAATAGAAAAGGAGACCGAAACATGTGGAATAAGATTAAACAATTAGGTTTAGTAAGCGTATTAGCAGCGACTTTAATGGGTTGCAATAATGATAAACCTGCCGAAGATAAAATTAAAATAGGAACCATCGCAGGGCCTGAAACGGCATTAATGGAAGTGGCTAAAGGGATAGCAAAAAGAAAATACCAATTAGATATTGAAATTGTGGAATTCCAAGATTATGTTACGCCCAATGCAGCACTGGCGGATGGCACTTTAGATGCTAACGCGTTTCAAACCATGCAGTATTTTAATGCAGCAAAAGCCGCTAAAGGTTATGATTTAGTAGTAGCAGGAAAAACGTTTATTTATCCTATGGGACTTTACTCTAAACGTTTTACTGATATCGAATCTATTCCTGAAGGCGCGAAAGTAGCGATCCCTAATGATCCTAGCAATGAAGAACGCGCTTTATTATTATTAGAAAAAGCCGGTTTAATTAAATTGGGTAAATCAGAACAAAGTTTAACGGCTCAAAATATTACTGAGAACACTAAAAAACTTGATATTATTACATTAGATGCTGCGCAATTGCCGCGTTCGCTTGATGATGTAGCCTTATCTGCTATTAACACAAATTATGCGGTTCTTGCAGGTTTGTATCCTACAAAAGATGCTTTAGTGAGCGAAGGTGCTGATTCACCTTATGTTAATATTATTGCCACTCGTCCTGAATTAGAAAAAGATCAACGCATGATACATTTCATCGCTTCTTATCAGTCGCCTGAAGTGGTGATGAAAGCAGAAGAGTTATTTAAAGGCCAAGCCATCCCTGCATGGATGCATGAAAAAGCATTACAATAAATTTACCGAATGATTTGATTGTTTTCTTAATTGATAATGAGTGATTTTTTTCACGAGTTTTGCTAGAGAAGTAGAGCGCATTTTTTTCATAATATTGGAACGATGTTGCTCTACTGTTTTAATACTGATAGATAAGCTATCACCAATCTTTTTATTCGATTGTCCTTCCAATAAATGATGTAAAACCTGGTTTTCGCGGTTTGATAATGAAGAAAAATATTTTTCAGTTTCTTCTAATATTGTTTTTTCAGCGAGATATTCTTGGCGTTTACGTAAAGCTAAACTGATACTATCCAATAAACGTTGTTCGCTAAGAGGTTTTGCTAAAAAGTCAAAAGCACCTTTTTTTAATACTTCTACTGCCACTTCCAAATCCTTATGCTCGCCTAGGAAAATAAGGGGGAGGGTAGGATCATGCTTTTTAATAAGGTCTAAAAGCTCTGAGGTATTGTAAAAAGGGATACGGCCATCCAGGATTAAGCATCCCCATCGTGGGCTTGGTAATTGAATCAAAAGCTCAGAAACCTGAGAGCTAAACTCGCATTTAACACCCAAAGGCATAAAAAAGGGCTCGATCTGCTCTCTTATTTTTTGCTGCTCAAACGGATCCATATTCAATGCATGAATAGTGAAATCGGCTAGCTTATCGATGGAAACTGAATGCTGCATGGTACTGCTTTGCAACGGATATCTAAGAATTATGTCAATTGTCAGATAAATAGCTTAGTAAGTCAACCCCTATAAGCGCAATTTTTCTTAAAATTATTTTAATAAATGGTAGATCTCTTATGGAATGGGCATCTGATTTGAGCTTAGAATAGAAGTTGAAAGAAGTTGGCTGATCTAAGTAAATTTGACTTGGTCTTATACTTGGTCTACTATTAGACTATGATAAGAGCTAATGTTCATGAGATAAAAACGCATTTTTCTGAATACCTGGCGGAAGTGGAGCAAGGTGAAACCGTGTTAATTTGTAAAAGAAATATACCCATTGCCGAGATTCATCCTCTTCCCCCACGTTATACAGAATTACGACCTTTAGGGTTGGCCAAAAGTGCTTTTGATATACCCCCTAGTTTTTTTGATCCTCTACCCGAGGATATTCTTAAGGGCTTTGATTTGGATCACACATGAAACTTTTGTTGGATACCTGCACTTTTTTATGGATTATCAGAGGGGATGATGAACTCTCTGATAATGCTCGAAAACTCTATACTGCTCCTGAAAATGAAGTTTTTTTGAGTAGTATCTCTGTATGGGAAATGGTGGTGAAATATCAACTCAATCGCTTACCTCTTCCTCAGCCTCCTGTAGATTTTATTACAGAGCAGCGTGAGCTTCACCGCATTGAATCTCTGCCTTTAGGTGAAGAAGTAATGCGGCACCTAATCCATTTACCTACACACCATAAAGATCCCTTCGATCGTATGTTAATTTGTCAGGCAATAGCACATAATTTAACATTATTGACCCCAGATGAAACCATAAAGCTCTATCCTGTTGCTACGGCTTGGTGAGCCTAAACTAGTTTTTTAGTTACGGCTTGCTGGTTTGGTATATTTTTTGTATAATAGCTAGGTTCGATAAAGATGGCATTGTCCAAAGGACGAAGCCGGGTGGTTGAAGGAGAGGGCCCCAGTTTGGGGCTTTTTTGTTTGTGAAAGGTTTATGCAGATTTCTACACATTTAGAACAGCAAGTAAAAGCTACCGTAGAGGGGCTAGGTTATGCTTACGTGGGGTCAGAGACCTCTAGTGACTCTATGCCTTTGCTTCGTATCTATGTGGAAGGGGCTGATTTGAAGCCTGTAAACATGGGTGAAATCACCGTTATTAGCCGCCAGTTAAACGCTCTATTCGATGTAGAGTCTCCTTGGAATGGTCATTACCGTGTGGAAGTATCCTCTCCAGGTCTGGATCGCCGCTTGTTTTCTCTAGAAGACTTTCAGAGGTTTACAGGCCAGGAAGTTAAACTAAAATTGCATAGACCTGTTGATGAAAGAAAGAAGTGGGTAGGCCTCATTAAAGAAGTGGCAGAGAATAACGTAGTGTTAGAAGTAGAAGGGTGTACTCGTATTTTCGCGTTTGACACAATTGAAAAAGCACATTTAGTGCCTAAGTTGAAATGGTAGGGGGAAAAGTATCATGAGTAAAGAAATTTTATTAGTCGCAGAAGCGGTTTCAAATGAAAAAGGCGTGCCTAAAGAGGTAATCTTTGAAGCCATAGAATCGGCTATTGCAATGGCAACCCGCAAATTACATGGCGGTGAAATTGATGTGCGCGTAGAAATCGATCGTAAAACCGGTGATTCTCATGCATTCCGTCGTTGGGAAGTGGTTGATATAAAGAAATTTGATAACCCTGAAGTGCCAGAATTTGAAGAAGATCGTCAAATGGCATTGGAAGACGCTAAAAAACATAATCCTGAACTTGAAATAGGCGAATTCTTAGAAGAACCTATGCAAGCCGTAGAATTTGGTCGTATTGCTGCACAAGTAGCAAAACAAGTGATCGTACAAAAAGTACGTGATGCAGAGCGCCAAAAAATTGTAGATCAATTTAGAAATCGTATTGGTGAATTAGTCATCGGTACCGTAAAACGTGTGACACGTGAAGCCTTAACATTAGATTTAGGCGACAACGTAGAAGCGTTATTAGAGCGTAAAGATATGTTACCTCGTGAAGCAATGCGCGTAGGCGATCGTGTTCGTACTTATTTATATGAAGTACGCCAAGAAAAACGTGGTCCTCAACTATTTGTGAGCCGTATTCACCCACAAATGTTAATTAAATTATTTGAAATTGAAGTGCCAGAAATTGCAGAAGAAGTGATTGAAGTGAAAAGCGCTGCTCGTGATCCGGGCGTACGCGCTAAAATCGCTGTAAAAACCAACGATGGTCGTATTGATCCTGTTGGCGCTTGCGTAGGTATGAGAGGCGCACGTGTACAAGCGGTTTCTGCTGAATTAGGCGGCGAGCGTATTGATATCGTAGTATGGGATGATAATCCTGTGCAATTCGTTATTAATGCAATGGCACCCGCTGAAGTGGCTTCTATTGTGGTGGATGAAGATACTCACACCATGGATGTGGCTGTTGCTGAAGAACAATTATCTCAAGCTATTGGCCGTAACGGACAAAACGTACGTTTGGCTAGCGAATTAACCGGCTGGACATTGAACGTAATGACAGAGCACGAAGCGACTAAAAAAACACAAGAAGAAACACAGCGCTTAGTGAACTTATTTATGCAGCAATTAGAAGTAGACGAAGAATTAGCGACTTTATTGGTTCAAGAAGGCTTCTCTTCATTAGAAGAAATTGCTTATGTTCCATTAAGTGAAATGGTTGCTATTGAAGACTTCGATGAAGAAATTGCGCAAGCATTAAAAGATCGTGCACGTGATCAGTTGCTCACTCAAGCAATCGCCGGTGATGCTAATGGCGTACCAGCGACCGATTTAGTTGAGCTAGAAGGCATGACCCCTGAGTTAGCGCAATCTTTAGCAAATCAAGGTATTATTACCAGAGAAGATTTGGCAGAACAAGCTATTACCGATTTATTGGAAATAGAAGGGATGACCAAAGAAAGTGCTGGGGAATTGATTATGAAAGCACGTGCCCATTGGTTTGAATAAGCAGGTCGAATAAGTTTGTATATTGTTAAGAATAAGTTAGAGGATAAGCATGTCGAAAGGGATTAGCATAAATAAGTTGGCAGAAACGGTAGGTGCATCACCAGAGAAGCTATTTGTTCAATTAAATGAAGCATTAGCTAAACAAGGTGAACCTACTGTAGACGATGCCACACAATCATTAACGGCTAGACAAAAGGAATTGCTACTCGATTATTTAAAACAGCATAAAAACGATCCTATTAAATCGGGTAAAACGGGAGCCGAAGGTGCACCGGCTGCAGCGGTAAAAACCCCTTTAACTTTACGCCGACAAACAGTAACACAAGCAGTTAAAGTTAATACCAATGCCGGTAGTAAAACCGTAAAAGTAGAAGTACGTAAAAAGCGCGTTATTAAGCCTGAAACGCCAGCAGAAGAACCTCAACAAGAAATCGATCTTCCTGAAATCACTCCTGAAACTAATCTCACTCAAGATGTAGTAGTATCTACTACTCCTGCTGCAGAAAACAAAGAAGATCGCAAAGAAAAAGAATTCAAAAAACCCGTAGAAGCGGTAACAGACGCTAACGATAAACGTAAGCGTAAAGGAAGAAGCGGTTTTGAAGATGAACAAGAATTAAAAGGTAAACGTCGCATTTCTCGCGCAGAATTAAAAGATCGCGCTGTGAACATGGGCGACGAAGATATGGTTGTCAGACGTAGACGTAAACGTAGAGTTGAAAAAGACAGCCAACATGCATTTGAAAAACCGGTTGTGCCTGTTATTCGTGATATCACTATTCCTGAAACTATTTCTGTTGCTGAATTAGCACAGAAAATGGCTGTAAAAGCAGCAGAAGTGATCAAAGTGATGATGAATTTAGGCGCCATGGTAACGATTAATCAAATTATTGAGCAATCTATTGCCGCTATTGTCGTAGAAGAAATGGGGCATCATGCCGTATTACTTAAAGAAAATGCATTAGAAGATGCATTAGTAGCAGATAGAGAGCAGCGTCAAGGTGTAAGACAACCTCGTTCACCTGTCGTTACTATTATGGGTCACGTTGATCATGGTAAAACATCATTACTCGATTATATTCGTCGTACACGTGTAACAGCGAGTGAAGCGGGCGGAATTACACAACATATTGGTGCTTATCGTGTAGAAACGCCTCGCGGCCAAATTACCTTTTTAGATACACCCGGTCACGCGGCATTTACCGCGATGCGTGCACGTGGTGCAAACTCAACAGATATCGTTATTTTAGTCGTCGCGGCTGATGACGGTGTGATGCCACAAACAATCGAAGCTATTCAGCACGCCCATGCAGCTAAAGTGCCTATTATTGTGGCCATTAACAAAATTGATAAACCGGATGCTGATGCTGATAAAGTTAAATCAGAATTAGCGAATTACAATGTATTATCCGAAGATTGGGGTGGAGAGAGCATGTTTGTGAATGTCTCTGCCAAAACCGGAGAAGGCATTGATAAATTATTAGAATCTATTTTATTACAAGCCGAAGTATTGGAATTATCCGCTATTGTTGATTGTCCTGCTCATGGTGTAGTGATCGAATCAAGCTTAAGCAAAGGTCGCGGTGTTGTTGCAACTATTCTGGTACAAGAAGGTACATTGCATAAAGGCGATATTATTTTAAGCGGTTTAGAATACGGTAAAGTCAGAGCCATGTTTGATGAGCATGGTAAATCGGTTGAAAGCGCCGGTCCTTCTACTCCTGTAGAAGTCTTGGGTTTATCCGGTGTTCCTAGTGCTGGTGACGATGTTATTTCAGTTGCTGATGAACGCAAAGCACGTGAAATTGCATTATTCAGACAAGGTAAATTCAGAGATGTGAAATTAGCACGTCAACGTGTAAGCAAGCTCGAAGGTTTATTAGAGCAAATGAAAGAAGGCCAAATTTCTACTTTAAATATCGTATTAAAAGCCGATGTTCAAGGTTCTGTAGAAGCATTATCAGAAGCACTCACTCAATTATCAACTTCTGATGTGCAAGTCAATATTATTGCGAGTGGTGCAGGTGGTATTAACGAATCAGATATCAACTTAGCGTTAGCGTCTTCTGGTATTGTCATTGGATTTAACGTGAGAGCAGATGCCACCGCACGTCAATTAGCGGCACGTGAAGGTGTAGATTTACATTATTACAGTATTATTTACGAAGCGATTGATGCTGTTAAACGTGCATTAACCGGTATGTTACAGCCTGAAATTAAAGAGCAAATCGTGGGACTTGCCGAAGTGCGCGATGTATTCCGCTCTTCTAAATTTGGCGCTGTTGCAGGTTGTATGGTTATTGAAGGCGCTATTAAGCGTAATAATCCTATTCGTGTATTGCGTAACAACGTGGTTGTTTACGAAGGTGCTTTAGAATCCTTACGTCGTTTCAAAGAAGATGTAAACGAAGTACGTAACGGAATGGAATGTGGTATTGGCGTTAAGAACTATAATGATATTAAAGAAGGCGATCAAATCGAAGTCTACGAAAGAATATCAGTGAAACGCACATTATGAGCACACAGCAACCCGCTCCTAGCTTTAGAATGCAACGTGTAGAGCGCATGCTTCAGCGGCGTTTAGCAGAACTTATTCAAACCGAACTCAACGATCCCCATTTAGAGATGATTAGCATTAGTCATATTGATGTGAGCAAAGATTTATCGTTGGCCATGGTTTATATTACTATTTTGAGCGATGATCCTATCATTCGAAAACAAAATGTGGCTGTATTGAATAAAGCCGCCAGTCATTTACGCAAATGTTTAGCCAAAGATTCTACTTGGCGCAAACTTCCTGCCTTACGCTTTAAATATGATGAAGCATTTGAGAAGAGCCAACGTCTAGTGGGTTTACTCGCCGATATAGCGAAAGAGCAGCAAAAACCAGACTAAAAACGCTGTGAAAAATTCAAATCAAAAGAAAAATCGTCGCAATATTTCAGGTGTCTTTTTTTTAGATAAGCCGGGCGGTTTTACATCCCAACAAGCTTTGTATCGAGTTAAACGTGCGTTTAAGGCGTTAAAAGCAGGGCATACTGGCAGTTTAGATCCACTGGCTACAGGTATGCTTCCGGTTTGTTTTGGCGATGCCACTAAATATGCCGATTATTTACTGAGCGCTACTAAAGTCTATGAAGTCACCGCTCAATTAGGCACACGTACAACCACCGGTGATATTGATGGTGAAGTATTAGAGCAATTACCTGTTACTGAATCTCAGCTAAAAGCGGTAGATGATACGATTAAATCGTTTTTAGGCAGCATTATTCAGATCCCTCCTATGTACTCCGCCGTAAAATTTCAGGGCACGCCCTTGTATGTATTTGCACGACATGGCGAAGAAGTTGAGCGCATTCCTCGAGAAACGACTATATTTAGCATAGAGCGTTTAGAGAGTGATCAACAAGACCATATTGCTCTACGCGTAAGTTGTAGCAAAGGCACTTACATACGCACATTAGTAGAAGATATGGGAAATGCTTTAGGTTGTGGTGCTTGTGTATTGCGTTTAAGACGCACGCAGGTAGGCGATTATACGCCTGAATATATGATTTCTTTAGACGATGTAGAAAAAATGGCTGAGCGTAGTGATATATCTGAGCTTGATAGTTTTTTAAAACCCATGACGCTACTCGTAGATTATTTACCTATTGCCACCGTTGATAAAGAAGGTGAGCAGCGCATTAAGTATGGAATGGTAGCGCCTGCCGTATTTTCGAGTATAGATTCTGACCATGATAATAAATTTCAAATTGTCACCGAAGCCGGTGAATTTTTGGGAGTAGGTCAACGCAACGAAAGAGGTTACTTAGCACCCAAGCGCTTATTGGCTACTGAGTAAGGGTTCGATATAATAAAAACTATTGAGGAGAGGTTATGTCCAATTTAAATGGTTTTAAAGATAGAATTCAAAGCGTTGCTAATGTGTTAGCCACTGCTGCATTATCAGCTTCTTTTCCTGGTGCGAATGTATTGCTTAATCCTGCTTTACGTAAAAAAATAACGAATGATTTGTTTAATGCCCAGGCGACAAAAGCAGCCGGATATTTTAAAGCAATAAAAAATGAACTGGCGCAACCCGATGTTCAATCGATCCCTTTAAATCGCCCTGTTAAAACAGCTACTTCTGAAGCAACCCCTGAAACATCCGCTGACTCTTCTGATTCTTTTGCAGAAGCCGTAGAGCCAGCCGTGGATCATACGGAAAAAGCCACCGCCAATTTTTATAAAGCAATGGGTGAATATGATTCAGCAGTAGAAGAAGTGATGTTAGTAGAATCCGAATTGCAAACATTAGCAGATGAATATCAGCAAAAAAATGAAGCCAATCCTAGCAATGATTTAGAGGAACAAACCGTCGCTCAATATGAGCCTTTAGAAACAGCCCAGTTAAATAATATGAAAGCAGCTGAAGCAGCTGCTAAGAAATTAGAAAGTGCCACCACTAAATTATCAGGCGCTTTAAATGCCACTGATAAATTAATTGATAATAATAATTTGCCGGCAAAGTTATCCCCTAATTTATCTAGGGCACAATTAGCGGGATTGCATAAAGTTTCACAGAACTTTAATGGTTTAAAAAGCACACTGAGTTTAGATTTAGCGAGAGGACGCGGCGCCAAAGACTTGGTAGATGGATTAAAAAGTGCTAGCTCCATTAAGCTAGGAGTTTCTTCTATTACAGGGAACAAAGCTTCTAAAAAAGAAGAATCTAACAAAAAACCTGAAGAAAATGCTTCAGCAACCATGGAAAAAGGAAATCGTGCACGAAAAAATCTTAGTATGAAACTTCGCCCTAAAGGCGCATAGAAGTTTTATACATTAAAACGGAAATGCATCACATCACCGTCTTGAACAATATATTCTTTTCCTTCAAGGCGCCATTTGCCCGCTTCTTTTGCGCCGGCTTCGCCTTTGTAAGTAACAAAATCATTATAACTAATAACTTCTGCTCGAATAAATCCTTTTTCAAAATCGGTGTGAATAACGCCAGCGGCTTGGGGCGCTGTAGAGCCTTTGTGAATAGTCCAAGCGCGCACTTCTTTTACACCCGCAGTGAAATAGGTTTCTAAACCTAGTAATTGATAAGCGGTGCGAATAATACGATTAAGACCGGGTTCTGGCATGCCCATTTCGTTAAGCAAATCATTTTTTTCGGTTTCATCTAATCCGCTAATTTCAGACTCAATGGCTGCACACACAGGAACCACTTCAATATGTTCTTTGGCTGCATATTCTTCTAATTGAGTCAGCAAAGGATTATTAGTAAATCCGTCTTCTGAAACGTTAGCAATAAACATCATGGGTTTATAGGTGAGGAAATGTAATTGTTTTAACCATAAATCTTCTTCAGGTGATTTAGGCTTGTAAAGTCTTACAGCTTTTCCTTCGTTAATTTGTTCGCGGATCAGGGTTAATAATGCTTCTTCTTCGCGAGCATTTTTTTCGCCGGTTTTAATTAGTTTTGGTAAACGCTCTAAACGTTTTTCAATAGTTGCTAAATCGGCGAGTAATAATTCAGTATTGATAATTTCAATATCACGTAATGGATTAACAGAGCCGCTGACGTGAACAATATCGGTATCTTCAAAGCAACGCACCACTTGTGCAATCGCATCGGTTTCGCGAATATGAGAAAGAAATTGATTTCCTAAACCTTCACCTTGCGCAGCGCCGGCAACAAGGCCAGCGATATCTACAAATTCTACGGTAGTAGGCTGGGTTTTTTGAGGTTTTACTATTTCAACAAGTGGGGCTAAACGCGGATCAGGAACGTTAACAATACCTACGTTTGGATCGATAGTGCAAAATGGATAATTTGCAGCAGCAATTCCTGCTTGTGTTAATGCATTAAATAATGTGGATTTTCCTACATTGGGCAATCCTACGATCCCACAAGCAATTCCCATCTTAGTTCCTTATTAATCAGTGTGTAATACGGTCATGGCTTTTGAAATATCTTTAGCCAATAATAAATCTTTGTTATCAAGTACGCGGCGAATGCCAGCGACGATAGCAACATGTTCTTCAACAGAAGGTTTATTTAATACGTAAGGGGTCACTTTTTCACGATCACCGGGGTGACCAATACCAATTCGTAATCGATAAAAATCAGAAGAACCTATTTTTTCAATAATATCGCGTAAGCCGTTATGCCCGCCGTGTCCGCCGCCTTGTTTTAATCGCACGGTTCCTACGGGTAAATCTAATTCGTCATGCACTATTAAAATATCATCTGGTGATATTTTATAAAAATTAGCGAGAGCCGCTACGGTTTTACCGTTATCATTCATAAACGTAGTCGGAATGGCTAAAATAGTGGTTTGATCGGGAGTAGGGTGAATTTCAGCGATTTGTGCGTGAAATTTTGAAGACGTTTGCCAATTAGCCTGTTCGCCTAATGCGGCCACCAACCACGCGCCCACATTGTGACGTGTGGGTGCGTATTGGGAGCCTGGATTTCCTAATCCTACAATTAAGCGCATTATTCTTTAGCTTCTGGTTTCTCAGATGATTCAGCTTCAGCTTCGCTACCTTCTTTAGCAGCAGCTTCGCCTTCAGCACCTTCTTCAGCGTGAGCTTCAGCAGACGCGGCTTCAGCAGCGGCAGCTTCTGCTGCTTCTTCAGCAGCGATATCACGTGGTTCATGTATGCTAACAACAATAACGTCGTGTAAAGCGTCTTCTGGCTTATGCGCTAATTCAACGCCTTTAGGCAATTGAACTTGGCTTAAGTGAACAGCTTCACCAATCGCTAACGTAGAAATATCTACGTTGATATATTCTGGAAGATCCGCAGGTAAACAACGAATTTCAAGATCAATCATATGCTTGGTGAGCAAGCCTTCTTCTTTCATACCAGGAGACTCTTCTTCACCGATAAAATGTAATGGAATATTCATGGTGAGCTTATGTTTAGCATCAACACGTAAAAAATCCATATGCATAATTTTGGGTTTGTAAGGATGACGTTGTAAATCTTTCAACACCACCTTTTGAGCTTTCCCATCAATGTGCAAGGTAAGAATGTGAGAATAAAAAGCTTCATATTGTAAAGCTTTTAACACCTCGCCATGGGCCAGCGTAAGCGATTGTGCCGGTTTATCACTACCATATACGATAGCGGGCACTTGCTCTTGCCGGCGTAGGCGGCGGCTCGCACCTTTCCCCAACGCCTCGCGCTCACGCGCGTTCAATTCAAAAATAGCAGACATACTGTCTCTCCTCTGCTTTGGTTACTATTCAGGACTTTCATCCCGATCTCTACCTCGCGACCAAGGTAAAAATTTGGGTTCCCTTATTCAGGAAACATAAAACTTAACGATTCAGCTTCGCTGATGCGTCTTAGAGCCTCAGATAACAGCCCAGCTAAAGTTAACTGACGAATTTTACCACATTTTTCAGCTTCTGACCTTAATTCTATGGTATCGGTCACTACTACCTCATCTAACACCGATTTTTCGATATTATTCACCGCTTCGCCGGATAATACGGGGTGACTGCAATAAGCCACCACTTTAGAAGCGCCTTTTTGCTTTAGAGCATGGGCAGCCGCCGATAAGGTGCCTGCGGTGTCGACTAAGTCATCCACAATCACGCAAACGCTACCGTCAATTTCCCCGATAATATTCATTACTTCAGCCGCATTTGGTTTAGGGCGGCGTTTATCGATAATGGCTAATTGTGCATTTAAGCGCTTAGCAAAAGCACGTGCACGAACCACGCCTCCCACATCGGGGGAGACCACGGTAATAGGATGTTTGCCATATTTTTTCTCAATATCTTCTATGAGCACCGGAGATGCATAGAGGTTATCCACGGGCATATGGAAAAAACCTTGAATTTGGTCCGCATGTAAATCCACCGTCACAACGCGGCTCACACCCACAGAGGCCAACATGTCTGCTACTACTTTTGCGGTAATAGGCACACGGGCTGATTGTACGCGACGATCTTGGCGCGCATATCCAAAATAAGGAATAACGGCAGTAATAGTAGAGGCAGAAGCGCGGCGCAATGCATCAGTTAATGCCATCAGTTCCATCAAATTATCGTTGCAAGGTGCACAGGTAGGTTGAATGATAAAAATATCAGAACCGCGCACATTTTCTCGTATTTCCACCCGAACTTCACCATCGCTAAAACGTCCTACTAGCGCATCTCCAATCGGAAGTTTTAAGTGTTGAGCAATGCCTTCGGCCAAGGGGCGATTAGCATTACCCGTAAAAATCTTGAGTTTATGGTTGTGGTTCATGAAAGATCTCAGTTTCCGTTAAAGAGGAGCTTAATTTTACTGGATTTTGCCTCAGGTAGGAAGGGGTGTGTACTTTTTGAGTGGAATTGACTATAATTGGATGAAATCGAGCGAAACTGTGAGTGATGAGATATGAATATTCAATCTATTGAAATTACCCCAGCTATTCTTAAACTGATTGCCGAAATTGATGAGTTTAAAGGAAGTTGGAGGGCGTATGAAAATTTGGCTCCAGAGCGCTTAGAAGCTTTGAGACGGGTGGCAACTATTGAAAGTGTGGCTTCTTCTACAAGAATAGAAGGGGTAAAGTTGACTGATCGTGAAGTTGAAAACTTGATAATGAATCTCAAACAACATCAGTTTAAGACTCGTGATGAGCAAGAAGTAGCAGGCTATGCCGATGTCATGCAAATGATTTATGAATCATTCGACTCTATTTCGTTGACCGAAAATCATATTAAACAGCTTCATAAAGTACTCTTAAAATATAGCGATAAAGATGTGCGTCATTATGGAGAATATAAAAAATTATCTAATAACGTAGAAGCATTTAGCCCTGAAGGAAAGAGCTTAGGGATAATTTTTGAAACAACAACACCATTTGATACTCCGAAAGAAATGACTGACTTAATTGCTTGGACGAATGCCAGTTTTGCAGATGATATCTACCATCCTCTACTTATCATTGCGATATTTGTTGTTCGTTTTTTAGCAATTCATCCTTTTCAAGATGGAAATGGCCGGTTATCACGAATATTAACTACATTATTACTGTTGAGAGCAAAATATGTATACGTTCCCTATAGTTCTATGGAAAGTGTGATTGAGCATAATAAAGACCACTATTATTTAGCTTTACGCAGAACACAAACTACTTTAAAAACAGAAAGCCCACTTTGGGAACCTTGGTTATTATTTTTCTTTCGTACACTTAAGCAGCAAAAAGATAATTTACTACAAAAAGTAGGACAAGAAGAAGTGTTGATGCGAGGTTTGCCAATGCTTTCAGCTCAGATTATGGAGCTTGCTAAAAACAGAGGACGGATTTCAATAGCTGAAATTATCCAATTAACAGGAGCAAAGCGTGGAACGATTCGTAGTCATTTGATAGAGTTGGTAAGAAAGAAGCTGTTAGAGCAGCACGGTAAAGGCCGCGCAACCTGGTACACCCTAAAAAGGTAGTACGGTCTTTGCTAATCCATAATGGCTGGGGTGCCAGGATTCGAACCTGGGAATGCTGGGATCAAAACCCAGTGCCTTACCACTTGGCGACACCCCAAAAGAGGTGTCTATTTTATACTTCCATGGCAAGAAGTCAAACGAGGACTCAAATATCCCAGTTTTTCGATAACCACTTCACCGTTAATGCAGGGTGTGAAGCATTACCAGGGTGTTTTAATGTTAAACGTTTAGGTAACCAAATCTCTTCAACCAGCGCGTAATCGCCGTAAATAATCGTCCAGCCTGATTGTTTGAGTTCGCTTAAATAGCCCTCAGAATTCAATTGTAGCGATTCTATGGCGCTAGGTGCAGGCAACCCTCTAACCCAATAATACAAATGCCCTACAGGCAAATACCAGCCCGTATATTCATATAATACGGCTTCAGCATCGTCAGAAATCAGGATAGGGCCTTCACGCGTATACAATTTCACACGCCCATCGACAGAGGCAATCTCGGTTCTTCCATGCCCTAAGATCCCATAAAATTCTAACTGATAATTTTCTTTATCATATTGTTGCCAAACAACACTAACGCTACCGCCTTCTTTACCACTGGTGACAGCGGCTCTGCCTTTTAGATGCCAAGAGGTGAGTTCTTTGAGTTCTTCTTGGTGCTCATCCCAGCGTTGTTCTACTTTTTCTTCAGGCAAAGCCTTTTGTGAGGGAATAGTAGCGCAACCCGATAGAAATGGGGATAGAAATAAAGTACTTAATAGGACTAAAAAAAGGTTTTTCATAAGAGAGTAACCCAAAGGTGTGAGTTTGATTTATAATAGGGGTTTGTTTAAGGCTTGTAAATGACGTTATGAAAGATTCTATCAAACACAAACTCTCGAGTACCGTAGAGCGCTATCAAGAGCTACGCATGCTCATGACTCAACCGGAGATTATCAATAATCAAGACCAATTTCGCTCATTGGCAAAAGAATATGCTCATTTGGAGCCTATTGCCCAATGCTTCACGCGATATGAGCAGCTCACTAAAGATGTTGAGCAAACCAAAGCCATGATAGGCACAGAAACCGATCCCGAGCTACGCGCCATGGCAGAAGAAGAATTAACTTCACAAGAACAACAAATTGCGCAAGAAGAACAAGAATTGCAATTATTATTATTACCCACTGATCCTAAAGATAACTGTGATGTGTTTTTAGAAGTGCGTGCAGGAACGGGTGGTGATGAAGCGGCTATATTTGCAGGCAATTTATTTCGTATGTATTCACGTTATGCGGAGCGCAAACGTTGGCAATTAGAAATACTAAGCATGCACGAAGGTGAGCACGGTGGATACAAAGAAATTATTGCCAGTGTAAAAGGCGATAAAGTATATGCCACATTAAAATTTGAATCTGGCGCGCATCGTGTGCAGCGCGTTCCTGATACTGAAGCGCAAGGCCGCATTCATACTTCAGCTTGTACAGTAGCTGTGTTACCTGAAATGGAAGCGGTAGAAGCAATTGATATTAATCCTGCGGATTTAAAGGTTGATACTTATCGTGCATCCGGATCCGGCGGGCAGCACGTAAATAAAACTGAATCAGCCATTCGTATTACGCATATTCCTACCGGTACCGTAGTGGAATGCCAAGAAGAACGGTCTCAGCATAAAAACAGAGCAAAAGCGATGTCATTGTTGCAAGCTAAATTATTATCATCAGAACAAGATAAGCAACAAAAAGAACGTACTGAAACACGCCGCAATTTAGTGGGTAGTGGCGATCGTTCAGAGCGTATTCGTACCTATAATTTCCCGCAAGGTCGCGTGACGGATCATCGTATTAATTTAACGTTATATAAATTAGACGATATTATGGAAGGGAATTTAGATGAATTAGTGAAGCCTTTACAGCATGAATATCAGGCGGATTTATTAGCTGCATTAGGCGAAGATTGACAAACAAGCATTAGATCTTATACTCCAAAGGAATGGATTTTTTCGCAAAACATTAAAAGGAGATTATCATGTTAAGATGGGCTGTTATATTTTTTATTATTTCTATTGTTGCTGCTTTACTTGGTTTTACCGGTATTGCGTCAGGTGCAGCTGAAATTGCACAAATATTGTTTTTTGTTTTTATTGTGGTATTTCTTATATTTTTGGTTTTGGGCCTTATGGCTGGTCGAAAAATGCCACCACCGATGTAACGGTAGTGGTGAAAAAAGCCAGCATAAGCTGGCTTTTTTTTTAGGTTTTTTTATTTATGACAACTATTACAGAAAATATCAAACAAGCAGAGCGCGATTTTAGCTCAATAACAAGCACTCCTCGCTTAGATGCCGAATTATTATTAGCCCATGTATTAAAATACACCCGCACACAATTACATACCTGGCCAGAGCAAGAAGTTTCTTTAGAAGCGCAACAAACCTTTAAATTATTAAGTGAAGAGCGTGCTGCAGGTGTTCCTGTTGCTTATTTGCTTGAGTCTCAGCCTTTTTGGCGATTTGATTTAAAAGTAACACCTGATGTATTAATACCTAGGCCTGAAACAGAATTAGCAGTGGATGCTGCTTTAGAATTATTTTCTAACGATCAAAAAATAAAAGTCGTTGATTTAGGTACGGGATCAGGTGCCATTGCTCTGGCCTTAGCTTATGAAAGACCTAACTGGGGTATTTTAGCAATTGATGCCAGTGAAGCCGCATTAACTGTAGCAAGAGAAAACGGAAAAAATTTAAAATTAAATATTCAGCTCAAAAAAAGTAATTGGTTTGATGAATTAGCTGGTGAGCAATTTAATTTAATAATATCAAATCCTCCTTATATTGCTCCTCATGATACTCATTTACACGCTTTACGTTATGAGCCGCAACATGCCTTAGTAGCAGAAAAAATGGGTTTACTTGATTTAGAAACTATTATTTTACAAGCACCGAATTATTTACTTGAAAATGGATATTTAATACTTGAGCATGGGTTTGATCAAGCGGATGCTGTAAAGAAACTAATGAACCAGAATGGTTTTACTGAAATAAAAACGCTCACTGATTTAGCACGAAACCCTAGAGTCACTTTGGGTAAAAAATCATGAACGAGAATCAAAAAATGCGCTACAGTCGCCAAGTGTTTTTACCTGAAATAGGTGAGCTTGGCCAAGAAAAATTATTAAAAGCAAAAATTCTTACTGTTGGTTTAGGTGGTTTAGGTTGTGCTGCGGCTTATTATTTGGCAGCTGCTGGTATTGGTACTTTATATTTGAGTGATAATGAGTTAGTAGAGCTCTCTAATTTGCAACGCCAAATTTTATATACCACAGAAGATATTGGCACTTTAAAAACACTCGCCGCTAAAAAACATTTATCCGCTTTAAATCCTGATATTGCTATTCATACGCTTCATGGGTTACCTGCTGATTCTTTACCTGAAGATTTCAAAAAAATATTACCAGAAATTGATATCATTTTAGATTGTACTGATAATTTTGCTACTCGTTTCACTCTTAACGAGCTATGTCTTCACTATAAAATTCCACTGATTTCAGGAAGTGCGCTAGGCTGGCAAGGCCAAGTGGCATTCTTTGCACTAGATTCAACGGATAACGCCTGCTATGAATGTTTATACCCTAAAAAAAATGATGAAAGTGAATTGCCTGGAAATTGCGAAGACAATGGCGTGATAGGACCATTAGTCGGAATGATTGGTAATATGCAGGCTTTATTGTCATTAAACAAAATATTAAATCCAGAAAAATATATTAAAAGTTTATTATATTCGATTAATGCAAAGAATTTAGAGTGGAAAGCACGAGCTATCAAAAAAGATCCAGCGCATCTGCATTAAGCATTAAGCGTTAATAGGCTGATAGGCTGGAGTTTGCGGAGTGGGTGCTAGCGAATTAGCAAAGTTTTTAATAGCATTACTGGTTTTAGCATCAAGATCAGTAGGCTTTTTAGAAAGATAATTTTTTTTCTTTAAGCGATAAGCGACCACTCCTGCTCCCATTCCTGCCACACCTAAAACTGAAAAACCGACGGCAGCGCCAACCGCTATACCAAAACCTAAACCTTTAATTGCTGCGAACATTCCACCTATTCCGCCACCTACTAATCCACCAAATGCAGTGCCTAAGGCTGGCAATGCACTTCCAACACCGCCTCCAATCGTAGCACCTATTGCAATACCTATGACTAAGCCAGCAATAGCGCCTACGATAGCTCCCATGGCGATAAAACCATATAAAATAAGTTGTTGTCGATAATTTAAATTGGGAGAAAGTTCATTTTTATAATTATTAATCATATATGATACTTTCATATCATGGTAACTTTGTGATAAAAAAGTGCTCGACCGATTTTGTGGAATAAGTTCATATTTATGTAGCAAATCATCTGTTTTATTTCTTACCTGTATATTTTTAGGATCTGTATTATTAATACAATTAAATAGTGAAAGAAGTGCGTCTTTTTGTGTTTGAGTTAATAGATGACTGTTGGTTGATGTATATTTTATTATCGGATCTACGGGCATCTGGAAGACAGGGGTCGTAATATCAAAATTATTTGAATTTGGTGGTGCACGAACAGGTGAGGGAGGGGCCGAGCTAGTAGGTGTGTTACTTAAAGATTCTAGTCCTAATCCAGGAGACAATAAATTCCCGCTGGAGATGGCACCTAAAATATCTTCAAAAGACTGCATCTTTTCGACTAACTCTTCATTAATAATAACTTCAATATTTTCTCCAGACGTAAATCGGCGCAAAGTATTTATAATTAAAGTAGCGTAATCCAAAAGGATAATCCTATCGTCTCCTTCTAGAAAATCAACAAATGAGGTAATTTCAGGAGGGCTTTCTGGAGTTACTTCATTGATAAAATTAAATATACTAATTAATGAAAGTACAACTTTTACATTTTTATTATCTGATTTTTTTTGATCTTCTGAAGTTATTATCTTATTAATGTTAAAAAGATAAGAAAGAATAATTTCATTAAAAAATTTTATGTTACTGTAATTATTTTCGGTTCCATTTTTTAAAGAAATAATATATTTTCTAAGTGCCGCATTAAATTTTTCATGAATATCTTGATCAATATCGATATTTAGCCAGAATGAATGGTTTTTAACAAATGAAGAACGCCGCCTTAGGATTAGAAAGCTGTAGTCTTTAAGAGTAGGATTGTTTTTCCAAAATTTATCATATTTTTTCATGGCAAACACCTCTGATAAGTACAATTTTTTATAATCGATTAAAAACTGCTACCGAGTATTGCGTTAAAATAAAAACAAATATGAAATTTATACTGCTATTGAGTAAACGATACCGCACTTCCTTTTTTTTGGCTAGAGTTTTATTAATGTATTATGAAAAGTGTATATAAAAGGCACGAAGTGATCGGATAATGATCAAAATTGGTATTTTTTTGATCATTATTTTGATTGGCTTAAGAATTTCTGAGTAATAGTTTAAGGACTATGCGCGAGTGTGGTCGCTTTAATTTGTGGATTGGGTGCTAATGTACTAGCCAAATGATAGGCAGCTCCTTCAAAAGTGGAATCATTAACATGTTTGGCGGTTACGACTCCCGCTATAGCACCTGCAGCAGCACCTCCTGCAAGCCCCAGTATTCCGCCTATTTCTGCGCCTTTGAGTGCGCAAATAATAGTGCCAAAGCCCATATCCATAAAACCAACGCTAGCAGAAATAACGAGACCCAATACCAATCCAACTACAGCACCTGCTAACATGCCTATTAGTACGCGGCCTGGACGTAATACTTTTTGACCTAGCGTTTTATTGGCGTAGATTTTTTCTTGGTAGGTATTAATATGAGTAGCAAAAGATGCCCATTCATATTGAGAAGATGGATTGCTCATCGCTTTCGTGGCGACTTCATATTGTTGCAGCAGTTGAATGGTTGCCTGTCGTGTAGCTTTTACTTCCTCTACTATTTTAGGTTGGGCAATACTTGGCACCGGTGCAGTAGGCACGGCAGACGTAGGAGTTGTATTGTCTGTCGCTGAAACTGTGTATTGAGCTTCAATATCATTTAAATGAGTATCTAATTGGGTAAGTGCTTTTTTTTGCTTATCCGAAAGCACCTCTCCAGCGAGAAAATATTGAAATGTAGTATTATCAATAATAATATCTTTTTTTACGTTGGGAGGAAGTGTATTAAGATCGGGATCTTCAAACTCATCGTCAGTGCTACCAGGTGAATAATCACCATCGCCAATTAGCGCGACTCGTGGTCCTGGCGGAGGTTGTTGATCATCAGTAAATAATCTTTGGCGTAATTGTCTTGGGGGCGCTTCTTTATGAGCAGGTACTCTCCTGGCAGGAGAAGAATGAGGTGTAACTGTAGGTAATCCTCGCAAAAGAATTGAAAAATCTTTTGCCATTGTAGTAACCCATGCGTGACTATCGTGCTGCGCAATTTTTTGGAGTAAACGCACTCTATCTTCGTTGAAAAAAGAATTAACACTATCTGCAGGAGTGATAATTAAAGAAGTATCCGTGCTGGCATGAGAAGGAGTATAAAAAGAAGTATCGGATGCTGCACTAAAGGAGTCGTCTCCATGCTGAGCGGAAGCAGAAGAAAAAGAAATATCAGCATCACCATCGGGTGAATCATTAAATGCATTTAAAAGATCGGGATACATCTGTGTAAGTAGATAATAAATATCACATACAAAACGAGGAGTAAACATTTTTGCATCTAAATATAGGCGATTGTAGTCTGGTATTACATAAATTCTTGACACAGACATTTGAATCGTTCGTAAAGCTCTTAGAATATCAATCATAGAAATATTGCCCAAATCTTTTTCTTGGGTAATAAGTCCAATAAGATCCGCTATGTGATCGCGCTCACTTTTATTAGTTAATTCTAATGCATAAAGTACATATAAAATAAATTCTTTTTCATTTTGTATATCACCAGTAATATATTTTTCTCTATTCGCATCGGTTAACGATGTTTTTACAATAGGTTTTTTCTTTACGGGAGTGCTTGGGGCAGAATTCAATAGAGGAGCAGAATCACTTTGAGAGACTAATGGTACTTCTGAAGGAGCAGGTGGTGCGAGTGATCCCAATTTTTCTTTAATCACAGTTTGAGTATTAACAAATTGGGTAACATAAGCTTGTTGGCCTTCATCAAGACGGGTTTCAAAATACGCAAGTCCTTTCATAGATCTCTCCGGTAAATTAGATTGTACAAATGATGTGCGGAGAAGAAGAGACTGTTACAGGAAAAACTCAATCGTCATACTGCTGCCTACACAACAAACGACATTCCTTTGCCATACTGAAAGCCATTATCCATAATGGCGAAAATTCTGCTTTCGTGAATTTGCTTCACGCTTATGCATAGGACAAATTATAAGCAGTCGTATTTATTTAGCCAGAGAAACCAACAAAAATGAAAAAAATTGTATATAAAAAACACTGTACAAAAAATATATACCAAGGATAGGTGTTAGTTGCAGAACTGCACACAAGAAAAAAAGTCAAATGTGTAACCAATTTTAGTCAACACTCATACTGGCGAATCTCCTTCGGGTCTTTCTACAGGAGGAGGAGAGTGTTTTGGTCTTTCTATAGGTAAAGGTTTTGGGGTTAATGTATTCGCTACCTGTTTAGCTTTTCTTATTAATGTATTTCTTCCTACTAGTAGTACAGCGCTTGTTCCAACACCTGCGCCTATTAAAGCAGCAAAACCAATACCGAGTTTCACACCTAAAGCAGCCCCTGCAATAGTGCTGATTACAGTGCCGGTACCAAAATCCAGATAGCCTAAAGCTGAAGAGATAGCTGCACCTACTACTGCGCCTAATATGGCACCAATAACAAATCCTAAAACAATACAGGCCGCTTTCAGCACTTTTTGTCCAGCTGTTGGATGAATTATCAATTTATTTTTATACGTCTCTACTTCTGTAGCCACAAAATGCGGCCAATTAAAGGTATTCCCCGGTGTTTGCATTTGAGAGTGGGCATGCGAATACGCTTCTAGTAATGCAAATGTGGCTTCTCTTATGGCTACAGCATCTTGCACAGCTATGGTAGACTTGTTGGGATGGTCAACTCCTTCATGAGATATCACCCACTGTATTTCAGCTTCTAATTGCTTAATCGCTTCTTGCTGCCGTGGGGTTAGCAAGGTATCGCTTCCTAGATAGTAATTAAAATCGGGTTGATAGAGTTTTACGCCCTTATTGCCTACTAAACTGCCGACCAGCCATTGGGAATTATAATGAAATTCTTTATCTAAGTGTCTTTTATAACGATTAAGCGTGTCTTGATACTTTAATACATGGTGGTTAAAGTTATTCCAATCATATACACCAAGTGGGGATGTGACTATATCCTGGGCTTCAGTATAAGCCGCTAGCAAATCAAATAATGCATTCGCAATAGCATCTTGAACCTCTTGATCATTAATTTTTTTTATTCGTCCAAAAAAAACTTTTAATGGAGTTTTTTGTAAATCGTTAAGCTTGCTATTATCGTCCAAAAAGTCTGCAAAATTTTCAGTAGGAGATTTTTTAATGATCACGGGATCTGGCGTTGTTTTTATAGGCAAGGTTAAAGGCAATACCGTCAGCATATTAGATAATTTTTCTTTATGCTTTCTGGAAACAATAAAGGGATCTTCACACGCACTTATTTCATTTAAGACTTGTACTTGCTCAAATGATAGTAAACCGTTATATGAAACTTGCTGTAAATAAGGAAGTATATAAACAATGTAACAATACATATTAGAAATAAAATCTTGTGTAAATCCTTCTAGGCTATAACAATCAACTCCATTTTGTAGAACCACCTTATGTAGTGGTGGCGGCTCTTTGTAAACACGCGGCATATATTCTTTAATAATCGCCAGCGCTCTTAGCAACTCTATAGTGGTTAAGCTTTTTGTTAGTGCTTCTTTATCACGAGCAATGATATTGATCAGATTATTAATGCTTAGATATTCATTCTTTTTAGGATCCAATTGAGATTTAATTTTATTTATAAAATAAAGTATAAAATCTTGTTCCGTTCTGATAAGCGTGGCCGACTGTATACGTTGATGTTTAAGCACGGTGCTGATCAGGAGTTCTCTTATCTTGGATATAGGTGCTTCGAAAAAAAATGTTTTAGGTTGTAATGCAGAATTAGAGGCGGCAGATAAAGATCCCATACAAGCTTCTCCAGTAAAGTCAGATAACAAAAAATCAGGTAAAAGTTGATACTGCTACTACACTACTAGATAAATACTAAGAATAAATATTAAATAAAATGATGGAGAATGAGATTATATGGAATTGATTTTTTTTGGCCAGCAAAATTTAAGAAAATCAGAGCAATCAAGGAAATTTGTACAGAAATAAAGCGATAAAAAAGAAGAAAATAAACTGACTTTGAAGCAATAAACCTTAAGGAGCCAATTTTTTACGCAGTAGCTCATTCACTTGATCAGGGTTTGCCTTGCCTTGAGACACTTTCATCACTTGCCCTACAAAAAAGCCAAATAATTTATCTTTACCTGAGCGGTATTCGGCTGTTTGATTAGGATTAGCGGCAATCACTTCATCAATGAGTTTTTCAATAGCAGAGCTATCAGTCACTTGGCGTAAGCCTTGTTTATCAATAATATCGTCTACATCACCAGCGCTTTCCCAGAGGGTAAGGAAAATGGTTTTAGCAATTTTTCCAGAAATAGTATTGTCATGAATACGTGATACTAATTTACCCATTTGGGCAGGAGGAACGGGACATTCGGTAATGCTAATACTTTCTTTATTTAATCCTGCTAATACTTCACCCATTACCCAGTTAGCGGCTAATTTAGCTTGGCCATTACTGTGGGTTAATACGGTTTCAAAATAATCTGCTAATTCACGGCTGCTAGCCAATACATCGGCATCGTAAGGGCTTAATTGCAACACGTTAGTAAAACGTTCGCGTTTTTCCCAAGGTAATTCAGGTAATGTGGTTTTGATTTCACTAATAAACGCATCTTCCAATACCACAGGTAATAAATCTGGATCGGTAAAATAGCGATAATCATTGGCATTTTCTTTGCTGCGCAATGAGCGTGTTTCACCAGCATCGGGATCATATAAACGAGTTTCTTGAACAATAGTGCCGCCATTGGTAATAATATCAATTTGTCTTTCTACTTCGTAAGCAATGGCTTGTTCGATAAAACGGAATGAATTTAAATTTTTAATTTCAGCGCGTGTTCCAAATGCTGCTTGACCCATGGGGCGTACTGATATATTTACGTCGCAGCGGAAAGAACCTTCTTGCATATTGGCATCACAAATATCTAAATATCTGACCAATGTGTGTAAGGTTTTTAAATAAGCGATAGCTTCTTTAGCATTGCGCATATCAGGCGCAGAAACAATTTCTAATAAAGGTGTGCCAGCACGATTTAAATCAATACCGCTCATGCCTTGCACTTCACCATGAATCGATTTGCCTGCATCTTCTTCTAAATGCGCGCGTTCGATAGTAATACGTTTTTTGCTATCTTCTAATACGATATCTAAATGACCTTGTTGAACAATCGGCTGGTCATATTGGCTGATTTGATATCCTTTAGGTAAATCCGGATAAAAATAATTTTTACGCGCAAAAATAGAACGTTGATTAATGCCAGCACTCACTGCCAATCCAAATTTCACGGCCATACGCACGGCTTCTGCATTTAATACGGGTAATACACCCGGAAATGCTAAATCGACGATGCAGGCATTAACATTGGGTAATGCACCAAATTCAGTGGATGCCCCTGAAAATATTTTGCTTTTGGTTTTTAATTGGGCGTGAACTTCTAACCCAATAACAGTTTCCCACTCCATGCGCTACCTCTTGAATTCTTCTGGGATCTCTTGATGCCAGTGTGTAACAGTTTGATATTGATGTGCCACATTAAGCAAACGTGACTCATCTAAATAATTTCCAATTAATTGCATACCTACGGGTAATTTTTCACTAAAACCCACCGGTATAGACATACTAGGCAATCCCGCCAAATTAACACCGATAGTATAAATATCAGATAAATACATGCTAATCGGATCATTCGATTTGCTGCCAATACCAAATGCGGTAGAAGTGGTAGTAGGGCTTAAAATAACATCTACATCGTTAAATGCTTGTCGCATTTCATCGCTAATTAAACGGCGTATTTTTTGTGCTTGTTGATAATATGCATCGTAATAACCTGAAGAAAGCACATAAGTACCCACCATAATACGGCGTTTAACTTCAGCACCAAAACCTTCACCACGAGAACGTTCATATAAATCTTCTAAATTCACGGGGTTTTCGCAACGATAACCATAACGTACACCATCAAAACGTGCTAAGTTAGAAGAGCATTCAGCCGGTGCAATCACATAGTAAACCGGAACCGACATATGAATATGCGACAAGCTAATAGTTTTAATAATAGCGCCGAGTTTTTCTAATTCAGCAACCGCTGCATGAATAGGATCGGAAATGCTAGCATCTAAATCTGCGGTAAAAAATTCTTTAGGTAAACCAATACGTAAACCTTTGAGTGATTTATTTAAATCCGCCGTAAAATCAGGGGTATCTACATCTAAACTGGTAGAATCGCGTTCATCTAAACCGCACATCGCATTTAATAATAACGCTGCATCTTCAGCGGTTTGTGTCATAGGGCCTGCTTGATCCAAGCTGGATGCAAATGCAATCATGCCGTAACGGGATACGCGACCATAGGAGGGTTTAATGCCCGTAATACCGCAAAAAGCAGCAGGCTGGCGAATAGAACCACCTGTATCGGTACCGGTAGTAGCTGGAATGATGCGTGCCGCTACGGCCGCTGCAGAGCCACCTGAAGATCCTCCCGCCACTAAATCAGTGTTCCAAGGATTATGCACTACACCATAAAAACTGGTTTCGTTAGAAGAACCCATGGCAAATTCATCCATATTGGTTTTACCTAACATCACACAACCCGCGCTTTCTAATTGATTAACGAGTGTAGCGTTATAAGGAGAAATAAAATTATCTAACATTTTTGAGCCACAGCTGGTTTTAACGCCTTTGGTGCAAAAAATATCTTTATGCGCAAAGGGAATTCCCATTAACGGATTTACATTTCCTGCGGCGCGTTGTTTATCTGCATGATGTGCTTGCTCTAATGCCAGTTGTTCAGTGACTGTCACAAAGCTATTTAATTTAGGATCTAATGTTTTAATACGATTTAAAAAATGCTGAGTGAGTTCAACACTAGAGCATTTTTTTTCAGCCAGTAATTGGCTTAATTCTTTAATAGTGCAATGATGAAATGGTTTTGGTGACATAAGACCTACTCAATAACTTGTGGAACTAAATACAAACCAGCAGCATGCTGAGGAGCGAGTTTAAGCAGGGTATCACGCTCATTATGTTCGGTAACCTTGTCCTCTCTCAAGTGTTGTTTGGCATCTAAAGGATGAGAGTAGGGGAGAACATTAGTGGTATCAACCGCTTGTAACTGGGCGGCCATATCCAGAATATTGCTTAAGGCGTTGGCATAAGTAGTGGCATCAGCGCCTTCTAGCCTGATTTTGCTCAACCGCGCTATTTTCTTAACATCATCTGCTGTAATCGTCATAAAGCCTCTTAGTCACTGGCTGGTGAATAAGCATTTTAACCTTTTTAGGTCTGTTTAGCCAATGGAGGGCGAAATACAGGATATCCCCTAAGGGATATCCTGATATCGATATTGACAATAGCTCTGGCTAGTTGGGTTGAGAAGCGGCACCCTGTGAACTTCCGGCAGCAGGAGCTTGTTTTGTACGCCTATGTTGTCTAGCAGGCAGCTCGTCTTGGAGTTCCAGTTTTTCGAAATGAAATCCTCCTGAATAGAGAATATCTATGGTGGGAAGTGCCTCGTTGAATGGGACTTGGGTTTCGTATTGAACTAATTCCCCACTCCGGTCAGCATGCCATACTCTTAAATTAAAGTCGCCACTCAAATGAGCATATTGATCAGCTACTTTCATGCCAGCCCAAGCAAACGGGGTGCGTAATTTTGTTAAATAGGATTCAACAACAATTCTGCTTGATAATATAGCTGTTATTTGCTGAATAACGTCGCTTACTGCTTTATGTGAATCGGCAAATTCTTGTATAACAGGAAATTGTGCAACAAATAATTCTCTTGCATTGGCTTCTAGAAATCTTAGCAAGTCATTATGGCGCTCACCTTCTGGATTTTTTAAT
This sequence comes from Gammaproteobacteria bacterium, assembly GCA_965279305.1. Taxonomy (GTDB): domain Bacteria; phylum Pseudomonadota; class Gammaproteobacteria; order JBIOEC01; family JBIOEC01; genus JBIOEC01. Next base: position 339,581 of record OZ257143.1, on the reverse strand, counting down.
TCATCTGGGATATGAATTCCACCAGCAACAAAAAGACGAACGATTCTGGTATAAAATCGGTTATAACTTTGTGTTTGACGTTCATAAGCTGCCATTGCAGTCTGGTATTGTTGGTTTTCATGTTGTGGAAGTTCGAAATGTTTAGATTGAACAGCTTCGTGAATTTCAGGGACTAACTCTTGTTTGTTCATTCTATCGTAGTTGACCATCAGTAGATCGACAAAATGATTCCTATCAATTCCTAATGAATCAAATAAACAATTTCCATTACCAGCGTTTACGATAGGATTAAATTGACGCGCTTCGTTAGCAATCAATGCTTGATAAATACGCTCTACAGTGCGAGTGCGTTTTTTTTGTGGAGTCTCGTTTGTTGCTTGGCTTGGAGTGGGGTTGGTGGGACTTGGTTTGGAAGATCCTAACGACAACGGTTTATCGTCATTAGGAAGATTAAGAGCGGCTACATCTTCTGTAGACATATTTCTAAACAATTGTCTTAGTATGTAACTGAATCGTTGACGGAAATCGTCGGCTGCTCTTTTCACATCACCACTATTGAGAGAATCGGCTCCAGTGATGCTAGTGGAATAAGATAAAGTGCCTCCTGAACGCAAAGTAGCAATTCCAAAAGAATTTGATTCTGGAACAACAGGGGTAACAGGAAGCTGGAAATGATTAGTCACACTCGCTACGCGCAGTAAGTAATCATTGAAATATTGGCGTAATTTACTTATCTCAGAATCATATACTTTGACAGGAACTCGTTTTCCTTTACTTCCGGTACCCGCTGCTGCTCTTAATTTTACGCGTTGGCAAACATATCCCAGAAATTGGGGCATTTTTGGCATTTTAAAAAAATCAGATAGATCATTTCGAGCAGGTTGAGAATTTCTGAGAAAGCTCGGAGCGGCTGGGTTAGGTGCTTGTGCTGGCGCATTAACTCTGAGAGCAACTAATTCTGTATCCCAAGTGTGCAGTGCTTTAGCAAAAGAATAAACTGCACGTCTAGAGTAATAGTCAGGTAAAGCAGGTAGCAGATAGTAATCGCCACCCATTAATAAGGATTGATTTAAAGAAGTGATGCCTGGGTTAAGATCAACCAACACCACATCAAATTTAATGTTAGCACTATTTTGTTCGGCTAATACTCTAATACTTCTAGAAATAGCGCCAGGAACTTTTTTGTATAAGGGAAGAACTTGATGGAGTTTTACACCGTTTCCAATCACTGATTCTAATGAAGATAACTCAAGTTCTCCAGGTAGAACGTATAAACTGTCAAAACCTGCTACCTTAACTAATTCTGTTTTAGCCGCTTGCGCACGAATGGTTTCCTCATCTACGGATTCATTAACGATGGGACGTAAGAATTCATAAAGAGTTCTCACGCTACCTTGAGGTCTTCTGTTCTCATATACTTCATCACCTCTGTAAAACATCTCCCCTTTTTGTACTAGATCATCATTTATTTCAGTTCTTTCATCTTCAGATAAAGCAGCATAGTCAAAATCTTTATCTTCTTCTCTTTTGAGGTTAATTCCTAATTCTAGAAAAAAATTATAAAGGGTTGCGCTAGTTAAGCTGCATTGAGGATCGGCATCTACAATAAGAACCTTCTTTTTATATTCATTGCTTAAAACGCCTGCAAATTCACGTAAGCTGGTTGTTTTACCCACGCCGCCTTTATGATTGAAAAAAGTAATAATGATGGGGGATGTCATGCAAATCTCCTTATATTGGTATTAAATTTCCTTATATACTCAAACCGGTTGGTCGGTCATCCTACCATAAGTTTTTATAAAAATGTAGGCTTTGGGGTTAAGGATGGAGGAAAGGGGAGGGCAAAATTTATAGCCTGTGTGGATGTAATACGGCAACTTGTTATCTATCCCTTAATAGGTTAAAATAAGTTGATTAAATTACTATTTGTATTTTGGGTTTATTATAAGCAATATTTCTACTAAAATGCTTATGATTGCACACGTTTTAGGCTAGGTTACTATGGCAAATATTGCGATAATTGGTGGCGGTTGGGTAGGTTGCATGGTGGCTCTTATGCTACGCAAGCAAGGCCACACCGTAACCATCTATGAAAAGAATTCTGATGTTTTTCAAGGAATATCTGGCAAGTATGGGTTGCGTATCCACTTGGGTCCCCATTATCCTCGATCAGAAAGAACACGCCAGAGTTGCCAAGACGGTCTTAAAGAATTCCTTCACGATTACCCAGAGTTGTTAGTTCATCTTGAGCATGCGATATATGCTTTAGGTACAGAAGATGTTGATGGTAATCCCTCTAAAGTTAGTGCAGAAGTATTTGAAGCCGTTTGCAGAGAATCTGAGGCTTATGGAGCCAAGCCAATAGACCCCACAGTATTTGGGTACACAAACTTAAATACTGCTTTTGATATGGATGAACCAAGCGGTTTAGTAGGTGATCGTCTTCGTGAGGTAATGAAGAGATATTTGATGGAAGCTGGCGTAGAAGTTAAGTGTAATTGCTCTGTTCAAGATATTAAAAATGTAGAAGGTAAGTATAGTATCAATGGAGAAGGTGCATTTGATAATGTAGTAAATGCTACATACTATCAATCATTGCTGCCAAGTGAACCTTTGCCTTTCGACATTGAGACTGTTTACCAACCCTGTTTAACCTTACGTTACAAAGATAAACAAGCAGGTGAAAAACCTTTTTCTTTAACAGTGATGGATGGAATGTTTGCGTGTTTAATGCCTAGAGAAGATCATGTGCATGAACCTGGAGTTCCTATTTATAGGGAATATACTTTATATCATGCAAAATATACGATTTTAGACTCATGTAAAACCGTCGAGGATGCACAGAAAGTTTATGATGAAATTAACAATGCTGGGTATGATAATTTTATCCAAAGATATAAACCTTTATGGGAACAAGATTTCGAACGGTTTTATCCTGGTTTTAAAGAAAGATTTGAGTTTGTAGGAACTGATACTGGCATTGCTGCAAAATTAAAAACTGATAGTGATTTTCGTACTGCTGTAACCTTTAAGAAAGATGATCAAATTTATGTTTTTTCAGGTAAAGTAAATAATGTTTTCGATGCGGCAAATGAAATTGTTCGTTTAATTGATACAAAAGAAAGTGATCTAGATTGTTCAGAAGGCTATTATTTCTTGAAAGATGGAGAATTTGCCCGCTCCAAAAAGGAAATGAGAGAGAAACCAAAAAGCGCTGTAAATACTACTACTTTACACACCATGGATTTTATTCGTAGCAGCGGATTGTTGCGATCGGAAAGCCCGGCTGTTCCAGTAGCTGCAAATAAATCCCCATATGCTTCATAGATGAATATTAATTGACCTGTGGATGTGTTTCAGCCCACTTTTGATATTCCTTTTCTGCTTCATCTAAGGCTTCAATAACTTCAGTATACCATTTGCCCACTTCTTGTTGATTACCTTGTTTGGCTGCAAGTTCAATTCCTTTAATAGCTGATTCTAAACGCGGAAGTCCACAATAGCCTAAAGCTCCCTTCATTTTATGTGTAATAGCTTGAAGAGCAGGAAGATCATGCGCTTCATAAGTTTTTACAATAATAGGACGATCAATTAAAAATTGTTTAGCTAGCATATGAAATGTTTCTTCTAACATTTCTTCACTCTGTCCAACACGTGTTAACCAAAGATTAAAGTCAATTACTGTTGAGCTTTCCTTAGATGTTTGTGAACGAATTAGTGCAATCTGAATTTGCTGAGCTTTTTCAGGTGTTAAGGGTTTAATTAACACATGCTGCATTCCAGACGCTAGAGCTTGTTTTGCTGTTTCGTCATCTGCATGCGCGGTCAGCGCAACAATAAAGGCGTGCTGGCTGGGGTTTTTACTATTTGCTCTGATTTGACGTACGGTTTCTGTCCCATCCATCTTGGGCAAACCAATATCGATATAAATGAGTTGATACGCTTTTTTTAAAGTAAGCTCCAATGCTTCTTCGCCTGAACTTGCAACATCTACTTGATAATTTGTTGGCATTCCTTTAAGAATTAGTTGGCCCATATGCTGAGCAAGAGCATTATCTTCTACTAAAAGAACAGGATATAAAGGACCATTGCTATTTTTAGTAGAGGAATCAATATTTTTTTCTTTGGTCTTAGCAGAAGATTTTACCTTTTTCTCTTTAATTGGAATTTGATGGGTATATTCCGCTTCAACAATATCATTGTTGTTTTCTAATATAGGACGTTTAAATGGTATGATGCAGGTAAATATAGAGCCGTGGCCTTCTTCACTTTCCACATAAATTTCCCCATCCATTTTTTCAATATATTCTTTCACTAAATGCAATCCTAAACCAACTCCCTCATATTCTCCTTGGTAAGAAGGTTGTAAACGACTAAAAGGTTCAAAAATATGAGCATGTTTATCTTCGGGGATCCCAATGCCTGTATCAATAATACTAAAGCGTAAAATGATGTTTTGGTTTTCTTCCTTTGCTTTCTCTACTAATAGTTTTACACTTCCTTTTTTAGTAAATTTAAGTGCATTGCCTAATAAATTAAGAAAAATTCTATGAAGTCTCTCATGTTTACCTAACAAATAATGAGGAACGTCTTTGGTATGTTCAATTTCTAAAGTCAGTCCTTTATGCTTAGCTACTACTTCATAAGTTTCTTTTAGCCCTTTTAAAAGTTTATAAACATCAAATTTGACAATGTGATCTTCAAAATCAAAATGTTCCTTTTTGGAAACACTAATAATTTGATTGAATAATTCCATTAGTTGATTACTGGCTTCAAGAATATGAAAAGCATATTCGGGAACATCTTCTTCAGATATTTTTCCATCGGAAATCATTCGGGCAGTTTGTTGGATCCCAGATAGGGGTGTTCGAATATCATGGCTAATATTACGCACAAATTCTGATTTGGATTGTAGTGCAAGCTCTAATTTTAGATTAGCTTCAATTAATTTTTGTTCATTTTCTTTTTGCTCTGTAATATCAGAATAAATCCCCAGTATGCCGTATACATCTCCCTGAGAATTAATAAGAGGTACTTTACTGGTTAAGAGTACAATTTTTTTACCATTGGCCAAAGTTTGTGGTTCAATAATGTTTAATTTTGCCTGCTTAGATTCCATAACTAATTTATCATCGGCTCTATATGCATCACTTTCTTTTTTAGACCATGGCAAATCATAGTCTGATTTTCCGATAATGCTATTCGGAGAGTTTACTCCTGCAGTTTGGGCATATGCTGCGTTGCATCCCAAATATATTGAATCTTTATCTTTCCAAAAAATAAAATAATTTGGAATATGATCAACTATAGAGCTTCTTAATTGAGTCGCTTCAGAGCTTGCTTTTATTAGTTTGTTTTCAGCATTTTTTTGTTCTGTAATATCGGAGCAAATTCCCAATATCCCATAAACATTATCTTCAGCATCAATAAGAGGTACTTTGCTAGTTAACAGTACAATTTTTTTACCATTAGGTAGGGTTTGATGTTCTTCAATATTAAGTTTGGGCTTTCTGGAATTCATTATTTCTTTATCATCTGCGCGATATTTTTCGCCTTCTTCTCTAGATATAAGCAGATCAAAATCGGTCTTCCCTACAATATCAGCACTGGATTTTATACCTAGCGCATCGGCTAAAGCCGCATTACAGCCTAAGTAAACGGAATGGGTATCTTTCCAGAAAATATAATAATTAGGGATATGGTCAATGATCGATTGTTGCAGGTTCAATGATGTTGAACTTGTTGAAGAGGAAATAAATTTTGATAAAAAGTTGAGTAAATTCATATATCTCTAATAAGGCTTACAATGATAATTTTATGCCTGGATGAATCTCATATTCTAACAGAATAGATGAACTTAGGTCAGTTTTGTATACCAAATGATATGCTGAAAATAGGGTAGGGCTAATCCTACAAATTGGCCATTAGGCAAAAGTTAGTCAGTTGACAGCTTCCTGGAGGTAGGGATATAATGCCAACATCAATTAATCATAGTAAATAATCATGACTGACGAAAACTTTTACGCTGTATCATCAACATTCTTAAGTGTTCTTCTTTTTGGGGCAGGGATATTGTTACACGTTATGCGTAATTCAAGAAAGCGAGAAGATAGAAATGGTAATCTAGCTCCCATGCCCAATATTATTGCTATGACAGGTAATGCAGGTCAAAACTTGGCTTTGATATCAAATACCCCTCCAGATGCTTTGCGGCATCGTTTCCCTCCTGCAGCATAAGCAAAGTGGGATCCCTAAAGAATTTCTAATAATAATTAGAAGCCGGGAGGGCGACCGCCGCCCATACCACCCATGCCGCCCATTCTACCTTGAAGGCCGCGGAGCATTTTTTGCATGCCGCCTTTTTTGGTGACTTTTTTCATCATGGTTTGCATTTGATCGAATTGTTTTAACAAACGATTTACTTCGGGGATTTGTGTGCCTGAGCCAGCGGCTATGCGTTTTTTACGAGAGCCTTTGATAATTTGAGGGAAGCGGCGTTCTTGCACCGTCATGGAATTAATCATGGCGGTGTAACGCCCGAACATTTTATCGTCCACAGCGCCTGTAGGCATTCCTGGCATGCCGGGAATTTTGCCCATCAGCTCGCTCATATTGCCCATTTTTCCCATTTGTTGCAGCTGTCCACGAAAATCTTCTAAATCGAAGCTACCTTTTTGGAATTTTTTGCTAAGCTTTTCCGCTTCTTGTTTATCGACTTTTTGTTCTACTTGTTCAATAAGTCCTAAAACATCCCCCATGCCTAAAATACTAGAAGCAATACGATCAGGATGGAATGATTCTAGTGCATTAATTTTTTCGCCCACCCCAATAAACTTAATAGGCTTGCCGGTAATTTGGCGTACCGATAATGCAGCACCACCTCTCGCATCACCATCGGCTTTGGTTAAAATAACGCCGGTGAGTGGCAATGCATCTGAAAATGCTTTTGCAGTGTGAGCCGCATCTTGACCGGTCATGCTGTCAACAACAAATAAGGTTTCGATAGGATCAACCGCTTTATGTAGCGCTTGAATTTCTTTCATTAATGCTTCGTCTACATGTAAGCGACCGGCGGTATCAATAATTAATACATCCATCACTTGTTTACGCGCTTGCTCTAAAGCGGCTTTAGCAATAGCCACAGGATTTTGCGTGTTATCGCTAGGGAAAAAGGCTACATCAATACTGTTGGCTAGTACTTTTAATTGCTCAATAGCAGCAGGGCGATAAACGTCCACACTGGTGACCATGACTTGTTTTTTATCACGAGTTTTTAAAAGCTCTGCTAATTTTGCAGTGGTTGTGGTTTTACCAGAACCTTGAAGACCTGCCATTAAAATCACAGCCGGCGGTTGAGCTTGTAAATTTAAGGTTTCATTAGTGTCGCCCATTACCGCGATTAATTCATCCCGCACAATGCGGATTAATGTTTGGCTTGGGTTTAAACTTTTTAATACTTCTTGGCCTAAGGCTTTTTCTTTAATATCTTCAATGAATTTTTTGATTACTGGCAATGCCACATCGGCTTCTAATAGCGCAATGCGAATTTGGCGTAACGTATCTTGAACATTTTCTTCGGTTAAACGTCCACGTCCAGTAATTGAATTAAACGTTTGCGTTAAACGATCACTTAAACTTTTAAACATATATTAATCCTCTAACAAATGTTCTAGCCCGTATGCGAGCTCTTTCATATGCATCACTTTTTTGCAGGCTAATAAAATACCGGGCATATATGTGCTGCGGTCAAAAGTATCGTGGCGAATAGAAAGCGTTTCGCCTTCTGCGCCAAAAATCACTTCTTGGCTAGCGATAATGCCTGGTAAACGAATAGAATGTATATGTATACCTTCATGCTCATGTGAATGTCCAACATGTTTTTTAACAGTGCTTGCTTTAATATGTTTTGCTATCATTTCTGCGGTTTTTTTCGCAGTTCCGCTTGGCGCATCGAGTTTATGAGGATGATGTAATTCGATAATGCTAACATCCGACATATAATGGCTAATACGCTCTGCGCATAACATCATTAATATAACGCCAATAGAAAAGTTGGGAGCAATAACGCCGCCCAGTTTTTTGTCAGCACACCGTTTTTGCAAATCTTTAATTTGATCCATGGTCATGCCAGTAGTGCCAATCACAGGATGAACGCCTGCTTCAATAATGGCGACAGCATTATCATAAGCAGAAGCAGGAACCGTAAAATCAATGGCTACATCAGGCTTATGATGTTTTAATAATTGTTCTAAATTGTCACCTCTATCACCCGTGCCTATTAAAGAGCACTGAATGTCACTGGTAACGGCATTAACAACGGCTTTTCCCATTTTTCCTTCGGCGCCATTTACAAAAATTTTAATTGCCATGATTCCATTCTCCATTAGGTTGTAGATATAACATTTTTCCGTGTACATCTTTATTTTTCGGATCCATCAAGTAAATATAAGCCGCCATCATGTTTTCAGGTAATGGATGTTTTTCAGGATTTTCAGCAGGAAAAGCACAAGCGCGCAAATGAGTGCGCACAGGGCAGGGGGAAATGCCATTCACGCGAATAGGTGAATTTATTTCCAATTCGTCCGCTAAAATATGCATAAATCCTTGTAAACCTTGTTTGCTTATTCCGTAAGCGCCGCGATAAGCCGTAGCAGCGTTGTCTAATGTAAAAATAATAGAGCCTTCTGATTGCGTGAGCAAGGGTAATAAGGTTTGTGTCATTAAAAAAGGCGCGTGTAAATTAACCTGCATCACTTTATATAAACGATCTAACGGATAATGCTCAACAGGTGTAAGCGTTTCCAAGAGTGCGGCGTTATGAAGCAAGCCATCTAGGCGTCCAAATTCTTTTTGAATAATGCCCGCCATTTCTCGGTAATCATCAATAGAAGCACCGGCTAAATTCATAGGGTAAATGGCAGGCTCAGGCCAGCCTTGCGCAACAATATGATCGTAAACGGCGGATAGTTGCTTAGGATTTTTGCCCAATAAAATAACGGTAGCGCCTTGCTCGGCATACGCATAGGCGGCGGCTTGGCCAAGACCTGCGCCAGCGCCTGTAATTAAAATTACTTGGTTCTTTAATAAATCTGAGGAATTTTGCTGCATAGTGAGTAAATACTAATAAATAAAGCCGATTATATCATTAGAAGTGAGAGCGCAGCCAGCTTTCTATATCGGCAGGGGTTTTGAATAGGTAATCGGCACCCCAGTTTTCGGGTGGGCTTTTATCGGTAATGTAGCCATAAAGAGCAACACCGGTAGACATGCCCGCATGGTGGCCTGCTTGAATATCATAAGTGTGATCACCTATAAAGATAATATGTGCTGGGGAATGCTGCAGCGTGATGCAGGCATGTAATAGGGGTGCAGGGTGGGGTTTGCTAAACGCAATCGTATCGCCACACACCACTACTAATGCGCTGGCTAATAGTGGATGTTGTTTCAATGTGAGCTGAGTAAACTCTTCTTGCTTATTAGTAACAATACCCCAAGGAATATTTTTTTCATTTAAAAAGGTAATGGCTTTTTCAATACCTTCAAATAAAGGCACCGGATGTTGTTTTAAATATTTATTATAGGCTTTTAAAAACTTGCCTTTTAGTGATAAAAAATTGGGCGTTTCTTCTGTGATATCAAAACATAATGCTGTTAATGCGCTGCCGCCTTCTGCTGTTGCTGCTCTCACTTTATTAATATCGAGTGGTGGTTTTTGTTCTTGCTCGCGAAGTTCATTAATAACTTCAAAAAAAGACTGGGCACTATCGACCAGTGTTCCATCCAGATCAAATAAAACAGCTTCAAAATGATAAGGATTGTTTTTATTCATGGCGTTGTGCGCAGATTAAATAATTCACTTGTGTGCTATCGGTTAATGAAAATTCACGAGTGATAGGATTATAAGTGAGACCGGTCATATCTTTTATTTGTAATCCAGCGTTACGAGCCCATTGTGATAATTCAGCAGGTTTAATAAATTTTTCATAATCATGTGTGCCACGTGGAAGCATACGTAAAACATATTCAGCACCAACAATGGCTTGTAAATAAGACATGGGGTTTCTATTTAAAGTAGAAAAAAAGACATAACCGCCGGGTGTTACTAATTGCGCACAGGCATTTACTACAGAAATGGGATCAGGCACATGCTCTAACATTTCCATGCAGGTGATTACGTCGAATGTGTTTGGGTTTTTTTCAGCAAAGGCTTCTACGGAAATTTCTTGGTAATTAACGAGCAGCTGGCTTTCTAGTGCATGTAAGCGTGCTACTTCAAGCACTTCATGGCTTAAATCAATTCCGGTAGCGGCCGCGCCTTCTTTGGCTAAGGCTTCTGTTAATATGCCGCCGCCACAACCTACATCAAGCGTTTTTTTACCTTTTAATAAAACATGTTGTTTGATAAAAGCTAAACGCAACGGGTTGAGCTCATGCAGTGGGCGGCAAGGCCCATTGATATCCCACCATTGTGCGGCCATCTCGGTAAATTTGAGAATTTCAGCTGAATTAACATTAGATTTTTGCATAGAAGGCAGTATAAAGAATTGAGTAGATCTTTACAAGTTGCAAGCCTCATAGCTATCCTCTAAGATTGAACAGAATATCAATAAGGATTGTGGTATGGAATTTTATTCAATTGGCTTAATGAGCGGCACTTCTATGGATGGCATAGATGCAGTCTTGATGAAAACGGATGGCGTGAGCGTAATTGAGCCTATCGAGTTTGTTTCTTCCCATTATGATCCTGAAGTGAAAACATTATTAAAAGCCACTGAATTTGTTATTCGTCAACATGACGGAAGTACTACTTTTACTCAAGAACGTTTTGTAGATAATATTAAAAAATATTTACAAACCAGTTTGCAATTATCTATTGAAGAAGTCGATGCGACTTTAAAAAAACTTAGCGATTATTTGCAAAGCGATATTACTTATGAGGCAGTGGTGCAACTTTCTACGCGATTGCATGGCGATGTAGTAGAGCAGTTATTAGCACAAACTAAACTGGATCCTAAAAAAATTGATGTGATCGGTTATCACGGACAAACACTTTTTCATTCGCCTGAAAAAGGTATTAGTTTACAAATGGGAGACGGGCAAGCATTAGCCAATCGTTTAGGTATTGCGGTGGTTAATGATTTTCGTATCGATGATGTAAAAGCCGGCGGGCAAGGTGCGCCATTAGCACCCATGTATCATCAAGCATTAGCCGTGCGAGATAAAAAGTATCCCATAGCAGTAGTAAATTGTGGTGGTATTGCGAATGTCACTTTTATTTGGGGTGATTCTGAAAATGATCTGGTGGGTTTTGATACGGGGCCAGGTAATGGTTTAATTGACCGTTATATTAAAATGAAAACCAAAGGCGAAGAAACCATGGATGAAGATGGTCGTTATGGTTTGAAAGGTATAGTCAATTCTGACGTGCTTAAAGCGTTATATGCAAAAGCCATTCATTTAAAATCAGGCAAAAATTATTTAGAACTAAAACCACCAAAATCATTGGATATAAATGATTTAATGCTTATTCCAGAGCTCGATACTTTGTCATTAGAAGATGCCTGCGCTACGTTAGAAGCATTTACCGCACAAACCATTGCAGAAAGCCTACATTATTTTGATCAAAACCAATGGCCACATCTTTGGATGCTAGCGGGTGGCGGTTGGCATAATCCGGTTATTCGAGGTGTACTAGAAAAACAGATCCAAACGCTTATTAAAGATGCGGTAGTGGAAATGGCAGATGATGCGGGTTGGAATAGTCAGTTTATGGAAGCTGAAATTTTTGCTTATTTAGCAGTAAGACGTTTATTAGGCCTGCCTATTAGCGTTCCAGCCACAACAGGCGTGTCAAAACCCTTATCAGGAGGCCATCTTTATATCCCTTCACAAGGTGCCTCAGAGGCTGTGGCGGGCTTGTTAGCCCATCAGCAGTAATTTTCCAAAAAGACCTAAATTTATGTTAAAATAGCTCTTTACAGATTGTATAGGCAGCTTACACATATGGTCGATTTAGCCAGTTCCATCCTTCCTGTTAAAATTGAAGATGAGTTAAAACAGTCTTACCTAGATTACGCCATGAGCGTTATCGTGGGTCGTGCTTTACCTGACGTTCGTGATGGTTTAAAACCCGTGCACAGACGTGTTTTATTCGCTATGAGCGAATTAGGTAACGATTGGAACAAGCCCTATAAGAAATCTGCTCGCGTAGTCGGTGACGTTATTGGTAAATATCACCCTCATGGCGATACCGCCGTATACGACACTATTGTTCGTATGGCTCAACCCTTTTCGCTTCGTTACCTATTGGTGGATGGACAAGGTAACTTCGGCTCGGTAGATGGCGATCCGCCAGCGGCTATGCGTTATACCGAAATCCGTATGTCTCGTTTTGCTCATGCCTTATTAGCTGATCTGGAAAAAGAGACAGTTGATTTTGCCCCTAACTACGATGAAACCGAACAAATGCCAGTAGTCATGCCTACTCGCGTACCTAACCTATTAGTTAACGGTTCATCCGGTATTGCTGTGGGTATGGCCACGAATATTCCACCTCACAATTTAAACGAAGTGATTGATGCCTGTATCGCGCTTATTGATAAGCCTACTATCACTTTAGAAGAACTTATTCGCTATATTCCAGGCCCTGATTTTCCTACCGCCGGTATTATTAGTGGTGCTGCCGGTATTGTAGAAGCGTATCGCACCGGTCGTGGCCGTATTTATGTGCGTGCAAGAACCAGCATTGAAACTGATGATCATAATGGTAAACAAGCCATTATTATTCATGAGTTACCTTATCAGGTGAACAAAGCTCGTTTAATTGAAAAAATTGCTGAGCTGGTTAAAGATAAAAAAATTGAAGGCATTACCGCATTACGCGATGAATCAGATAAAGACGGTATGCGTGTAGTGATTGAAGTGCGCAGAGGCGATAACGCTGAAGTGCTGCAAAACAATTTATATTCTCAAACACAAATGGAAACGGTGTTTGGTATTAATATGGTGGCCTTAGTTGATGGTCGCCCACAAATATTATCGTTAAAACAATTATTAGAAGCGTTTTTACGCCACAGACGCGAAGTAGTTACACGCCGCACCTTATTTGAATTGAAAAAAGCACGTCAAAGAGCGCATATTTTAGAAGGCTTAGCAATTGCATTAGCGAATATCGATCCGATTATTGCGTTAATTAAAAAAGCGAGCAACCCACAAGCAGCAAAAGAAGCGTTGTTAGCTGAAACCTGGTTGCCCGGCTCTGTCACTCAAATGTTAGAACGTGCAGAAGCACAGAAAAGTGCGTTAGCAGTAGAAGGCTCTAATAGCGGTATGGAAACGGTAGACGGTAATGCGCGTTACCGCTTATCTGAAATACAAGCGCAAGCGATTTTAGATTTACGTTTACATCGCTTAACCGGTTTAGAGCAAGATAAAATTTTACAAGAATATAATAACTTATTGGATTTAATTGCCGAGTTATTACATATTTTGAATGATCCTGAGCGTTTACTACAAGTTATTCGCGATGAATTGCATGCAGACAAAGCACAATTTGGTGATAAACGGCGCACTGAAATTATTGGTGCACGCGAAGGTTTAGTAACCGAAGATTTAATTGAAGACACACAAGTAGTTGTAACGTTATCTCATGAAGGTTATGTGAAATATCAGCCTTTAGATGATTATCGTGCACAACGCAGAGGTGGTAAAGGTAAGAGCGCTACCAATATTAAAGATGAAGATGTGATCTCCGAATTAATTGTAGCGAATACACATGATCATTTATTATGTTTCTCTACTCGCGGTAAATTATATTGGTTAAAAGCGTATCAGTTACCACAAGCGACTCGTGCGGCACGCGGTAAACCCATGGTGAATTTATTGCCGTTAGAAGCAGACGAACGTATTACCACCATTTTACCCGTAAAAGAATTTGTAGACGACCATTATGTATTTATGGCCACTGCACAAGGTACTATCAAGAAAACGGCTTTAACCGAATTTTCACGTCCTCGTGCGAATGGTATTCGCGCCTTAGAATTAGTGGAAAATGATATGTTAATTGGCGTAGTCATTGCAGCGCCTGATCAAGATATTATGTTGTTCACCAATGCAGGCAAAGCATTACGTTTCCCTGAATCCAATATTCGTCCTATGGGCAGAACAGCTCGTGGTGTACGCGGTATTCGTTTAGGGGCTAAACAAAAAGTGATTTCATTAATGGTTGCTCATAAACAAGGCCAAGTATTAACAGCAACGGCGAATGGATATGGTAAACGCACCTGCGTTACACAATATCCGGTTAAACGTCGTGGCGGCCAAGGTGTTATTTCTATTCAAGTGAATAATCGCAATGGTGAAGTGGTAGGTGCGTTACAAGTAACGCATAACGATGAGTTAATGTTAATTACTGATCGCGGTACATTAGTGCGCACACGAGTTAGCGAAATTTCATTGGTTGGACGTAACGCACAAGGCGTTCGATTAATTAGCTTAAGTGAAGGCGAACATTTAGTGGGTATTCAGCGTATTGCTGAAGCTGATGTCGATGCAGATGCCGAAGCACTTCCTTTAGCGCAAGCTGATTTAATCGATGAATGTGCTGATGAGAGCGGAGAAGAAGAATAAAAAAATAATCACCTCTCCCCTTGTGGGAGAGGGTGAGCAAGAAAAGAAAAAGCAAAGCTTTTTCCTTGCGAACGCCCTGCCATGGAAGGCAGGGCTGGGCTGCCTCTCTAATGGCACATGATTTCGCCATGGAAGGCAAGGAAGCACAAAGAGAATACATATGACCAGATCTTATAATTTCAGCGCAGGCCCTGCCGTATTACCCGAAGAAGTATTAACGCAAGCCAGCCAAGAATTATTAGAATGGCGAGATGGTGTTTCCGTATTAGAGCACAGTCACCGCAGTGAATCCGTAGGCGAATTAATCGAAACTCTTCGCCAACAATTTCGTGATCTACTCAATATCCCCAAAAACTATCAAGTGTTATTAATGCAAGGTGGCGGTACAGGTCAATTTGCTGCCGTACCCATGAATTTATTACGCGATAAAAAAACCGCCGATTATATTGCTACCGGTTTTTGGAGCCAACGAGCTATTGCCGAAGGCAAATTATATTGCGATGTTAATATCGCTGCCGATAATTCCAGCAGCAAATACACCACTATCCCGTCAGTGGATAGCTGGAAGCTAAATCCTAATGCGGCCTATGTGCATTATGTATCGAATGAAACTATTCATGGCATAGAATTTCCTTACGTACCAGAAACCGGTGATGTGCCTTTAGTAGCTGATATGTCATCTAATATTTTATCTAAGCCTATTAATATCAGTGATTATGCTCTGATTTACGCAGGCTCTCAAAAAAATATTGCACCCTCGGGTTTAACATTAGTTATTGTTCGCGAAGATTTAATAGGCCATGCAATGCCTATTACGCCTGCCATTTTAGATTACAAACGTTTTACCGATGAAGGTTTTTATAATACGCCCACCACATTTACCGTTTATATGGCGCATTTAGCTTTGAAATGGCTAGAAAAACAGGGTGGAGTACAAGGAATAGAAAGTAAAAATATCCGTAAATCTAATTTGTTGTATAAAACCATTGATGAAAGTAATGGTTTTTATTTTAATAATGTAGAGCCAGAATACCGCTCACGAATGAATATTCCCTTCAGCTTAAGCAACACCACATTAGATAAACTTTTTTTAGAAGAAGCTGCAAAAGAAGGCTTAATCAATTTATTCGGCCATAAAAGCGCCGGTGGCATGCGCGCTAGTTTATATAACGCCATGCCCGAAGAAGGCGTCAAAACCCTCACCACCTTCATGATCCACTTCGCCAATCTTCACCGCTAAACATAAAATTCTTGCATGTTGCTGTCATCCCGCATTTTTCTCTTATGTAAATATTAAAAAGAAAACTGTTTTCACAAGAGAAAAATGTCGGGATCTGGTCGAAAGATCATGAAATGAAAGAAATCAGCAGATCTCTGTTGAGTAAATCTTTGACCAGACCCCGATATTTTTCTCCTGAAAAATCTTTTTTCTTTTCACTTCAATGAGGAGGAGAAAAATCCGGGGTGACATCGAGGTCTCCATATTTTTTTTGCCAGTGTTTTAATATCTCTGAATGATCGATCAAGTCTCCGGCATCTGCTTCGGCAATGCCTTTTTTGATTTCTTCAATTTGCCATTCCTCTAGTTTTTCCTGTTTTTCTTTATTTAGTTTATATTCCATTTTTAAGTCCTAATATTGGTATTCAATAAAATTTTCTCATGCTTTAGCCACGTGGTATATCCTATTTAGAAAGTACAAATTCAATGTTTATATACCCCTCACCCGGCCACGCTTCAGCGTGGCCGACCTCTCCCACAAGGGGAGAGGTGACAAGTCATCAGTTGGGAGAGATGATTAATCAGATTTAGGAGATGAGGTAGGAGGGGGCGGTTTGTTCGTAGGGCGAAGTTGGGGCGCAGATTTCTGAGCAGGTTATATCATTTTGTTTGAGGCATTGTTCTAGTGCTTTGTTGGATGTGCTGATATTGAAAATACCGTACTGGTTTCTGAAGTACTCTATTAGTGGTGTGAGTAGATCTTCTCTTCTATGATAGGGGTGGATCCAAATGGCTTCTAGTGAAGCGAGTTTGTCTTCATTGCCTTTTAAGCGAAGTTTGGCTTTTGAATAAAAAAGATATTGTTGGTAGAGATGCGCTTTTCTTCGATATTTTTCTGCTACGGTTTTAGGGTGTTTTCCTTCAAAATAAAGTCTAATATTTTCTTCTTTAGGGAGATTAACCTTGCTGGCTATCGTATGCTTTCTCGTGTTGTTGGCTATTTTTCGTTTTAGATAATCTGTTTCACTTTCATTGTTTTGTAGGCGAAAGGGGTTTATTCTTTTATGATGTTCATATTGATTTTTATGAGTTCTTAAAAAATATTCCCAGCTTGCATTGTTTTTTCCGGGTTTGATAAAGAAAATAATGCCTATACAGCGTGTTAAATCATCTTTTAATATAAAATAAAGATCATGGTTTTTATGGCTGACTACGGAATTACTTTTGTTTTTTGGATCTTCTGTTTTTAGATAAAAACTATATTTTTTGGCTATTCGTTCAGCTTCTGAAGAAAGAATATCGCCTGCTTTTCGACACGAATATCCTGGTATTAATGCAGTATGTTGTGGTGATAATAATTCTTCTAGAGTTTCCCATTCTCTTGGATTTAATAATGGTGCTGATATTTGATGGGGAAATTCGTTATCATTTAATTCGAACTTTATGGGAACTGGCGCTGGGAAATTGGTTGTAGGCGATACTGTAAATGATCTTATAAAAGACTGATCACTTATTTCTCCTATGAGTCGCGGTTTTTCAAGAAAGAGAAGAGTCGGTAGTGTTTCTGGTAAGCTGATCGATTCAATATAATCATTAATGGCATTTAATGTATTTCTAGAGGGTGAAAACCCTGGCCACCACCAGGTAAATCGTAAATAAAAACCATTGGTGTCGTGATTATCAAATAGCGCAATGCCTGCAATATATTTTATACCTTCGTTGGTAATTCCAGGTATAAAAAATGCATACCACATCGTTTTTTCTGCTAGATAAGCTGCTTGACAAAAAACAGGGTAAGTAACACCTCTTTCTCGACTTGCATAACAACCATAACGTTCAAGCGCTTCAATGGCGAGTTGGCTATCTTCTGCCATATGCGTTTCTTGAGATGAAAATGCCTCTCGCCCATTGAAAGTGGCATACAGAAAATTCAGAACTTTATCTCCGGGAATTCCGCTAAATTTTTCTAGGGTGTAATCGTCAATAGGCATAATAATATCCCATTAAAGCCGGGGTGATTTTGGAACTTCCATGCTGGAAGGAGCAGTGCCTGTACTGGGAACTCTGGACACTTCAAATGCGGGACGAGAAAAAGGCTTAAATATAAATGAGGATGGAATATGTTCAGTTATAACGGGTTTATGAAATAAAAAATGTCCTCCAAATGTCAGTGTTTCCGGATCAGAAATGGAAGTAATATGCCGATTAATCTTAATCAGTGTGTGAGGGTTAACAGAATCGTCTTTATCCCATGCCACAAAGCGTAATTTAAAAACATTCGCGTTTTCTGTTTGATAATTATCAAATACAGCTATGCCCAGTAAATCGCCTGTGAATGAAAGCGATCTTGTATTGAGAGGCTTCATTATAAAAAACGCATACCATTTAATGCCTTTATTTTCATAATCAGCTGCTGAAAAAATGGGATGTTCAATTCCATGAGCACGGGCTATAGGGGTGGTAAATTCCTGAATGAGTATAGTATCTATATTTAAATAGGATTTAACATTGGTTGAGAAAGATAAGCTCCAAAGTAATGGTGTTCCAAAAATACCGGTTATTTTTTCTGGGGTAAGATTTAAATTGGCTAAAGCAGGAGATGTTTTATACATGGGTGTGGGAGATCTTTCAGAAGATGGCGGCGCTTTTCCAGCAGGACTTCCTAAATCTCTTGGCATAGACTTATTTCCTTTTAAATGAATTCAATTTGGACTAGAAACAACCCAACAATTTGCCGGGGGTGTTGGTAATGTGAGTCTTAAGGTATTGTTTTTTTGCAAACAGTTTTGCATGGGAATATTAGGTTTATCAACACCAAAAGTTCTATAACGTTGCAAGAAATAATTTATTACTTGTGTTGCTATGCCTTTTTCTCTGAAATTGGGATGCAAGTAAAATGCTTTAACTAAAGGTAGTTTGGGTTGAGATTGAACATGTCTGGTTTTTTCTACACAGATAACGCCGACACAACGCATATTTTCAGGGCTTAAAATAAAATATAAATCGCATTTCCATATCCAGCTCTCATCCATGTTAAATGCCACACTGCTATCTTCTTCTTTTAAGTGTTTAGCATAAAGCCGAGCCAGATTTTTAGGCACTGTGTGTGCTCTATCTCCCTCTCTATCATCATCTCTACCCGTATAAAATCGAAAATTAAATTGAGACAATGGTGGTGTATCAAATACATGTCTTTCAGAGCTTTCCCATTGATTTGGATTTAAACGATAAAACTCTATTTTATTATATAAAGTATCTTCTCCACCTTGTTTAAAATTATTAAGATGTTCGCCAATAGTCGTAGGAATGGGAGAAGTAGTAAAAGGTCTTAAAAAAGATCGGAGTGTAACGCGTTCGTTAAAAACACCTTGTGTATCTAAGTAATTATTGATATCTGTTAATTGCGTATCTTTTACATGTCTAGCAGCGCCTGGATACCAGGCAACAAAGCGTAATGCAAAAGCTCCATTTTCTGTTTCATAATTATCATAAAAAATAACACCGATAACGGGAGCTTTAAAAGTAAGGACCATTTCTTTTTTTTGAACAAAAAAAGCATGCCATCGAATGTCGTTTTCTTTATAATAGTGTTCTAAAAAAACAGGGTGAGCAAGATCACGAGCAAAACTTAGCGCCATAGCATGAATTTCAATAATAGCAGAAGCTTTATAATAGCTTTCAAGTTTTGTTTGATCGGCATGATCGGTGCTGGCACTATGATATAAATATGGAATAACTTGATTACCAGGCGTGGATTGGGATTGGTAGATAGTATATTCAGGAATAATATTATCTTTATTAAAGGGAATATTCCCAGGGGTAAGCGGGGGCGCATTTCTCGCCGTAGTGGCTATCTGTGTTTGATGAGGTGCTGGCGCTCTGGGAGCAGCTTGTCTTTGTCCTTTTGGCATAGGGTTACTTCCTCATTTCCATTAATTATCTTCGTTATTATTCAGCGTTATATTGAAAGGGTCAAGCAGTGATATACTTTCATAAAAAAGGAAGGGATTATGATTCCAGTAATTACGATTGATGGACCTAGCGGCGTGGGCAAGGGAAGTGTGAGCTTATTGCTGGCTCAGGAGCTAGGGTGGCATTTTTTAGATAGCGGTGCTTTATACCGTGTTTTGGCGTTTGCGGCTCAGCGAGAGCATATATCGTTAAGCGATCCGGTAGCTTTAGGTCATTTGGCCGAAAGAATGCCTATACGATTTGAGCTGAAAAAAGGCGCGACTGAATCGGAATTATGGTTAGACGATGCTAATGTAACGGATTCAATCCGTACCTCTGAATGTGGCCTGATGGCCTCTCAGGTAGCGGCATATCCTGAGGTTCGCCATGGCTTATTAACTCGCCAACGAGCCTTCAGACAGCTGCCCGGATTGGTGGCTGATGGTAGAGATATGGGAACCGTGGTTTTTCCCGATGCTAATGTGAAGTTCTTTTTACAAGCCAGTGCTGAAGAACGGGCTAATCGGCGGTATAAGCAGTTGAAAGAAAAGGGAATAAATGTTAATCTAGCCACCTTATTGGTCGATATAGAAGAACGCGATAAAAGAGACCGGGAACGGACTCTTTCTCCTCTTCGGCCCGCACCGGAAGCCCTCCTGATTGATACCACGGTACTGACATTGAAAGAGGTCTTTAGCCAGGTGTTGTTAGAGGTTAAGGCAAGGCTTGGTTGATAAGAAGGGATCTGTGTCATACCGATACAGGTTAATTTTAACTACAAAAGTGAGTGTATGTTGTTTATATACCCACCTATTTTTATGAGTGCATATAATTATGAGTAAGATTGAAAGTTTTGCGGATTTATTTAGTAGAGAGTTTACAGAAAAGCAGTTGTATTCTGGTGCAGTAGTTCCAGGACAAGTAGTAAAAGTAAGCAAAGATTTTATTTTAGTAAACGTAGGTTTAAAAACCGAAGGTTTTATTCCTGCTGAACAATTTTTAAGTGATGCGGGCGAAATTGAAGTGCAAGTAGGCGACACAGTTGATGTGTACGTTGAAAGCCCAGAAGATGGCACCGGCGAAACTCGTCTTTCTCGTGAAAAAGCAAAACGTGCAGAATCTTGGATTTCTCTAGAAAAAGCACACGACACACATCAAACCGTTCGCGGATATGTAAGTGGCCGCGTAAAAGGCGGATTCACCGTAGAATTAAACGGTATTCGTGCTTTCTTACCCGGTTCATTAGTCGATGCTCGTCCTTCTCGTGAAGCGCCTCAATTAGAAGGCCGCGAGATGGATTTCAAAGTGATCAAATTAGATCGTAAAACAAACAACGTGGTTGTTTCTCGTCGTTCTCTCATGGATACCGAAAACGCAGCAGAGCGTGATGAGCTATTATCTAAATTACAAGAAGGCCAAATTATTACTGGTGTTGTTAAGAACCTTACCGATTACGGTGCGTTCGTTGACCTAGGTGGTATTGATGGCTTGTTACACATCACTGATATTTCTTGGAAACGCGTGAAGCATCCAAGCGAAATATTATCAGTGGGTCAAGAAATCGAAGTGCGCGTATTGAAGTTCGATCGCGAACGTAATCGCGTATCACTCGGATTAAAACAAATGGGCGAAGATCCTTGGTTGGCTCTTACCCGTCGTTACCCAGTTGGCACACGCTTAACTGGCCGTGTAACGAATGTAACAGACTACGGTTGCTTTGTTGAAATCGAAGACGGTGTGGAAGGTTTGGTTCACGTATCTGAAATGGATTGGACCAATAAAAACATTCACCCCAGCAAAGTGGTGCAATTAGATCAAGAAGTGGAAGTCATGGTTCTTGATATTGATGAAGAGCGCCGCCGTATTTCATTAGGTATTAAACAATGCGTTTCTAATCCTTGGGCCGCTTTCGCAGCGACTCATAACAAAGGCGACCATGTTGTTGGTAAGATTAAATCAATCACCGACTTCGGGATCTTTGTTGGCTTAGAAGGCAATATTGATGGTTTAGTTCACTTATCTGATATTTCTCCTGAATTACCTGGCGAAGAAGCTATTCGTAACTTCAAAAAAGGCCAAGAAATCGAGGCAGTAGTATTAGTAGTGGATGCAGAGCGTGAGCGTATTTCTTTAGGTATTAAACAACTTGAAGAAGGTATTGCGCCAACTACCGGTAAATCTAAAGGAAAGTCTAAAGAAGAAGACGCTCCTGAAGAAACTCGTAATGCCACCATCGGTGATTTGTTGAAAGAAAAGATGGACAATAAAAACGCTGATCGTGATTAAGATGTACGTGAGCAACTGGAATTTAGCGACAGAACGTAAGATCTGACAAAGAAGGAAAAAGTTGTGACTAAATCTGAACTCATTGCCAGAATGGCAGCGAAATATCCTCACCTCCCTTCCACTGAAATGGATAGGGCGGTGAGGATCATTATTCAAAACATGGCTAAAGTATTAGCCAGTGGACGTCGAATCGAAATTAGAGGATTCGGCAGCTTTTGTTTACATTATCGTGCGCCTCGCAAAGGGCGTAATCCCAAAACAGGAGAAGCGGTAGAACTAGAAGGAAAACATGTTCCTTACTTTAAAGCGGGCAAAGAGCTACGCGATAGAGTAGATGGATCAACACAGAGAGGAGAATAAGCGATGTGGGAGTTATCACTTTTGCTATTACCTGTTGCTGCTGTTTCTGGCTGGTTTGCTGCACGACGTCAAAATAAATCTTCTAAACGCAAAAGTAACTCGCGCTTACCCCTTTCTTATATCAACAAATTAAATCAATTATTGCTTGAACATAAAACGGATAAAGCCGTAGATAATTTTTTACGTACTAGTGATGTGGATCAAGACACTATTGAAACGCAATTAGCTCTCGCGAGTTTATTCAGAAAACGCGGTGAAGTAGGCCGTGCTATTCGTATTCACCAATATTTAATTGGTCACGCTAAATTAAGCTCAGAGCAGCGATACAATTCACTTTATCAATTAGGCTTTGATTATTTACATGCAGGCTTATTAGATAGAGCCGAAGAATTATTTTTAGAATTAGCGGATAAACCCGAATATCGCGAGCAAAGCTTACGCAAGCTTATCGAAATTTATGAGCAGCAACATGATTGGCAGCATGCAATTGAAACCGCTCATCAATTTGCGGATGAAACTCATCAGCCTATGGCTTCTTCTATTGCACATTATTACTGCGAGCTAGCAGAAATTGCTCGCGATCAAGAAGATTTAGTGCGTATGCAAGATGATGTGCAATTAGCCTTGCGTATTAATCCAGGCAGTATTCGTGCCAATTTATTATCAGCAGAATTAGCAATTGAACAACGTCGTTATAAAGCGGCTTTACGCGCTTATCAACGTATGGTGCGTGATCATACGTATTTTATTCCTGCTATTTTAAATTCAATTACGAATTGTCATCATCATTTAGGGCGTGAACCTGAGTATTTAGATTTAATTATGAGCTGTTTACAACAAGTAGGCAGTACAGCAGCGGTAGTATCGGTATTAGACAGACTTCCTGTCATACAAAAAGATAGTAATGCTTTATCCAGTATCGTTCGTCAATTACAAATGGTACCCTCTATTTGGGGTTTGCAAGCATTAGTGCAATTTTATTTGCAAGAAACCAAAGAAAAAACCAGCGAAGAAAATAGCCATTTATCCACATTACATGAAGTAGTAAAACGTATTGTGTTAGATCATCCTATGTATCGCTGCAGCAGTTGTGGTTTTTCAAGCAAAGCCTCTTTGTGGTGGTGCCCTGGTTGCAAATCGTGGGAAACCATAAGACCTCTTAATTCACTAGTGAATTAGCCTCTCTAAAATATCATTATCAAAACAATAAGGAGATTGTGATGAAAATAGGTGTACCAAAAGAAGTAAAAGTTCATGAGTATCGCGTAGGTTTAGTGCCTAGCAGCGTGAATGAATTAGTATTACAAGGCCATCAAGTATTTGTAGAAACCGGTGCTGGAAATGGTATTGGTGTTGATGATTCTAATTACAAACAAGTAGGCGCTACTATTTTAAATACAGCCAAAGAAGTATTTGATACGGCGGATATGATTGTTAAAGTAAAAGAACCTCAACCACAAGAATGTAAAATGCTGCGTCCCGGCCAAATTTTATTTACCTTTTTACATTTAGCGCCGGATCCTGAACAAACCAAATTATTAGTAGAATCAGGTTGCGTAGCTATTGCTTATGAAACGGTAACCGATTCGTTTGGTGGATTACCTTTGCTAGCACCGATGAGTGAAGTAGCAGGACGTATGTCTATTCAAGCAGGTGCGCATTGCTTAGAGCGTAATCAAGGTGGCCGTGGATTATTACTCGGTGGTGTTCCCGGTGTTGCTGCAGCGAAAGTAGTGGTATTAGGAGGCGGTATTGTAGGAACCAATGCTATTCGTATGGCGATTGGTTTAGGCGCACAAGTTACCGTGATTGATCGTGCGTTACATCGTATACAACAATTAGATTTTCAATTTGGAAATCAATTAACCACGCGTTATTCCACACAATTAACCGTTGCTCAAGAAGTAAAAACAGCGGATTTATTAATTGGCGCTGTGTTATTACCTGGCGCTTCTGCCCCTAAATTAGTCACGCGCGAAATGGTGCGCAGCATGAACCCTGGCTCTGTTATTGTGGATGTGGCGATTGATCAAGGCGGTTGTTCTGAAACCAGCCGTCCTACTACACATGAGCATCCTACGTATGTGGAAGAAGGTGTGGTGCATTATTGCGTAACTAATATGCCAGGTGCTGTAGCGCGCACAGCGGCTTTTGCTTTAAATAATGCGACATTGCCTTTTGTTTTAGCTTTAGCAAATAAAGGTTGGAAAAAAGCATTACAAGATAATAATTATTTGGCTGAAGGTTTGAATATTTACCAAGGACATGTAACGCATCCTGCAGTAGCTGCAGCGTTGGGTTATGCATTAATGCCCTTGGAAAAGATATTGTGATAATTATTTACGTTTATCTATCGTAATCCAATCGCGTCGGGTAGCGCCTGTGTATAACTGTCGTGGGCGCCCGATGCGATGTTCGGGTTGGCTTATCATTTCACTCCAATGCGAAATCCATCCTGATGTACGCGCTAATGCAAATATCACGGTAAACATACTTTTTGGAATACCAATCGCGCTTAAAATAATACCTGTGTAAAAATCCACATTAGGATATAATTTTTTAGCAATAAAATATTCATCTTCTAATGCGAGTTTTTCTAGCTTTAATGCTAAATCAAATAAATGCGCATTTTTCTTATGTCCAACCGCTTCTAGTACTTGATAGCAAATTTCTCTCATTACTTTCGCGCGAGGATCATAATTTTTATAAACGCGATGACCAAAACCCATTAAACGGAATTTATCGTTAGGATCTTTAGCACGCTTAATATAATCATTAATACGGCTAGCATCACCAATTTCTTCTAGCATATTAATCACTGCTTCGTTAGCACCGCCATGAGCAGGTCCCCATAAGGCGGAAATACCGGATGCTATGCAGGCAAACGGATTAGCGCCTGAAGAGCCGGCTAAACGCACGGTAGAAGTAGAAGCATTTTGTTCGTGATCCGCATGTAAGGTAAAAATAATATCCATGGCACGGCTAATTACAGGGTTTACATGATATTCCTCACAAGGTGTAGCAAACATCATATAAAGAAAATTTTCAGCGTAACTTAAATGATTTTGCGGATGCATAAACGGTTGGCCAATCGAGTATTTGTAACACATGGCTGCAATCGTAGGCATTTTAGCAATTAAACGAAATGCCGCAATTTCTCTATGCAAAGGATTATTAATATCGAGTGAGTCATGATAGAACGCAGAAAGTGCGCCTACAACGCCGACCATAACCGCCATCGGATGCGCGTCACGACGAAAGCCATTAAAAAATTGCCAGATCTGCATATGCAGCATGGAGTGTTTAGTAATATGCTCTATAAATTGTTCTTTTTGTGGTTGAGTAGGAAGTTCACCGTATAATAATAAAAAGCACACTTCCATATAATCAGATTTATCTGCGAGCTGCTCAATAGGATATCCGCGATAAAGTAAAACACCTTTTTCGCCATCAATATAAGTAATTTTGGAATCGCAGGCAGCGGTAGACATAAAGCCGGGATCAAAAGAAAAATAACCCTGGTCAGCTAACTTGCGTATGTCTATGACTTCAGGCCCTAATGTTCCTGCATACACCGGAAATTCTAAGGTCTTTCCTTCAATTACTATCTTAGCTTTACCAGTTTCATCTACCATAACGAGCTCCTTGTACTAAACATACACGTGGATCGCATAGTAAGATTTTAGGCTGGGAATGTCAAACAGAGCGGGATTATTAAGCGGGTGATAAACGCGATAATGCTCTAGGTGCGTCCATTCCTAAAGAATCACAGATCTGCCTTACCGAGTCTGTTACTGGTTCATCGAGCTTGAAATCAGTTTGATATGAACCTTTGTTAGGGATCACTATACCTAAATAAGCCTGTCTGAGATTATTATCGTTCAACAAACTAATGGTAACTAATAGATACAAACGTATGGTATGCCTATAATACTGAGCATTAGGCATATGGGGATTAATAGCCAGATTTTTTAATAAAAGATTAATCAGTTTTTCAATAAAAGGTTCTACCACTTTTAAATGGGAAAGAGAATGTAAAATAATAAGGGTTCTAGGAACATCTGTTTCTCTTTTATTAAATATAGCGTTGAGTTTTTTTATTTTAGAGTTTAATAACCTTTTATTTCTATCAGTAAATGTTGAAATTTCTTTATAGGGGTAGGGTTCATTAAAAAAAATTCCGTACAGATGGAGTGCTAATATAAAGATATTGGGTTCAAGAATGCGAAGTATTTCATGAATAGAGTTTAAGTTAATTTGATTAAAATGAAGAAAAACATATTGAAGTAGAGTTTTATGGCGTATGGCATTAGCTAATATTATGCCACCATTTGAGCTTATCTGATTTTCACCAAGGGCAATAGAGGTGAGAGAATGGTTTTCAGTGATCGTTTCTGCTATTTCTTTAGCACCCATATCAGTAATATTATTATCACAAATATAAAAATTCTGGATGTTTGCGTGGTGTTTTACTTCACCAACTATATCTTTAACTCCTTCATCTTGTAAATTATTTTTTCTAAGATTTAGACAAATTAGATTTGGGCATTTTGATAGAAGCCTGGCAATAGTGACTCCACTACTAGAAGTAAAATGGTTAGCGTCAAGTCTTAACATAGTTAAAGGTGAATTGTTTTTAATGGAAGATTCAATAGCAGCTAACCCGATATCACCTATAAAAGTATTTATAAGATATAAACCTGTGAGTCGGTTATTTATTTTCAATGCATTGGCAATAGCGATCCCACCTTCTTCTCCGATAGGAATATGGCGCATTTCAAATATTTTCAAATAGGGATTTTTACTAAGCGCTTTTGCCGCCGCTTTTCCTAATAGAACACCAATATGGGGAGGCAATATTCCTGCACGTATTGCACTATCAATACTACTATCGTCGGGTCGTATCCATACCCCTGCATCATCATCATCAGAGAACCATATTTTAAAAATACCCCCTATAGCAAATTCGATTGTCGATGAGTAAGCAGGAATATTTAAAATTTTTGTTTTTAGGGGTAATGAAATGCCCAAGATTTTATCTAGAGAGATATATTCTCGTACCATAGCAGAATTAAAATGGGGATCTTCTATTACCAAACTAAAAGCACGGATAAGTTCTTGATCGTTACTATCGGGATGGTTTAAAGCATCTCGTAAAGCGTAGACTTTTTCTAGAAAAATCGTTTCTGGAGTATCGGGCTCAGGTGCTGGCATATGAACTTACATCAAGCGTATTTGAAAATTAGTCACTATTCTAACATTTTGACCGGATAAATTAAAGCAAAAAAAAGGGGAACTTAATCCCCTTTTTGTTTAGCGTGAAGGTTTATTTCACGTAAATAGTTAATAACTGACCAGGGTAAAGGTTAGCAGCAGAACCTACTTGTTTGTTCCAAGTATATAACTGCTTAACAGAGGTACTGAAACGACCGGCAATTTTTACCATGCTGTCGCCTTGTTGTACGCGATAGTTAACGCGACGACCTTCACCAGCGCTAGCAGCAGCCATTAAAGTGGCAGCATCAGCTTTGCTGACTACTTCCGTAGCGACTTTTTGTGCTACAGGTTTAGCTGTCGTTAATTGGGTCAACAAAGTAGTAGTCGGTTTAGTTTTAGCGACAGGTAATAATAAATGGTGAGGACCACTCGCAGGAGTTGTACTCGCATTACGTTTAATACCAGGGTTATGAGCATATAACTCTTGCAAGCTCACGCCAGCCACCTTCGCCGCTTGGCTTAAGTTGGTTTGATTTTCCAATTTAACCAATACTAACGCAGGACGGTTAGGTACATGAGGTAAGTCGATGTTATAACGCTCAGCTTTAGCGATAATGTCTGATAGCGCTAAGAATCGTAATACATAATTACGGGTTTCCGCAAAAGGGATATTTAACGACCAGTAGTCGGTAGGTTTACCGGCAGCGCGGTTACGTTCGATAGCACGGTTAATAGTACCTTCACCGGCGTTATACGCGGCAATCGTTAATAACCAGTCACCTTTATAAAGCTTATTTAAATAGGTAAGATGGTTTAAGGCACCTTGAGTTGAGGCATATACGTCGTTACGACCGTCATATGACTGGTTTTGGACGATACCTAAGTGTCTAGCCGTGGTAGGCATAATCTGCCATAAACCAGAGGCTTTCATAGGTGAAAGAGCAGTGGGGTTATATTCACTCTCAATAATAGGTAATACGACAAGCTCAGCGGGTAAATTACGCTTTTCTAACTCTTCGTTAATTAAGTATAAATAGGTACTACTACGCTTAAATATCGATTGGATATGCGCAGCATTCTTTAAATAACGGTCGCGTTGAGCGGCCACAGCAGGTCTAGATGACCAATGGTCCAAGCTGAAATCAGCTCGTAAGTGGTCCCAAATAGAGTCGTTGCTACCCATGATTTGCTTCATGAGCGAAACGTCAGCATTTTGAGATATCGCGGGAGAAACCGCTTTTACTTCCAGGGTATGCAAACTGCCTACACTGACCATCCCCATTACTAGGGCTAACAATACGTTTTTACTGTTCATGGGTGCCATTATAAAGGCTTTAGGGGTTTCCCCATACTGGTTATGACCTAGATCTAACCATAAAATGCCCTTTTATTGGGTAAATGAACAGGGTTATTGGTTGTATTTACAGGCCTGCTATACTATGAGAATGATGTCTATCTTTACTACGCAAGCTCAGGCCTGGTATCAAACACCTATCAGCCACTGGGTGCATATACAGGAAAAAGAGTGTTTAGAGTCATTATGGGCCAATTGCTTCGGCTATTACCTCCTGGAGCTCAGTTTTTCGCCCCATGTGAACCTTTTAACGCAAGGCTCTAGAATACGGCATCATATTGAACTATCCCCCAATCCTACCCAAATCACCCCTAGAACCCTAATAGGGGACTTTAACCTGATCCCGCTGGCATCGGAAAGTGTGGATTTGGTTCTGGTGCATCATTGGTTAGGGCTCTATAGCGACCCTTTGGAATGCCTATCGGAGATATATAGGGTTCTAATGCCTGAAGGGCGGATTATTATCTGCGGAATACGACCTGCTGGGGTATGGAAATTTGTCGATCAGTGCAAGAACCAAGCTCATTTTCCATGGTCTATGCGCTCTGCCTCGCCAGAACGAGTACTACAATGGTTACAGGATACTGGCTTTTCAACCAGTCATAAGGTTTTGCATCATAGTTATGGTTTGTCTCTCTATAGAAATAATGAGCGTGCTGCACCTAACAATACCTCATATAAAGCGGGTCTAAAAATGGGAGGAGGCTACGTAATAGAAGCGGTGAAGCGGGTAAATACTTTAACCCCTATGCGCCTCACCTGGTCTAAGCAGCCTTCTTGGAGTGATTATATTAAGCCTATTATCAATAAGTAGACTATTGTTATCTGTTAATTGATAGTTTAAAGCTATAGATTAATGAAACCCTTTATTTTCCAGAGCACCCATCACATCGAGTAAATTACCTTTTTTGGCAGTGGTCAAAATAGTCCACTTTTGCTCTTCTTTGCTTAAAGGCTGATAGGCTTCACGTTGTTTTTTAAGCACATGCATATCGGCATCTGAAAAATCGGCTTCTTTATTCCGTTTATTTAAACGCTCTTCTAGCACTTGATGTGTCGCTTCACAAAAAATAATGGAAAAAGGAATTTTATGTTTTACTGCATAATCAGTAAATAATTTTCGCTGATCGGCTCTTAGAAATGTGGCATCCACAATCACAGAATAACCTGCTGTGGTAATCACTTCTGTAAGATAAAGCAATTTTTCATAGGTTTTTTTATTAATATCCGCTTGATAAGCGGCGTCATCTAGTTTTTCAGAAGGAGATACTTGATACATGCGCTTTCGCTCTACATCAGAACGTATCATAATGGTTTTAGTTTGTTCTGCAATGCGAACCGCTAATGTGGATTTCCCTGAACCTGAAAAACCATGCATTAATAATAAAAAGGGTTGGCTTCTTTCAAAATATTTTTGAGCCAAATGCATATAATTAGAAAAGCGAACAAAATATTGTTCACGCTTAGTAGCAGAATCTTGAGGGTTAATGCTAAATAATTGAATTTTTGCACGAACCATAGCTCTATAAGCAAAATAATATGGCAGGATTAATAATCCTTCATAATCGCCCGTGTATGTCATATAGGTATTGAGAAAACGCATACCAAACTCTTCTTGGCCGCGATCGAAAAAGTCCATTAATAAAAATCCTACATCGGCCATGGTATCGGTCCAACGGAAAAATTCATTAAATTCAATGCAATCAAAAATAACTGGCTCGCCATCGATTAACGTAATATTGCCTAAATGTAAATCACCATGGCAACTTCTGATATATCCATCTTTTTTTCTTTCTTCTAATACTGGATAAATTAATTTAAACATGCTTTCAGATTCTTGCTCTAAATTTTCTAGAGGCAATAAGTAAGTAGCATTAGCGATATGATAGGTATTTAATAATTCACGCGCTTGTGCAAAATTTTCAGTGACGGGTGCTTTAACGGTTTCAGGTTTTCCATACGGAGAGTCGATAGGCGCTTTTTCAGCCTTCATATGAAACTCTGCTACTTGCTTGGCTATATTGTCTACGATATCAGTCGTTAACTCATTGCGCTCTAACAAACGATCCAGAAGATTTTCTTGTGAAAATTCTTTCATTTTAATCGCATAGTCGATCACTTCACCTTTACCATTTATTTCATATCCATTGTCTGCCTTGTTCAGCGTGACGATATCTAAATAAACAGAAGAAGTGAGTGGTTTATTAAGCTTTATTTCTTGCTCGCAGAAATGTTTGCGTTTTTCTAATGTGGAATAATCAATAAAACCAAAATTAACTGGTTTTTTTATTTTATAAGCATAGTCGCCCGTTAAAAAAACCCATGAAATATGAGTTTCTAGTTTTTTTATATCTTTAACAGGATGAGGGTAAATGCTGGGTTGTTGTAAAGCGTTTAATAAATCGTTATTCATGATTAAATCCTTTTATAAGAGTAGTGTAAGCGCGTGCTTGCGCTTGTATATCACCATGATTATATAAATCATGGATAACCGCTAATATCTGTGCCCCTGCATTCATGACTTGTTTAGCATTATCTAATGTAATGCCACCAATACCTACCAACGGAATAGATAAGTTTTCTCTGGCTTCTCTTAGCGCATCCCATTGTAATGGTTTTGCTTCTGGTTTAGTCAGTGATGGAAAACAACAACCAAATGCAGCGTAATCAGCACCTTCTTGCTCTGCTTTTTTTGCCCATTCTACCGAACTATGACAAGTCACACCAATAATAGCATGTTTACCTAATTCTTCACGAGCATGTAATACAGAACCGTCTCGTTGACCTAGATGCAGGCCTGCATTTATTTTTTTTGCTAATAGAATATCATCATTAATAATCAGGGGAACATTATACTGATCGCATAATGTTTTTAATAGTCTTGCTTCTTGGTAACCATTTTCTGGATGTTGATTTTTATTTCGATATTGTATAAGAGTAGCACCGCCTTCCAATATGCTTTTTACTGCATTTTCTAATGCCGATCCTTGTAAGTCATTTGTAATGGCATAAAGGCCTACATTTATTTTATTCACTGTTTTATTCATTAGGGCATTTCCAATATCGATCAGGAATAAATTGACCTTTACCTGGTTGATAAGCATGATCTAAACATTCCCATGTATAGCTTTGAGCACGTTCTACTGCATCATGGATAGATAATTTTTGTGCGAGTAAAGTAGAAATGCTGGATGCTAATGTGCAACCAGAACCATGATACTCTTGTGGTAGGCGAGGCCATGTATACGTATGTACTAAACCTGATTTATCGTAAAGTTTATTATGTACTTCGGGTGTATCTTCATGACTGCCTTTGAGTAATACGTATTTGCATCCATAAGATAATATCGTATTAGCGCATTCGTCTAAAGAATTTGCATGGGGTGCTAATTGTTTTGCTTCAATGGTATTGGGCGTAACAATAGTGGCCAAGGGAATCAAATATTTAATGATGGCGTCTGCGGCATTTTTTTGCGCTAATGCTCCGCCGCCACTCGCCACCATCACGGGATCTAAAATAAAAGGAATATCGCGATGTCTCTCTAACCATTGGCCCAATGCTTTAATAATTTCTACGCTTCCCAACATACCCGTTTTAATCGCATGAATAGGCATGTCTTGAACCAGAGCATCGGCTTGTTGTAAAACAAGTTCAGGAGGCGCTGCCCAAAAGCTCAATGCATTTTGTGTGTTTTGTACGGTGAGGGCAGTGATAACGCCGGCGCAATGTCCGCCCAGGTTATGAATGGCGGCTAAATCGGCTTGAACTCCGGCTCCGCCACTGGGGTCGCTACCGGAAAAACAGAGAACTATAGGTCGTGTCATAAGTGGTTTTACTTGCTATCTGTTGAGTCGCAAGTGTATCATATACACACAATGTTTTAGCAGAACCTCTTATGGAAATGTCTTACAAAAAATACATGTGCTTGCTTTGCGGGCTTATATACGATGAAGCGCTAGGCTGGCCAGATGATGGTATTACTCCAGGTACCGTATGGGACGATGTTCCTTTAACCTGGCAATGTCCTGATTGTGGTGCAACAAAAGACGACTTTGAAATGGTGGAGATCTAATATGGAAAACATAAAAACCAATCATATCCAATCAAGCAAAAGTACAGCCAAAGCCGTTTCTAACCGTGCCATGTGGCAAATGATGGGTGTAGCTGCCATTACCTTAGCCATAGGTTGGTCTATCGGATCTTTAAGAAATACCGCTGGCGATACCGTTGCCATCGATAGCCGCTCATTACAAATAGAAGCTCGCCGTTTAGAGCAACAAGTATCAGCTCTTCAAGCCCAAGTGGGCGACTATAAGAACCTACAGCAGGTTCAGCAAGAAATGATTGAACAGCTACGTGCTGGCAATCAAAAGCTTCAAAACAGGCTTTATGGCTTGCAAGAAGACTTCCAAAAAGCCACCGCCCCTTAATATATCATCTCTCCCTGGGGGAGAGTTCGCGTAGCCTATAGGCTGCGCAAATGAATGATAGCCAAAAGTTTCTCAATTCTCATTTTTTTATTGAATTTAAGTTATTAAACTGATAAAATCCTTCTTCCTAATGAAGTCTTTGTGGCCTGACGGCTGCAGAAGGGAGAAGTATAATGACCGCAGCTTGTTTAGCCACTGGCAGAAGTATTCCCTCTGATTTGAATCAGCTTGCTGCTGATCCCAGTAAAAATGCTCTTTTAGTAAAAGTTACCCAAGATTCAGGAACTGACGTTTATTTCTTTATCGAAGATGAAGCTTCGTTGGCTCAAGTTAAAAAATGCCCTTATAGCGGCAAAAACGAATATGTATTCATTCATATCAGTACTCTTTCTAAAGAGCATTACGATGCTCTTATACAAGCGTGTTCTGATGATGAACGTCCTGATGGTAAAAAATTAGCTGAAGCTTGGAGCAAATTGCCCGTGGTTAATTGGAGTGAATTGAAGCTATTTAAAGAAGAGGTAGTAGTAGAAACTCTTCAAACAAATATTGATGGGCAAGATTTTTCTGAACAAAGACTAAATAATAAGATATGGACAGGGGTTTCAGCCAAAAGATGTAATTTTAAAAAAGCCAGAATATACCAATCATATATAAATCATATGGATTTTACAGGATCAGATTTTTCATCTGCCACTATCCTGTATTCTTCTGCTGAAAATTCGATATTTACCGATGCTGATTTACGAGGGGCTAGTTTTATCGGTACCCGATTAGCGGGTGCTAGTTTTATTGGCGCTGAGGTAGATGACACTACCAATTTTGAAAGAACTATTTATGATGGTTACAATAGCTGTTTTAAATTTCTTGGCAATACACCAAAACAAACTGCCATTGCCGGTTTACAGCAATATATATCCGAAAATCCAAAAAAATCTTTTGCACAATTGGTTCTAGCAGAATTGAGAAATGAGAGTGAGCCTGAAGATGGATCAAGTTTAGGAACTGTTTTAAGAAATTGTGAAAGCAGAAAACAATCTACTTGGCGTGATACATTACGTGAAAAAATCACTAGAGATCCATCACCTGAATCAGCTATCCAAAAAATATTTGATTTTGCTATATTACACCCTATGGTATCAGCACCCAGAGCAGCGCTAGCACCAGCACCCAGAGCAGCGTCAGCTCTAGTAGTGAGTTAATTTTTAGAGAGAGATTTATTTATGACTATGACAGTAGTAGAAGCAAATAGTTTATTAGGTTTAAGTCGTGGATATACTAGCGCAGCAGCTAAAGCTGCTTATAATCAAAAAAAAGAGAGTTTACGCGGATCAAATAATTTAACATCTCAAAAGTTATTCGAATTACAAGAAGCGTTAGCGGTATCAATGAGTAATGCTTCAAATAATAGCGGAAATGATAGATCAGCACAAATATTGGCTTGTATCAGATCAGGAACCGAGTTGCCTACTGATATTACTAAAGAAGCGGTTGAAAGCATCGTATATGATTATTTATATGATTTGGCCATGGGACGTAAAAATGAAGAAACCCATTACGATAAATTATTAGCGTTCATTCCATCTACTTCTCTATTTAGGTTGGTTTCTGGATATTTTAGAGATAGAGTACTGCCTAGTAGCGGTATTCATCCTCTTTTATTAGCACGTCTCAATGAAATATCTGATGTAGAAGCTATTGATTTAATCTCAAAATTTGCACATGCTAGAAAAGCGCTTCCTACCAGCCTAGTAAATGTAATCGCTACTCGCAAAGAAGTAGAGTTAGTGGGTGTGTTAAAAAAAATGCGTACTTTTGCCAGTGAAGAAGCAGAAGATGAATTTTTGGGATCTATCCCTAATGTCACCTATCAAAAATATAAAATAGGATTACATGGAAAAGAGCCTCATCCAACATTGGTTGCGCATATTGCTCGAGCACACATGCCTTCTGAACCTGCTCGCCCAGCTCCAGCGCCTGCAGCGACTAGTGCAGCTCCTCCTAGTGCTGCATCTTCAGCGGGTGCGTCTGCCGGCTCATCAAGTCAAAGACCATCTGCAAATATAGGCAACCCTGCAGGATCATCGCATCCAAAACCTCCTAAAGTCGAAAATTATGAGGGCAAAAAATTTACTCAACGATCAGCAGAAGCTATTATGTATCAATTTCATGGTCGTAGTTTTAGAAACACTAATTTTGATGGATTAACACTGACAGGATTTAATCTAACTAATACTGATTTTTCTCACGCTAGTCTTAGAAATGCTAATTTAAGTCTGGTTACTATCGCTAATACGAAGTTTTTTAATGCTAATTTAGAAGGGGCTGATTTAAGTGGCATATTTATGGGAAGAGAGATTGATGTAAGAACTAATCCTAATACTGCCGATTTTACCGGAGCTATTTGTAAAGGAGCCAATTTTACTAATAGTTTTTTCATGTATGGAACGTCTTTTGAAGCAGCCGATTGTAGTGGTGCTAATTTTACTAATGCCTCTCTCAACGGTGTTTATATGAAAGGAATAACAGTAGATGAACAAACGAATTTTACCGGAACTTGTTTTGCTCAATTTCCTAAATGGTATTTTAAGCATATTGGAGATACTCCCAAAGCAACGGTATTAAATTTACTCAGAGAGTTCAAAAATCAACCTGGCAATGCGAATGATGGTTTTATTGATGAAGTAATTCAGCAATTTTCAAATAAGGCAGAAACCTTCATCGGTGAAAATTATTTAGCACTTTATAGCGAAATATATCGCAATTCCCAAACAAAACTCTCATTCTCATGGCTTAAACGTTTAGTCACTCCTGCTTCATGGGATGAAATTCCGACAATGATAGATTTTGCACGAAAGGTTATGACTACAAAAATACGCCTAAATCCTAACCCCCAGGCTTCTGAACAACCTAGAGCGAGTTAAACATCACGTTTTAGACTTCAAAAGAAGAGCCATATCCAAAGTAGGTTGCTATAGTTTTAGTAGCGAGTTAATTTTTACAGAGAAATTTATTTATGACCATGACAGTAGAAAGAGCTCAAGAATTATTGGGAATAACCGTTGTAAGAGATACTCAGACGATCAGAGATGCTTATTTAGAAAAGCGCAGAGCTTTACCTAGACATCAAGGGAATGTCGATCCAGTAGCATTAGTAGAATTGCAAGAGGCTTCAAAAGTATTATTAGACGAAGTCAAAAGACAAGAAAGCGCTAATTCTCAAAGAACATTATCAGATATTAAATATAATGTAACTCTCGGAATACCTCTAACGGACATACCTCCTGAAACAGTAGTTAATACTGTTTATGATTATCTATACGAGTTAGCCTATAGTGGAAAAAAGGAACCTGCCTATGATAAGTTATTAGCATTATTACCATCCAATATGTTATTTAGATTGGCTGCGGGCTATTTTAGAGATCGACAACTATCTGATGCGGGCATTCATCCTGCCTTAGTGAATCGATTAAG
The DNA here is from genome assembly GCA_965279305.1 of Gammaproteobacteria bacterium. Taxonomy (GTDB): domain Bacteria; phylum Pseudomonadota; class Gammaproteobacteria; order JBIOEC01; family JBIOEC01; genus JBIOEC01. The sequence continues at coordinate 302,661 of OZ257143.1, read as the reverse complement.
TGAACTAACGGACGAAGAACTCTGTGAGTTGATTGGAAAATTTTCAAAAGCTCATGCAGCTATTCCTGAAACATTAAGGGTAGCACTTACTACTCGTATACAGTTGATTAATTCTGTAATGAGAATAATGAGAGTTTTTGCTGACGAATTAGCAGGAGATGTTTTTTTTAAGTCTATTCCTCCTGATTTTTTTATCATTTATGGTAGAGATTTAACATGTGATCCTCATCCAGATCTTGTGATTTTTATCAATGAAGCAAAAAATCCTTCTTCTACATTATTTTCTAATTCATCTAGCTCTGAAAGTTCAGCCGATACACCTAAAAATTATGATTTTAAAAATAGAAAATTTTCTCAAGAATTTGTCGATGATAATAAAGGTGATTTTTCAGGAAAGGATTTTTCAAATTCTGATTTTGAAGGCTTGTTTGCAATGCAAATTAATTTTTCTGGTTCAAATTTTACTTACACAAAATTTGAAAAAGCCACATTGTTTGCTAACGATTTTAGCAACTCAAAATTTTATGGTGCTTATTTGAGTGAGGCTGATTTAAGTCATTCAGATCTAGATTCAGCTGATTTTTATTGTGCTGATTTGAGAAAGGCTAATTTAGAATATTGTAAATTATATAATACAAGATTTTGCTATTCAGATTTAGAAGGGGCTAATTTGAGTAAAGCATCAATGAGCCGTGGTCTAGGCATATTTGAATGGCTAGCTGATTTTACCGGAGCTAATTGTAGAAATGCAAAATTTACAGGTGCTTCCCTCGGAGATGGTACTTCTTTTAAAAATGCTGATTGTAGTGGTGCTGATTTTAGCTGTGCATGGTTTACGGGTGGTTTATATCTAAAAGGAATAATAGTAGATGATACCACTAATTTTACTGATACTATTTTTGAAAAATATCCTAAATGGTTTTTCGCGCATATTGGAGATTTTGCTAAAGAAACGGCTGTAAACTTATTAAAGAAATTTTGTTCTGACTCAGGGAATGACAGTTTTATTAAAGGATTTCTAGAAGCGTTTGAAGCGGAAGCCGATCCTCATGGGGATAATTTTGATAAAATTTATAACAAATTATATACTTTTGAAAAAAGTAAGGTTTCGTTAACCTGGATTGTACGATGGGTTACACCAAAATCGTGGGATCTAATCAGTGATATCTTAGACTTTGCAGAAAGAGTGGATCCTAAAAGAACAGGATTGCGTGATCGACCCACCAAGCCACCTCCTTTGTATACACCTTCCCCTAGCTAAGTATATGGCATTAAACATCAAAAGAAGAGCCGCAGCCACACGTAGTTTTAGCAGTAGGGTTGCGGATCACAAAACGTGCGCCGGCAATTCCTTCCTCGTAATCAATTTCAGCATTTTCTAAATATTGTAAACAGACAGGGTTTACTAATAAATTCACGGCTTTTCCTGATGACAGGATTTTGGTGATGACAGTATCATCGGGTTTAATCTCTTCTTCGAAGGTAAATTGATACTGAAGGCCAGAGCATCCGCCGCCTATAATATAAACCCGCAAATTAAGCTTAGGATTGCCTTCTTCTTCGATCAATTGCTGAACCTTAAGAGCCGCCGCTTCGCAAAATTGCAAAGCAGGTGCAAAAGAAGGGTCTTGGAAAGAAGCTGCGGGTGCGCTCATACTATCTCCGGCGTGAATAAGATTATTTAGCTATTTTACTCTGTTTAGTGGATTAACGCCATTAGCATACCCCCAAAAGCAGGGATATGTTAATATACCTCCTTTATGGTGGTCTTAGCTGGTACCCACGCAACGCTAGGTGACAAACCCCGTCAGGCCCGGAAGGGAGCAGCGGTAGTTGCTGATGCGGGTGCCGTGGTGTTGCTGGTTGAGACCCCACCTTATTTGAGAGAAGAAGAATGGCTTATCAAGTACTCGCACGGAAATGGCGTCCGCGTCGTTTTGAACAAGTGGTAGGGCAATCGGCCGCATTACGCGCTTTAAGCCATGCCTTAGAGCAACAGCGTTTACATCATGCTTATCTATTCACCGGTACTCGTGGCGTGGGTAAAACCACACTAGCCCGTATTTTTGCTAAATGTGTTAACTGCGAAAAAGGCATTACCCAAGAGCCTTGTGGTACTTGCAGCGCTTGCCAAGATATTGATAATGGTTGCTTCCCTGATCTGATTGAAGTGGATGCGGCTTCTCGTAGTAAAGTAGAAGAAACCCGGGATTTGTTAGATAACGTCATTTATGCCCCTAGCCGCGGTCGTTACAAAATATACTTAATCGATGAAGTACACATGTTATCCGGCCATAGCTTTAATGCGTTGCTAAAAACATTAGAAGAGCCACCGGCGCATGTTAAATTTTTACTCGCAACAACCGATCCGCAGCGCTTACCTGCCACTATTATTTCGCGTTGCTTGCAATTTGCTTTAACCCCGTTAACACCCGAATTGATTAGCAAACAATTAGAATTTATTGTGACTCAAGAAAATATGAGTGCAGAGCCAGAAGCCTTAAATGAAATTGCTCATGCAGCGCGTGGCAGTATGCGTGATGCTTTAAGTTTATTAGATCAATTATTAGCGTACGCACAAGGGAAATTAACGGCGGTGGATGTGCGTATGGTATTAGGTATTCCTTTGCCAGAGCAGGTTTACCAAATGTTAACTTCATTAGCACAACGAGATGCGAGTGCCTTAATAAAACATGTTTCTGAATTTGCGCAGCGTATTCCTGATCTGACTACAGTTGTCGTAGCGTTGATTGAGTGTTTACAACAAATTGCATTAGTGCAATTAGTACCTAATAGTGTAGATCCACAATATGCGTATGGTGAACAAGTAGTGGAATTATCCAAACAGTTTTCACCTGAAGATATACAATTATTTTACGATATGGCTTTAAAAGGCCGTCGCGATTTACCTTATGCAGCAACGGCGCGCAGCGGATTAGAAATGATATTGTTACGTATGCTGGCATTTTTTCCTGAATCCACAAAGCCCGAATCTATAAAACCAGTTGCAGCACCAGCACACAAACCTGAAATGAAAAAAACCGTTGAAGCAGTCACAGAAGTAAAATCAGCACCTGTGAATACAGTGGCAAATGTAGCGCCCGCTAATGTTGCATCTGCCCATGTAACGCCAGAAAATACGCCTGTTGTTAAAGCAAAAGCGCCTGTGCTGGAATTAAACGCAGAAAACTGGAACGATATTACTAAATATTTACCTATTACTGAAATGACTCGTGTATTTGCACAACATTGCATAGTCATAGAAGCCGAACTAAACTCTGTGAAGTTAGCGGTAGCGCCGCAGCACGGTGTTTTTCTGAATAAGCAACAGCATTTGCGGATTCAAGATGCATTAAAACAATATTATGAAAAGCCGATTGCATTGCAAATAGTCGTACAGGATTTACATTCTATAACCCCTGCTGAAAAACAAAAAGCAGTGGTAGAAGAAGGGCAGCAACAAGCACTCGCTACACTAATGGCCGATAACGGTGTTCAGGTGTTAATGAGTACGTTTGAAGCTACAGTAGTACCCAATTCGGTACAGTTAAAATAAAAGAGGTGAATAATGGATATGAAAAATGGTTTTGGTGATTTACTAAAACAAGCACAAGAAATGCAAAAAAACTTAGAAGCAGCACAAAAAGAACTAACCAACCTAGAAGCGATAGGTGAGTCAGGTGTTGCTCCTTTAAATGTAAAAGTGACCGTTAATGGTCGTCATGAAGTAAAACGTGTTGAAATTGCTCCGGCTATTTTAAAAGAAGTATGCACAGAGAAAGAGCAAAAAGACTTTTTAGAAGATATGTTAGCGTCTGCATTTAATGCCGCTATTCGTAAAGCCGAAGAAAAATCACAAGAAAAAATGGCAAGCTTAATGGGTAATATTAAATTGCCTGATGGTTTCCCAGGTATGTTCGGCGGCGAAAACAAATAGGATCTAATACATGAGTTTTAGCCCTCTTGTTGATCAATGTATTCAAGCATTGCGATGCTTGCCAGGCGTTGGGCCTAAATCGGCTCAACGTATGGCGTTTAAATTATTAAGCACCGACAGACGAGATGGCTATCAACTTATTGCCGCTCTTACTCAAGCACTAGAAAAAGTGGATTACTGCGATCGTTGCAGAACTTTTAGTGAAACTCCGTTGTGCCATTACTGCCAACAAACTCAACGTGATCCTTCTCTATTATGCATAGTAGAAACGCCAGCGGATGTATTGGCGGTAGAGCAAACTAGCAGTTTCCGTGGATTTTATTTTGTATTACGCGGGCGCTTATCTCCACTAGATGGTATTGGTCCCCAAGATATTGGTATTGATCAACTGATAGAGCGATTGGCTGATCCTGAATTACAAGAAGTGATTTTGGCCACCAATCCCACTGTAGAAGGTGAAGCAACCGCTCATTATATTGCTGAATTAGTGAAGCAGCACCACAAGCGTGCCACTCGTATTGCCTATGGTGTTCCTTTAGGTGGCGAGCTAGAGTACATTGACGGTGGAACATTAGCCCAAGCATTTGCAGGCCGCGGTACTATCGCATAGACCTTGAATTTAATCTCTATAGCCCTCATATCAGCCTTATGGATACATTAATTGTAAAACAATATGCAGAGCAACATAGTTCACCCGAGCCCGACCTATTGCGCGAGCTTAGAATATATACTGAAAAAAATATATCTAACCCTCAAATGCTATCTGGCCCTATTGGTGGTGCACTTTTAAAATGGTTAGTGGGCTTAACGCGCGCCACTCGGGTTTTAGAATTAGGCACTTATACGGGTTATTCGGCATTATTTATGGCAGAAGCGTTGCCAGAAAATGGCTACTTACTGAGCTGTGATAGAAGTGCAGAAGCTCAAGCGGTTGCTCAGTTATTTATAGATAAAAGTGCTCATAAAAATAAAATACAATTAGTTAATGGATTAGTCCCCGAATTTTTAGAAGGCTTAATTGCAAAAAAAGAGCTATTTGATTTTATTTTTATAGATGCGGATAAAAAACCTTACCCCAGCTATGTGGAATCTACTTTAAAACTATTATCTCCAAACGGAATGATAGCCGTGGATAATACTTTATTTATGGGGGAAGTATTAGATCCCCAATCAGAAACCAGTAAAATTATAGATAAATTAAATCATGAATTATCGCAACGGCAAGATCTAGACGTACTATTTCTGCCTCTACGCGATGGTCTCACATTAATTAGGAGAAAAGTATGAGTAACTCACAAAAAAAATCAGAAAAGCAAACTTTAGGCTTTCAAACTGAAGTAAAACAATTATTAAATCTAATGATTCATTCTCTTTATAGCAATAAAGAAATATTTTTACGTGAGTTGGTATCCAATGCTTCTGATGCCTTAGACAAACTTAGATTTGAAGCACTAGATAATAATGCTTTATATGGCTCTGATCCCGAGCTAAAAATACGTGTGAGCTTTGATGCCGATGCACGCACCATTACCATCAGCGATAATGGTATTGGTATGACCAAAGATGAAATGATTAGTCATTTAGGCACTATCGCTCGTTCAGGAACTCGTGATTTTATTAACACATTAAGCGGTGATCAGCAAAAAGATGCGGCTTTAATTGGTCAGTTTGGCGTGGGTTTTTATTCTAGTTTTATTGTGGCCGATAAAGTCAGCGTAGTATCGTTACGTGCTGGTTGTAATTCAGCTGAAGCAGTATGCTGGGAATCTTTGGGTGATGGAGAATACACGATTGAAGGAGTTGAAAAAGCAGGGCGTGGCACAGAAGTAACTTTGCATTTGAAAAAAGACGAAGGTGAGTTTTTAGATGATTGGCGTTTACGTCATATTATTAATAAATATTCCGATCATATTTCATTCCCGGTAGAAATGCAGAAACAAAACCCTTTAAAAAAGGAAGAAGAATTAACAGATGCTCCACAACCTGATGAAGCGTTATCTCCTATTTATGAACAGGTGAATAAAGCCACGGCATTATGGACACGTGGAAAAAATGAAATTACCGAAGAAGAATATAAAGAGTTTTACCAGCATATTTCTCATGATTTTGCACCGGCCTTATTATGGGCACATAATAAAGTAGAAGGTAAATTTGAATATACCAGTTTATTGTATATTCCTAGTAAAGCACCTTTTGATTTATGGAGCCGTGATAAAAGTTATGGTTTAAAACTTTACGTGCAACGTGTCTTTATTTTAGATGATGCTAGCCAATTTTTACCAGGATATTTGCGTTTCGTTAGAGGAGTTATTGATTCCAACGATTTGCCTTTGAACGTATCTAGAGAAATTTTACAAGGCAGCCCCATCGTAGATTCAATTAAAGGAGCTATTACCAAACGCGTGTTAGATACGCTTGAAAAATTAGCTGAAGAAAATAAAGAAAAATATGCTGAATTTTGGGATCAATTTGGTAATGTGATGAAAGAAGGTCCTACCGAAGACTTTATTAATCGCGAAAAAATGACCCAATTATTCCGTTTTTCTACAACTTTTGATGATAATGCAAAACAAAGACATTCTTTGCAGGACTATGTAAGTCGTATGAAAGAAGGTCAGGAAAAAATCTATTATGTAACGGCGGAGAGTTTTTCTTCTGCTAAACAAAGTCCTCATTTGGAAATTTTCCGTGAAAAAGGGATTGAAGTATTATTGCTTTCCGATCGTATTGATGAATGGGTAGTTAATAGTATTCCAGAATTTCAAGGAAAAGCATTACAGTCAGTAGCTAAAGGCGCTTTAGATATCCAAGCTCTTGATAAGGCAGAAGACAAAGTCAAACAAGAAAAAACAGAAGATGCTTTCAAATCCTTGGTACAACTGCTTCAAGACGCATTAAAAGATAAAGTCAAAGAAGTGCGAACTACTGCTCGTTTGCGTGGTTCTCCGGCCTGTATTGTGGCAGATGATTACGATATGAATTTGCAAATGCAGCGTATTATGCAAGCCGCAGGGCAGCAGATCCCTCTTAGCAAACCGATCTTGGAAATTAATCCTGAACATCCTTTAATTAAAGGGTTGAATGAGGAACCGGATCTAGAAAAAGTGAAAGAGTGGGCACACATTTTATTAGATCAGGCTATACTTGCAGAAGGCGGACAATTGGATGCTCCTGCCGAGTTTGTACAACGCCTCAACAAACTCTTATTATCGACAGTGTAATAAAAATTGCATGATGCAGGGTGAGTGAGGGGTGTATGGTTATTCAAGCATCCGAGGCAGGATGCCGAGGCTGAGCGTACAGGGAAGTATTTACAGCGTCTTGAATAACCATACACCCCTCACTCACCCGTGAAAGGGAATTTTTTATGAAAGCACCATGGTTTGCCAGCTATGAGCCTGGGATCCCGCATGAGATCCCTCCTATTGCCTATAAATCCTTGGCAGATTTTTGCGACAAAATATGCACACAATTTGCCGAAAAACCTGCCTTTTCCAATTTTGGAACGACGATTACATATAAACAATTTGATCATCGTTCTAAGGCGTTAGCCGCTTATTTACGTCATGAATTAAAACTGCAACCCGGTGATCGCGTTGCCATTATGCTGCCCAATACCTTGCAATATCCTGTCAGTTTATTTGGTATTTTGCGTGCAGGTTTAGTCGCTGTAAATGTGAACCCGCAATATACACCCCCTGAATTATTACATGAATTACAAGATGCGGATGCAAAAGCGATTATTGTTTGGGATGGCGCCGCTCACATATTGCAAGAAGTGCTTCCTTCACTGAAACATTTGCAAGTGATTACCACTGAACTAGGCGATTTAATGCCCCCTAGCAAACGTATGGTTATACAATTTGTTTTAAAATGGGTTAAAAGACAAATAAAGCATTGGAATATTCCAAGTGCAAAATCATTTAGAGACGTTATGATTAAAGGCAGCGAAATGCCTGCTCCGCAAGTGAATATAGATTTAGAAGATATTGCATTTTTACAATATACCGGAGGCACCACTGGTGTGCCTAAAGGCGCTATGCTAACACATCACAATATGTTAGCCAATTTAAGTCAAGCACAAACATGGACACAACATATTTTTAAACCGGGTAAAGAAATGACAGGCATAAGCCCATTGCCTTTTTATCATGTGTTTTCTTTGTTAGCGAATTGTTTATTACTGATGTCTTTAGGATCTTTTAATATATTAATTACCGATCCTCGTGATATTAATGGTCTTATTAAAACATTAAAAAAACAACCTTTTCATTTTATTTCGGGAGTAAATACTTTATTTAACGCGTTATTACAACATCCGGCTATCTCAAGTGTAGATTTTAAGCCACTAGAAGTGTCATTAGGAGGTGGAATGGCAGTGCAACGAACCGTTGCAGAAGGGTGGCATAAATTAACAGGCAAAATATTATATGTAGGATATGGTTTAACAGAAACATCTCCTGCGGTGTCTATTTCTCCGCTCAATCAAAAGGAATTTAATGAAAGTATTGGTTTGCCTATTCCTTCTACGGATGTTGAAATACGTGATGATAAAGAAAAAGTACTAGATATAAACCAAGAAGGAGAGATTTGGGTAAAAGGTCCTCAGGTGATGAAAGGCTATTGGAAAAAAGCGGAAGAAACCCAAAAAGTGTTTGATAAAAACGGGTGGTTGCGTACAGGCGATATTGGAAAAATAGATGATAAAGGCTTTTTATATTTATTAGATCGTAAAAAAGATATGATTAAAGTATCAGGTTTTAATGTATATCCAAATGAGATTGAGGATTTAGTAGTAAAGTGCTCAGGTGTTTTAGAAGCAGCAGCGATTGGGGTTCCGGATGAGCATTCGGGCGAAGTGATTAAATTATTTGTGGTTAAGAAAGATTCTAGTTTAACCGAAGAATCGATTAGAAAATGTTGCCATGATAATTTAACCGGCTATAAACGTCCTAAAGAAATTGAATTTAGGGATCATTTGCCTAAGAGCAATGTAGGGAAAATTTTACGCCGAGAACTTCGTGATGAAGCAGGACTTTCCAAAAAGGTGTGATACTTCGTTAAAAGCCACTCGAAAAATACTCACGTACAAGAGTACACTCCGCTTTTTCGAGTGGCTTTTGCCTCGTCTCACACCTTTTTTGTGCGTCCTGACAGAAAAGTATAAATTAATTTAAGAAGGGGCGGTAGCTGTTTCTGCTTCTGGCAGTGTAATGTTAAGCTCAAGCACAGAGCAATCACCGCTGCGTTCTAGCTCAACTCGCACGTTTTCATCGTTAATTTTGACGTATTTTTTGATAACAGCCAAAATCTCGCGCTGTAAAGCAGGTAAATAATCAGCGCGTTCTTGAGAGCGCTGATGAGCCACAATAATTTGCAAACGCTCTTTAGCGATGCTAGCGGTACTTTTTTTGTTTTGACGAAAAAAATCTATAAAATTCATCATGATGTTGCCGTCCCGAATAGTCTTTCCAATATTCCTTTCTTAGATGCTCTAACAAAACGCATTGGCACTTCTTCGCCTAAAAAGCGTCGAACTGAATCTGCATAAGCATGGCCTGCATTACTTTCTTTGTCTAAAATAACGGGAATACCTGAGTTTGAAGCGCGAAGTACGGCTTTAGATTCAGGAATAACGCCTAATAAGGAAATAGATAAAATTTCTTGTACGTCGTCAATGCTTAACATTTCACCGCGGCTAACGCGATCAGGGCAATAACGAGTTAATAATAAGTGCTCTTTAATAGGAGGTAAGTTTTGTTCAGCACGTTTAGATTTGCTAGCCAAAATACCTAGAATACGATCAGAGTCACGCACAGAAGAAACTTCTGGGTTGGTTACCACGATAGCGTGATCGGCATGGTAAAGGGCCATTAAAGCACCTTTTTCAATACCAGCAGGGGAGTCGCAAACAATATAATCAAATTGTTTAGCTAAATCTTGCATCACCTTTTCAACGCCTTCTTGTGTAAGAGCGTCTTTATCACGTGTTTGTGAGGCAGGTAAAATATATAAGTTTTCGCAGCGTTTGTCTCGAATTAAGGCTTGGCTTAATTGTGCTTCACCATGGATCACGTTAACGAAATCGTAAACCACTCGACGTTCACAACCCATAATCAAATCTAAATTGCGTAAGCCCACATCGAAGTCTACAACAACGGTTTTGTGCCCTAGTTCAGCTAAGCCCATTGCAAAAGCAGCACTCGTCGTAGTTTTACCCACGCCGCCTTTACCCGAAGTTACCACGATATTTGTTGCCACAATTCAGTCCTCTTGATATGTATTTGTTTGAACACTCAGTATTGCCACAACAAGATGTTGTGCGCAGAGATTATCTATCACACTATTATAGTACTATAAGTTTTTTGCAATTCCTAGCAAAAAATGCATCATAATGCTTGAATGGTTAAATGATCGTCAGTTAAGTAAATTATTGCATTTTTTTCCCAACAATTTAACTGCTCTTTCATCTGATCGCTGACTTTGTAATGTCCCGCAATCGCAATAAGTTCTGCAGCTAAGTGATGGCAAAAAATTCTGGCTTCTGTATCGCCCAATACACCGGCTAATGCTCTACCACGCAAAGGTGCGTAAACATGAATATTGCCATCGGCTAACACTTCGGCACCAGCACTCACAGGAGCGAGTACAATCAAATCTCCGCCTTGTGCATAGATCTGTTGGCCTGAACGCACAGGTTGAGTAATAATCTTGGTAGGGGCTCTATTATGAGCAGGCTCACCCGAGCCTTTAGATTTTGATCTGCCCGTTTCACCTTTTTGAGGTTCTGGCATTAAAGCCCACCCGGCAGCTACACCGGATTTGCGTTGTTTTTCGCTACCGCCGCGCATTCCAACGGGAACTAAGCCAAACTCACGTAAGCAGGTGGCTAATTCGTTCATATTGAGTGTGTTGGTGTTCGTAGCAACCGCTTGCAAGTCTACGACTACAGGCGTGTGATCAAAAAATTTAGGAGCTTGTTTAACGGTTTCAGCTAACTGTTTGCTAAGTGCGCTGATGCTGGTCTGTTCTAAATGTAAGGTGGTCAGTGTATAAAGCCCACCTTTCAAGGTGAAAGACTTTGTTGAAGAAGGTTTAGCTAATATATCCATCATGAGCGTGATCCTTGTGCATTAAAAACCGCTATGCCTAGTTATTCTAACTGAAAGCTCCCGTTCGAGATAGGTACACGTTTATACAGTCTTATGTAGAATTAGCTGCTCAAAAAATTGACAGTTGACCGTGAGATTGGTAAAGTTAATACTATATTTTTGTACTCGGTTTATTATTTTATGGCATTAAAAGCAAGCTCTGCTAGAGCCGGAACACCTAGACTTCCAGCGCGCCAAACACCTCCTTCACGTGTTCAAACCCCTATGAAGCCTGGTTCAACAGCACCATCTCCTATCAATAAGTCAGGTCTCCCCAGTAGTGGAGCTAGCATTGCATCTAGCACTGTTTCAAGAAATTTACGGATCACTACACAAGCCGTCCCCCAGACATTCACAGAGTGGGAAAATCATTTACACCTTCAATTTAAAGCAACAGGCAGTGGGTTATTAGTATCTGAACAAAGAGCATTGGTCGATTTATGTTTAGGTTCAGTAAAACCCAGTGAAAGATTACGTATATTAGAAGAAGTAAAAAAACTTTTTAAAGAATGGATAGCGCGTTTACCCAGACAATTTACTATCGTTGATAATGCCGCTGCTAGAGTTTTAGAATTAGCACAATTGCTTAAAAGCTTGCTCAATGTTAGAGAGGATACAGCAGGTCTTGCTGAATTTAATGCTTTTATTGAAAGTACATTGATAACAAAATTAAATAATTATCTGATGTCATTTTCTTATAAAGAAGCTAAGCCTGTAGCAGAACTGATTAGCTACATTGGTAAAGAGTATGCCACATCCAAAATGGTAGAGAATTGCCAGGCATTAAAAACTGCTTTACATTCTAGCGCTTTCAAAGCTGTTGAAAATAAAGAATACTTTCAAGAGATTGGGAAATATATCGTAGGAAGCTTTATTTTATCTATTAAAAATAGCGCTATGCAGCAGCTGTTTTCTGGAAGTCCTGTTTTGGGGCATAATTTATATCAATTATTACAAGAGATTGGATCGGTTGAAATTGAAGATAATAAAGGAAAGAGACACTTTGACTCGACTACGCTTGTTGATGAAATAGTAAACTTACTGAAAGAGAGATTGTTGGCAGAAGATTTTGAGAAGTCCAAGATTTTGGTAGATTTTTTATATGGTTTTGGGGTTGGTTTTGAAGATCTTCCTTCAATGCTGGATATTTACATCAAACTAGTGAGAGGTTCAGATTTTGGTTTTGCACATACGGAAAAAATGATTTCCAAAATAAAAAGCAATGCAATTTTTATATACGCCTTTGTTATAAAGCAAATGAAGTTGTTAAATAATTATATTGAAACCGGAAAGGTTAGCGATGCATTTTATGTCGTTAGAATGCTTTCTATGATTTTAGGAGAGAAGATCGAAGATTCTAGTGTTTTGAGTCGTATGCTAGAAGATATAGTATTAGAGCTTTTAACAACACATAAAGTATCGAATGAACAATTGGTTTTTTTAGAAACATTCGGTCATGTTTTAAGGCATTCTCCAAAACTTAATAAATCATATGTAGATTCATTGTTTAAAATATATATTTTATATGCAAGCAAAGAAGATGTCGATTCTTCAGAAAAAATATACAAAATATGGAGTCTTTTTTCCACAGATAAAAAAAATCTAGATAGATTCAATGGGGTTTTGACTTTATTAAGATTCCATTTTTCCAATTATAATTGGTTGGCATGCTTAGCTTTGATGTTTGAGTTAAGATCCATTGACAGAGAAAGATATATGAAGTTTTTAGAAGAAGAGGTGTTTTTGAATCTTTTTTTTAATATTGATGTTCGAGCGGTTTCTTCCTATGCGCTAAAAAATAGCAGGCATGCATTAAGTTGTGCTGAAATGCTATATTTATCAGATAAAGAAAAGCATGAAAATATTATTAACTCCATTGAGTATATCGCTAAAAATAGCGATTCTTTTGAAAACATATACAACTTTATTTTTTCAAAAATAAAAATCATTTTTAATTTGGCAAATAAAATTTATGGAAATGATGGTTTTAATAAAGATATGGATGCTTTAAAAGATTTTTTAAAGATAAAAATTACGGAAGTGGTTTTGATGGTTGCTATTTCTAATAGTTTTTTTAAAAACAAGGAGAATAAATATTTATTTGAATTGGCGCATAATATGATTTCAATAATAGAAAGCCCCTATATGCTTGAGGGTCTGGTTCTTCTAAAAGAATCTTACGAACCTACTCTCGAAACCTATTGTAGGCCTATTCTTCCTGCTAAGCCTATTGTTTATCGTGCTGCTCCTATCGTTGCTTAAATTGCCCTAGTAGAGAGTTTCAGGTAAAATCAAGCCATGGAACACTATCTTTTAGCCTTAGATCAAGGCACTACTAGCACTCGCGCCATTCTGTTTACCACAGAAGGTAAAGTAGTCAGTATTCATCAAGAAAAAATTACTCAATACTTTCCGCAAGATGGCTGGATAGAGCACGATGCCGAAGAAATTTGGCAAACTTCGCTTACCGTTTTGCAAACGGTTTTAAAAACAGCAAAAGTAAAACCTTCACAAGTAAAAGCTTTAGGGATCACTAATCAGCGTGAAACCACTATTCTGTGGGATAAAAAAACAGGAAAACCTTTGCATCATGCCATTGTATGGCAAGACAGACGCACCGCTTTGACTTGTCATCAGTTAATTGCGGAAGGTCACGAAGATCTTATTCAAAAAAAGACAGGGTTATTAATTGATCCTTATTTCTCAGCGACCAAATTACAATGGATGCTACAACATATTCCTAATGTCGCTAAATGGGCAGAAGAAGGGCACTTAGCGTTTGGTACCGTAGATTCTTTTTTATTGTGGAAACTCACCAATGGAAAAGTGCATGCCACCGATGCTACTAATGCTTCTCGTACTTTATTATTTAATATACATACTCAAGAATGGGATCCTGAATTACTCACTTTATTTAGTATTCCTTCTTCTTTACTGCCAGAAGTAAAAGACAGTAGCGCAGACTATGGTGTTACGGATGCCTCTGTTTGTGGTTTTGAAATACCTATTGGTGCATTGATTGGTGATCAGCAAGCTGCCGCAGTAGGGCAAGCCTGCTTTTCTTCAGGCATGATAAAAAGCACTTATGGCACGGGATGCTTTATGTTGCTCAATACTGGAGAAACGCCGGTTATCTCTCAACATCGTTTGATTACCACCGTTGCTTATCGTTTAAACGGCAAAGTGACATATGCATTGGAAGGAAGTATTTTCGTGGCAGGTGCTGCTGTGCAATGGTTACAAGATACGCTAAAATTAATACCAGACGAAAAAGACAGTGAATCCATTGCGGCAAGCATTCCTGATACAGGAGGTGTGTATTTAGTTCCTGCATTTACCGGACTTGGCGCGCCTTATTGGGATCCTTTAGCCCGCGGCGCTATTTTGGGTTTAACACGCGATAGTGGTGTGCGTCATATTGTTCGTGCGGCATTAGAATCAGTGTGTTATCAAAGTAGAGATTTGTTAGAAGCCATTCACGCTGATTGGGGCAAAGTATTTTTAGGTTTACGAGTCGATGGTGGCATGGCTGCGAATAATTGGTTAATGCAATTTTTAGCTAATATATTACATGTTAAAATAGAAAGACCCGAAGTGATTGAAACAACGGCTTTAGGCGCAGCGTTTTTGGCAGGCTTAAGCGTAGGCGTGTATACTTCTACAGACGATATTAAACGTTGCTGGGCTTTGCAAAAAACATTTGAACCTCAAATGTCGCTTGAAAAAAGTCATGAGTTATACCAAGGTTGGTTAAATGCGGTATCTCGTATTCGAGGCAGTTAACAAGGAAATTCAATGCCATCTATTCATTATACTATTCAAGCTATCGATCCTAGCGCTCATTTATTTGAGGTGAGTTGCACGGTTAAAAATCCTACTCCTGATGGACAATTATTCTATGTGCCTGCATGGGTGCCGGGTAGTTATAAAATTCGTGATTTCGCTAAACATATCAGCCACGTTCATGCGGAATCGCAAGGTAAAGTTATTGATTGTTTCAAACTCGATAAGCAAACCTGGCAGTGTGCACCCACTTCACAAGCGGTGACTATTCGTTACTTAGTGTATGCCTGGGATTTATCAGTTCGTGGAAGCCATTTAGATCAAACGCATTCCACTATTAATCCTGCCACGTTGTGCATGTGCGTAGTAGGAAAAGAAAATGAACCCTGTGTGGTAGAAATAAAACGTCCAGCAGGAGCTGCTTATAAAAAATGGCGCGTAGCTACCGCGATGAAATGCAAAAATGCGAATGCTTTTGAATTTGGAGAATATGAAGCGAGTAATTACGCCGAATTAATTGATCATCCTATTGAGCTGGGTGATTTTGTGGTAACCACTTTTACAGAAAAAGGTATTCCCCATGAAATTGTTTTTTCAGGATTAGCGCCTAATACTGATATAAAACGCATTACCAAAGATCTGCAGCGAGTCTGCGCGTATTACTTAAGCTTTTTTCCAAAGCCTTATCCTATGGATCGTTATGTGTTTTTGGTTATATTGCTCGATCAAGGGTTTGGCGGATTAGAACATAGAGCTTCTTGCTGCTTACATTTTAGTAAATACGGATTGCCAACACCTGCTGATGAAACAGTAAATGATGTTTATATGTCTTTTTTAACATTGTGCAGCCATGAGTATTTACATACGTGGTTAGTAAAAGGTATTAAACCTGCTAATTTTTCGCCTTATGATTTATATCGTGAAAATTACACCGGACAATTGTGGGTGTTTGAAGGATTTACCGCTTATTACGAAGATTTGGCATTAATGAGAAGCGGCTTAATTACTGAACAACAATTTTTTAGCATTTTAGCCCAGAAAATCATTCGTTTATGGCGTACTCCTGGCCGTACGACTCAATCGGTAATTGAGTCCAGTTATGATGCTTGGATCAAGTTTTATCAACCCGATGAAAATACGCCCAATATTACCGTGAGTTATTATTTAAAAGGATCATTAATTGCCCTTATATTAGATATTAGCTTGCGATCATTAACCCAGAATAAAGAATCGTTAGATACCATTGTATTGGAATTGTGGAAACAATATGCCGATGCTCCAGAAGGAGTGACTGAAAGCGCACTAATTGAAATTATACAACAACGTGTAGGAAATATTTTAGATCCTTTATTAAACGAATTACTCTATTCCACCATAGAATTGCCTTTAGAAGAAATATTAGAAAAAGTAGGGGTTCATTTATCACATCGCCCCACCAAGATGCTAGCGGATAAAGGGGATGTGTTTTTCAAATCTCTTGAAAATAAAACCCACCAAAATCTATGCGCGCAAACTCCTGAATCTCGCACACCGGTTGATTTAGGTGTGATCTGGGATCTTAAACAAAGCGCTGCCGTCATTCTTTTCTGCTTAATAGGAAGTGCAGCACAGAAAGCAGGTTTATCCGCAGGTGATATAGTAGTTGCGGTGGATCAATTGCGAGTAGATACAGCTACATTAGCCTTGCATTTAGCGCGGTATGTACCTGGAGATAAAATAACGGTTCATGCATTTAGACGTGATCTATTATTAGAATTTACGCTTACCTTAGAGGCAGCAATGCCTGTTCCCGTTCTTACTATTGATGACAGTAGCTCTTCACCTGATGTTGTTCGTCGTAAAGCCTGGCTCTCTTAATTTCTATTGCCAATCTTCTTTTTTTCCTATATTTTAATATTAATTATTTATTAACATTATTGATATGAAATCGTATGCATTAGGATTTGGCTTAATTGAAATATTAACCGCAATTCTTTTACTCGGCTTTGCGCTATTGGCGGTTATTAATGGTTTATTGTTGGCTCAACAACATACTATTGAAACGAGAACACTTACTCATTCGCAATTAGAAATAGAAAATGATGATGAGGCTCAATATGGCGGATTAAGCCAATGAAACAACGTCAAACAGGATTTACATTAATAGAGTTGCTGATCACATTGGGTTTAAGTGTTTTTATATTAAGTGCGGCTTATTTATTGTTTTTTTCAGCAAGAAAAATCTATTTTTCTCAACAAGCAATGATTCAGGTGCAAGAAACGGGTCGAATAGCCGTTAATATATTACGCGATCGCATACGAGCGGCAGGTGGCTTGGGTTGCCGTTCGTGGAGTGCAGGCTTTCCAGTGTTTATTCAAGCACACACTTTACCTGAATGGATCCCAAAACAAGCTTCTGACGTAATTCAATTTTATAAAGGAGAGAATAAATCATGGTCTCCCTCATTACCTACTTATTTACAAAATAGAGTTCGTGAAAATACGGATGTAGCTATTATTTATCAGGCTTATGAACAGTCGACTTATTTATTGGAAGGAATGGCGAATACCGAAGTGCCTTTATTATTACCATCATCTGCATCCATTGAATTGGGTGATGTCTTAATTATTTCGGATTGTGATCAAGCTGATATTTTTCAAGTGAGTAGTGTGTCAAAACAAGCTGAAAATATTTTGGTGTTTCATCAACCTCCTTACAATAACAGTAGTGCTTTGAGTAAAGCCTATGATAAAAATGCTTATATCAGTGTTTTAAAAAATACGGCGTATTATATTGGTGATACTGACAGGATTTATGAAGATAATACACCGGTGAATGCGTTGTTTGAATTTTCTGGTGAATCTTCCAATGGCCATCAAGAATTAATAGAAGGTGTTTCAGATCTAAAAATCCATTCAAAAAATCATGATAAAATAATTTCTTTATCTATTGAAACCGTATTTAATGGCATTAAAGAAAGTTGGCCTTTGATTATTAATCGACGAAATTAATATGTTATTACTTATTGTTACCGTTTTACTTTCTATTATGAGTTCCTTTATCTGGTCTGCTTTTAGTAGCAACATATTGGCTTATCAAAGTATGGGGGCGAGCAAATGGACAAGCGAGCAATTATTAATAGCAGAGCAGGCTTTAAATGAAGCAGAGTTTTGGTTAAAAACGAATGATCAATTACCAATACCTACTCCTTTTTGTGCTCAGAGGCCTTGTGTACTACCCGAATATTCACCTGATTATATGGCTAAGCAAGAGGCTAACTGGTGGAAATCACCTAATAATTGGGCAGTAAACCCTATTATCGTTGATACGGATTTTGCCTATAGCGCTTTTTATGCCGTGGAGGCATTGGAAAAGCCCGCTTTTTCTAGAGCCACGTATTATCGTATTACCGGTTGGGCGCAGATAATAATAGGAGAGCACGAAAATCCGCCTATTATATTACAAAGCATTTGGTCGAAAGCCAATGAAAATGGCTACCAATATCGCTCGGCTTGGCGCCGATGGTGAGATATTTTGTTTTTTTTACTAAAAGCAACGTTTTATTTAAAGTATACTTGTAATTAATTGGTTGTTTAAGTATAATTAATCAAATTATTGTTTTTTTTAGAGAGATACTATGCAAATATCCAGTAGCGAGTTAATTTCAGTATTGACTCAATTTAACCCGTGGTGGCGACAGGAGAGAATTTCAGACCTTCCAGGCTGGCATAGAGCGGCCTTTAGCGAGATATTTGAAAGTATATATCATCCTAGAGTTCATCGTGCTATTTTGCTTTCCGGCGCCAGGCAGATTGGAAAAACCACTCTGCTACAACAAGTTATCACAAAACTGCTCGAAGAAGGGGTGCCCGCTGCCAATATTATTTATGTAACTTTTGATCATCCCATTATTAAGATGGCTGGGATTAACGATGTTTTAACAGCATGGCGAGAAAGAGAACCCCAAGTTGAAGGTCCAGAATATCTTTTTTTAGATGAAGCTCAATGCGTTCCTAATTGGGGAACTTGGGTTAAACATCAGGTGGATTTTTTTAAAAATCGACGCATTATGTATACAGGCTCTGCTATGCAACGTATTGAGAAGGATCCTGAGTCTGCCGTTGGCCGCACCTATACGATTAGATTAAATACACTATCTTTTTTTGAATATTTAAAACTTAAACTTTTTGAACAGGAGGGTATGCTTAAAAGTGCTTTTTCATTTATGAAAAAGCAGGAATTAGATTTTAAATTGCCTGATATATTATTGAAGAATATTAAAGAAAATCAAGAATATAATTTTATGGAAATGAATTTTGAGGTGCTTAATAAAGAGAAATATAAAATGTCGCGGTTTTTTGAAAAAATTATTCCTAAAGCTTTACCTAAAATTGAGTCGTTAGAAAGTTTATTTGATTTATCACAAAATGAAATTTATAAAATAACTGAATTGGCCGCTCCTTATCTAGGGCATTTTCATGAATATTTGACTCGAGGTGGTTTTCCTCAAACGGTGAAAGTGAAGGGTGTTACTGAGGCACAACGTTTGCTTAGAGAAGATATTATCGATAAAGTTTTGAAACGAGATATGACAGCATTATTTGGTGTTCGAAGAGTCGTTGAGCTTGAAAATACTTTTTTATATTTATGTATGCATGATGGAGGCTTATTAAATATGGAAACATTAAGTTCAAGTCTTGGTGTTTCTAAGCCTACTGCCCAAAATTATATTGGATTACTGGAAGATACTTATCTTATTTATCGCCTACCTCCTTTTGGGTATGGAAAAGAGATATTAAAAGCGAAGTATAAAATTTATTTGGCAGATCCTGCTATTTCTCCTGCAGTCTTTTTACGAGGTAAAAATATACTAGATGATCCCACAGCTTTGGGTGTAGCAACAGAAACAGCTGTTTTTAAACATTTATATGCCCATTATCGTACGAATGCTCGATTTTCTTATTGGCATGGAGCTAAAAAGCATGAAGTGGACTTGGTTGTTGAAGATGAAAGTGGTATTGTCCCATTTGAAATAAAATATCGTTCACAGCATACAGGAAGTCGAGACCTTAAAGGTTTAATAGAGCTTTGCAATAAAAAGGCAGTTGAGCAAGCTTTTGTTATAACAAAGTCCCTAGATGATTTTGGCGCTTTTAAAGATACAAGCTTGCCTAATACTAGGGTTATGAGAATTCCAGCAGCATTGTTATGTTATTGGATAGGTGAATTGGAATACAACAGATAAAAATTAGGTAGGTTAGTATGGAATATATTTACGGTTTGCATAGCGTCACAGCATTATTAACACAATCGGCTCATCAAGCTTATACGCTTTATGTGCAACGTGATATCACTAATAAAAAAGTAAAAGATTTGGTTCAGTTAGCCAAAGAGCAAGGCATATCCGTAGAAATGCTGGATAAAAATAAACTCGATAAATTAACCGAAGAAGGTAATCACCAAGGGTTGGCTATTCGTGTGAAAGCAAAAGAGCTAGGCACTGAAGCGCAATTATTTGATTTACTCGATTCATTAGAACATCCTCCTTTTTTATTATTGCTGGATGAAATTCAAGATCCTCATAATTTTGGAGCCTGTTTACGCAGTGCAGCAGGTGCAGGCGTAGATGCAGTTATTATTACGAAAGCTCGTACCGTGCAACTCACACCGATTGTGAGAAAAGTAGCATCCGGTGCAGCGGAAGTATTACCGATTTTTACTGTCACTAATTTGTCTCGTTGTATGCGTGAATTGCAGCAAAAAGGTGTGTGGTTAATGGGTGCTTCATCACATGAATCTAAAAGCATTTATGACACCGATCTAAAAGGTCCACTAGGAATTGTGATGGGAAATGAAGGCAATGGTTTACGCCGTTTAACCGCAGAGCATTGTGATGTGCTGATTAATATTCCCATGACTGGTGCAGTAGAAAGTTTAAATGTATCCGTAGCAACAGCGATATGTTTATTTGAAGCGCGACGCCAACGTAATCTAAAAAAATAAATTACGGAGCGGGTGTTTGTGTAGTGGTAGGTGCAGGTGGTAATGATTCAAACTGTGATATAAAGGTATTATTAACTACTTGCATGGTAGGGCGATCACTCGGCGTTATTACAGAGCACATTCTGACTATATTTCTGAGAATTTGATAGTTTGTAGGGCAATCTTCTCCTAACCTGTCTTTCGACGTAAGAATTTTTTCTTGTTTATCTGGATTTATCTGAAAATAAAAAGGTTCGGCGGGTGGAAGTTTTAAACTTAGCAATTCTAAAGTAAGGATTCCGAAAGAATATACATCAGATACAAAGCAGTGTTTTCCTTTTTGTTTATTCGTATCAATGGATTCTGGTGCAGCCCAAGGAAAGCTTCCAGGATTACCTATAATATTTGAAGCAAGTGTGGCCAAACCTAAATCGGATATTTTTGCAACGTCTTTCACCAAAAGAATATTCGCCGATTTGATATCTCTATGAATAATACCATTGCTATGCAAATATTCTATTCCTAAACCCACTTGTTGCAGGAAGAGTGCGCGCTTTTCCCAAGGAAATGAGGTTCCTTGATGGGCAATAAGCGCTAAGCTATTATCAGCTAGTTCAAGCACCATAGCAGTAGGGATCCCTAAACGTAATCCAATAAATCCGATAATATACGGACTTTGGCTTTCCACTGAACGTAATTTAATGAATAGCGCGATTTCGGTAGCAAGATGATGTTCGCTCTCTCTGTCACGTTTAGATTTTTTAATCGCTACAGGTGTGTCACCATTCGGGCTCGTAATCCTGGATCGGTAAACAAAAGACATTTCTCCATCGCCTATTTCTGACTCTAAAGGGGTTTCAGCCTGGGTAAATTGTTTAGGGCGGTAGCTTATTAAGCTAGCCGCGATAGGCGCTGTAGTTGTGACAGGCGATCGAGTTGGGGCAGTTGAGGAGCCTGCCAGTGCTGCCGACATAGAAGAAAGATTGGATAGACCTGACATAATAGGATTGCCTTCTAATTACGTGAGTAATTTAACACACTATCACCCGGAAGGTCAAGGGCGGCTACTCTAATATTTCAGAACATTGACAAAACCGCCTTAAAAAGTTAATATACTAACTATTCTATGGTTTTCTTTATCCCTATGAAAGTCTTAACGTTACCCGATAAGGTCATCCAAGACCTACAGAAGCTTTCCACGGCTTACCCTCATTATCTGGCCATGTTGTCGGTCGTGCATAATATCCTATTTATTATCCAGCAACAGGATTTTGTCAAAAAAGCCCTGGATTATTATATCGCCAATGAAAAAAAGCCTTATGTCAGCAACCCCTATTTTGAAAGCCAAAAAGATTGGATAAGCGGAGTCTTGAGAGATGATTGGCGGGTAGCGTTTCATGTCACCATGCATAAAGATGAAACAGGCCAAACCCTTTCGGCTCCTTTTTTTGAAGAAGTGAAGCAACTGGCAGAGCAGATAGTTAAAAAATACCACGAAGCTCAGGAAAGCCAACGTTTAACAGAGTTTTTTGAAGCCTTTGAATTTGATTCTAGAAAAGCGTGTATGCAAGAGCGCGCTCAAAAAGCGATGGATGAAGATTGGTCTCAGCCATTACGTTTGCAAGAGCTGATGAGTCGGTTTATGAAAACCTTGCCACAATCAGTTGATGAACACGGTGTCTTAGAAGCCTATAACAATTTCTTTTCTTCTTACGAAGGAAAAATGGTAGAAGGTGCTGAAATAAATTTGGATACAGTTAAAGAATATTTAAGCACTTATTTGGGATTTGATTTTAGCGAGATGCCAAAAACAAAAACCACTTCTGTAGAGTTATTACCCGCTCGTTATCCTTTAGATACCACTACATGGGAACAAATAAAAGCAAGAGTTCCTTATGCATTTTCTGACAGGCATGGCAGTTATTTTTTTTACTTTGGTCACAGTGTATCTGCTTATGATGTATTAAATTGGTTCCGATATCAAGAAGAGTTGAGAACATTAGGAATTATGTTAGTCGGTGTTGAAAATGATAGGAATGGCACCTATAAAATTCAAATAAGCAAAGACAAATATGATCTTTTAGAGTTGATCCATGAAAAAACAAACCAAGCAGGAAGTTCAAAAACGATTGAAACAGCTAACGTAACTGATTCAAACAATGATGATGAAGAAATAGATAATTCATTCATTAATCCAGAGGGAAATAATGAAATAACGAGGCTGCATACTGCTGCTGTTCCGAATCATTCCCTCAAGTGGGAACAACATAGAAATAATGGCTTTACTCATCATTACTTTTCCACATTGCCAATTTTTTATATAGTCTGGCCTTTTTTGATTTGGGATGATATTCATAATATTGAGTACGAAATTTCATTGCGTAAAGAAAATAAAAAGAACTTCCTCAAATTGGTAAGAAGAACAAACAAAGCCACTCTCAGCGATGCATTAGTAAAACAAAATCTCGAGAATAAAACATGGTTAGGTAGTAATGGCATTTCACGTAGTAGCACTCTTGAAACACCGTTACATCTTGCTGCTAAATTTCAACCTGAAGCATTTATTGAGTTGATTGAAAAAGTAAGTGATTCAGCAATCAATCAAGCAGTTCGCATGCGAGACATAGAGGGTTCAACACCATTGCTTGTAGCCGCCGCTTCTCTAAATGAAGCTGAATGGATAGCCTTAGTCAATAAAGTAAATAAATCAGCGCTGGATGAAGCTAGCGTAAAACCCAATAAAACTGGCGACACAGCGCTAGGTTGTGCTGCTTCTTCTCAAACGGAAGCAGGGTGGATGGCGTTAGTGACTAAACTTAGTGTGGAAGTTCTTAATAATGATCTCATATCAAACGAATACAGTGCTTTTATTATTGCTGGTGTTTATCAAAGTGAAACTGGTTTTTTATACCTTATCAATAAGTGCTCTATTGAGGCAGTAAATAAGGTTTCAAATGGGACAGTCGTAGATTTTGGATATTCTAGAAAATTAAAAAATATGTTAGGTGTCGCTCTTGTATATCAAACGCCATTAGTCGTTAACACATTGATCGGGAAACTTTCTATTGAAACACTGAAAAAATTAATATTTCAAGATCTAGCATGGTTCATTGAACGATATAGACCTTGCTTGCTTGATGGTTCTATTGAAAATTTGTCTGAAGAAAAACTTGATTTTCTTTTTTCTCTATCAAAAGGAAAATTTAACGATTTTATTCTAAAAGCACATAGTGTTGGGAAAGAACTTCCTGCTATTATTGCTGATAGAGTTCACACCTTTCTTCCTGCTACACGAAATCGTGAAGTCGATCCGATTGATCCGATTCCTGTTGTAAGCAATCTAATTCAAGAAGGAAATGGATTTTTAAAAATTATTCGTGAGCCGCATTGGAATAGTTTCTCAAGACAGATCAGAGATCCTAGCTATCGTCCTCGTTTAAGAAAACCTGAGTTATTAGGAAAAAATTATCATAATATTTTTAGCAAACGGCCAAATTTTAAATTTCGTTTGTCTACGGGAGAGGTGACAGAGGAAGCAGGTAAAAATAAAGAAGAAAAAATCTTTACTCATACTCGAAAACATGCTGGAACATTGCTTTCTCCCGAATTAATGACTTCATCTTTTGGTGAGCATGATCCTTCTAGGGAGATAGTAGGTATTTTGATGGATTTATCATTATTAAAAACGGCAGCGCTTTTTTCAAAGGATAATTCAACAGTACATAAAGGATGGTCGGCTGATTTTATTGGCGATATTAAAGACTATATTTCGTCAATAAGATCTTCTCACTATACTGTTGATAAAATTCAGGATTTTAGAAACAGAATTAAAAATTCTTTTATGCATAATGAAGTATTAGCTAAATTACCCTATGAAGATGGTGCCAAGGCCATTGTTGCTGTGGTAATTGCTAAAGACACTTTCAAGGCGAGAATAATTGCTTTAAAAAGAGCTAAAGAGCTTAAACAATTGTTTAATATAGATGTTCCTATTGTTTTCTACGATAGATTTCTTCACACCATTACTCCTTATTCAGATATAGAAGAAATAAAGAAAGATAGCGAGCTGCGTATAGCAGATGAGTTATCAGCATTGGGGTTTAGAGGATTTACTTTTAATGTGGCCAATCAGTTAAAACCGGTTTTAGAAGAGGTTAAAAATATCGTAAATGATTTATACCAATCAGAAAGTGAAAAGAGTCGATCTTCAAGCCGAATAGTTTTATTTTCAAATTTATTTCAATCAAAGCCTATGGACGTTATTCTCCAGATAAAAGCAGTATTAGATACTTTAAAGCTAGATAGCAAAGAAGCGAATTACTTTGTTGCTGCCAGAAGAATTAGACATTTAATAGAAGATGAATTATCTGTTCAACATGTAGATGGTTATAAAGAAATTCTAAGTAAATTAAAAGAAGCCGAAGTGGATCATGCCTTGGCAGCGGAATTCCCAGAAGACCCTTCACACGATTTAGGCCTATCGGCGACATTACCTCATATTCAATAATTGGCATATCTAGGCATTTAAATCGTAATATTTCTTTGATACGAGAATTATTTCTCAATTAGAGCAAATCTATATTTTTGAGGTTTTTATTTTTTTTAAGACAAACTCCTCAAATGAATTAATAACAGGATTATTCGCCTGATGCTTTAACAGGGAAACATGTATATCACTGAGTAGAGGTAAATGAGGAGTAGAGATAGTGCTTAGCTCTTGAGGCACCATCGTTCGCGGAACAACGGTAATTCCCAATCCGGCTTTAACAGCAGCAAGGGTTCCTGCATAACTAGGACTAGAAAATACTACTCGCCATGGTAATCCGGCTTCCTCTAATGCTTTTATGGCGCTTGCCCTGTAAACACAAGGGTGGGGAGAAAGCACGAGTGGGATCGGTTTAGTCTTATCTTCTTTAATTAAATGCACATCTCCAACCCATTCTAAATGTTCTGTCCATACATCAACCCCATTGGGGAAATCTTGCGGACGGTTCATTTTAACGAGAACCAAATCAAAATCCTTTTTTTTGAAATGTTCGAAAAGATTTAACGTTAAATCGCATTCCACATTAAGCAAGATCCGAGGATGGATCCGAATAAAATCCACTAAAACATCTGCCAAAAACACGCTGGCAAAATCCTCTGGCAATCCAAACTTAACAGTACCCTCCAGCTCAGGTTTTTTAAAACGGTCTATGGCTTCTCTATGCAACTCAAAAATTTGGCGGGCATACCCTAAAAATACTTCGCCTTCAGCCGTTAATACCAAGGATTTACCGCGGATAAATAAGGGCTTACCAAGGGATTCTTCCAGCTTTGCGATTTGTTGGCTAACGGCGGACTGGGTACGACCGACTCTTTCAGCAGTTTTAGTGACATGGCCAGTTTCAGCCAGTGTCAAAAAAGACTGTAGGGTAATGGTATCAATATTCATTAGTTTTTCTAATAGTTAAGATTAAAACAATTAATTTAACTTATTCTATCAAGGAACTTATACTGACGCAAGTGAATAGCTAAACAAGGAAAAGAATGATGACTCAGTATTTAAAAACTATTTTTAATATGGATAGCCTTTCTATAGTCATGATTACCCTGGTGGTTAGTTTAGGTATCGTTATTGGCGTATTTGCCAGCCGATATATGCAGGGGGATCGTCTCTATCGCTCTTTTATGATCCAGTTAAGTTTATTGGTGTTATCAGTCATTGGATTAGTCTGCGCAGATAATATTTATTTGTTTTTGGCCTTATGGGCAAGCTGTAATACATTGTTGGTCAGACTCATGATACATAAGCCAGAATGGCTAGCCAGTCGTGCATCAGGGTTACTGGCGGCTAAAACATTAGGATTGGGTTTTGTTTGTCTAGCCATCGGGCTTGTCTTGCTTGCCTATCAAAGCAATAGCACCTCAATTCAATCGATATTAACGTATTCATTTGCATCTTCTTACCACTTATCTATTTCCTTGGCACTTTTAACAATAGCAGCAATGACACAATCAGCGATCTGGCCTTTTCATCGCTGGCTTTTAAGTTCGTTAAATTCACCCACACCGGTTTCCGCTCTTATGCATGCTGGTTTGGTTAATGGAGGTGGGTTTTTATTAGTTCGTTTTGCTCCGCTTTATTTTTCACTTCCACATTTTTTAACAGGTATTTTTGTAATAGGGATCTTTAGCGCTATTTTAGGAACATTATGGAAGTTGATGCAAAATGATGTTAAACGAATGTTAGCGTGTTCAACCATGGCTCAAATGGGTTTTATGGTAGTGCAATGCAGTCTAGGATTATTTCCAGCAGCGGTTGCACATTTATGCTGGCATGGATTTTTCAAAGGCTATTTATTTCTCGCTTCTGGTAGCGCCGCTCAAGAAAAACGCTTGCCTGTCATGAGCAGGCCTCACATAACATCACTAGTTTTAGCCATGATTTGTGGTATTGCTACTGCTTACGGATTTGCTTTAATTACAGAAAAAACATGGATAGAATTAGATTCTACATTAGTGCTAGTTTTTGTTGCTTGGATCGCAGGAACACAACTAGGTATCGTGTTACTTAAAAATAGACTCACTCGCTTTCCCATAGCCTTGTTTATGGCATCTCTACTGGGTATTGCCTATGGAGGCAGTGTTGAACTTATTCAAGTCATTCTTAAACCCTTGGATTTGATGCAGCCGCAACCCATTAATTTCATTCATATCATAGCAATCATATTGCTGACATTTTTTTGGGTAGCAAACTTTTTAAGATATTCAATAAATAGTAAATCAAGATTTTTATCAGGATTATTATCTTGGGTTTATGTAAAAGCTCTCAATGCAAGCCAGCCGCATCCTGAAACCATTACCACACATAAAAATGATTATAAATATTAAAGAGGAAATTATGGAAAACAAAATAGAAAAAAATATAAATAATTTTAATGAAATAACAGACATAGCCTGGGAAAAAATAATGCCACTATGGCCTTTAAAAAACCTAATTGCCTGCAATCCTTTGCATGGCTTTGAAAATCTTCCTTTGGAAGAAGCTCTGTTAGAAGGATTTGCTCACTTCGAGCAAACTTCATTAAGCTCGTCCATGCAGGCAGTCAATAGAGAAACCATTAAATGGTGTCAATCCTTTTATGATGATGGACAAGCCACAATAGCAATACCTTATCGATCGTTAGGTTTTTATCAAGCGTGGAAAAAGCTTGCTATTTTTGATACTTCACTACATCGTGGAAACAAAGAAAAAATTAAATGGCTGAATTCGCTCCCGGAAAAATCGGAAGAAGCTATTTTTCAATGTGTTAAAAAACTTTATGTGCCTGAATCAGAATATGGATTATTTTTAACTTTACTGCTAACAACATTACCAGGATGGGCAGGTTATATAAAATTCACCAATGAATGGACTCAAGGAAAATCCGATTTTTCCTATCCTATCAGCCAGGTAGAGTATTTGGCTGTTCGTATTATGATAACGTGCTTGCTCTATCCTGAAGCAGTAGAGCTTATTAATATTTACAAAAAAAACAAAAATGAAGCTAATAAAATAGATAAAACGATTAGAGAAATTGAAAATAATGAGCATGAATATCAATCATCGCTAGTAAATAAGCTTATTAAGCAGCCAGAAAATTCTTTTTCATCCAAAACGACTGAAACAAAAGCCCAAGTAGTTTTTTGTATCGATGTTAGATCTGAGCCTTTTCGAAGAGCTTTAGAAAAACAAGGACACTATGATACCTTTGGATTTGCAGGTTTTTTTGGAATCCCCACCTGCATAGATAATCTGGCTACAGGAGAATCTTATGCTTCTTGTCCTGTATTGCTTATGCCTAAGCATCATGTAAAAGAAAAACCAATAGGAACCCAAAAAGAAATAAATCGGCAACGTAAAGGAAAAAATAGCGTTAATATGATAAAAAGTGCTTATCAATCACTTAAGTACACATTTACCACGCCATTTGCTTTGGTGGAAATATTAGGTATTTGGGATAGTGTATGGATGGCATTACGAACTTTTTTCCCAACAAAGTCGCTTTCGCTTAAAGAAAAAGTGATCGCATATTTACGCCCTCAGTTACCGTTAGAATCTTTATTGTCTTACGAATCAGATAATCATCAGGGGATCCCTTTTGATGATCAATGTAATTATGCAGAGAATGCGTTAAAAATGATGGGGCTTACAACAAACTTTGCTCCTTTAGTTGTCTTCTGTGGGCATGGCAGCAGCACACAAAACAATGCTTATGCTAGCTCTCTCGATTGTGGAGCATGTGCAGGCAGACATGGGGGAAGCAATGCAAAAATTCTCGCAACAATATTAAACTCGACTGAAGTGCGGAGTTTTTTGAAATCAAAAAATATTAATATTCCTGAGTTTACAACCTTTATAGCAGCCGAACATAATACAACCACAGATGAAGTGGTTTTTTATATTAACAAAGATAATAAAGAAAATGATTTTTCGGATAAAATAAATAAGCTCAAAAACGATTTTGAAGCCGCTCGTCAATATAATGTTCATTTTCGCTCTATAAAATTAGGTTATAAAAAAAATAAAAATAGTATGGTGCATACTTTAAAAAGAAGTGCCGATTGGGCTGAAACACGTCCTGAATGGGGCTTGTCTGGAAATGCGAGTTTTATAGTGGCTCCTCGCTCTTTGACACGTGATATAGACTTGGAAGGACGAGCATTTATGCATTCTTATGATTGGGAACAAGATCCTGATGATGCATCGTTGACTACTATTTTAACAGCACCCATGGTGGTAGCACAGTGGATTAATACCCAATATCTTTTTTCCACCTTAAACAATATTTCATATGGAAGCGGTAGTAAAGTAACTCATAATATTCAAGGTAAAATGGGTATTATGCAAGGGAATGCGAGTGATTTAATGCCGGGGTTACCTTTACAATCAATTTATAAAACGGATGTAAAACCTTATCACCAAATATTGCGCCTTTTAACAGTAGTATATGCGCCTGTTGAAAAAATAAATAAAATTATAGCAGCACAGGCAGTATTGCAGAAATTATTTAAAAATGGTTGGGTAAAATTAATGTGTATCGATCCAAAAAATAAAAAGCATTATCATTTGCAAAGGGATCTTTCATGGCAGTTAATCAATTGAAAAAATCGGTTTATAAAGATTGTACAATATTACTAAATGGCGGAGAGAGAGGGAGTGACTCGGCGCTTCCTGCGCCTCGCCCTACGGGCGCGCTTTGCGCGTCCAAAATTGCTCCTGGCAATTTTGTCGAACCCAACTTATTTGATTCGAGGGTTCAAATCATTTCAATACTGATAATTAAAAAGGCCCCTAAAGGAGCCTTTTTAATTATATGGCGGAGAGAGAGGGATTCGAACCCTCGATACGGGAGTACCGTATACACACTTTCCAGGCGTGCGCCTTCAGCCACTCGGCCATCTCTCCTAAAAACAAATTTTCACAGGCTGGTCTGTGACGCTTCGCCATCCTGGCTGCGCTTCAGACCTGCCCAAACCATCCAGGTTTGGGCGTTCGATGCTACGCATCTCACCCTTCAGCCACTCGGCCATCTCTCCGGACTTCATTCCAGGGGCAAGAATTATACCAAAAAGTTAGAGCCAGGTCGAAATTACCGTCTATACTCTCTGAAGATAAGCAGGGAGGCTATATGAACCGCACACATTTTATCGGACTAATGGCAGCCTTAGTAGCGACTAGCACCAGTGTTATCAGCCTTCAGGCCATTGCATCTGGTTTTGCTATTCGAGAATCTAGCACCAGTTTAATGGGAAATGCCTACGCCGGTATTAGCACCTCAAATGAAGATATTTCAGCCATCGGATTTAATCCTGCCACATTAGCCATGATCGAAGATAATTCCATTTATCTTTCCGGTACCGAAATTTTTCCGGATATTAAAGCCCATAATTTAAATGGTACACAAACTGTTATTGTGGGTGGAACTCCTGTAGCCACGGTTCCTATTTCAGGATCGAATCATGCCAATGGAATAGGGCAAGATGCATTTATTCCTGCTGGTTATATTGCTTGGGATATGAGCGACATGGTAAAGCTAGGTTTAGCTATTACTGCGCCGTGGGGTTTAGCAACTTCTTATGATAATGATTGGAAAGGTCGTTTTTTTGGTGTTGATTCAAAATTACAAACCATCAATATTAATCCGATGGCATCATTAAGTTTTAATAAACATTTATCGCTTGCTGCTGGTTTTCAAGCACAATACATCAGAGCCACACTAACACAAATGTCGCCTGTTCCTGGATCAGGTTTTCCTCCTGCACAATTTAAAAGTCAGGTAAAAGGACATGATTGGGGATACGGTTACACATTAGGTGCGCTTTATGAATTTACTAAACACACACGTGTGGGTTTAGGTTTTATTTCTAAAATCGATCACACTCTTTCGGGTGGAGCACAAGCAAATGGTGCAGGAGCCACTGCACCATTATTTACAGGACATGCAACAGCCGATATTACTACACCAGAAAAAATTAATTTAGGTTTTCATCATGACATTAATCGTTACTGGGCTTTGTTAGCTGAAATTGAATGGACTCATTGGAGTCGTTTTAAAGATTTAACGGTGAATATTGATAATAATGCCGGTACTGAAACCACCAGTACCGTAATAGAAAATTGGGAAAACACCTGGTTTTATGCATTAGGCGCAACATTTAAACCTACACGTCAATGGACGTTACGTGGTGGTGTTGCTTACGATCAAAGTCCTGTGCGAGATGAATTTAGAAATCCTACCATTCCTGATTCCGATCGTGTGTTATTAAATGTAGGCGCAGGATATAATTTTACTGATGATATTCGTGTGGATCTGGCTTACGGTCATGTTTTCTTTAGAGATGCGAGTATTGATGATTCTCATACATTACCAGCAGGTGGTGCTAATGAATTGGAACAAACGATTTCTGGCGATTACGAAGGCAATGCAAATATTGTGAGTATTGCTCTAAGCTGGGTGTTTTAGTGTTAGCCAAAGAAAATTAACTAGGTGTTGCGCGTGGGCCAGAAGGTGAAGGTGCAGGTGCTTCACGAGAAGTATTAGTATTTTCTGCGGCCAATTCTTGATTGCGTGCAATTAATTTTTGAATTTGTTCGAGTTGATCGGCACCAAAATCATTGCCGCTCACATCTAAATCAATTATGGTTCTATTTATATCAGCCATTATGCAGCTCCTTGTAACATGGCTATCAACGCATCGGCACCGCCACGATCAATATTATTATTCGCTAAATTTAATCGTTTGATACTGGTATTTTTTGCTAACGCTTTAGTTAATACCGGAAAATTACTACCAGCACCTAAATCAATACCACAACCCGCTAAATTCAAATCAACAATCGAATTATTTCGCGCTAAACCATTTGCCAAACCTT
Source organism: Gammaproteobacteria bacterium (assembly GCA_965279305.1). Classification (GTDB taxonomy): domain Bacteria; phylum Pseudomonadota; class Gammaproteobacteria; order JBIOEC01; family JBIOEC01; genus JBIOEC01. The sequence goes on along the minus strand of OZ257143.1, from coordinate 270,430 downwards.
CCACTACAAATCGGCTGCGAATATCCACGGCGTTATAAGATAAATCTAATGATTTTAACGAAGTGTTTTCTGCTAATGCGTTCCCTAAATGCATAACATCTTGCCCATACCAGGTTTGATTATAAATATGCGAAAATCCTCGATAAATATTGTTACCCGAAAGATTTAATGAGCGTAAAGTAGGCGTTTTTAATAGTAAAATAAGCGGCAATGCACCTTCGTGACCAATATCATTATCGGACAGATCAAGAGATGTTAGCGAACGAGGAGTGTTAGTGATAATGGCTCACATGGTTTCAATTGCCGCTTCCCTATTTCCATGCAAGGTAAATTCACTAGGGTGTGTGCATGAAAACCAGAGTTCAAATACCTCGCCCAATTTAAGGGCGGCTTTATCTAAGCCTAAACTGGCTGCTTTAATAGTGGCAGGAAGTCTGAATAGGCTTTCATATTCTTCAGAGGTAAGATGCTCTTTAAGTAAGGCAGCGGTAAAGTAGGCGTTTTCGCGTAATTCAGATAGGCAATGTGCTAAATCTTGGGAAGCATGCTTATTAGAGCCAAAAAGCCTAAAGGGCTGACTATTGGAATATAGCTTTAAGCCTTCTCTAAGACGAACAACGAGCTCAGCAAATTCTGTCTGCTCGTTCTCGCTAATGCCAATATTTTCTAGTACTTCTCTGCCGGCTTTCATGGTTCTGACCCATTATAAAATTGATTATTAGTACTAGTTTAGTTGCTAAAATGAGAAATCATAGGGTTTTAAGCTGATCTGGGCTTAGAAGCTTCACTTTTGACCTTAAACCAAAGCCTGGGTGCAACCACAGTCGAAATTTTCTTAAAAATTCATTATAATAGTCGGCCTATTCTGTTTGGCAGGGTCTTTCACAAAGGCTCTAATTATTAATCTAAAATTAAGGGAAGGGAAAATTTATGGCAGTAGAACGCACTTTATCCATTATCAAGCCTGATGCAGTGGCTAAGAATTTGATAGGCAAAATCAATCAAATGTTTGAAGACCAAGGGTTGGCAATTGTGGCTTGCAGAATGATGCAATTAAGCCAAGAACAAGCAGAGGGTTTTTATGGCGTACATAAAGAACGTCCTTTTTTCAATGATTTAGTGAAATTCATGATTTCGGGTCCTGTATTAGTTCAAGTATTGGAAGGCGAAAACGCTATTCTAAAAAATCGTGACATTATGGGCGCAACCGATCCTAAAAAAGCTGAACCTAATACTATTCGTGGACGCTTTGCAGCTTCTATCGATGAAAATGCGGTTCATGGATCAGATGCTACCGAAACAGCGGCTCAAGAAATTTCTTTCTTTTTTAAACCAAACGAGATTTGTTCTCGCACACGATAAACTATGAGCAAAATTAATTTATTAGACATGAGCAAAGAAGCATTAACCGAATGGTGTGCTTCTTTAGGTGAACCGCGTTTTCGCGCGGTTCAACTCATTCAGTGGATCCATCAAATGGGTGTATCTGATTTTTCTGCTATGACTAATTTAAGTAAAAAATTTCGCGAAGTGTTATCTGAAAAAGCGGAAGTGTTATTGCCTGAAATTATTTTAGATAAATTATCAGACGATGGAACACGTAAATGGTTAATGAAATTACCGGATGGTAATTCAGTTGAAACCGTATTTATTCCAGAAGCGACTAGAGGTACTTTATGTATTTCTTCTCAAGTGGGTTGCAGCTTGAATTGCACTTTTTGTGCTACTGGTGCACAGGGTTTTAATCGTAATTTAACCATTGGCGAAATTATCGGCCAAGTGTGGTTAGCGCGTCATTTATTAAACGAATCACGCAGCTTAACCGTAAGAGACACTGAAGCACGCATTATTACTAATGTTGTTTTTATGGGCATGGGCGAGCCAATGTTAAATTTTGATAATGTAGTCGTCACCATGAATTTATTAATGGATGATGTAGCTTACGGTTTATCAAAATATAAAGTGACATTAAGTACATCAGGGTTAGTTCCGCAAATTGATGCGCTATCAAAATGCACAGAAGGTTCTCTTGCTATTTCTTTACATGCACCCAATGATGAATTAAGAAATGTATTAGTGCCGATTAATAAAAAATATCCGCTAAAAGAATTATTAGCGGCTTGTCGTCGTTTCTTTCCAGAAGATTCTAAACGCCGAATTTTATTTGAATACGTCATGTTAAAAGGAGTAAACGATACTCCGCAACATGCGCGCCAATTAGCAAAATTATTGCAAGGTGTGCCAGGGAAGGTAAATTTAATTCCGTTCAATCCCTTTCCCATGACACGATACACCTGCTCTGATCCCGACGTCATTGAAAGATTTGCTGATATCGTTTCTGAAAGCGGTATTATCACTACTGTCCGTCGTACTCGCGGCCAAGATATTGCCGCGGCGTGTGGCCAGTTGGTGGGCGATTTTCGTGACCGTACTGTGCGATCAGCTAAATACAAGGAACGCTACGCGGAAGATGCAGCGTAGCGAAAAATGTGCCATATTATACAAAGTTTGACCTGACAGATTTTAGAGGCCTACATGAAACGGCCTACATTTTAAGGAGCTCCATATGACAGTCTCTCCTACATTGAAGCAAGAAGCGACGATTAGTGAACAAGCCGTGCCCGCGTCTGATCCCATTTCACGTTTAGGGCCAGGATCTCATTTAAAGACCGCCAGAGAAGCGCGCCGTATGACCATTGATGAAGTGGCAAACCGTTTGCGTTTAACCAAGAACATGGTAATGGATATTGAAGCGGATAATTACAATTCGCGTTTAGCATTTACTTTTATTAAAGGGTATTTGCGCGCTTATGCTCGTCTGGTGCATGTTCCACCTGAAGTAGTATTGAAAGCATTTGAACAACTGAATCTTAAAGAGCACAAAGGCGAATTTGTCTTACCCAAAGTGCCTATGACCACTTGGCGCGTAGAAGAAAACTATGTGCGTTTGGCCACTTACGGCATAGCTGGCTTATTGGCGTTGATAGTAATCGGTTTTAGTGGATGGTGGTTGATGCAGCCTCGTACACCAGAACCCGTATCACAAGATTTGGTAAAACTATTAAACAATGTTGACGGAGCCGATAAACGCACTTCTTTAATGCATTCTTCTACGCCAAAAACCTCAGGTTTTAATACAGGCATAAGTAGTGCACAAGGCAGCGCACCGGTTATTTCAAATGAAAATATGAGCACTCCAGCTGCTGATAATGTGATGGCAACTACGGATACCTCTGCTAACGCTAATGCAGCCGTAGCGAGATCTACTACCAGCACCACTTCTGATGAGCCAGCTGTTGCTACTTCTGAAGCGGACAATGAGCAGTCATCAACTGATAATCGGGAGTAATCGTTGTGGCTAAGTTGTCTGCTGTTCAAGCATTACGTGGCATGAATGATATAGCAATGCCGGCCATTACGTATTGGCAGGCGGTTGAGAATGTGCTGCGCAGTGTTATGTATGAATACGGCTACCATGAAATTCGCTTCCCCGTTGTAGAATCAACCGCTTTATTCAAGCGCAGCTTAGGTGATGCCACCGATATCGTCGAAAAGGAAATGTATACCTTCATCGACAGAAATGGTGATAGTTTAACATTGCGTCCTGAAGGTACGGCAGGTTGTGTGCGTGCCGTTGTAGAGCAAGGATTATTGCATCAAATGCCGCAGCGTTTGTGGTATATGGGGCAGATGTTTAGACATGAAAGACCACAGCAAGGTCGTTATCGTCAGTTTCATCAATTAGGCGCTGAAATATTTGGTTTATCCACACCTGAAAGTGATGTGGAAATTATTATGTTAGCGGCGCGTTTATGGAAGCGATTAGGTATAAGCGATGTAGTCACATTACATATTAATTCTTTAGGCACACCTTTAATTCGGCAAGAATATCGCGATGAACTCATCCGTTTTTTAACACCGTTGTATGATCAATTAGATGAAGATAGCCAACGTCGTTTAGAGCATAACCCTTTACGTATTTTAGATAGCAAAAATCCTAAAACACGCGAATTGATTGCCAACGCGCCTCAATTACTTGACCAATTAGATCCTGAATCAAAACAACATTTTAATGATGTAAAAAAATTATTAGATCAACTAGGCGTTCGTTATGTAGTGAATCCTCGTTTGGTGAGAGGTTTAGATTATTACACCCATACCGTATTTGAATGGGTAACCGATCGATTAGGCGCACAAGATGCGGTATGTTCAGGCGGCCGATATGATGGTTTAGTGGAGCAATTAGGCGGCAAACCCACTCCGGCAATTGGTTTTGCATTAGGTATGGAACGTTTAATTACATTGGTTAGCAGTATGCAAAAATGCGAACCAGAAGCGCCTACGGCTTATATCATTGCAGATAAACTTTATTTAGATAAAGCCATGGAATTATCGGAACGTTTGCGTAATGATATTCCGGGTATTAGCTTGATTACCGACAATAGCGGTGCAAGTTTAAAAAGCCAATTTAAAAAAGCCGATAAAAGTGCGGCATTGCTTGCATTAGTATTAGGTGAGCAAGAAATAGCGGATAATTTTATTAGTGTTAAATCATTGCGCGAAGAGGCGGAGCAAAAACGAGTCTCTTATCAAGAATTAATCAAAATATTGACACAAGGGAATTGATTATGACAGATATGTTAACGGAAGAAGAGCAGATTATAGCGCTAAAAGAATGGTTTAAAAAATATGGTGTTTATATTGTCATTGGCATAGTGTCCGGCATTATTTTTTATTTCGGATGGTCTATGTGGCACACCCGCAGTGAAAATGCGCGTGCTAGCGCAGGTTATGAATATCAAATGTTAGTAGATGCTTTATTGAATAATGATGCACAAACGGCTCAGGGTTTAGTGGAGTCTGAAAAATATGTACAACTGCCAATGCCTTACGGATATGTGGAAAAATTAATAGAAGCAGAAATGTATGTTCAACAGAGCAAATGGGATGCCGCTGCTTCTAGCTTACAACAAGCACAAGTGATCGCTGATGATGCTTTTTTTCATCAGTTAGTGAGTGTGCGTTTAGCCAGAATTTATTTAGCTCAAGGTAAAGCGCAAGAAGCCCTAGATTTATTGGCGGCGCAATCGAATACTGGAAATGCTGAAATATATATTGTAAAAGGAAATGCATATCAAGCCTTAAATGATAATGCTAATGCGAGAACTGCTTATAAAGAAGCATGGGACGCGCTTCCTTCTTTTAGTCCGCAACGACAACTTGTTGCGATGATGTTAGCTGATGTGCCAGGAGAATAAGTCATGAATCAGTTTTTACGTGCGACGGTAGTATTGGTTGGAAGTACCTTTTTAGTAGGATGTTCTTATTTAGAACCGATATCAGATTTATTTGGTAGTGATGATATTTCTCAACCGCCAACACCTTTGGTTGAATTTGAACCTAAAATGGAAGTAGAAAAAGAATGGAGCAAAAGTGCAGGTAAAGGAAATGATGAACTTTATCTTCGTTTAGCACCCGCTCATGCGGGAAATCATTTGTTTGTAGTGGATATTGAAGGGCGTTTATTTGCTTTTAATAAAAACACTGGCAAAAAATTATGGGAAACCAAAACAGAAAAACGTGTAACAGGCGGCTTGGGTGTATTGAATAATACTTTAGTATTATTGGGTACCGCTGATGGTGAAGTGATTGCATATGATCAAGAAACCGGTGAAGAAGTATGGCAGGCGCAATTAGAAAGCGAAGTTTTAGCCGCACCTAAAGGATCAGGAAAACATGTAGTGGCTTATGCGGCAAACAATACCGTGTATGGTTTAGATGCGAACACTGGAAAAATAGATTGGAAAGTAAATAATACTATGCCCGCTTTAGTATTGCGTGGCAATAGCGCTCCGTTAATCATGGGCGATCAAGTAGTGTATGTAGGATTAAATAACGGACGCGTATTAGCATTGAATACTAAAGATGGTTCTCGTTTGTGGGAACATGTGGTTAGTGCTTCTCGTGGACGTTCTGAATTGCAACGTATGGTTGATATTAGCGGCGATATGGCAATAGAAGATAGCACGTTGTATGTAGTGTCTTATCAAGGTGAAATTGCCGCATTGGCATTATCCACCGGGATCCCTCGCTGGGAAAAAGAAATGTCTTCTTATAGCGGTGTAAGTGCTAATAAAAAATATTTAACTGTGAGCGATTCTGATGATGTGGTGTATTTGCTTTCCATCAATGATGGCGCCACCATATGGAAACAAGAAAATTTAATGTATAGAGATTTAACCTTACCCATATTTTGGGAAGATTATGTTGTAGTAGGCGATAAAGAAGGCTATTTGCATATTTTATCGCTAAAAGATGGATCATTTGTAGGGCGTATAGAAGTAGGTGGGGATGGCATGGTAGTGCCACCTGTTGTCATATCTATGCAGGGCAAGGAAGCATTATATGTACTTACTAATAGTGGCAAACTCCACGTATACACACTAAATTAAAGGAGAGGACAGCCACAAACGATGCGAGACTAGGCAAAGGCACTGCGAAAAGGCGGAGCATACAAGTTAGTATGTGAGCAATTTTCGCAGTGCCTTTAACGACGTATCGCACGTTTGTGGTTGTCCTGAATAATTATGATACCTGTTTTCGCACTCGTTGGTCGCCCCAATGTGGGCAAATCTACACTTTTTAATGCGCTTACGCGTAGTCGCTCTGCTTTGGTTTTTGATCAACCGGGAATTACGCGCGATCGAATTTATGGCCAAGGTGAATTTAATGGTAAGCCCTTTTTAGCTATTGATACCGGTGGGATCACACTCGAAGAAGAAGGCATGGATAAACTTACCATGCAACAATCATGGCAAGCCATTGAAGAAGCGCATGTGATATTGTGGTTAGTTGATGCGAAAACGGGATTAATGCCTGCTGATTATCAACTCGCTGAACATTTACGCCGTATTAAAAAGCCAGTCATTTTAGTAGTAAACAAATCTGATGGTCTTACTAGCGATCAAGCTTTTAACGAATTTTTTAAATTAGGTTGGCCCAATAAAGCCTCTATTGCAGCTGTACAAAATAAAGGAATTACCGAATTAATGGAGCAAGCGTATGCTCTATTACCTGAAATGCCAGAAGAAGAAAACAGAACTTCTGCTGAAAGAGGTATTCAAGTTGCTGTAGTAGGACGTCCGAATGTAGGAAAATCTACGTTAATTAATCGTTTATTAGGCGAAGAGCGCGTAGTCGTTTTCGATCAGCCTGGTACTACACGTGATAGTATTTTTATTCCATTCCAACGCCGCGATCAGGCTTATACCTTAATTGATACAGCCGGTGTGCGCCGCAAGCATAATATTAAAGAAGTCATAGAAAAATTTTCGGTAGTAAAAAGTTTACAAGCGATTGCAGCAGCCGATGTGGTGATTTTTGTGTTTGATGCGCAAGAAGGTGTAACCGATCAAGATATGCATTTATTACGCTTTGTTTTAGATGCAGGGCGCGGTTTAATTGTTACCATTAATAAATGGGATGGATTAACCGATTATCAGCGCAATCAAGTAAAAGCTCAAATCGACAGACGTTTAACCTTTGTAGATTTTGCTGAAACCGAAATGATTTCGGCTAAACACGGAACCAATGTAGGAAAACTGTGGAAATCGATTTCACGTGTGTATCAGTCAATGACAAAAACACATTCTACTGCTGTGCTTACTCGAATTTTAGAAAAAGCCGTTAAAGATCATCAACCGCCTATCGTAAAAGGTCATCGCGTTAAATTAAAATATGCGCATATGGGTGGCGTGATGCCGCCGCGAGTGGTTATTCATGGAAACCAAACAAAATCTGTCAGCAAACAATATGAACGTTATTTGGTAAATGAATTTCGTGATCAATTAAAGTTGGTTGGAACGCCGATTCATATTATCTTTAAAAGTAGCGAAAATCCTTATGAAGATAAAGACGCTAATGAAAAGAAACCCAAAGAAAATAAAACCAAACAATGGAAAGCCGAAAGAAGTAAAACTCAGCAAAATAAAACCAAACAGAGTAAACCTAAAGTAGGAAAACCTAAAGTAAGTAGAGTTAAAGTGGGGAAACCTAAAGGGTATCAAGCTAAGGGTGGTAAAACCAAAGGAAATCAAACCAGAAGCCGGAAAAGATAAACTTTACCGGCTTTGATACGGCTAATTAGCCGATAAGAGAATCACAGCGTAGCACTTCCATTTCTGCTTCAAGCACGTGCATTTCATAGCGCTGTAACATCACGCGCTGTTCCAATTCCGCAAGACGATGCAGCAAGCTGCTTAAAATTTCTTCTTGGGGTGAAAACAACGAGGTATTAATGGCGGTTTTGCCCATATTCATAGGCTTACGGCGAGTTGAAGATAAACATTCCATTGCAGTCTCCTTAAAGGTGCCTTGCTTTGAGAAGTCTTGGCAGATTCTCAAGGGGCAGGCTATCTATTGGGCGTCCAGTTCCTTGGACAGTAAGTACTTCACATAATTTACTTATACTAATACTTATACTACGCATATAACTTTAACACATATTTCCAATATGTAAACTATTGGTGGGGTAAATACGGATTTTGTCTAACAAATGGTCACCTACCTCTTGATTTTATTTTATAATTTGATATTATTTTGACTTTATATTAATTGTTTTTGAGAACAAAACACCAAGGTTGTTTAAAAAAAGCTCGCATACTGTCAAAATGTGCTTCTTTGATACAAAACACTTTGGAGACAGGGTATGAGAAGCAGCAGAAGCAGCTCAACAGGTGATGTGCCTGATAATCAAGGGGATGCGTCAAGTATGAAAACATTACACCGATGGGGTGGCGTACCCCAAAGTAGCTCTGATCCAGGTACTAGAAATAATTCTCGGGTAGATTTATTAGCGGCCACTTCCGAACACTCTCATACCGCTGTGACTATGCCTTTGGCTCCTGTTCCTGAGCAAGCTCCTCATATTACACGTTGGCAAGCGAGCAAAGATATCAGTAAGCTTGCTTGGCCTATGTTCCTTTCTTACACATTCAGTTTTATGGTAGTGGTTATAGCATTGATGGCATCTCGTTTGGAAGAGGGAAAATATTTAGGCCCTGCTTCTTTAGCTGCCACTTATATTAATACAGTAGCGTTAATTTTAGTTTCCGTATTTTTTCCTGTGGGTTCAAATATTCGCAGTATGGTTTCGCAATTAGAAAGTGCTGAAGAAGATGTAGAGCGCATGCGGCAAATTCTTTTTAGAGGCGGCCATTTAACAGAAAAAGAAATTAAAACTTTTGCTGAATTAAAAGGTGAAAATGGATCATCTGGAAAAATTGAAGAGTTAAGAGCGAGTATTACTAGTTCAATAAAAAATATGGTACCCATCGTATTAGTGGAGGGCACTATTGGTTATTTGCTGTTGTGGTACTCACAAGCCATATTTGAAACCGTATTTCGTCAGAGCGAGGAGACAGCGGTGGCAGCAGCTAGTTTAGTACAACCCTACAGCTGGGGAATGCCTTGTTTATTACTCCGTATGGCTTTTGAGCAAGGGTTATTTGGTTTGCAAAAACAACTACTTGCAATGTTTTCTGGATTATTGGGTTTTGCTGTTGGCACTTTAATAGCGATTCATCTTTGTTTTAATAAAGGCATGAAATTGGCCGGCATTGGTTTAGGATATGCAATAGAAGCAGCGATTACAGGATTTTTATTTGCGATGTGTTTAGTGTTTGGAAAAGGCGCTAGAGATTTTAAATTCTTTACCGATTTTACAGCGAGTGCAAAAGACGTAAAACAAACAATAGGTTTTCTGAAAGAGGGTTTGCCTGTGGTAGTGACTAATGGCGCAGAGGTGCTTGCCATTTTAGTTGCCAATGCATTTGCTGGCAGCTTAGGTGATGTTGCTTTAGCCGCCTATGCTTATGGCGCACAACTTACCTTTTTAGCTTTGATTCCCATATTAGGTTATGTTTTTGCTTCCATTCAAAAAATGGCTGGGTATTTGGGTGTTAATCAATATTATAATACCTATATTTCGGCGCAGTCTGGAGCGCTTTCTACGGTTGCTGTTATTGTTCCTCTATGTCTTTTATCCGCCATTTATCCTGATTTTTTAGCTTTCCTTATTGTTGGTGCTGAAACGAGCCCGGAAATAATGGAAATAGCGAGAGTGGTAGTACGTATTACAGCGGCAGGTATTATTTGTGATGCTTTTCGTAACGCAGAGCTTTATCAACGAAGAGTGATATCTGCAGTTGAACAGGGAAAAAAAGCCGCGAAAGAAGATATAACGGGGGTTTCTATTCAAAACCCTATGATCCCTAGCGCATTATCTATTGCCAGTCTTTGGATAGGAGTAGGTTTAGCTTATGGATTGGGGCATCATACAGAAATGGGAGTTGTTGGCGTTTCAGCAGGTTTAAATTTGGGATTTGCGTTGGGTGCAACTGTACTTTTGCCGGGCTGGATCAGCAAAACGAAATTTTATTCCACATACCAAGGACCTATCCATGCATCAGAAGGAACCCCTTTATTAGGCAATTTTTCGATTAATACCGCAGGACACGATGCTGAGACAGCACCTGAACCTGCAAGAACATGGGCAAATTGCTTTGGTTACGCTTCGCTTTCTCCTTCGCCTACCTAGTTTAAAAGCTAGCCAATTAAAGTACCTTATGGTACAATAACTGGCTCTTATAGCACCAGGAGCCTGCGATGCGTTTACTACCGGAGCTTGGCTTAACCTTCGATGATGTATTGTTAGTGCCAGCGTATTCTACCGTTTTACCCACCCAAGTACAGTTACGCACGCGCCTCACACAGGCGATTCATTTAAATGTTCCCTTAATGTCTGCTGCCATGGATACCGTTACCGAGGCACGCTTAGCTATTGCTTTAGCTCAAGAAGGTGGCATAGGAATTATTCATAAAAACTTATCTCCAGAAGCTCAGGCTTTACAGGTAAAAATCGTTAAAAAATTCGAAAGTGGTGTGGTGAAAGACCCTATCACTGTTTCTCCTAAAGCGTCTATTCGTGACTTAATCGCCCTTATTCAACAGCATAATATTTCCGGTGTTCCCGTCGTCGATGGCGAAAGCCTAGTGGGCATTGTGACCGATAGAGACGTTCGTTTCGTAACCGAACTAGATCAACCTGTTTCGAATGTAATGACCCCTAAAGACCGTTTAGTAACGGTATTAGAAGGTGCCGATCGCCAAGAGATTTTAGATAAGCTGCAAAAGTACCGTATTGAGAAAATTCTGGTGGTGGATAAGCAATTCCATTTACGCGGTCTTATCACCGTTAAAGATATGCAAAAAGCCAAAGAAAAGCCTTTGGCCAGTAAAGATAGCAGTGGGCGCCTATTAGTAGGGGCTGCCGTAGGAACCAGCCACAATGCACGTGAGCGCATTAGCATGTTGGCCGACGCTGAAGTAGACGTAGTGGTAGTAGATACCGCTCACGGGCATTCCAAGGGTGTTATCGATACCGTGAAATGGATTAAACAACAATATCCTAAGCTACAAGTGATTGCCGGCAATATTGCTACCGGTGAAGCAGCGTTGGCGCTAGTAGAAGCCGGTGCTGATGCCGTTAAAGTAGGTATTGGTCCTGGCTCTATTTGTACCACTCGTATTATTGCAGGTGTTGGCGTTCCTCAAATTTCGGCTATTTCAAATGTAGCTGAAGCCTTAGCAAAAGCGAAAAAAGATATTTCCGTGATTGCCGATGGCGGTATTCGTTTTTCTGGTGACGTAGCTAAAGCATTAGCTGCAGGTGCTAATGTGGTGATGGTAGGCAGTTTATTTGCCGGTACCGATGAATCGCCAGGCGAAGTCGAATTATTCCAAGGTCGCTCTTATAAAAGTTATAGAGGTATGGGTTCTATTGGCGCCATGTCTCAAATACATGGTTCTAGCGATCGTTATTTCCAAGATGCCTCTAGCGGTGCTGAAAAATTAGTGCCTGAAGGTATTGAAGGACGAGTGCCTTATAAAGGATCGGTCGTTGCCTTAATTCATCAATTACTCGGTGGGTTACGTTCAAGCATGGGTTACACCGGTAGTGAAGATATCGAACAATTGCGTACCAAAACACAATTTATTCGTATTACACAAGCCGGCGTAAAAGAAAGCCATGTGCACGATGTAACTATTACTAAAGAAGCGCCCAATTATCGTTCTGAATAAGTTTTATGACAACATTACCATCTTCTCGCATTCTTATTATTGATTTCGGATCACAATACACTCAGTTGATCGCGCGTTGCGTTCGTGAGCTGGGTGTTTACTGCGAAATTTTTCCTTTTTACGTGAAAGAAGAAAAAATAGCTGAATTCAATCCTCAAGGTATTATTTTATCCGGTGGCCCTGAATCTACTACCGCTGAAAAAAGTCCACGTGCACCGGCGAATGTATTTACTTTAGGTTGCCCTGTATTAGGTATTTGTTATGGTATGCAAACCATGGCAGCACAATTAGGCGGTAAAGTAGAAAGCGCAGAGCATAGCGAATTTGGATTTGCACAATTAAATGTAGTAAGCACCTCTCCTTTATTTAAAGGATTGGAAACAAATTCTATTCCGGTGTGGATGAGCCATGGTGATCATGTCATTAAATTACCTACTGCATTTGAAGTCATCGCCAGCACCAGCAATGCACCGATTTCAGCCATGGCTGATGAAGCTAAACAATTTTACGGCATTCAATTTCACGCTGAAGTAACTCATACTCCGGCGGGCAAAGATATTATTAAAAACTTTATTTATACCATTTGTGGATGCTCTTCTACCTGGACTCCTCAACATATTATTGAACAATCTATTCAGAAAATTCGTGACACGGTTGGTAAAGAAAAAGTATTGTTAGCGTTATCAGGCGGTGTGGATTCTACTGTAGTAGCAGCGCTTCTTCAAAAAGCGATTGGTGATCAATTAGTTTGTGTATTTGTTAACACCGGCTTATCGCGCTTAAATGAAACCGAACAAGTCATCAAGCAAATGCATGAGCATTTAGGTATTCACATTATTTCAGTAGACGCGGTGGATTATTTTTTAGATTCACTAAAAGGCATTAGCGATCCAGAGCAAAAACGAAAAGTGATTGGTAAATGTTTTATTGATATTTTTGAAGCGGAATCTAAAAAAATTAAAGATATTCATTGGTTAGCGCAAGGCACTATTTATTCAGATGTGATTGAATCAGCCGCTTCGGGATCAGGCACTTCTCATGTCATTAAATCGCACCACAATGTGGGTGGATTACCGGAACGCATGAATCTAAAATTATTAGAGCCTATTCGCGAATTATTTAAAGATGAAGTGAGAAGAATGGGTTTAGCTTTAGGCTTATCACCTGAATTAATTAATCGTCATCCTTTCCCAGGCCCTGGTTTAGGTGTGCGTATTTTAGGTGAAGTAAAACGCGAATTTATTCCTATTTTACAAGAAGCCGATGCTATTTTTATTGAAGAACTTCGCAAATTTAATTGGTACGAACAAGTATCGCAAGCATTTGCCGTATTTTTACCGATTAAATCCGTCGCTGTAAAAGGCGATGCACGTGATTACGAATATGTGATCGCATTACGTGCTGTGAAAACCACGGATTTTATGACAGCAGAATGGGCTATGTTGCCGCATGAACTATTAGGCGTAGTGTCTAATCGTATTATTAATGAAATCAAACAAGTGTCTAGAGTTACTTACGATATCTCCAGCAAGCCGCCCGCCACAATTGAATGGGAATAGTCCCCTAAAGGTATTAAATGATAACTGATCAAGAAGCGATGCAAGAAGCGTTTTTATTGGCCCGTCGCGCGCAAAGTGAAGGTGAAGTGCCAGTAGGCGCAGTAGTAGTGCATGATGGCGCTATCATTGGACGTGGTTGGAACCAAGTGGTTCAATTACACGATCCTAATGCTCATGCGGAAACCATGGCTTTGCGTGATGCAGGCCAGCAGCTTTCAAATTATCGATTACTCGATACCACACTGTATGTGACCTTAGAGCCTTGTGTAATGTGTATGGGAACCATGATGCATGCACGGGTGAAGCGTATTGTTTTTGGTGCTACCGATCCTAAAACAGGTGCATTAGGTGGTGCTGTGAATATTATGGAATTGCCGCATTGGAACCACAAAATTGATTATACCAATGGTGTGATGGCGCAAGAATGTGGTGATATTTTAAGAGAGTTTTTTAAGGCGAAAAGGCAGCAAAACTAATGGTGCCACTGAAGAGATTCGAACTCCCGACCCACGCATTACGAATGCGTTGCTCTACCAACTGAGCTACAGTGGCCTTACCTAAAACCCTAGTGGCTTTAAAGACCGACCATTATAACGATTCTATTTGTAGATTTCACCTCTCCAAAGGGAGAGGTCGTCTGTGCGAAGCACAGGCGGGTGAGGGGAACCTACTGATCCATACTGGGTTTTCGGCTGCGAAGCTGCTTGGTCTTTCCATGCTGCTTTTTTTCTCTCAAGCGTTCTTCTTTAGACGCACGAGTAGGACGGGTTTTTTTACGTTTTTTAGGCGGAGTCGCTGCTTGCAAAATTAAGTCTTTAAGACGATTCAGCGCATCATGTTTATTACGCTCTTGTGTACGATGTTTACTTGCTTTGATAATCAGCTCACCGTTTTGGGTAACTTTTTTTCCAGCTAGTAATATTAATCTGGCACGTACGTCTTCTGGAAGTGCTGTGGATTGTTGTACATCCCAGCGTAATTCTACGGCGGTGGCGACTTTATTAACATTTTGTCCGCCAGGCCCAGGTGCGCGTATAAATGAAAATTGTATTTCATCTGGATTAATCGCAATGTGTCGTGTGACAAAAATCATGTTGCACTCATTAATAAGATTATTAAAAATATGATCATAGCACGTTTGTTAGAGGTTTGTTTATGAGACCTATTGTATTAGGTAATAAAGAATTTCCCGTAAATCTTATTCAAGGCCCTTTGGCTGGGATCAGTTGTGCGCCTTTTCGTCGTTTAACCTGGGAGCAAAGTCGTCCTGCATTTTCTTGCACCGAAATGATTTCATGTAAAACATTGATCCATATGCCGGTAGCGATGCAACACCGTTATGTAAAAAAAGATGCGCAAGAAGGTCCTGTCTGTTTTCAATTAGCCAGCAATGATCCGAACGAATTAGCCGAAGGCGTTAAACGCGTTACCGATTTAGGTGCTGATCTCATCGATTTAAATTGTGGTTGCCCTGTTAAAAAGATACGACAGAAAGGTGCAGGCTCTCGGTTATTATCCGATCCTTCATTGTTATATCAACTGATTACCTCCATGAAAAAAAATACCCATGTACCGGTTTCAGTAAAAATACGTGTCTCTGGAAATAAATCTGATATCTCTAATCAAGACATTGCTTATGTAGTTCGTGATGCGGGTGCTGATTTTTTAGTGGTACATGGCAGACACTGGACAGAGCACTATGAAACCTCATGCCGATACGATGATATTCAGTTTTTTGTAGAAGCTTTAAATATTCCGGTGATTGGCAACGGAGATATTGCTTGCATAGAATCATTACAAAAAATGTTAGCCACCGGATGTGCCGGTGTGATGATTGGCCGCGCAGGAGTAGGTCAACCTTGGCTGATTCGAGAATTAATAGCCGCACTCAATCAAACCGCATTTGATAAACCGACATTTTCACAAATAGGATTGATGTTAATGCAGCATGTAGAAGGCTTGGTTGAGTTATTACAGAATGAAAAATTTGCGATTTTACAGGCCCGAAAATTTGCCAAATATTATGCCAAAGGATTACCAGAGCGCATGGAATTTTATAGCAAGGTAAATGAATGCGAAGATGAAAATACTTTTAAAAAGCTTTGTTTAGATTACTTTGTTTGATATTGAATGTGGTAAGAAAAAGTTCAGGGTGGTGGTTTTTTGAACAGACTAAACACGGGTACCACCCTGTCAGTAACTGATCTATTAGCGTTTTGCTTTTTTAGCAGCGCGTTTTTCTTTTAAGCTTTTTGTTGGTTTTTTCTTGGTTTCTTTTTTGGTATCTCTTGTTTTAGCCATGATAGTCTCCTTGACCTTGTCTGTTGGGGGAACCTATATTTTCGGTTAGCAAGGCATTATTGTCAAGACAAAGTTATATTAGGCTACTTGTCCTGCCGCCCAACCGGAGGCCCACGCCCATTGAAAATTATATCCGCCTAACCAACCTGTAACATCAAGCACTTCACCAATAAAATATAAACCTTTAACGTTCAATGCTTCCATCGTTTTAGAAGAAATCGCATCGCAATCTACACCACCTAACGTGACTTCCGCTGTGCGATAGCCTTCAGTGCCATTGGGAATTATTTCCCAGGTATTAAAACTCTGCGCAATTTTTTTAAGATCGTGTTTAGAAATAGTGGCTAATTTTTGTATAGCATTTTTTTCAGATAAAAAAACATCAATAACGCGCTTAGGTAAAAGGTCATATAATAAAGTATTGAGTTGTTTTTTCGGCTGGATTTTTTGATGTTCTTTTAAATAGTCTTCTAAATCAAGAGTAGGTAATAAATTAATCGTAATAGGTTCACCTGGCTTCCAGTAAGAAGAGATCTGTAAAATAGCAGGGCCACTTAAGCCTCTATGAGTAAATAATATGTTTTCTTTAAAAGCAATTCTTTTATTGCTGACAATACTGTTAATACCAATACCTGAAAGCACAGAAAAACGTGCTAAATCAGAAGGCTGTAAAGTAAAAGGAACTAATCCTGCTTGTGTTGGCCATACTTTAATACCAAATTGCTCTGCCACTTTATAGCCAAAAGGGCTAGCACCCATCGTCGGAATTGATAATCCGCCGGTGGCAATTACTAAAGATTTGCAAGTGTATTCTTCAGTGGAAGTTTTTATCAAAAATTGTTCATTTTCTTTTGTTATGTTTTTTACTTCTGAATCTAAGCGTATTTCCACATGGTTTTTTTTACATTCACTTAATAGTATATTTAAAATATCGGCTGATTTGTGATCGCAAAATAACTGACCTAAAGTCTTTTCATGAAAAGGAATTTGGTATTGTTTAACCAGAGCAATAAAGTCAGCAGAAGTATACCGACTTAGGGCTGATTTACAAAAGTGAGCATTGTGCGAAATAAAGTTTTCAGGTTTTACTTCTAAATTAGTGAAATTACAGCGCCCGCCACCCGACATCAGAATTTTCTTTCCAGGTTTATTGGCGTGATCCAGTACTAATACAGAACGTCCACGTTTACCGGCCTCAATCGCACACATTAGCCCAGCGGCTCCTGCGCCTATAATAATGACATCAAATAATTTCATGGTTATATAATAGCAAGATTATAGTGTAAAAAAAGGATTATTTTACTTTTTCAACGGCAGGCGGATTCCATTTGCCTTCCACTAACGATTCTTGAGGCCAGTAAAAACGAAACATTAATACAAAAGGCCCTGCTGGAGCGGGTAACCAGTTGGATTCTTTATCAACGCCTGGCGATTCATGTTGAATATATAAATCAATAGAGCCATCTGGATTGGTTTTTAATTCATTACGCGCATTAATGGAATAACGATTTAATGGATTAGCCAAAAAAGATAAATTTTCATCATACATCGTTAACGACCAAAAACCTTTTACGGGAGGCATTTGTCCTTTATCAAAATGTATCGTGTATTTGTTTTCACCATTCAACGGTTTTCGATCGCCGTCAATTTTGGTTACCGGATAAATAGCATCTTCCGGTATATTGGCACCCAATCCTACGTATGCCACAAATGCGCGATCTAAATAATTATTTCCATACGTGCCCACTTGTTTAAAGGTGAGCCAATCATTTTTGATGGAGCTTAATTGTCTGGCATAACTTGGAATAATATCAGGTCCTGTTTTTACTGCATTTTCTAATGCGTTAGCAATCACAGGATCTACTTTTTTAATATCAAATGCTTGTCCGGGAATAATACCTAGTTTAGCAAGCGTTTCTACCATTTCTTGATCATCAGGTGCTGGGGGATTGTTTTTTAATAACATAGCAAGCATATTGAAATAGGTTTGTGCATCTAAATGATTCACTTGATCACGCACAGGCGTTTTCATATCAATATTTGAATTTACTACACCTTTAGGTGGAGTGTAGGGTTTTCCATAATGGCTTAAGGGGATCAATTTATATTGATCCTGAAGTGCATGTACTAATTTATAATCTTCAGGTGTTCCGGTGGTGTAGGTTCTTCCAATAATCCAAATCAAATCAGTAGGTGATTTAATTTCATTTACGCCAGCAGGTAATTTGCCTTGCCAATGAGGGCCCACAATAACAAAATCTTCAGCGGCAACATCATGAGTTCTTGTGCCAGGGGAAGCAATAACATCTGTCCATGCACTTAATATGGGCATTAAATAATAACGATTTTCATCAGCAGGTAAATGTAAAATATAAGGTTCTTTAGATAGATCAACCCAGGCAATAGAATAAAGTGTATCAGCATTAGCTGATGTTACATCTTTAAAAGAAGGATTAGGATATTCGCGCATATGAGAAAATTCATTCATAGGTGCATGTTTTCCCGAAGCATTTTTGGTATTTGTCATCACCCGACGTGTCATTTCCATGGTGATCAACGGATACGCATAAACATAAGCTTCTAAGCTTAATTTTTCAGCCTGTCTTTCTCTTAATGGTCGTTCTTCTGCAGAACATCCGATTAGTACAAGCAGTAAAGTAGAGATAAAGGCAACAGAAATTCTACGAATCATGATGCAGGCTCCATTATGTAAAGTAGGTGAAGAGATTTAGAGATAGCTTAAATACCATTTCTTATGCTTATCTTTATATTGACCATACCATAAGCAAGGATAATATAGAGCAAAAAGAAATATAAAAGAGATAAGGTAGGTAATACCAATAGGGGCATATCCATAATTAAAACTGTTGTAAAGATAGTAACCTTCAAGTGCTTGGGCTCCTTGGGTAAAATAAACCATCGTAAAAGCACAAGCAAGTGTTAATGTGAGATGGACAACGTAAAAGAAAAAAGGTACTTTTCCGTACACAATAATAAATTGATTAAATTTATTATTCGTCCATTTTTCTGGTAAGAGGCCTAAAAACAGTAGTGCAGGTCCTATTGTCATTAATATAAATAAAAAAGAAGCGGGATATTTGTTAGTATTTAAAAAAGACATTATGGTCATAATAGTGCTTTCTTGCATTGACCATAAATTAGGATCGCCATATACATTGAGGTAACGTAAAACGATAAATAATAAAACAAATACTAAGCCTGTCCCCCATAAATAAGGACGTCTGCGCTCTTCAGGTAGAGAAAATGCTTGTCCCATAAAATAACCTAGCCCAATCACACCAATCCAAGGAATAAGAGGATATAAAACGACACCATCCATGATTCCTGCAATATCAAATCGTCCTTTTTCATGCAATATCATCCACAACCAATACCCGCTCTCAAATGAGGACGAAGAGATAAAATCAAATAGATGATGGCCTGCAATGAGCGATATGCTAATAAGACCTATCATCCACAAAGGAAGAAAAATAATAATAGATAAAAAAATCATGGAAAAACCAATGGCCGCGAATATGCCAAAGTTGAGAAAATAATCCACATTAAAAAATGTCCAGGCAAAAAATATCACCGTCCATTCCATTAATACAAACCACAGTCCTCTGGAGAGTAAAAAATAGGAAGTTTTTTTGATCCCTCGATTAGCTCTATGTGCATATAAATAAGCACTGACACCGGCGAGAAAAATAAAAATAGGGGCACAAAAATGGGTTACCCAACGGGTGAAAAATATTTCTGGGCTGGGATCGGTCAGGCTGAGTGGGTCGCTCATACTATTAAAAAAGGTTCGGGTGTGGTCGATAAGCATTAATATCAATACAATTCCTCGTAGTAAATCAATACTTTCAATACGAGCAATACGATTTGATATATTTTCCATGAAACCTACCGGTTAATAGATCGAGTTCGCTACAACAGCGCCAACATTATATAGAATCGTGAGAAAAACGCATCTATTATTTATAGCAGCCATATACAAGATCCTGCAATGCCCCCTGTTCTGATGGCCTGGATCAATGATTGAGTTATTCAACTAATTGTGTTAGAATGCCTTTTTATTACTAGAACACTAACCCCATGTTACTAGCACTGTTTAAGCAAACGACCCCCTCCCATGCGGCCTTATGGCAAGGTTTTTGGGACGTTTTCGACCAAAAACTGCGTTTTAGCCCCAATAAAGACGAATTTAGCAAAGAATTACGCAAATTACTCATTAATTTAGGCCTGGATCGTGTCCAGATAGCCCAACTATTTAAGGCTAATGGTCCCTCAGCTACCTTATTAGAAGAGCTAGAGCAGCTAGTTGAATCCTCGGAAGTAGATGTGAATGGCCGCGCATTGGCTCAAATAGCTACCTATATATATCGTACCCCTAAGCATTTAATCAGCCTGGAAGTACCCGCCCATCATGAGGTTATTCGATTGAAAGGGGATAGGCCTCCTATAAAGAAATGGGAGTTACTCTATGATGCCCCAATATCTATTTGGAAAGCGGCTATTAAAACAGGGCTTATTGTTTCAGAAGAAATACCCAGAATTATTGAGTACAAAAATAAGTATATTAGCAAGCATCAAATTCATCCTAAATATTTTGCTGAAGTATCTGCGTTAGAAGAACTCGATTTATCAGCCAATAAAGTTCCTAGCAAAGAAGAAATAGCAGAGACTTTTGAGCCTGGCGACTATCATGATTATTGCGAATGGGTTAAAGCACTATTTATCACTCGTTTTTCTCTTCCCACTCATCTATTGGTATTAGCTCAGGGATTACATTATGGAAGTATTTATGCAAAGGGAAATCTTGCAAATCCGGGAACAATGGATGCAACGGATGATAAAGCAGGTTCAGCAAGCTTACGTGCCGTCACACGATTTTTTTATGTATATGTTGGTATTCCCGATCAATATCGACAAGCTTCGGAAAGCACTGTAAGTGTGATATCGAGTACGGGTTTAGAAGCGCTTGCATTAGATTTAGATAACCACCTTCACCGTAACTGTTCAGGAATGATTGAACAAGGCCGAGTTCATAGCATCTTAGCAAGCAATGCACAATTAGAAGCGTTAGCAGAAATTAGATTGTTGGCACCAGAAATAAAAGAAATCTCTACAGAAGTCGTTGCTCCTATCCCTTCTACCAGTTCATTGATTGATCAAGTGCGTCATATTCAAACCGCATTAATGGGCACGGGTAGACGAGATGGTATGACCTCTGCAGAAAAAGACATTATTGTTAAATATATAAAAAGTATATTAGAAGACAAAACACCTGCCAAGGCCAAGAGATTACATAATGATCTATATGCTGAAGGTAATAAAGTTCAGCTTCAAGCCGTGTTAGAAGTAATGGCCATCGCTATTCGAGGGGAAGGTTATGAAAAATGGGTTAAGTCTTGTGATGATTTTAGACTGTTAAATTCAGCACTAAATGGTTTAGATGATGAACTTCATCAATGGGTAGCTTCGCAAGCTGTTTTTGAAATCAATACAGAAGACGAATTTTTTCAATTAGTTTCTACCCTAGGAAATGCTAAAAGAGTTAAACAATTTATCAATAGAAATACTTCTGCATTGGCGGTTTTACCAAGGCTATTACGTTTTACTGAAAATATGGGTGGACGAGATATCTCTGACAGGGTTAGAGACCATTCTAAAAAAGAAGTATTTGAAGAGGTATGTTATGGATCTATTTATGTAAATAAAGTGCTATTTATTTTGGAAAACTTTATAAATAGAAGAAATTTTATTTACCAAGATCCCAGCGATGAGAATAAAAAATTATCAGCTGTTATTTTTAGAGTCCCTACCTCAATCCCTATATCCGAATTTAATACGAGTGAAAGAAATGCATTATTTGATATGGCAAAAAAATACAAAGACGCAGCTTATATGGAGAAATATTATGAGCCTATATTTCATGTGGATATGGATTTTTGCTCTCCTGTTGTTTTAGATAAAATAATGGATGATGATAATGCCATAAGAAAGGTGAGTAGTGATGACGTTATCAATCTTTTTAAAAAAAACAGTGAAATACCAGCCGATAAAAAGAAGTTATTTTTTGATAAATGGGCTTTGATTAACGAAAGGAAAGAAGTTTTTAGAGTGGCTTCAATAATAGGCTATGAGGAAAAATTCAGACAGCTTTATCATGAGTCATACAGAATAGATTTTTATTCCTGTGATTTAAATATTTTCAAGGGATTACTATCGAATTTTAAATTTGAAGAAAAAATAAATGAAGAAATTAGATTGTATATTAAAGCTGAAAATAGAAATAAAGCTGATATATATCATGATGCAGATAGAAAAAAAACTTATATTTTGAAATTTATTATAGTTCGGCTTGATGAAATAATAAGAGGTTTAAATGAAACTGAAAGAAATTCGTTTTTTGATGATTTGTCTGGGTTTTTAAATGAAGAACCATTGAGAAACAGTCTAGAAGCAAAGAAGCTCTATCACAAAAACTACACTGAAATATATTTTTACGATAGAGTAATTGCCTATAGAGTATTAAATAAAATATTTACAGATGGACTGGATGGTTTAGGTAATGATAAGCAGGATTATTTAACAAGGCTGCGCGATTATTTTTTAACCGATAAAGTAACGAAAAAAACTACTGAGCAAAAAAAGTTTGAAATGGTCAGTTTTTTAATCGGTATCCTGGCTTTAAGTGAAACCGACAATATAGGCTTGAATTATTTAAGAATTCATAGGCCAGTTACTTTTTTAGGATCAGAATTTACATTGAAAAATGGAATAACAAAAAGCTTTATTGAAGCTGTAGTGATTATTTTAACAGAGTTAAAAAGATATGATTTGTCACTTGAAGAAGTGAATCTTGTTTCTGAAGCATTTAAACGTGTTTTGCCAGAGATTAAAAGGCAAAGTGATTCGTATTATAATAGAGTTTGCGATTGCATTTATAATATTAAACTATCAAAAGAAACCCGTTCTAAAATTCTTGGTCACTATAATGACGATACATCGATTTCAAGACATAATGCTGTGTCAAGCCTTGTTTCTTTTTTAAATGATTTTGATTATACAGAAAGATCTAATAAAAATTCTATATTAAGTGAAAGATTTATTTATGACGATGGCGTTGAGGTTTTAATTAAATCAAGTTTAGGCCTGGCTGAGTTTGACTTAATGCTGACTAAGCCACGTTTTTTAGTATTAGATGTCGTTCATTTATCTTTGTATGCAAAAATTAAGAATATGACAGTCAGAGATTTTGAGGAGATAATTGTTGCTTTAAAAAGAGTTAGAAACCAACCAGGTCTGATGAATCAACATCGAATGCCAATACTGAGTAGTATGGGTATCACCACTCCTTCTGCCGTAGATAAAATTAATAGAATTATTGATGGTCTTTTATACGTATATAATGAATTTGGTAAAGACTGTGTTGATCCCACATTAACACAAACCCCAGCACTTGCTCCCGCACCAGCAGCACTAGCGAATGTTCCGGTAGTTGTCTAATCTTAATTCTTAGTTGTTATTGATTTTATGCACATATTAAAGTACTATTAAGTTTAATAACTTATTTTTAAGATGTTTTATGCCACCTGTAGCCCATCGCAGACCAACTCCATTCTCTATATATACCCTATTAAGCATCAGCATTGGGATATTGGCTGCCATGGTTTATAGGCTATCGTCTCGCCAGCAGGAAAATACAGTGCCTTTTGCCCCTCCTACGTTAATAGAAGCCATCAATAACACGATTGTGCTAAATCCTTTATTTAATGGGACAGTGGGTGATTACAACTGCTCTCGCATTATTCAAATAATAGAAGAAGGGATCAACACCTTAGATTCGGCCAGAAGAAACCTGGAGTTAGCTGTTAATCGTGGCATGGTTATTGTATGCGAGCCAGAAGATTTGCCGCAAAAAAATCACTTTACTGCTTCATATGAGCAAAGAACAAGAAAAATTCATATTGTGTCTAATGTGTCAAATATATTTATAGAAAAAATTTCACATGAAGCCTCTCACTTTTTAACACATTTACGTCATAACACACCAAATTGTCCTTCGCATGAAGTGGCCGTTTGTTTTCCCCTATATTTAAATATGACAGAGCTATCTGTTACTAAAGGAAAAACGAAAGCAAAAGTTGAGTTTTTAATAGATGATAACTCAATTTTACGGCTGAAAAATTTGCCGATTTCATTAGATAAAGGTATAGAAAGAATAAAATATTTTAAAGAAATGTGGATTAAAAGTGTTGGCGGAATTTCACTAGGAAATTTAAGCGTTAAAGAAGTAACTCTGTTTAAACAATATCGTGACGCAGCAAAAACCAGTTTATTATGGAGCACAGTTACTCGCCAGGAGTTATCAAAAGAGCTTTATGATAAATTTTCGAATGAAATGAGTAGAAATGGAAAAGCTGCTTTTTTTAGTTTTAAAGATGAATGCCCTTTCAGAAGAAATATTATTCATTTTGAAATATCAGATGGAAAATATTATATCCATACAAAATCATTAGATCCGGAAGCCAATATTTTTGATTTAATAGATTCGGTTTCAAGAGTTTTAAAGGAATATTACACAGATCGCATTGAGATAGACTTAATAATGGAAAGATTTGAATTGCTTTTTCAAACGCTTTCATTATCTGCTAGAGATAATTTTTTCCCCGAAACCATGGCATTACTCAGAGAAGAAGAAATCAGATGCCCACTACCTGAACCAGGTTATCAAAACGCTCTTGTGGCCACCTAGTGATAAAGAGATATTATAATTATTTTTTTGATAGTTAACATGGCGCAAGAGTTTCTGCTGGAGGAGTTCTTGGTGAAGGGGCAGTAGAAAGTAGTTCGCTTGATGAATTAGGCAACGCATTTAATGAACCAGATAAATCCTCTAACTCTGTGAGTTCTGCGGTAGGAACTGTTTCCGGGGAGCGTAATTTCTTGCATGCAAGTGTATTAAGAATAACAGCAGTTACCAACAAGCTAATATCTCGCACGCCAAATAACCATGCCCAATTTTGTTCGGTAGCAACAGTCGCTCCATAGCCCACAGGTATACCTACAATAGTCATCAGTAGTAAAGAAATTAATATTGGCGATAAAAATTTACCGAGTCCTCTTAATGTTCCGCTGGCTACATTTCGTGATGAATCTGGAATTAAACCAACGATACCGGCAATAAGTATGAGTTGTGATAATTCTTGTGTTGCCTGATCGGTATTGGGAGATAAAAATAAATTACTTAAAGGTTCACGGTAAAAATAAAAAATAATGGAAATAATAATAGCCATTGTCATATTAACTGTGTTATTAGTTAATAAAGATCTTAAGTTGTTAGTATCTCTATTAGTCGGATCACGAGAAATTAATGAACCTATAGCCGTACCAAAATTTTGTATTAAAAACCCAAATAATGTTAACCATTGCATAGTAGGTTGTATAGCGGCTAAAACATTAGCTGAGCCAAATATTCCTACCACTACAGCAATAAGAAATAAGTTCAACCATTCAGTGGCGTTATTCAAAGCCGTTACACCGCCTTTTTTTAATAGTTCAGCAAAATGTTTTGTTATATCAGGATTTACCCAGGTAAATAGATTAAATAATTTTATATGGGTGCCTTTCCAACCTGAAAGCAATTGAAGTGGAATATATGTTTTTCTTAAAAAAAGATATAAAAATGTGAAAGAGGCAGTAATAATAAAAGCTATACTGTTTCCTAAACCTACACCAAAAGAACCTAAATTCGCATTAAATCCTAAATAATAACTGAATAAAAGAGTGTCAAAGGTGTTCAATAATGAAAGTAATAGTGGAATATAAAATTCTCTTGCTTGGAAAAAAATACAAAAAATAACAGTAACAAT
Source organism: Gammaproteobacteria bacterium (assembly GCA_965279305.1). Classification (GTDB taxonomy): domain Bacteria; phylum Pseudomonadota; class Gammaproteobacteria; order JBIOEC01; family JBIOEC01; genus JBIOEC01. Next base: position 244,548 of record OZ257143.1, on the reverse strand, counting down.
AAGTTCAGGGCCAATACCAGGAGCATAACCAAGGAAAAATTGGCCGGCTTCTGTTGCTGCTTCTGGTTCTAATGGAAATATGGATTTTAATATGGGTTCAATAGAGACATAAAGAATGACAAGTAATGCGCTGGTTATTCCAGTGATAATCAAAGCCGCTTTAACAATATTACCAGCAATTTTTAGTCTTTCTGTTATTGTTTCTTCTGTATCGGTTTCTTTTTTCTCAAAGTAAGGGCCAATGGTAAATAACAAACCGAGCGCACCTAAAGCAAAGATCACTCCTGCTGTTAAACCTTCTACACCGGCAATAATGGGGCCTGCTGCTGCAAAACCAAGCTGTGAGAGAAGATAGCTTGTTCCTGTTAATCGTACTGCAACTAATAAACCCGTAAATGCTTGTGCAAGCGCTTCAATAACCGCCATCGAACGTGGAGATTTTAGCGCATCGATAATTCTACTTAGTATACTTAAATGAATAGATAATAATGTAGGAGTAGTCACTTGAGCGGTGTTAATACCGCTTGCTTCTAAATCTTCAGGTAGTGCTGCAGTTCCAATGGGAATTAGATTTGCCTTACTATCGTCCGGTTGAAAGTGGGATTTTAGCATTTTTCACCTCAAAAACTGCACAATATCACAAAATGAGAATTGAACAAGAGACGAAATCTGATTTCACGCTAAGAGATCAGCTCGATCGAGATTATATAAAAAAAACAGACTAAAGGTATTTGAATATTTTTTATCGAAACAGGAACTTATTTTTTGAGGAAATTATAAGCGTAAGTGATATTCGCTAGTGCACTAATAGTATATAACTCGTCAGTTTTCATGAGGGCTACACTGTTTCCTTGAAAGAGTTCATTTAACTGAACTTCTCCTAAAGAAAGATATTCCGCTCTAACATCAACAAATAAGCTAGAGCTGATTTCATATTTTACGCCTGCACTGGCTCCCCAGGCAAAATTATCATCAGTGTTATGTTGAGCAACCTCAGGAACGCCATCGCCTTTTATGGTAAAAGTAGATCTATTTTGCGCATATCCTATGCCTGCGCCGATAAAAGGTATGAAGCGGGTAGTATTGTAGTAATCAAAGTAGACGTTAAATAAAACGGCTTCGGATCCGATTTTACCAGGGCCGAAGTGGCCTTCATAAACAACAAAAAGGGGATCCCATTCATAGTGAGCGTCATCAATCCAACGATAAGCGACTTCTGCGCGCAAGGGTACTACGTGAAATTGATAACCAATGGCCGCATTAATACTCGCCACCACATTATCTGAGCTGGAGGGTTGTCTGACTTCTAAGAAAGCAGTGGGAGTAATAGGATGACGATAAAAATCATCATGCTCTACCCATGAAACACCACCGCCCATGGTGATATAAACAGCACTTTCAGGAGCGTAATGCGGAAAAGGATAAAAAGAATACTGTGAAAAAGCAGGGGAAATATAAGCTAACGCTAGCAAAAAAGCAGATATGGTTCGTTTCATAATTCCCTTTATGACATCGTGAAAACCTTCTGAGTATTTTGGCAGGGCAATAGCCAAAGCGCAACTCACTCATTACAAGTTATAAGCATAAGTGATATTAAGCAAGCCACTTATTGCTGATAATTCATTGGTTTTCATAAATGGCTGTTTTCCTGGATTAGAACCATTGGGACCTGTATCGGTATAAATATAAACGCTTCCCAAATCCGTATATTCTGCACGTATATCAATTAGCCATGCTTCTGTTATTTCGTATTTCAGCCCTAAAATAGCTGTCCATGCTAACCCTTCATTCGTATTATGCGCGGGAGGCAAATCCATACCGGTATCCACAAACGAGTGATCGAAAGTGGATTCATTGTTGTAGTATCCAATGCCTGCGCCAATAAAAGGCGTAAGTCTTGTGGTGTTATACCAATCAAAATAAAGATTAAATAAAACCGTTTGAGAGTCTATCGTGGCATTTCCATCATGATTATCGTACCCTTCATAAAGAATATCCCATTTGTAGGTAGCTGTGTCATACCAGCGATAAGCCACCTCAGCACGTATAGGAATGGTACTAAATTGATACCCAACGGCTCCATTAACGGTTCCCACCACCGTATCAGAACTGCTAGGTTGCCGGATTTCAAGATAAGGCGGCGGAAGGGGATCGCGATAAAAATTGCTATTCATTATCCCAGCTACACCACCGCCCGCTGTTATATAAACAGCATTCTCTGGCGCGTAATGCGGAAAAGGATAAAAAGAATACTGTGAAAAAGCAGGAGAAATATAAGCTGACGCTAGCAAAAAAGCAGATATGGTTCGTTTCATAATTCCCTTTATGGCATGTTTATATACTGTTTGAGCATTCTCCCAAACCCATATCAAAACCGCAACTCACTCTGTGGTATTGAATATGGGGTAGGTATTCAGTATGCTGTACTTAGGTAGATAAATAGTTTTTTTGGGGGGATATCATGCCGTTGGTAAAAGTCTCAGATTTGACAGCAAAAGAAGGCGAGAGCGATTATAGCTCTGATTCTGATCAAGATGAGCCGTTGCATGCGCCTGAACCCATAGGCAACAAAGCCCCTAGCCGAACAGAACTAAATAAAATTATTGCAGAAATAAACAACAAAATAGCTGAAGGTGAAGAAGTTGATTTAAGTGAATATCCTCCTTTATTTGTAGTACATTATCGTGGCGTACATTTTTTTGAAACCCTATTTGATTCTGCCGATCGTAAACTAGTGCGGCAATCAGTAACAACTTCTTCAGCTTCCTTATATGCGCCTGCTGTTTATGCGCTTGCAAAAGTTCCTCTTAATCAGCCTGTATCATCTCAACAGCGTAGCCAAATGCATACGGCGGTTAAACAGCTAGAAGACGGGTTTTATAAGCTAGAAACTCAAGAATGTGATGATCAGGCATGGTTTGGAAACAAACGTTCACATAACAATCAACTGCTCAGACATTATCAACGATATGTGAATAATTATGCTGAATTTAGAGCAGAAGGCGCTGATAAAACGTATTCTACTTTTCAGATTTTGCCTACACCCGAAAATCCTTATATCTCTACCGCAGATGATCCTACGCATGCTCTTTATTATGCATTAGGAGCAAAGGCAGAGCTTTCCCATGGAAAATTAAGTCCTATTTATTTACAAAACCAAAAAGACAAAAAACAAAATGGGCGAGCGAAACATCCTAAAGTAGGTTATGTACAAATGTTTTTTCATACCGTGGATAGCTTATCTCGCAATGAACCCATGTTTTTATCCGTACTGCAAGCGGCAAAAGAAATTGATATAAAAGATAGACAGTTAAATGAGCGTGAAACTACCTTTAAAACGCGCATAGGAAAAAAACATGTTGTTCATACAGAAAAAATCCGTTACCCATCATTTAACCGCCCATTTAACCCGACATATCATCCTATAAAATATGGATTATCTAATTCGGGTGGAAGCTATACTAAGCTGGGTAATGCTCTCAAAGGCCAAAGTGAAACTAAAGAAACTTCACTCGTTGATAATTTAGCTAATCATTATGGTGCAAAATTATTACAAATAGCGAATAAAATTGCCGCGGATCGAAATGGATATATTGTATATATTGGTTTAGATGGGCGTCTTAGCGCCACTCTTCCAACAACTGCTGATATAAGCGGAGTACGAAGACAGGCAGATTCTCAGGATTTACTGATGATGTTTCAAGCCAATATGAATCTTTATACTAATCTGGATGCATCTGATTCAGAGAGTGATGATGGATATGAAACTGATAATGAAGAAGAAGGATATGACGAAGAAAACACATTAGTAGAAGAAGATGATGCAGCATTATCAGCTGAAGAAGCGGATGAAATTAGATTAGCGCTTATTGCGCAACTTATGGCGAATAAGTTTGAAAAATTTGAAGCAACTTTAAAAAATGCTATTGCCAGAGGCTTTGATATTAACCAAACTGGTAAAAGCTCAGGTAGAACTTTATTGCATTATGCTGTTATCAATAATAAGAAAGAATGTGCTCTCATTTTAAAAAAACTGGGTGCTGATGAAAGTGTCACTTCTGATAGTGGAAAAACAGCAAAAGACTATGCAAAAGAATATAAAGTAAAATGGTATCCTTTTAGTGAGCAAGAAAATAATATTGAAAAACCAGCGCCAGTTACTGCTCCTTTAGCTAGAATAGGAAAAGCAGTAGCTATAGCAGCTCCCGCATAATACGGCGCTAACTATTTATTAGCTAAAACTGAAAACACCGTAGTTAATAGGGTAATTCTGCAGCTTCACAAACAATATTAAATACAAAGACCCTGAATCCTAATTTGCATCTTTGTTCAATTTGTGCGCAATCTCTCACATCAACTTCAGAGTTTTACCAATTGATGTAGCTAACCCATATAAGGTACTCTTCCATTTTCGCCTCATTAGTTTAGAAGTCTGAGAATGATATATGAAGAGCCTAAGTCAATTATTCAAAGGAGCTCAAGCTCCAAAACCACAGCCAGAAGAGATTGAAATGGCGGATATGCCAGTTTTTCGGGTGGATCTGCTAGGTTCATCCAGATTTAATATTCAATCATTAGATTTATCTGATTTTATCGGAAGAAGCCTAAATTTATCTTCGTTTGCCTATGAGCTATTAGAAATACAATCAATTTTTTTTTCAATTTCTTTGATTTGTAAGGTTCACCAACAATTTGAACAACAGTTGCAACGTGAGAAAGAAAGGCCTATCACTCGCGTTTGGGAAAAACCTATTACTCTAAAAGATCAATGTGCACAGCAGATTGCCGCTGTGCAAATAAAAACAGGTAAAATGATAGACAGTTATGAAAATCTACCTTTAGAACTAATTGCTGATATAGAACAACTTCTATCCCAATTTGCAGATAGAAAAGAACATGAAAAATTGATGGCAGATTCATTAGCTGCACTGACTCGTGAAATAAATGATGAGCCATATTATATCCTTGACATTTCTTCCTATATAAGAGCGCCCAGTTCTATTCTTGTGTCCAGAGAATTTTCTCCAGAGACTACTCTTATGGGTACAGAAATAAGAGAGGGTTTTTATAATATGTTAAGAAATAATAACGAGCGTCCTATATTTAATTTCCCACCAAATACTTTTAATCGCGAACCCCATGTATTTGTTCCTAGACCCGATGTTTTTAATAATGCGCATCGAGTATTTGTTCCTAGACACGATGATTCTTTCAGTGAGTTTTTAAGTTTACCGCCGCCACCGCCGCCATTGCTTATCGAAGACGTTAGAATAAGTTAAGACTTGACCACTTAAAATAACTCTATTTTTAAATTTTTCGAATTCGACATATTTAGTTTATCTCGGATAAAATAGATAAACATGAAATCCTTCCTAACTTACCTTTTATTTAGATCTATTTTTGAAAAAGCATGGGAGTGTTTAATCATTTCTGTGTATTTAAATTTTAAAACACCGTAGTTAATACGGTAATATTTTATCAAACCAATCGGTAAACTCCTATTTAAACCAATAGGAGTTACCATCTATGCTCCCTAAATTCCCTCGTAGAAAATGTAAGCTTATTAGAACTTTTCAGTATGTTGCTGCTCCAAAATTTGGCATAGCCATTAGTGATTGGCGAGAAATGATGAAAGCTATTTTGGATAGTGGCTACAACGTATCCATGATTTCAAAAGAAACCGGTATACCCCGAAATACCATATGGCGCTGGGTGCATGGAACAGAAGAAGTGCCAGGCCGAAGAGTATTTTGCCAAATTTTATATCTATATTGCTATGTTAGATGTAAAAGCAGAAGCTAAGCCTAGGATTGGCCATTCTGTAAGTATTATCGTAGAAGTCCAGAATTTGATACTAATTTGATAATGTCGCTTTTTTTATGAACTCCGAGTTTGTGCTTGATATTTTCTAAGTAGCTTTCAATAGTTCTTGGCGATAATCCAGCTTCTTTTCCTGTTTGCTTGGCTGTATATCCATTTGCCAAATGCTGAATTGTATCGAGTTCTCTTGCTGAGAGATATGTTTCCCCGTTATTACCGGCTATCAGAAAACGCTTTGGAATAATGGTTTCAGATTTTTCTTTAGAAAGGATATTTCGCATTCCTCCAAAATTAGGTTTCATATGATTGGGTAGGAATATTTTATTTTTTTGAGATTCATTAATAAGTTTTTTAGCTTTATCCTTAAAGTAGAATTTGAAGTTTTCTAGAATATTCATATTATTCAAGAAGAAATTGATAGATGAAGAATTATTAGAAACATGAGAGTAAATGAACAAGTCGAAATAATTTTCATACCTTTCAAATAGATAAATAGGATATTTGATTGAGAAAAGGCTGTTGTAATCATATACAGCCTGACTAAAACCATCTTCTAATTCTGGCATAGCAAAGTAATGAAATTTTTGATCTAATAAATTATCATTAATATTAGGTGCAACAATGTATTCGCTATTCATATGATGAGAATAAACATCACGATGACTAATAAGGGTATAAGCACTGCCATCATCATAACAACGAAAATAGGTAAAATGTTTAATCCCATGGCTTTTAAATAAAGGCTCACATATAGAACTTATATCTTCAGAAATATTCAAAGAATAGTGTTTTTCCGGAAGAATGGAGCTTCTAGGTTTCATCTTGTAAGAACTCTCCTTAATGATTTTCAGAGTTTTACCAATATACAACAATTATATAAATAATTTACAATTTTTTATTGCAATCTTATTAAATACGACATATAGTAACCATTGCATAGGCAAAGGTTACTATTAAAAGGAGGCAAGGATGTACCAATTAATAACTGTATCTGATGCATCAAAATCTTTAAACATATCTGTTGATACTATCAGGCGTTGGGAAAAAAAAGGACTCATCAAAGCTAGACGTGATGATAAAAATTATCGTGTTTTTGATATTCTTGAATTAAGACGTGCCCATGAGAAATATGTAGGAGCCAACATCCAACAAAATCGCTATAACATATTGAAATCAGAGAAAAAAACCAAATATACAAGTATCGAATTGTTTGCTGGCGCTGGCGGTTTGGCTCTTGGAATGGAAAATGCTGGTATTCGACATAATTTTTTAGTGGAAATTGACAAACATGCAGCAGCTACTCTTAAACATAATCGTCCAAAATGGAATGTTAGTTGTGCAGATGCCAGAGAGACATCATATAAAGACTTGGAAGCAGATATAGTTGTAGGAGGTTTCCCTTGCCAAGCATTTAGTTTTGCCGGTAATCAAATGGGATTTGAAGATGCTCGTGGTACTTTGTTTTTTGAATTAGCTCGTTGTATTAAAGAAGTGCGTCCCAAAATTGCAGTGGGAGAAAATGTACGTGGTTTGCTTACCCATGATAATGGAAAAACTCTTCAAGCCATGTTATCCATCCTTGATGGTCTTGGTTATCGGATTGCATATCGTGTATTGCGCGCACAGTATCTTGATGTTCCACAGAAAAGAGAACGTTTAGTCATAATCGCAGTGCGTAAAGATTTAGATTTGCCTATTCTATTTCCAAAAGAAAAAGATTATACGATTTCAATGAGAGAAGCTTTGGCAAATGTTCCTGACTCTTTAGGACAAGCATATCCAGTTCGTAAAAAGGAAGTGATGAAATTAATACCCCCTGGTGGTTATTGGCGCGATCTTCCACTGAAATTACAAAAAGAATATATGGGTGGTAGTTTTTATCTCGGTGGCGGTAAAACTGGCATGGCAAGAAGATTATCATGGGATGAGCCTTCTTTAACGTTAACTTGTTCACCTGCTCAAAAACAAACGGAACGGTGTCATCCTGAAGAAACCAGACCGCTTAATGTAAGAGAATATGCCAGAGTGCAGACCTTTCCAGATGAATGGCAATTTCAAGGTTCAGTAAATTCTCAATATAAGCAAATTGGTAATGCCGTTCCTGTGAACCTTGGTTATCATGTTGGTCGCTGTCTCATATCAATGCTCAGTGGTAGAAAAATTGATGAATCTATGGAAGATGCAGGAAATCTAGAGCTTGCTTATAGCTAGATTTTCATTGCAAATGATTTAGTGTACAATCTGCAAAATATCATTTTTGCAGGTGAATTTATGTCTTATCTTTCTTTTATCAGTGACGAGAACTTAGAGCTTGAAGTAGGAAAAGTCCTTTTAACAGCTACAGATGCACTGAAGGCAGGAAAAGCAAAACTTAATAAAAATGTTATTGACCCATTTTCTGTTGCTTTTGAAATGGCTGGTTTTGGTATTAAAGATGTATCAGCTTGGGAAACTACAGAGTTAACGAGGCAATCTCAGAAGACACTAAGCAATGCATTTGGGATGTTTCATCAAAATATACTCGGTCATATAAATGGCTGGGAAAACTTGGCTTCTGGACGCAGTGTTGATTTAAGATGTAAAGAAAAAAAAATAATTGCTGAAGTTAAGAATAAACACAATACCATTTCAGGTGGCAAATTAGGTAATGTTTATGATCACTTAGATCAGCTAGTTATGCCTATTGAGGGTAATTACAAAGGTTATACAGCTTATTACGTGGAAATAATCCCAAAGCCCAAAAGTAGTAAACCGCAAAAATATGATATTCCCTTTACTCCATCTGATCCAAAAACTAAAACAAAAAAAACTAAAAATGAATTGATAAGAAAAATTGACGGACAAAGTTTTTATAATCTTGCTACCGGCATACCTGATGCTTTAAAGCAATTATATGCAGTATTGCCAAAAGTTATAAGTAATGTATCTCCTTATGAATTTTCTCCAACTCAAATAAAAGATATCAATGCTTATTTCGATAAGGCCTTTGTATAACAACCGCGCAAAGACTTGACCCTTTGTCTTTAATATTACGTGTCAATAAGCAATAAAAGTAGGGTGGCCAATCCGTAAGAGACAGCTCACTTTCAGTTTAAGTAACTAAAAAGGGGGAGTCATTCACGATGAATGGCTGTGTCAGTATACAGTTTTATGCTCCATACTTGCATTTATTTATCTATTTGCAATTATAACTTATTATAATTGCATTTAATGAAATAGTAGAATGAAATCTTGGTATTTCATCTAATAGTCAGTGTAAGTTTTTGACTTTAAATATTAAGAACTATTTAAAAGCGGTACTTTAGCCCAATCTTAAATAAATTCGCGCGCAGATTTTCTTCGGTTGCAAAATACTGTTGGGTGATCCTGCGGGTATGCCAAAACCACCAGTTTTATAAGCAAATGGGGGCAAGTTTTGATATGTGGGATTAGCGTCATGGAGCAAAGCTAGCCAATTCCTTTGAGGATAATGTATTATATTAATTAACATCCCAATATTAATAATGAGAAAAGCTATGATTCATGTTTTTACTTTTGATGTAACAACGGGTAAGGTTGAGGATAAAAAAAAATATCCTACACAAGTCACGGAAGAGAGCGCGTCGTGGTTATATGCCAGTAATAATAAATATCACGAAGATAGTGTTGATTCTGATAAGGTCGGAAAATGGATGTTATTTGTTCCTCGAAATCGTGTTGATTCTGTATGGGATCAAATCAAAGCAGGAATTAGAGGGCAACAGCTTTGGCATGCCAAAGTTTCCACTACTAATCGGCAGTCTTCCCATGCGATTATGGTTTATACCAAGGACTATACTGATTTAGCGGATGTTATTCGTGTTTTAGATTATCTCGAAAGCGCAGGCATCAAACCTACACATAAAGATATTCGTTATAAAACGGATCAGCAAACGCTTTCAGGTGTTTATTCTGGTGGTGCTCAAAAACCGTGGATTTATGATTCTGGAACTATTCGATCAAGTCTTACCTCTAATAGCAATGGATCACGTACTGAAACGTTAGCACGCGCGTCTCGTGAGGGTTTGTATGTGATCCCTGCTTTGCGCAACCGTGCAACCGATCCCTCTGGGCAACTTGTTCCACCGGGTCAATCTTTGAAGCCCACGGGTTCGTTTCCTCAATGACGCGCTATTGAGGTAGGAATCCCTCAAAATTGGCTTACCTAGCTTCAGAGGTTGAAAAATTGATTTAACTAACCTGGATAGGGTATACTTATCACTATGAAAAAACTAATACGTACCAGGGCTCAAGCTCCTAAGCCTGAAGAAATTGAGATGCAGCCTTTAAAATCTATTTATGTAGATTTAGAGATTTCCCCTCATTTAATTCAGAAATTTACATTGGAAGCTCCCCTTGTTTTTAATATAGCCCCATTACGTATTAATTTTACAAGTTTAAAATTTGAATTAAGACCTAATGGTCTAGAGCGTGCTTTATCGGATGCAAAAATAGCTTATCGGGTGTTATCAAAATCTGAGCGGGATAAGCCCCTCAATCGATTTTGGGTTCAACCTGAAGAAGATAATCCTTTATCTTTGAAAGAGTATGGTATTCGAAATATATGTGAAAAACTAATCACTTCTACATTTACCATTGAAATGATATCTAGCTTGCCTGACGAGGTATTGATGCTCATAGAAGAAAGGTTAAATGAATTTGCAATCGAAGCAATAAAAATAAGGATTAGTGGGCCTACGGTTTCATCTTTAATTTTAGAAACAAATTCGAATGTAACTAATTTGCTTCACTTCCCTTTAGCGGAGCGTGCACTTGCGCCAACACCATCTATAGTCCCAAATAGCTTATATTTATCTCTCACATAAATTGAATACAGCAAAGATTTCGCAGAAATTTAGTTGAAGCTGGATCGTGAGTTCTCTTAAATGATTTTTTGATTTTTAAGTATTTGGTTGGGGCAGGGGATTGTCTGGCGGGGGAGGAGGATTCATTGCGGTTTTATATTGAATATAATCTCCTTCTAGTTTTTCAACTATTTTTAAAGAGATAGGTAATATTTTGTCTACTACTTCATCAGAGAAAGAAGGTGTTTCGCTTGTAGGCGCATGCGCTTGAACTCTTTCACGAAGCATTTCTTTTCTTTGATGCATTTCTATAAGTGTGTTGTGTATGATTTTAATGGGTTCTAATGGATGAGTAAACTCTTTAACTTGATCTGTAGGTTTATCTAGATGCGATATATTATCAATTATTATTTTAATAATGCTACAAGAGACACTCACAAATTTTCGTCGGTCAGTCTCATTAGTAAATTCATAGCCGCCAATATTATGTGAGCTTTCATTTCTGGCATGCCGCAGAGTTTGGATATGCAAATATAAATGATTACTTTGTCCTAATAGACCCAGTAAATAGCAAAGGGTTATTTTTGAGCTAAAAGAGGAGAATACGCCAGATTGTCCTTCAAACCATTCTCTATTTACTTTTACTAATGCTTTTTCTAAATAGGCTCTTAGCTTAAAATCTAAGTGTGCACAGCACAGTGCAGCTAAACCTCGATCACTTCCTTGTTCGTTTTCAATTTCTTTCTCTGCTTTTTTATATTCAGTATCACAAGTTTCTTCTTTTCCTGAAGATTTTAATGGGGTGTGTTTTTTTCGTTTGGCCATGGCTTCTGCACTTCTACATGCAAGTCTGTCATAAAGAAGACGAGTGGCATCATATAACAATTCTTTCGGAGAGGAATCAGTTTTTTGATCAAAAGAGTTAAGAGCAGTGCCTAAATTTATTACTGTAGGGATATAAAATCCAGCAGGTATTTTAAGATTTTTACATAAATCTTTAATTTTTTGTGTCTGTAAAGTAACTTCAATTTCATGTGCGAATGAATTGCGAATTTTTCGTATGGTTTCAATTCGTTTATATTCATTATCACTTATCAGGCCAAGAGCATAACAAAATTGTATTTTTGATGAAAAAGTACCGAGAACCCCGTTTTTATCAAAAATATATTGGGTTACATCTAATCCGTCGAGATCATTTTCAACAAGATGGTTTTGTAAAATAATCATTAACCATCTTTCAATAAAAGATCCACATACTAAAACAAATCCTCTTTCATTGGGGGATTGAAATTCCTTTTTTAAATCGATAAGCCAACTTTGCATGGCTTGTATATCAGTATCAATAGGCATATTGTCTTCTTTTAAAACCTATAATTTAATCCGAGTTTGAATAAGTTCGCGCGAAGTTTGCTTTCGGTTGCAAAAATACTGTTAAGTGATCCTGCGGGTATGCCAAAACCTCCACCCGTGTTGCTAATGGTGCCTGTTGTTTTTGCAGAGGGTAATTGAATATATAAATATTCTAAATCGACAGAGAGATTATCAGCAGAAAGTATTTCCATGCCTACACCTGCTGTCCATCCAATTTTATTTTCAGTAAAGCTGCTTTCGCCTGCGCCGGCTGTGCCAGTGGTGTCGCTAAAACGATTTTTCATTTCTACATTGGCCATTGCTAATCCGCCTGTTACATATAAAAGGCTGGGCCAGCGTTTTACTTGGGTGGGATAACCTACACGCCCACGCAGTGTAAATGACCAATCTGTTTGCATTGAAGTTTTGATGGTGTAGTTGCCTGAGCCATCCGGGTAGGCTCTGTTTTCTTTTTCTGATGAGCTAAGAGGAAGTGCACCGTAATCTAAAACGATACCGTAAACCATATTGTTGTAAAACCAATCATGTCCTGCTTCAATACCTACAATGGCGTTACCTGGGTTTTTTGTGTAAGAACCCGCATGCTCTACTGATCCGCTGTTCTCTGCCGTAGAAAAATAAGAAATATCGTTTACACCGCCTACATCGGTAGAAACTTTATTTTCTGCAACGGCGCCACCAACATACGCGCCTAGATAAAAGCCTTCCCATGATGACTCTGCTAATAATGTTGCACTTTGAATTGTACAAAGTGTAAACAATAAAGAAGTAGATATATGAGGTAAACTTCTATGGTGTTTTGAGCGCATAAATGAGTCCTTTCCTTTTTCTTCTCCTAAAGTTATCATAACATAAGATAAATGCTAACAGGATATTATCGTGAAAACATTCCGATCTTTTTTGTTACTTGCCTTTCTTTCGCCCATCACTTTTGCGCAAACCTCTTTGTCTTCATTTATAACATCTCAAGATGCTTTACAAACCGATCCTGCTTCTAATATTTATTTAAAAAATAATAGAAGTGCTGCAGCTACTGTATATGGTCTTTATGTACGTCAGTACGGTTTAGTTAATCCGGGTGATAATTGTGATTCACCAACACCTATATATCCAGGCACCGATAACATCACCGGTGGCACATTGGTTACGCCCACATTAATTAATGCGGGAAATATGGCGGCTGTTGGCCAAAATTATTTATACAATATGATTTTTCAAGCCATTTATTATGAGCGTATTATTATTCCTTCATCTCCGCCCGGATGTGCATTGCCAGGTTGCACCTGGGGAAGCGACACCACTATTTATAATTGGTGTATTTATTTAGGTGCTTTAGCACCTGTTGCTACTTCTGATGGTTATACATCAAGTGTGCCGCCTTCAGCATATCTCGCATCTGATACAGGTTATAATTACAATCTTATCAGCAGCTATGTCACGTTAGGGCCTATTTCGTGCAGCGATGAAACGCTTTCTTGTTCGGTAGAAAATTCACAAATACAATCATTCCCTTAATGTAAGGAAATTTATATGAGCAACAAAGCCTATTTTTTTTACATATGCGGTGTTATGAGTTTAACGATGTCGGCTTATGCAGAAAATATCGATCCGAAAGAAGTTGGGTTAATGACCGCTCGTGATGTACTAGAAAAATCAGTATCCAACATTAATATTAAAAATGGCACCAACCAAACTATCACGGCTTCAGGATTATATATTGTGAGCCTTGATCAGAATGATTGCTCTGTTTGTACTGGAAATGTTATTGGAGGAGATAATGTGTCAGGAGTATTTGCTTCTTTTGTCACGTTTTCTCCTAATCAAACGCTAGCTATTGGTCAAAATTATTTATACAACATGCTTTATAATGAAATGTATTACGCAAAAACAAATATTAGCGCACCTTGCCTGTTGCCAGGCTGTTCATGGCCAGGAGACCCTCCTAATGAAGGTTGGTGTATTTCTATTAATGCCTCTTCATTAGATTCTGATTACACGTTTTCAAACTATCAAAATGGATCTAATCCTCCATCAAATATTCCTGCGTATGGTGCTGCCGGAAATTCTAGTCCATTCGATTATCAGTATGATCTTATTGACCCGAACACATTAGGAGTTGGTAATGCTTGTTTAGGCCCTATTACTTGCGATGATAAAACACTGAATTGCAAAGTCGCTACTGCACAAAGCGAAACATTTGCGCCGTATTAATTATTTTCGCTTTCTGAAGATTTGTCGTTCAGCATTATTTCGTAGAGAAGTAGCATGGCTTTTTCCATTTTTGCATTCACTTCTTTTAGTAACTCTGGATCTACCGCTGTGTAAAAAGGCGCTTTGTTGCAAGAGATGCTGGATTCATTTAGCGTTGCTTCTTCCTCTAGTGCTTTGCAGGGGAGTTTCCAAAATCCTCCTAAACCATGATAAGTTAATTTCCCTTCGTCAGATTGCACAATAAATACAAGACGCATAGTGGGATCATAATGATATTCTGTTTCGGAGGATATTTTTTGATCTAATGGAGAAGGAAAACTTAAATAGTCGGATTTATAATATTTTTCAATCAGAAAAGTCTTATCTTTGGTGTTAAACCAATAGGAATATTTTGTGTCAGAATGTTTTTTCAAACTGTCAGAAGGTTCTAAAATCATTTTTAAAACACTATCAAGATCACTATTTGAAACAACAATAACTCCACTAGCTCTACCTTGACCTCGTGGTTTAATGACATAAAATTCTGAAGGCATTTCTTTTTGTATTTTTTCAGCTAAATTCATGTCATATTTTTTAGGATAGAGTTTCCAATCGGCTTTATAGGGTTTTAGTTTATCATTATTATCAAAGAGCGCATTCATCTTATATTTATCCATCCAATAAGGAAAGGTAGCCGCATTGATAAAAAGAATACCCGGATAATCTTCGCGATAACGATTAATATTTCGTACAATATCGTAATCGGCAAATACCATGCCTGCATAGGAATTAATAGCAAAAGGATCTTCAGGCGTTAATACTGCTGTTTTTAAAAATGTGGGATCTTTTAGAAGTGTTTTCATGGAATGATCAATGTTCCATCCTTTCGCTGCTAATGATCGTTGTAAGGGTGGATAGATTAGTCCAACGGTCCATTTTTTTGCTGGGAAGTGAGTAAAATAATCAGCGATCTTGGGCGAAATATTTCCATCGCCGCCAGAAACATATACATCGCCGTCCATTGCAGAAAGCGATCCGTGTTGTACTTCACATATCTTTATTCCATCTTTTTTATTATACTTAAGGTCGGCTACTAAATAAGAAATATCGGCCGGATATTTGGGTTCGGCATGGATAAATCTCCAACCAAAGATGGAAAGAATACATAAGAATAAGAGAATGCACGCTAGAAAAAATTTGTTCATGTTTGACATCTTGACGTGAACTCAATATGATTGCAACACCATTCAGAGAAGTACAAGGATGTTAGAAAAACATACATGGATTTCTCATGATCAAGTCCACACTCAAGTATTTAATTCTTTTTTGCGCTTCAAATTCTTTGTATGCTTTAACCACGCTCCATGTGTCATCAAGCTCGGATGATCTGCCGGGTGGCATGGGCAATCCGGGCGATCTGCGATTTGCATTGAATACAATGAATGAACAGTTAAGTACAACAACTGATGATTATGCCATTGTTTTTGACTTTCCAATGACAATTCAACTCAACGGAATTCTGCCGATTATTAATAATTCCGTAAATCCTGTGAACATTACTATTGGTAACCCAGGCTCTACTCCTACCGTTACCATTGACGGTAACAGCGGTGCCTACAGCGGATTTTTTATACCCATGGGGAATGTAATAATCCAAAACATGATTTTTCAAAACTTAACAGCAAGAGGCGGTAATGGTGGCAGTGGAATTTCGGGCGGCGGCGGCGGTATGGGAGCTGGCGGCGCTATTTATGCACCCACAACTTTTTTGAATGGTTCGAGTCCTTCAATTACTTTGATAAATGTATCCATAAACAATACTTCTGCTGAAGGTGGAAATGGCGGAAGTTATTTCGGCGGATCACCTACAGGCAATGAAGGTGGCGGCGGCGGAGGTGGCTTTAGCGGTGGTGGTGGCTCTATTACCACTACTGGCGCAACGGGCGGCGCAGGTGGTGGTGGATTTGGTGGAAATGGCGGTGATGTTACTACTGCAACTGATTTCATCCTCGGTGGTGGTGGTGGCGGAGGAGGCGGTCTGGGATCCCGCGCTACCACTGGAACGCTCTCGAATCTGGGAAATGGTGGAGATGATCTGGGTCTAGGCCAGGATGGAAATGGTCTGGGTCTCAACGCCGCCGGTTCTGGTGGTGGCGGTTTTAGCGGGGGAAATAATGCGGGTGGTGGTGGAGGCGGAGACGCTGTAGGAGAATTTACAACGGCTGGAGGGGGCGGCGGAGGCGGAAGCGACGGGCAAGATGGACTGCAGCCTGTGGGTAACATTCCACCACGCCAAAAAGATGATGATGCCGCGCCTTCCGGAGGCAATGCTACTGATGGTGGCGGAGGCGGCGGCGGTGCAATTGTTGTGGCTGGCCCTGGCAATGGAACGGACGGACAAGCAGGTGGCGGTGGTTACGGCGGTGGTGGAGGCGGAGGCGCTGGCACTGGTTCTTATGATACTGATTATACGGTACTCGGTGGCTTGGGTGGACTAGGCGGAGGCGGAGGTGGAGGCGGAGTTAACCAATCAGGTACCACGTCTGCAGAAGGCGGCAATTCTCAAGGCGGCGGAGGTGGCGGAGGTGGAGGTCCCTCTAATGGTTCTAATGCTTCAGGTGGAACTGATACAGGATCACTCGGTGGAGGAGCCGGAGGAGCGGGTACTGATAACGTGGGAGCGAGCTTCGGTGGAGGCGGCGGTGGAGGTGGAAGTGGACTAGGTGGCGCTATTTTTGTGGATAGCAGTTTAAATTTCACTATACAAGCATTCTCAGGAATTCCAACCACTTTCAATACAACAAGCACAACAGTACAAGCAGGACCTAGTGGAAATGGTGGAGGCGGTGGTGCAGATGGCATAGCTGGATCAGCATTAGGAAACAGCATTTTTCTACGTACCAATTCTTCTCTTTCATTGATAGCAAATGATGTGAATGATCTTTTAACACTGGGCGATGAAGTTGGATTTGTTGATGATACTTCTTTCGGCGCAGGAGGAACAGCCGTTTTTGTTAGGGGAAATGGAACGGTTATTTACAACGGAACAACCGATTATCAAGGGTTGATCACTATTAACAATGCGAATTTTAAAGTGAATGGAACGATTCAAGAAGCGGGCGTTTTTGTGTGTAGAAACATTGGCTTTAGTCCGCAAAGAGGTATGTTGAGCGGAAGTGGAACATTAACCGGAGATGTTTTTGTTAACTCGGGTACAATCTCTCCAGACACTGGAGAAACGCTCACACTTGGAAATTTAATTTTAAACTCAGCTGATCCGGGTAGTGGCACACTGGGAAGTCTTGTGCATATTGAAATTGATTCCAGCAGTACTACTTCCCTTGTAGCAGTGAACGGAACTGCATCATTAGCAGGTACGTTGGAGCTTGATATCGATCCCAGCGCTGCGCTTGGAACATACATTATATCAACCTCTGCGGGCATTACAGGGACTTTTGATACCGTTACATTTACCGGATCCACACCCAGTTATGCGCTTTCTTATTTACCTGATGGAGCGCCTACCTATGTGCAATTTGAATTGTTAAGCAATGGCGTTGATATACCTGCAACAGTAAATGGATCGCCTATTGTAGATCCTGCTGTTGTTTGTTGTGGAAGACCTGTTCTGTTAGGCCCATTACCCGTAGCAGGAGATGGTCCTACTGTTTATAGTGTTACTAGCCAAACAGGTAATGTCACATGTAAAATTGAAGAGACGCCTACTCAAACGTATTTGAAAATGTATGGTAGTAACGGTTCTTGCACTATTGTTGGAACAAAAGATGGTATTACTTCTAATCCATTAACGATAAGTACACCATGAAAAAATTTTCCATAATAGCGAAGAGTGTTGTGATAACCATCAGTATGGTTGGAATAACTCATGCACAACATTCATTACCTAATAATTGGACAGGATATTATGCGGGTGCCAATGCCGGTGTTATTTTTAACGATGTAAAAATAAAATCACAACACTTAGGTTTTACTGATCCCGATGGTAAATGCGATACCAACTCAAATTTTGCTAGTTTTTTTCCGGGTGCACAATTGGGTTATAGATATCAATCTTCCAATAATGTGGTAACAGGTATTGAAGCCAATATCACTGTTAACACCAATCAAAAAAAAACCTTAGATTGTATTTGCCCGATTAATCCTGGTGTTTCTGATAGCTTCGTATTTGAAAATAAAATGCAAGGTGCTATTAAAGGTATAGTGGGCCGTGCGGTAAATTGGAATAAAAGAATGTTACTTCCGTATTTAACGGCGGGTATTAGCCTTGCTGATCTTGAATTATCATACAACAATGAAGGCGGCGATCATTATTCTCATAGTAGTGCAGAAGCTGGTTTGTTAGTAGGTGCTGGTATAGAATGGGCTTTTATGCAAAATTGGTCACTGCGCGCAGAATATTCTTATATCTATTATGGAAATGCTATTGATCTGAACATTCCCAGTGTTTATGGCTTAGAAGATACCAACGGTAATGGTCATGCAGATCTCAATGTTAATAACCTTGCTTTAGCCGTTAATTACTGGTTTTAATCGTGATTCAGAATAATCTTTTATCATCCAGCTAAGAGTTATTAAAACTATCAAGCTTTAACATTTGTCTGCTTTTTAGCAGGGGGCTAAAAAACCTTTAATTACAATGAGTTATGTGCATTTCGGGTGTAATATCAGGGGCACCCCAAAAAGTACCCCTGAAAATGGAAAAAATATCAGAAACACATAACGCGATAATAATTATTTCGATATGGGGTGAAGTATAAAGATTTAACCCGCTGAGCCAGCATCTTCATCGAAGCCAACTGAACCGGCATCTTCATCCATAAAGCCAATAGAACCAGCATCTTCATCCATAAAGCCAGTTGAGCCAGCATCTTCATCGGCCATGGCAGGAGCAGAAAGAACCATTCCCAATGCTAAGGCAATCAGTATATTTTTCATTATTACTCTCCAGTGGTTATTAATAAAAACTTTAACTTACTTTTATTGAGGCGTCAATGTCAATCACATTGATAGAATAACCCTTTGATTTGTCCTCTCTAAGGTAGGGGAGCTACTTGTAACCTTGGCATTGGTGGTTTAGCATTACTAGAATTGTGGTGGTGCGATATTAGCAAAATTTATTCAAAAGGAGAGTGATATGCCTATACCCCAACTTTATTTAAGACAAGAAAATAGTGAAACATTGCGCCGCTATTTAGAAAGCGTGGTATTGAAAGTGGTTGACCATAATAAGCCTGCTTTTGAGCCAATTGTAAATGGTTGGAATAATTATATAAAATTAATCGCTTGGTATAAAAAAGATCAATCATCACATGATTTTAAATATTCAAAACCGGATCTTACCGACCAAGAAAAATTACTAGAAATTATTAAAAAAATTGATGACATTATCGCAGAAGTAGAAAAAACAAGTTTGCTAGAAGCACGTCCTCTATTTGCTGCTTTATATAATTTCAAAAGTTGTATATTACGTGATTTAAACAATTATGATGATGCATTAAACAATTGTGAAATTGCACGCTCTTGTTTAGATATAGACTCAAAAAAATCTAGCTCTGCAATTATATATAGCAATAAAGCCGGAATATACAATGCTAAGAGTGATTATGCTAAGGGTGTAGAAAATAGTACTAAAGCCTATAATCTTATAGAAACACAATTAAGAAATGCTGACCAAGAGGATGAGGCTACCCGAAATATAATGGGATGCGTGGTAAATATACAAGGTTACTCTTTAAGAAAAACAAAAACCAACGATATAGATGCCGTAAACGCCGCTGAAACACAACGTTTAGCTCATCGTTTATATCCTGGTTCTAATGTGGTTCGCAATAATTTAGCCATCACCTTAACCAAAGCAGCGGATGAGGGATGCCAACAAGAAGCGATTCAATTGTTAGAACCGCAATTACAACTTGATATGGCCGCTGGTAGATATTTATTTGTAACACCTTATTATTTAGCGGATGCCTATACACGCTTAGCTTTTTTGCAACTCAGGAACGCTCCTGATATCAATCAAGGATTAATCAAAAAGGCACAAATGGCATTAGACAGAGCCGCTGAATCTCTGACTAAAAATAAAAGTTATGAGGGTACCTATCAACAAAAAGGAGAGGCACGCGTTGCTCGTTTACAAGGTGTAATAAATAGGCTACTAAAGAACATGGAAAAAGCTGAAACCTGTGCAACAAATTCAAAAGCGTTAATGTTAACCGCTTTAGGTAAAGACCACCCAAAACTGGCTTATTTCAATAATAAAGTAGATGCTTCCGTTACAGCCGAGGCGCCCACATTATTTTTTAATAGTGTTCCAAGTTAAATTAATAGAAATGGGGTCAAGTCTTGACCCCATAGGCTTTTGCTTTATCCCGATGGAAAAGGAGAGGTGGGAGTTCCTCTTAAATGAGGAGAGGGTGCACCACTGCGTAAGGATAAAGTACTTGTGCCACGGGTTCCTCTTCTAGCATTATGGGAAGCGGTGGCGCCTAGAGGATCTGCTAGAAGAGAGTCGTCACTCATGGCGACCATGATTGCTGTTTGATAGCTGGAAAGTGAAGAAGCAATTGAGCTGGTAGAGGTTGGAGAAGAGCTTGGAGAGTGTTGGTGTGGTTGATGTCCCTGGCTCTCTCTATTGCGACCCAAGAGATAAGTTCTTTCAGTCGCGATAACATTTTTTGGAGCCCATTTAGACAGTATATTTTTAATATCTTCCAAGGGTAGTTTTGCAAAGGCAATTAAAAAAGCGACAGCAGCGATGGTGCTAATGCCAGCAAAAGTTCGCGCGAAAGTATCAATATGATTGAGTGGAAAATTAGAAACTCCTTCTTTTACGGCGTTCTTAATAGTGGAACTGATTTGATTAGAAAAGAAAGTCGCATTTACAAAAACATTAATAAAAGCAAATATGTAAAGGACAATTTGCATGGCATGAAAAAAATATTTTGCAGCAGGAGTCATTTGCGATAATACATAATCAGGAGGATGACGGTGCTTTCTTATCCAATCATCTAAGGTTTTTCCTGTAGCGGAAAGAACCAGCGTTCCCCCAGAATAAAAATAATTAATAAAAGAAAATAAAAATTGAATAAAAGAACCCAAGCTAGATGCGAGTATTTTTCCAGCTCCATTCATATCTCCTTCAAATATAGCATTTAAAGTTAATCGTAAGGTAAGATAAATAACGAATCCCGTAACGAAAGTGGTAATTACATTAGAACCTTTTCCAATGATCGGTAGAATAGTAGTAAAAAGACCTCTGGGTACATCATAAGTTACTGTGATTGAAAGACTAATAAAATTAGTGTCAGATGAATGAGGATGATGTATGGGATTAGAAGGTTCTGGAGGAATGAATCTTGCTGCCATCCGATTGGCTATTTCTTGGGTAAGTATTTCTTGCAAAGGTAGTTGTATTGAAATGGCATCAAATAATTCTATTTGGTCAGAAGGTAATCTAGTCAAAAAATCCACAGGAAGATAGGGAGCGCGATCATAAAGTCTAAAATCAGGTGACCACACTTTTGTAATTCTTCGATGAGTATTTACACGTTCAGTCTCTACATATACAGGATATGTTTTTTCATATCTCACTACTATACCTCCTCATGAAAAATAAATGATTTGGCAAATTCCAGTATCCCTTATTATTAAAGAAAATACAAATTAATATTCTCCTCGCTGCTGTTCTCTTTTCATCTCTCTTTGCTAGCTTTTTCTCTTTATAATTTAGACCTATTGTTTTAGAAAAAAAGCTATTGGCCTGGGCCCCCTCTTTGGTTGGAAGGTTGACCCGCTAAACGTCTTTGGTTTCCATTATCAATAAAAAAATCCCCATCATGCTCATTTTCCGGATGCATGCCTGCTACTCTTTGTGCATCATTCATAATAGCTTTAGTTGCTGCGCCTGCTCCTGCATGTGGCCATATATCACCGGCTGTTGTTACCACATCTCTTCCCCACTGGAGAACCTGTTTCTTACCTCTGTTAATAGCATCTAGGGTTGCTCTGGCTGCTGCTTTATCTCGCTCTATTTCCTCTCTTGCTATTCTTTCTAATTCTTCAAGTGTGTAGGCAGCTGGAGTGCTGGGAACAGAAGTTTGGGAAGCTCTTCCTTGTGCTAGCTCTTGCCTTGCAAACGCTTCTAAATCAGCAGTGGAAGGATTGTAGGATTGGATTGCTACAGGTTCAGGTGCTTGGTTATTGATAAAGTTTAATTCTTGTAATGCATTTTGCAATTGCTGCTGAAGAAATGTGGCGCGTTGATCTGCAGAAGTGATCTCGTTGATAAGTCGCGGAGCCTCACTTTCACTACTATAAAGTTGATTTTGCGATTGAACTTCTTCATTTTGCAGATCTTGTTCATCATTATCACACTTACTAAGAGCCTCTTCTACTTGTTTTATAGCCTCTTGCTCTTCTTTCTTACGAGATTCCAATTGTTCTACTTCTTTTTGAGCAGCGGTTGCCTCCTCTTTTGTTCGATTATATTCTGCATACATTTCGCGATATTGTGATTCCGCTTGATTTCTTTCTCCCTCAAGTCTTGCTTTATCAGCATGAGCTTGAGCTATCGTTCTCTCGTAACGATAAATTTCATCTTGATTAGCGATCACTTGGCGGGGAGGATGATTTTTGCACATATAAATGTTATTCATGCAATATAATCCGTCTAATTGATATTGAGGGTGTGGTGCGGGTGTGGCGAGGAGCAATTGGATTCGCATTATTTGAAAAGGAAAACTATCTATTTTTCCTCTTAATTCCATAAGCTTTTGGGAAAGGGAGCTCAATTTGCTCTGTATTTTAGCTTTGCGTTCTAGAGTTTCTTCATGTTGTTGTTTTAAATCTTTTTCTTGTATTTGGCGCGAGTGCTTTTCTTTTATTAAACTCGTACGTTGCTGCTTTATTTGATCTTGCTGATTTCTTATTTGAGTGAGACGGGATTGGGCTTCGCTCTGTCGCTGTTGTGCATCACTGCGTTGTGATTTTAATTTTTGCGCTTGATCTCTAGCAGCATTCATTTGGCGCTCGAGATCAGTTACGCGAAATTGAGCCTGCATTCTTCTCATACTATTCCACATAAAAAGGCACCTTAAACTGGAAAAGGACTTGCATCAGAAGATATTGGAGGAGGTGGTGCTGTCTCTTGTCTTAAACGAGCTTTTATTTCTTCTACCTGACGGCGCTGTTCGGCACTCAAAGGATCTCCCGAAGCTACAGTGGGTTGAAGAAGAGGAGAGAAGCCTTCCATCGGTATCATTACTTGAGAGAGACTGGGCGCAGCGATCTTGCTTGCCAGATCAGAAATGTAATTGCTCACATCCGGTATAAAAGGATCAAAATAAATGGCTTGCTGGTAGTCTTGTGAGGCCTTGTCATAGAGTATAGTTTGGGTTGTAAAATGAGTCTGATTTGCTGCTGCTTTTTCATAAAATTGGCCTCTGAGGGAAAAAAAGTCTGCACGCCTTGAAGTGGTTGCTTCACTTTCAAGTTGTTGGAAACTTTCATTCATTTCACGCATTGAATCAGGTGTTAGCTTGGTCAAGGATATTTTAAGAGCTTCGAGTTTTTGAGAGAATTCTTGTTTTTGCTCAGCCTGCCGTGTGCTTTGATCTGTTACTTGTTTTAAGCGTTCTTGGCGATCGCTTTGTTGACGCTCTCTTTCTGTGCGCTCTCTGATGCGTTGCTCTCGAATACGCTTTTGGAGAGCTTCTTGTTCTTGTTGCCGCTGTATACGTTCTACTTGCAGTCGCTCTTGGCGTTCGGATAAATCAGCCAAGGGAGTAACCTCTCCTAAGCCAGGGAAATCGGTAGAATTTGCACCATACTTAACCAGCATTTCTGCAATCGATTTTGTCTTTTTTTCTAAGCTCGTTCCTTTATAAATTAAAATAGAAGCTATTCCAACTGATACTGCAGCTCCGCTGAGGATAGAAAGTAAATATAAATACTTTTTTCCTAGCAGAGCTACCTGTAGTATGGTAACGAAAGTAAGAAACGCTGCGATGCAAAAAAGCACGATAGCGGTAACATTCAAGCTTTTAGCAGTACTATAAGGGTGGTTTTTGAGGAATTTCAAAGGGGTCTCCATTGCCATCACTTCTCCAGCGCGGCTAGAACCTTCAACTGTAAGATCCGTGCCAGCTTCTAGCAACGCATTTAATGCGCCTAAATGATTTTGTTTAGTGACTAAAAATGTAAATAAAGGAGTTTGTTGGTACTTGCCTGTTCGCCTATTAACATCATCTCCGTGCTCAAGTAAGAGATTAAGTGCACGTAAATTACCGCTTCCAGCAGCGGCATGAATAGCATAAATAATTTCATCTCCCTGCTTATTAGTAAAGGCAGCAATATCAAAGCGAGCCCCATTTTCAAGTAAGTATTGAGTAATTTGTGCGCTGGCCGGGGTGTTTTTTCTGCAAGATAAGTATAAAGCTGTGCGGCTTTTATTATCTATAGCGTCAATATCTTCGCCGTCGTTTTCAATAAGTTTTTTGACTAAAGTTAAGTCTTCTGTTTGCACCGCTGAGTGTAAAGTAAATAATGGCATAATGTATTTTTCCTTTGTTAAGTTATTTTTAATTAATCTTTCTTGCTTAAAGTGTGAGTATTTTTAGATACTGCTTTATTATTCGTAAAATATGCTTTGCTAAGCTATGGGTGAGAGCACTTAATTATCCTTTGTTAGAAAATTTTAGCATGAATATTGAGTGTGTGATAGGAGAGAAATCAAATATATGTTTTTTAGACCTACGGGGTCAAGTCTTGACATTTGACATTAAGAACGATGTTTAAGATGATTGCCAATGTCACATGTCAATATTTACCACCTTTACTTTATTATATAATGTACACTTAAATTATTTTAGTGACATTAAGGAATAAAATAATGCCAAAAGCTTATGTGATTGTTTATAGAGGAAATGGTGATGACAAACCATACGAGGTGCTATTGGGTCAAAAGCAAGTTATTAATTACCGCTGTATAAAAAAATTAGCTCTGGCAAAACCACCAGATACTTTTAAAATTTATGCAGATAAGATAAAAAAAAGGATGTGGGATGAATGGACGGATTTAGTCAAGAAAAATATAGAGAAAGTTTTATCTGTGAGTTTAAACTCTGGAGAGAATAAAGAGTGTTTGGTTTGTGCATGTAACCCTATTCAAGATCGCGTAGAAGAAAATAAGAAAGAAAATCCGGATATGAGATTAAAAGGTATTTTATCGCCAGCAGGAGGACTTCCTTGTTTTTTTGGTGGAAGATCTGAAGATTTTAATAGAGATCATTTAAAAAACGAAGCTATTAGGGAGCTTGTTGAAGAGCTTAGATTAAATGAAAAACTTGGATTAGATGGTAAAGAAGACGAAATTGAAGCACTTAAGGCAGATTTGTTAGCGCATCTGGATAAGGATAATAATACTCCATCACAAATTAAGGCTTTTGTTTCTCCAAAATCTAAAGGTAAAGCAACTTATTACCTCTTAAATATTAAAAACACTCCTTTAGAGCATATTTATTCTGATACTCAAAATGGGATTGGTGGAAATATTGATTTAAATACTATCAAGTCTATCTATAATTCTCCTGGCGATGCACATCCTGAGACAAATGGAACTTATGAAATATATCAGGCAACATGGAGAAGTATCAGCTCATTAAATCGAGAATGGGCTCGTGGGTATCAAGACTATGTTGACTTTATTAAAGCAGAAACTGAAAAATTTAGTGAGTTTTTATTAAGTATTTTTAATATACCAACTACAACAGAAAATATGGAAAGACTAAGTGAAAATCTGATAAACCATTTAATGACACATGAGAAAGTAGATTGGAATGTAGAAGCAGCAGAATATGCTCAGTATGAAATTGCTAATATTCAAAGCTCAGAACAATCTCCACTCCCTGCGCAAGCGGGGCGTCAACATGCTCCTGCCTGAACGAATGCGGCCAAGACTTGACCCCTTTTTCACTCATGAAGCTTGAGGAGCGTGACTGACTGCTAATGCAGGAAAAGGGGCTGTAGCAGGGCCTTCATGGGTGTTTTCAGGAGTATGAATAGAGCTATTTTCACTTGAGGTTTGTTCCCATTGTCTCAACACTGATTCAATGGTATTGACTAGGGTTTGTTGAGTATCAGTTAAGGAAGGCTTAGTCACTAAATAATTATAGAAATTTCTTAAATACAGAGTCGCTATTTCTTTTATGATTTCTTTTATCACTTCTCTATAGTCTTCAGGGTTGCTGACCATTTCTATTTTATTACAATTTATTCCTATGGCTTCATGAGACAAATGCCATTCAATAGATTCTAAATCGCCAGCATTTAATTTTGATAGGCTGGAAATTTCGACGGGAGCGCATGCTTCGTGATTAAATAATGTGTTTTTATTTATCTTTTTATCTAATATTTTAATAGAATCAAGTAAAACAATATCTTCATTGCAACTATAAGAACAAAGCTGAGAACTAATAAAATTATCAATTCGACGTGATATATGATAAATATGATCCAGAGATAAATGGGGGTATGTTTGAAATTTTTCTTCTGCAAATTGTTTTAAATAATAAGTTTTAAAGATTTTTTTGGAAAATTCGTTTAACCATTCCTTGTTTGATTCAATTTTTCTTCTCTTTATCATTTTAATTGCCTATTAAAAATAATTAGGTAGGATGGCTGCTTGACCCGCTATCAGGCAGAAGCAGCTTGCTTGATTTTGATTCAGAAAGTTTTCTATTTATATACGATAAATTTAAAGGACCCTCGTCTGTTGAGTGCTTTCCCCAATCTTGATCATTTAGAATCGTATTTTTTATAAAAGTGTCTTTTATCTTAGCGAAATCAATATTTTTAAGGACCTCAGGAAAAGTAGATTTTATAATAGTCAGGTGTCTATCAATTGTTTGGATCAGCTTTTCATCTTTTGTTCGCGTGATGGTTGCAGATCGGTTGTTTACATCAATATCAAAAAAATATCCCTCACTAAAAACACTCGCTAGATTATCTTCCCAGTATTTAAGAATGGCAGCATCACCTTGTTTTACTATATTTTGAGGTAATGGAAATGCTTCATTTAAATCAAATTTTAGCACCCGTCGGTAATCATAAAGATCACCCACTAAACTTGCTATTTTGTCTACTTCTCTTTTTAATCTAGCGCCAACGTTATTCCATATTTGCTTTATTTTATTAGAGTCTGTTCTTGCATTTCTAATCTCACGAATCAGCTTGTCTGCGGTATCCCCTCCATCTTTCTCATGAAGAGCTGATATTCCATAGCGTATGACATGCTGTTCCTCGGTATCAGCAGGGTTATTTAATTTTTTAGAGGAAAGTGCATGTAGCATTTTATCTATCCTTTCGTCATCAAAATCGTTGGGATCCATCGCTGCCCACTCATAAATTTGATTAATAGCGACCAATGCTCGAGCAGCCGTTTTAGCGTTGGCGCCTTCCTGAGGGTCCTTACCCCTTCTGCCTTTAGAAAAAGTAGTGGCCAATTCATGCTGCTGTAACCCTTTTAACAAGTGACTAGTCAGTTGGGCTAAATAGTTGCTTAACACACTCATTTTAGCATATTTGATTTCCTTGTTAAAGAGAGAGGCCACTTCTTTGCCCTCAGTTTCTTCAAGTAACTTCACAGCCTTTTTTCTCTGCCCATGGGTATGTAAGAGAGGCTCTACTATTTTGTTGAATTCAAGGAGTTCTGCTTTTTCTAATGTGGCTTCTGCCAGTTTCTTTATTGAGATAATAGCCCCTCGGATATTATCTTCTGCGGAGGCTAATAAAGCCTGGACAATCAAAGTATAGCTCGTAATATGGTCGCCTTGGCCTTGAATTCGCGTATCAGGCCGTTGTTCTGCATTGAGGTAGAAGTGGATGGAAGGGGCATCTTCATTAGTAAATGCGACATGGCTTGAAACAAAAATACTCTGCACCCTCAAGGGATCTACATTTTGCTGGCTAGAATGGTCTGATCTTCCTGTATGGCGGCTGCCATCGCTACCGTCACTGCTAGTGCGACCAGCAGCAATAGCGGGAGGTGGAGCATCGTCTGCTGAGCTGCCTGCCATTTCGCCGGGGCTTTCACTATCACCACTTCCGCTGGAAGAGCGTTTTCTTTTGGTTTCTTTGGGATCTCCTGTGTTTGGAGGAGGGCTGCCCTGGGATCTTTTTAGCATTTTTATTAGCCTTTTGAAATCATTAGAAGATGACTCTATAGGGCAGTTTAACTTAGTTTGAAAGATAAAAACGATTTATTTATTCCGTTTTAACAACCCTGCTAGAAGATTGAGTATAGTGGGGGCTTTTACAAGGTACCTACCGATTAGTTGAATATTAGGGTTGCTAGAAGGTTTTTGACCTACCATGGAAATGCTTTAGTAATAATGTATAATTTGTGCGCAATCTCGCACATCAACTTCAGAGTTTAACCAATTGATGTAACTAACCTATGTAAGATATCCTAGCTCTTGGTCAGTAGTTAAAACTTAACGAGTAAATATATGCTTAGGTTTGTAGTAAGAAGATCTGCTCCGTTCATCCAACTGCCAAGAAGATTGGTTTTCCCAGCTTCCTCTATTCAGTCTGGTTTGCCAGGACATATGCCAGAAAATTTTGAGGAATCGACTCTTCATAGTAAAACCACTTCGTCTTCTTCAGACCGAAAAGCGGCCTATATGCTTTTAGGAACAGGCATTGGGTTAGCCGGTGCAGCTTATGGGAAAAGAGAAAAACAAGAAAAATCTGCTGTGGTTACAAATAAAGCAGAATTTTATACACCGTATTTTAACAACTTAGCTAAAAAGAAAATTCCTTATTATTTAGGAGTTCAGCAAGCTTTTTGTGAAGAAAAGGAAGAAATTGATATTAGTTATCTTATTGAAACTATCAAAGATCTTGCAAATAAAGGAGATCCTGAAGCTCAATTTGCTTTGGGGGAGATGTATAGAGAAGGCCGAGGAATAGCTAAAGATGAGGTTCAAGCATTTAAATGGTATAGCAAAGCTGCGGAGCAGGGAAATGATGTAGCTCAGTTTGGTCTAGGTTGGATGTATCAAGAAGGCCGAGGAATAGCTAAAGATGAGGTTCAAGCATTTAAATGGTATAGCAAAGCTGCGGAGCAGGGAAATGATGTAGCTCAGTTTGCTTTAGGATGGATGTACCAAAAAGGCTTGGGAACAGCTAAAGATGAGGTTCAAGCATTTAAATGGTATAGCAAAGCCGCAGAGCACGGGAATTCAGATGCCCAGTGTGTTCTAGGTCTGATGTACCAAGAAGGCCGCGGAGAAGTGGTTAAAGATGAGGTTCAAGCAGTAGCCTGGTACCGCAAAGCTGCGGAGCAGGGGAATGACGTTGCTCAATTTGCTTTAGGTGAGATGTATCAAAAAGGCCGAGGAGTAACTAAGAAGGATAAGCAGAAAGCGATTGAATGGTACCAGAAAGCGGCGAAACAGCTGAATGCAGAAGCTCAATTTGCGTTGGGGATGTATGATGAAGCCAAAAAGCAGCTAAATGTTTTTTCAAGCTTTCATAAAGGAATAATCTTGTATAAAACAGGGGAAATTTCTGAATCAGTGAAATTTTTTAAAGAGGTATCCAAAACATACGCAGGGAAAATTGATATTTCTTCTTTGTTACGTAAAGATTTTTATAATGATAGTAACTATGAGGAAAAAATAGAAAACCGTAAAAAAATATATAAACTATTAGATGAACTTATCAAAAGAGAAAAGGATTCCGACGTAATAAGATTTTATAAATTCGAAAAAGTTTATTTTTTATTGATTGATGGAAAAG
This sequence comes from Gammaproteobacteria bacterium, assembly GCA_965279305.1. Taxonomy (GTDB): domain Bacteria; phylum Pseudomonadota; class Gammaproteobacteria; order JBIOEC01; family JBIOEC01; genus JBIOEC01. The sequence continues at coordinate 214,525 of OZ257143.1, read as the reverse complement.
ATAATGAAGCAAGTGATGTGTTATATGAAGATTTTCATGGTTCGGGAGGTGATGGTTATGTGAAGGCTAATATTAGCTTAATGAACGATGAAGTTAAAAGAAGACTTGAGTCTTTTAAAGATCAATATAAGGTTTCTATTGAAAATTGGTTAAATCATCATCATTATGCATATTTAAGTCTTAAAGTTTATAATGAACCTGGGGCTCAAAATCTAAAAAAATCTTGGTTGTTTCCAAAAAAACGATCTGATTATATTGTGGAACGCGTTTCCCCTTCTTTGAGTGAGTGGAAAAAATATAAAGATTCTTCAGAGCTTTTACCAGAAAAGTATAGGCACGGTTATTATGGAGCCGTTTATATTAATGATGCCGCGAAAGAAATTGTAATTTCCCATAGGGGAACTGGATTTTCTCTGGAAAAATTTTTTGAAATTATTGGAGCAATTTTTGGAATCAGTAGCGAGGAAATTAAAAACACCTATGGTGATTTTATTGCGGATGCATTTTTTGCTTTATTTGGATATCCTAATGAACATTTTGCCGCTGCATATGAATTTACTGAGCTAGTATGGAAAGAAATTGAAGCCGATACTAACACAGACTACCCCGATCGAAAAAATTATGGACGCTCACATACTGGCCATTCATTGGGCGCCTTATCAGCAGCTGTGACAGCTTACCGTGAATCAAAAGAAAAAAATATTGTTCGCGTAGCGGTAACATTCGATAGCCCTGGCCCAGGGTATTTATTACGATATATGTATGGAGAGCCTTCAGATTCATATATTTATACTACTAATTATGTTGCTGAACCTAATTATGTCAATACAGCTTCTTCTCAAATAGGAACCATTTTACGAATTTATCCTTATAAATATCTGCAGCAATTAGAGCCAGTTTCATCTATCTCTCCTGTTCCTTTTCATGATGTCATTGGGGCTGGTGCATTGTTTGGTTATTACCTTCGTGAACGATTACGAACGTCTCCTTTGTCTTTTATGAAATATATAATTATAAAAAATAGTGCTTTTAAGATTTTGATGCTACCTTCTTTAATACCTTCTCTCAGTGTGTCCGCAGCAACCTGGGGCATTGCTAGCTGGAAAGGTGTAGAAGAGAAGAAAAACTCATTATCTATCTTAGGAGGAATTATATATTTATTAATAGCTGAGACCTTAAAAGGGATAAAGCGATTATATTCTCCTGAATCTTTGTGTTTTTCTTCCTCGATTGAAATAATTAATTTTAGAAAGTGGATTATATGTCATCGTTTTCAATTAGCAAAAGGTTTTCCCATTTTATTTCTTGCTAGTCTATTTTCTGCGAGAGTCTCAAGCATAGGTAGTGAAGTATTGGTTGAAACCATACATTTATTTAAAAGTCATAATAATGAACGTTCATTTAGTGTTTTTGCTAAAGAAAATGATAGTGATATTCCTCGCGCTCAAAAAAACGTACAAAAATGGCCTGGTGGTCATCCTGGGTTATTTAAAAATTTTATATCATGTTATAAGGCAAATAAAGCAGCCCAGAAAACTGAGACTTATGATCTAGATGATTTTCCAAAACTAGACGGGGAAAAAAAAGATGATTCAAAAAAATCAGACGGAGATAAGAAAAATGCTAGGCAATATACTTTAATTTACCATAAATCCTTATTGGAACATCAAATTGGCTACAAAGTGAGTGAATCTAATCGAGTAGTTATGCCATTATCAGAGTTTAGTGAAAAAGCTCAACAATTTTTATTGGATTATGAGAAAGATGCTGAAGCAACTTTAAAAAAATACAATGTTGACCATAATCCCCTCTTGGAGTTATATAAAATTGAAAGGTCTAAAGATGTCGCAAAGATGGAAGTTCATTTGATTCAGATAATAGAAAAATTTAGATTTGAGGAGATCAAGAATAATCCACTTGTGACTGTTAGCGAGCCTTTTTCTCAAGGGGATGCAAGAAGTGAGTTTGTTAAGGTATCTTATCCTTTTACTATTCATGAATTTAGAGATTGGGTTAATCGACAATGTGCACGCTTTGCTCCTAGCCCAAGCTCATCTCCAGCTACCCTACCTAAAATCTAGTTTTACTTCATTCATTAAGTTACTTATTGAGAAATAATAGGGGATTATGAGTAGGAGATGTGCTGTTCTTTTGGAAGGTAATAGATCTTAGAATAGTATATAATGTATGTTAAATTTTAGGGGGAATTGAGTATATGGATCAAAGGGGTTTAGAGCTTTTATGGCAAGAACGTAGGCTTAGAGAGCCTGGGCAAGAACGTAGGCTTAAACAGCCTGCTCGGCAAGATGATTCGAGTGCTGTGGAATCTACTCAGCAATATCTTAGCGGAAAAATGGGTGATTATTTAAAAAAATTAACCGATGAAAAAAGCACTTCTTCTCGTGTTATTTCCCGTACTACTTCAGATGCTTCTTCAGATGCTTCTTCAGATGCTTCTTCAGATGCTTCTTCCGGTACTCGTCCCAGTACTCCTACTACTACCGTTATTGGAGAACCTAATGCTGGCCAATCTGGTGATAAGTCTCAGCAATCTGTTGTATCAGATAAACAGAAAGCTGCTTCTTCAAATATAAAGGCCTCTTCAGTTAATGAGCTTAGATTTGCACAATCTCCTCCTACCCCGGGAATTCAACTTAACCCAACATAACCAGACGGATTTCCCCTTACTGCTGCGTGAATCGCGGAAATTTAATTATAAAAGAAATGAATAGGGTCAAGTCTTGACGTTTGACATTAAGAACAATGCTTAAGCTGATTACCAATGTCACATGTCAAGATTTGCCCCCTTTACCTTCCGGTATCCATAGACTCTACGCTGTTTGATAACGCTTTAATATTAATGTTATATTAATAAAATATTTTGAAAGAGGTGAGTATGAGTAAGAAAGAAAATAAAGGGCAAAAATCCCTAACTACTCAGGATGAAACTACCGAGTTTTTACTTTATACGGCACCTAATGGTGGTGTGAAAGTTGAGGTGGTTCTTAATAATGAGACCATCTGGCTAACACAGGAGCGTATGGCTGAGTTATTCGGAGTTCAACGCCCTGCTATTACTAAACATTTAAAAAATATATATGAATCAGGGGAGTTAGATGAAGGTACCACGAGTTCCATTTTGGAACATGTGGGGGAGACCGGACAAATTTATCAGACCAGACATTATAACCTCGATGCTGTTATCTCCGTAGGTTACCGCGTAAATTCAGCACAAGCTACCCAGTTTCGTATCTGGGCAACTCAACTGCTCAAGGAATATATCATCAAGGGTTTCACCATGGATGATGAGCGTCTAAAAAATGGGCGTTATTTTGGTAAGGACTATTTTCAAGAGTTATTGGAACGCATCCGTTCTATTAGAGCAAGTGAACGGCGTGTTTATCAGCAAATCACTGATATTTTTGCTGAATGTAGTATTGATTATAATTCTAAGTCAGAAGAAACAAAGCAGTTTTATGCTCATGTGCAGGATAAATTTCATTATGCGATTACTGGACAAACTTCTTCGGAAATGATTTACCATTCTGCTGATAGTGATAAACCGGTAATGGGACTAACGACATTTAAAAACGCGCCTGATGGGCGAGTACTGAAATCTGATGCAACTATTGGAAAGAATTACTTATCAGAAGAGGAAATCAAGCGATTAGAGCGTACTGTTTCGGGTTTCTTTGATTATATTGAAAGTGTTGTTGAGCGACGTAACACGTTGACCATGGAAAGCTTTTCAGAAAGTGTTAATAAATTTTTGGAATTTAATGAGTATAAAGTATTAGAAGGTTATGGCAGTATTTCTCGTAAACAAGCCGAAGAAAAAGCATTTTCTGAGTATGAAAAATTTAATAAAAAGCAGAAAATTGAATCGGACTTTGATGAGCAGATCAAAGCATTACAGAAAAAAGTAACTAAACAATATCTACATGAGGTGAAACATGAAAAAGCGTGACGTATTTGATGTTAAATTAGATCCAGAAGAGCAGGAAATAGAGGATTCTCTAGAGGAATGGGAATCAGTCGACAATTTTGAAGAAATAGCAGCAATGGCTCGAAAAGCAGGGGAGAATTACTTTCGTAAGAATGCCTAAATTAAATTTCGTATTTCCAGTAAATGGTCGCTTAATTGTAAGTGTTTTTGAGCCATTTTTTACTCCTTAAATAATCTTTGTACATCAATATGTTATGAACCAGATATACACATCACATACACACGCGATACACAAAACATACCACAATGGTATATATATGGTACACATTTGGTATCACTTTTTGAAGAATTAACTTTTAATTTATCTCTTATTAATCAATGGGGTAGAGAGGTGAGAAAAGCAAGTTCCTTGCGTTAGGTGTGACCATTTTTTTATGGGGGCTTATCATCGATTAGTATTTTGCTTGCTTGGTTAGGATTTAAGGTTTGATTTTAACAAATCAATGACGATAAGCAGCATGATGCTACTTTAGTTAAATACAGTTTTATTTTTTTATCCTCCGTGGTATATATGAAATATCCCTATGCATCTACCTATCAGTAGATGTGGCGAGCAGCTAGCAAAAATAGAAGTACACCGCATGAGCGCATCCAGAAATAAGAAGGCATGGAGTGTTCTCATGCCAATGGCTAGAACAAAAGGAAGAGGTTATGCCCACTTTTGAAGAAATATTAGAGCTTATTCGAACAAATAAAACCGAAATATATCTTAGTTTCAAAGACCGTGCTATCGGTGATGAAGGCGCTACCGCCCTGGTCAAGGCTCTTGAAACAAACACCACGCTTAAACACCTTTCATTTTGGTGCTGTCCTATTGGTGATAAAGGTGCGCAAGCCCTGGCAACAGCCCTGCAAACCAATACCACGCTTAAAAACCTTTTATTTTACTGCTGTCCTATTGGTGATAAAGGTTCGCAAGCCCTGGCAACAGCCCTGCAAACCAATACCACGCTTAAAGAACTTTCACTTTGGAGCTCTACTATTGGTGATAAAGGTTCGCAAGCCCTAGCAACAGCCCTGCAAACCAATACCACGCTTAAAGAACTTTTGATTAGTAGCATTTCCATTGGTGATGAAGGTGTGCAAACCCTGGCTACTGCACTAAAAACAAATAAAACGCTTCGAAGTTTTTGGATTGGAAACAATGTCTTGGGTGTTTCAGGCGCGCAAGCCCTAGCAACAGCCCTGCAAACCAATACCACGCTTCAAGGACTCTTTCTTTTAAAAAATTCTATTGGTTATGAAGTTGTGCAAACCCTGGCTACTGCACTAAAAACAAATAAAACGCTTCAAATATTTGGCCTTTCTTGGAACAACATTGGTGTTGCAGGGGCTACTGCACTGGCCACTGCACTGGAAACAAACACCACCCTTCAAATGCTTTTCCTTCCAAAAAATCATGATATTCCTGATGATATAAGAGATAAAATAACTGATTTACTTAAGAGAAATAAGGTGCTTGCGGCCAATATTTCACTGCACGTGCCATCTCCAATTCCTGCTTTATCACCCGAATCAGTGGCGGTTGAAAACAGCACCCTAACTCTTCCGCAAGAGGAACTTTCTCCTCCTCCAGATGCTGACACTGCTTCTTTATATTCCACTCATACGCAAACTTCTGTTGAAACGCATGTTTCTGTCGCGTCTATCAGTAACATCGTTTTCGATGAAACAGATACACAACACACAACAGAATTACAAGAGAGGCTTGGTCACTATGAACAACAACTGAGCACTATCCACACTATTCTAGAAGAATTGAGAGGCACTTGGCCGCAACAAAATATCTCTGAGGAGGCTATTGAACATGCCATCACGCGTATCAATAGCGAAGCAAAGGCGCAAGGAAAAAAAGTCATTAAGAGTCTTAAAGAAATAAAAACCTTAACAACAACTCATGCAACCGATGTCACTGCTCGACTAAACACATTAACAAAACAATTTCAAGACACTTCCGAAGAGATAAAAAAAGGTAACAGTTTGATTGAAGAAGTTCATCAATGGAAGAAAGAAGCCATTAAATTGAAAGCACAAAAAGATAAAGGGTTTTCGGAGTTGTCTTATAAAGAAGTATTTATTCGTGCCATTAAAGTGCAACTCACTTCAAAAGCAAAACAATTTGAACAGCTCATTACGGGCGTTATACAAGCAGAAACGCCTTCTTTATTTCCGAATGCCACCTCGCAAGAGATATGGAATCAGATAGATACCAATGCCATGGGGAACGTATGGGATAGAATAGCTCAGGCCATGCCGTTGGGTGTCGGGGTTGCTTTCACCGCGATAAAGGCCGTTGGAATAGCGTGGTGGCAAGATCATCAGAGGGAGCAGGCTCAAAATGTGGTGGAAATGATTGCTCACATAGGAGAAGGTTATTTATTAGAGATGGCTGAGGAAGTGGCGACTGAATTTGATTATCTATTTAAAGAGGGTTCGGTTTATCCTAAGCTTCAATTATGGGAGTTGGGAACATACGTAGGAGGACGTATACTTTCTTGCTTGATGAAAGGTAAAGTTGATTTAGAGCGGAAAGATAAAACATTCTCACAGCAAGTTAGTGACTATGTGTATAGCCATCCTGCCAGTACGGTGCGTACTCCGTCGGTGTTAGGAATGCGCAAGCATTCTATAAAAACAGATATTCGTATACAAGTAATAGATGCAGGTCATGAAACTACACCCTCTCAGCATTTGACTGGGAGACTCGGTCTACGTCGCGCAGGAGATTTTGCACAAGAAGGGATTGTGCATCACCGTGCGGTAATGATAGTCCCTCCTGGAAAAGACTTAATTCTGAATAACGCTACGCATATACTGGTGGTAAAGGATAGAAAAAAAGATATAGATAATAAACAGTTGAAGTATGGTTATCGTATGGTACACGAAAGAGTCGAGGTAAATTCTGCTACATCAGAAGTGGTTTTGCCGACTTGGTATAAGGGCTTATATGCCTATGAAATGACAAATGATATACGAACGATGTTAGCGGAAGAAAGTGTCCTGGTTAAAGCCAGCCATCCTGTAGTACCGCAAACCTCAGCGGCCGTTGCAAATAGCATTGCTGCACCTGCACCACAAAAGAGTGTATGGCAAAAAATGTGGAAAAAATAAGTTCTATGCCAAATGATGACTAAGACAAGGGGTCAAGTCTTGACATTTGACATTAAGAACGATGCTTAAGTTGATTGACAATGTCAGATGTCAAGACTTGACCCCTAACTTTTACTTGACCCCTAACTTTTAAAGGCAATTTACAGGGTTTTTGATAATTATGTATTTAAATATGCCCCACAAATATACCCCCAGAAACTTCGTCCTGAAAGATCAACTGAATCGATCCGATATAGATATGGTAGCAAAAATGGTAGTACTTCTAAAGTTCTTTGGAAACGCTGGTTAGTAAAGTTGACATCTCCGCTTAGGAGCAGCAAAAGTAAGATAAAAATGATGCACGAGGTGCTGGAGACTCACCATCATTAATAAGGCGTTGTCTTTCTGTAGGAGCTGCTGGCGTAGGCGCAGCACTATTATTACCATCATAAAGAAGCGTGAGGGTAGGCTCTGTTCGTGGACGGTCCTTGTAAGCCTTTTCTATTCCTGAAAAGTTCAGAGCTTTGCTACTTTTCGGAGCTGCTAACTGACGAAGGCTAAGCGTTCCTGATAAGCCTCCTCTGATCCAATACTTGCCCATTTTATCTAGAAAGAAACGTTCTCCGGCGTCCGTTCTGTCTAAAATGATTTTCATGTCGTAGCTTCTGCTGCCTATCGGTCTGTAAATGCCCGTTTCGGAAGATCTGTCCTCACCCAAAAACCAATGAGGCAACGCCGTTCCAGACAAGTCCAGGGTTTGTAATCGTTTTTGAACGTTTAAAAATCCGCCAAAATTACTTGCTGAGGTCGTGTCCTTTGCTGAGTCTGTGGAGTAAAAATTCTGAGCTCCTTCAGGGAATATAAGATCCATTACATGTTGTGGAGCATCATGTAAACGAAAGGCAGTGAGTGGCAATTTATGTAGTAGCTCTCTTAATTTATTAGCCAGCTCGAGAGTAAGCCAATAGCTAGCATTATTATGTTTGACAGAGTCTGGTTCCTTATTAGGAACGGGAGTAGAGCTTCCTAATAGTGAGGAGAATAAAGTAGAAGGAGTGCAGAAAATAGCGAGCTCTATTTGTGCTGGTAAATCCGCTGCCTTCATAGTTGTGACCACATTAATAATGGCCTGGATCTGCTTTATATATGCTTGGCAAGCTGCGTCGCGAGTAGCCGTGCTCTCGGGCTTAGGTAAATAAAACTTAAATGTGCAGTTCTTTTGGGAGAGTTTTTCTCTCACTTGGGCTTCAAGGGTTTGAATAGTGGGCATTGAAAAATAGCTCCTACAGAACAATAATTACCCTCACATTATACCCCCTCACACAATTGGTTAGCAAGTCAGCTTTTACGTTTTCCCTCCTAGACATGCCCTAAAATAATAGATGTTGATTTGTATAAAGTGCTGAGATTGATCTGAGAGATTCCATACTTATAAATACAATAATTTGAATGAAAAAATCATTCCTCCAATAAAACATAGAAATGGCAGTATGTTAAGAAATAGGCAGAATCCATAATGTCTAAAATTTTTCTGTCTTCTTATAATAAATTCTTTCTCATCAACTTCGCCAGAAGAATACTTGCTTACAAGTGATTTCATATTTTTGTTTGCCAAAATCAAAAAAAATGTCATTAAAAAAAATATTATAAACGATGAAACAAGCCCGATTCCATATTACGGGGTCAAGTCTTGACATTTGACATTAAGAACGATGTTTAAGCTGATTGCCAATGTCACATGTCAAGACTTGACCCCTTTACTCATTACAAATTAATATTCTCATCGCTTGTGCTATGAATGGATATTAGTGAGGGATCTGTGAAATTAAAGCATTAGTAAAAGGAGCATGGGAAAGTGGATCCAAAACCATAGCTTCTTCCAGGATTTTTTTACACCGACTATCGGTGGTGATCTGGAGTGGTGTTTTATCGTTATACAGAGAATGAGGGTTGGCGCCTTTTCGTAGTAGCAAGGTGACTAGATTTGGCAACCCTGCCTTAGCGGCCTCATGCAAAAGTAGTTGGCCACACCCTGCATTTTGATTCTGCATAGTCACACCTCTGTTAAAGCAGAGTTGGACACAATAGGTGAGCAGCACGCTGTAATTTTCCTGCATAAGGGAATATCGATATCGGGGAAGTGAGTGAGCCCTTCGGAAAGAGATGCTTTCGATTAAAAGTCCTAATACGGTGCGTCCATAAATGGGAGTGCTATGGTGGTTGCAAATGGCATTCACATTTTTGGTGACTGCTAACAATCGGTCTAATGATTGAACATAACGGTGAATAAGAGGTGTATGTTCCAGCGCTTCCACTGCAAAGCGAGGAGACGCTAACTCTGCTTCAAAGGCTTGTCTATCTGACCAAATGCCCGCATCTCCGATACTGCTTGCTATCTTATGTAGAGGAATCCCCTCAAAAGAAGTAGACGGATCTTCGGAATCTTTTTGGCCAAAGTATTGCTTATAAGTCTGATTGGGATCGGCACCTGCGCTTAATAAAATATTAATGCAATCAATATATCCCCCTTCAGCTGCATTTCCCAGAGGAGTTTCTTGGGTTACTACCCTGCAATTATCTTCTTGATAGCGAAATTCTCCTCGATCATTAACGGGGATTCTTTTATCTACTAAAAAATTTGTGCAATCGGCATGACCCGCTTTTGTAGTAAAGAGTAAAGGGTTTCTTTCCCCGCTAGACATTGAAGTGTCATGCGACCAGAAGCAGCTGAGTCTTTCTTTGCCGCCGAGACATGCTAGTAGTTGCATCAGTGTGATGCGTGGTCTATCCATTGGGCGCAGGGTTATCGAAGAAAGCGAGAAGTGTCTAGGCATTCTGTTAATTAATATATCAACTATATCAAAGCGATCAAACAGAAATGCATAGACTATTAATACGTATGTTTTATTGATGTCATATTTATAACCTTCAAAATAAACAGGGAAATGTTGTGGAACCTCTACATCTAATGACGCTTGGCGATTGATAAGTTCGGTTACAATTTCTTTTTTTCCCATTACTATGGCCCAGAAGAGAGGCGGTAAGCCTGCCGGATCGGATAGATTGATAGGTATTCTTTGATCTAATAAACGTCTTAGTTCTGGCAAATTGCCGGTAGCTGCCGCTACATGCAAGGGTGGCAGCACAGTAATATTTGGCTGACTAAAAAGCAAGTTTAAGGCGGCGAGATTGCGCTCCATAGCGGCCGTATGAAAAAGAGTCACACTAGAGAAAAAGGAACGCATTAATTCATTAATATTGACAGTCGTATTAAGCATTAACAATGTGGGTAGACAATCTTTTGCGTTCTCAGTAATAGCATTTTCAAAAACATCAATGGATATTAGTGCGCCGAGTGTAATAAGTTTTTGTGTCCACACATCTGCATTCAAGTGAAGCGCCAGGGATAAGTAACGACTTAATTGTTTTTGTTTATAATCTGTGAGGGCGTTTTTTAAAAAAGTGTAGTAGCTAGTGCCCGTATTTTGATATTTTACCATGCTACGGAGGTAAAAATCTTTATAAGATTCACCCCTAAATAAGCGAGGAAAATTCGAGAGCTCATTTTTTACTTTCAACTCCCAGATGTCTTCGCTGGAAATAAGACGCCGAAAGCGTGAGGAGGTTTGAACGAGCCGTAGCAAATCAAGCCCATTTAAGTGATTTATGATGATGAGCAACAATTCCGTTGGGAAAGTGCTGAGCCAAGGACGATTTTTTAAATAAGGAACCAGTGTGAAATTGTCCTTTTTTTGCAGTAACTCGGTAACAATAGCCACTTCTCGATGTCGTTTATAGGCAGTAAGGGTGTTGATAGTGTTATTGGTGTTATGTGTTACTTCTTGCCAATACTCATTTTTCAGCGTAGGCAGCTTTTTTGTGCGAAAAGCCCAGCCACGTACGATGGCTTGTAATCGTATTATTTTTTTTATTGCGTCAGGATCGTTAGTAAAGTTCATTATCTATGCTTATTATTTTCGATGATTAAGTGTAGCATGTTAAAAAAAATAGTAGAACTGTAACCTACCTTGGGGTCAAGTCTTGACATTTGACATTAAGAACGATGTTTAAGCTGATTGCCAAGGTCACATGCCAATATTTACCACCTTACTTTATTATATAATATACACCTAAAGTATTTTTAGTGACATTAAGGAATAAAACAATGCCAAAAGCGTATGTGATTGTTTATAGAGGAAATGGTGATGACAAACCATACGAAGTGCTGTTGGGTCAAAAACAAGTAATCAATTATGCTGCCATAGAGAGATTAGCTAAAACCAACTCAAGGGAAATAGAGTCTTGGAACAATTTACTTGGATCAAAATTAAGAGAAACCTTATCTGCGAACATAAATTCTGAACATGAACACGTGTGCTTGGTTTGTGCTTGTAATAACGCTACATCAAAACCTAATGTTAGATTAAAAGGCACTTTATCAGCTGCAGGCGGACTTCCTTGTTTTTTTGGTGGAGGATCTGATAATTTCAGTAGGGATGAAATTGAGCTAAGGAAAACAGCTATTAGAGAACTTATCGAAGAGCTCGGGTTAATCAATAAACTTGGATTAGAAGGTAAAAGAGGCGAAATTGAAGCACTCAAAGAAAACTTGTTAGCCTGTTTGGATAAGGATAGAAATACTCCATCAAGAGTTAAAGTTTTTAGTCCTCGAACATCTAGAGGTAAAGCAACTTATTACCTCTTAAATATAAAAAACACTCCTTTAGAGCATATTTATTCTGATACTCAAAATGGGATTGGTGGAAATATTGATTTAAATACTATCAAGTCTATCTATAATTCTCCTGGCGATGCACATCCTGAGACAAATGGAACTTATGAAATATATCAGGCAACATGGAGAAGTATCCGCTCATTAAATCGAGAATGGGCTCGTGGGTATCAAGACTATGTTGATTTTATTAAAGCAGAAACTGAAAAATTTAGTGAGTTTTTGTTAAGTATTTTTAACATACCAATTACAAAAGAAAATATTGAAAGATTAAGTAAAAATCTGATAAACCATTTAATGACACATGAAGAAGTAGATTGGAATGTAGAAGCAGCAGAATATGCTCAGTATGAAATTGCTAATATTCAAAGATCTGAACAATCTCCACGCCCTGAGCGAGCGTGGCGTCAACGTGCTCCTGCCTGAACGAATGCGGTCAAATCTTGACGTTTGACATTAAGATTGAGATTTATGCCAATGTCACATGTCAAGACTTGACCCCTTTGGCTCACGAGCGCAAACTACGACTTCGTCGGCTTCGCGAACCTTAACTAGGAGCAAGATCAAATCTTGCTTGCGGGGGAGAAGGATTATTTTCTACTTCCTGTATAGATCGCAACCTTCTCACTTTAGCTAATACATCATTATATGAGAGAGATGCTAAGTGTTCCGTTCCAGCTACACGATCATTAGCGTAAGCAACAGCTTGCTCTATAACAGCACTAATTTCAGATTGAGAAAATTCAGAACTTTCTGTAGCAAGTAACGTACATGCTCTTCTTAAATTTATGGCACTTAGGTCTATGTCAAATACAACATTTTCTATTCTGGATAATTTCATGTTAAATAAATTAATGCGTTCTTCATATGTAGGTAAAGGAACCGGAATAAATTCCTGAAATCTTCTTTCAATGGTAGACACTATTTTGTTTGAATAGATGTTACCATGGTGAACATAGGTCTTGCCAAAATAATTAGTGGCACCTATCACTACAATTCCTACCATACTTTTAAAACCATCCATTAGAGTTTGCAATATAGTTCTTGCTGATGAATGTTGATTAGCAATCACATCTATTTCATCAATAAAAATAACCGCTCTTTCATAAGCCTTTGCTAAATCAAACACTTCTCTTAATTTTTCAATCAATTCTGCCCCCACATAGGCTCCTGCATCAAACACTATAAACATTACACATGCAGCATTTGCAACAGCCTTAGCAAGAGAAGTTTTACCCGTACCTGGGGGACCATATAGTAAAGTATTTCTTTTAAAATTTGGTGAACTGGCATGATACGTCTCTGGATATCGCAAATATTTTGTAACTCCTATGACTCCATTTCTTACAACTTCATTTACTACCAAGTTAGCTAAAGGATCTGCACCGTTTGTTACTAATTTTGGAGGTTCAATTGTGATACCTCTTCGGCCATACTCATCTATTAAAGCTTGACGTCCTATTTCAAATGCTTGAACAAAATAGTCATTTAAAACTGCAGTGCCAGGTGGATTTATTCTTTCTGTTAACTGCTTAGAAAAAGAGTGAAAGGCTAGAGGACTCCATCCAACTGTTGCATCAGGAAGTAAATTTAAAATAGTTTCATTAGGAACTGTTAGCGTTCTAAACAAACTATCAATAATACTTTTACGAACTGTTTTATTGGGTAATCCAAAAGAGAGTGTGTCATTCGCTTTACTTATAATGCCAGGGTCAATTCTTGTCAAATAATTAGTGCCCCCCATTAATACTACTTTAGCACTTAAATTTCTATTTAACTCATCTATACCCTCTCGAATTACAGATACTGCTCTACGCAGATAAATATCATCGCCTACTATTCTTGGGCAAACAACATCTATGTTATCCATTAGCAAAAAAACAGGTCTAGTATCACTACTATTTATTGCATCCGTAAAAAATTGAGCAATTCTAGCCTCCTGTTGACCTATCCATCTATCATTTGTATTTCCTTGTTCATATTTAACAGTCCGAAATCCAGCAGTCTCTGCCAATTTCTTCATTAGCTCTGTTTTTCCAACCCCAGGAAGACCATGTAATAATAAAAAACGACCGGCTCTTGTAGGACTTTCTCTAACATCATTAAAAAAACTGAGAATTCTCGTTTTCTCGTTATCTACCCCAATAAAGTCAGGCAATAATCCTGGGCGGAAAATAGAATCTAATTTATGTGGGTCGCTACCTCGGACATGTTGAAAAGCGGTTTTACCTTCAGATGATCTTTTATAAGGCGATACTCCAAATCCAATGATTCGGTTGATTGCTCTTTGCATTGGAGTAGTTAAGTCGGCATGTGCATTTATTTCAGCTAATCGATGCAACCATGTTCTATTACCAGATAATAGTGCTGTTGCTATAGCTCTATCTTGAGATATTCTATTTAATAAATCAGATAATTTATTTCTTGCTACTTGACTATCATTAAGTGCAATATTATACCAAGTAACAGCTGTATCGTAATTCTCAGCTCCTCCTCTACTTACTAATTCATCTCCAATATAAATTCTCAACTCTGTATTTCTTTGATTACCATTATCCACAATACTTTGCTGCCATAGGCGTGTTGCATCTGCTTGAGCGATAGTTCCTGCTTTCTTATACCATTGATGAGCTTTTATTAAATCATTGCAACTTTTAAAAAATTGCGCTGCATTACTACATTCGTCAGGAGATAATTGAGGACGAACTTCCAATGCTCTTGTATACCATCTCACTGCTTCCGCTGTATTTTGAGCAACCTCACGACCTTCTTTATACAACTCTGCTATTTGTATCCAGAGACTAGGAGTACCTCTCTCAAGCAATTTATTAATATTGCTTCTAACGCTACTATCTTCACTTTCCTCCAACATGCCTTGATAATATTTAACTCCATCGAGCCATTCTTGATCTGAGAGTATCGTTTTAGAATCTAATCCCTTTTGATAATGCCAGTATGCATTAAGCCAATTTTGCTTAACTTCCTTACCTTCTCTATAAATTTTCGCTATTCGCGTTTGGAATTCATAGCCAGGATCATACATTACTCCATTTAACAATTCTTTTGCATCATATCCTCTATCTATAGCCATCTGATAATAAACTAGCTGTTTTATTTTTTCGTCAGTATTAATAGAATTAGAATAAATTTTAGCCAGTTTGACACACGCTTCCGCATGCCCTCGATTCATTGCATAGTGATAAAGCCAAATGCAGTAGCTCTCAAGCCCCATTTCCTCTTCAATAGTGCTAGCCACTTTAAACAATACATCGGCTGTAAAAGAAGTATCTTTTCCGATCGCACTCATTCCATCATATGCAGAGTGTAAATCAATCCTTGATAACCAAATATACCATTTCACTGCAATTACCAGGGAGGGTATTTCGTAGTAAAAACTTCTTTCCGCCGCATTTTCTTTATATCGTTCTGCTATCGTTTTATACGCTGTTGTACCATAAACAACTTCTCCATTACCCTCTTGTGCATATGTTCCAACCCCTGCATCAATAAGTTCTTTTAAAGCCTCATAACCTACATAACGAAGCGCAAATTCAGTAGCATCCGGTCCTTTAAAAATAAAATTTTGATATTTTTTTACTTGAACAACCAGTTCTCCATTAATAACCTTAGCAGATGAACGAGGTAGCTGGATTGATTTTTTCATCAAGCCGGCTCGAACTTCAATAAAAACTTTTTCTCCATCCCATTTAGGTGGTTTATACAAATTAGCGGGAATATTATACGGCCTAGGCTCAGGAAAGTATGGCATTTAAAATCTCCTTTTGAGTAGATAAGGTAGACTCCATGGATCAAATAATAGCAAGTTTTAAAAGAAAATTATACCTAAAGTAGGAATTATGGGGTCAAGTCTTGACATGTGACATTGGTAATTAGCTTAAACATCGTTGTTAATGTCAAATATCAAGACTTGACCGCTTATTTTGATTATATTGTATGTGATACCTGCGTTACATAAAAGTGTAGATGCTTCTGGGCGACCGATTCCACCTGGTAATTCCTCAATGCAACCTATCGGTTTTTTCCTAAATGAAAAATCTTTTAAAGCTCGTTTTGAGAAAATTTAAATAAATTTTAATTTTGTTTATAAAAAAAATAATAAATGGTATATTATATCTTTATAAATTTTTTAAACTCTAGCAGAGGTATAAATGCTTAATAAAATTTTACAAGATAATGTTAATGAAATAGCGAATATTTTAAAAAGAGAAAAAATTTTACCAGAAGAATCAGGGTTTGATGAGGACGAAGATAATTTAATGGCTCAAGCATTAATGCATAGTAGTGCACTGGAAACAAATAAAGGCGAAGGATTTCCTAAAAAGAGTAATGAAACATTAGAATGGTATGGCGATAAAGTAATCGGCGTATTATTACGAGCGGCCATACTTAAATTTTTGCCGAGTCATGAAATAGGACGATTTAAGTCGGTAGACTTAAATAATCCGGCAGGGACTCTTTACAATACACTTAAAAGTAATGCTTATCTATCTAAAGTTGCGGAACGATTAAAACTAGATAAGTGCCTATTTGTTGCCGATAAAACGGTAGTAACTGAGAGTATGAAAGCTAATGTAGTAGAAGCTATCATTGGTGCGCTTATGCACAGTCGATGCCCGATCTCTTGGGGTATGCTTATCACCATTTTTTTTCCTGAGATCCCTAAAAAAATTAATGAATATAGTACATCTCTTGAGATTTCGGAAGATGACGAATATTTAAGTAAAACTTTATTGGCTGCATTACAAAGTAAAGGGCCTAAAGCAAAAACGCATCGTGACAATGCGGAACGAGAAGTACAATACTCATATTCTACAGTATGGCCAGTTGATGTGAATAGAGTAGTAGATGATAGCACTTTGCTGTTGGAAGCTGTTTGTGAACGCCACAATACGGTTGCTAGACAACTATTAAAAAAAGATGCAGATGTGCTACAGACTCATCAACTCATTTCTCAATTCCATAATGAAGAATCAGAGAGAACATGGAATGAATTTTTAACGTCTCATAGTGCTAATGCTAGGTATAATAATTTTTTAAAAAATGAAAGCCGTTCTCGTTTTTTGGTTATAGATTTTGATGAATCGATTCGCGCAGCCATTAGGAATTTATCTAATAATAGAGAAATAGATCAAATACATCTTTTTACTTTAGGTGTTGAAGTATATAAATTGTTAGTGGCCGACATTTTGTTTTCTGCTTGTAATGAAGAATCAAGCGAATCTGAATTACAAACTCTTTTGGGAAAATTTTTTAGTATCAATGAAATTGAACTGTTAGGTTCAGAAATGGAAGTTGTAGATAATTTGGAGATAAATAAGGGATTACCTGCGAATACTCCTAAAGTGAACGCTGTATTGATTATATTAGGCGCCCTCTTTATTAGTCATAAATGGTTGGTAGTGAAAAAAACTAATTACGGAATCACGGTGTACAGTAACCCTGATAGTGATAAAAATAGGTTTGATTACATAAAAGCACTAGTAAAAAAAACGTTAAAACCTCGTTTATTAACAGAAATTGAAAATTGGCGGAAAGAAAAAAAACGAGAGACTGAAACCGCTCAAATGCAGAGAGCTCCTCTTCTGCCTCCCCAGTCAAATAATAATCCTGTACCTTCTTCAACTAATTCTCAGGTTGATAGTGCAGGCAAAAAAGCTGAGCAACCAGCAATATCTTTGTATTTTCAGGCAGCAGTTGCTAGACAACTAAGCGATTGCCAGAAATGGATTCAACAAGCTAAAAAACTTTCTGCTAGCGAGGTTGATGCTTATTCCCAGGCGGGAGCCACACCACTTATTCAGGCTATTAAAGCAGGGAAAGAAGGAAACGCCTTAGCTCTTCTTGCTGCAGGTGCTAATCCTAAGCTTTCTCATAAAAAAAACCAAAAAACGCCTTTGCAATATGCAGAAGAAAAAGGATTAAACCAATTAATAAACAAGCTTAAGTCTAATGCTCCACCGATAACTTCTGCTGCAGCCACAAAGCCGAGCTAAATTTATTCAAAAGGAGAGTGATATGCGTAAAGAGAGAAATGGGGTCAAGTCTTGACATGTGACATTGGAAAAAGCCTGAATCTTGATGTTAAACGTCAAGACTTGGCCCCTTTGCTTTAAGCTGTTACTTTAGTTCAGGTCATCTAAGTAATCCGCCCAAGCCTGCGTCATTTTGCGGCGGTGTCAATCACATTAGCCTTTAACTTTATGTTTTAAAACGATTTTCTTTGGGATATTGTTAGAGGGCACCCCCCAACATACCCCAGTAAATTTTTTTTTAAGATATCATTTGAACTTCATAAAATGCTGGGAAGGTAGGGCTTTCTTATGAGTCAATGTGTTTTATAAGAAAAGACTCATTTGTAGGATTGCTAAAATAGGTGATGGGTCAAATTCTTTAAGGAGTATGCATGTTTAGGAAATCATAGGGTACCTTAAGTAGAAGATCACTATACTTAAGGCTAGGAAACCTACCTGTTGGATAGGAATATGATTGTTTTATCTTTCCAACTCATATACACTGAGGTAGCTATTATTTAAAAAGACGAGAGACGATCATAAAGGTTTAAAATGCCAAGAAATCGACGCAGTGGAAACAGAAAAAAGGCTCAGGGGGCAACTGATAGTTTGCCTAGTCCTGTACAAAAATCTGACGTTGCGGGTAGTTCAACTGATGCTGAACGCGTTAGAACGTCTAGTGAGGGGAGTGGGGATAGTGGAGGTAGCCACCATACTGATGGATCAGGCCGCTCTAGCCAGCAAGAGGTGGATTCTAGCAAAGCCCAACAAATTTTAGTGAGTACCAGAGTTTCTCCAGCAGACTTGTCCATTAGCTTTCAGATTAACGCAGATCAACGTCCTGAAACCCGATTACAGGGGCAGGGTGATCACATTACAAGCTATACTGTTATTATACAGGCCTTACTTGCCTCTGCAGATGCTAATCTTCGAGGTGGGATTGTTTCCATAAAAAAATTAGCCGAAGCTACCCTAGAGCAAGAAGAACTCGACCAATTTAATCAAATAGTAGAGCCAAGAACACATACACATGATGATAGAAAAGCAGTAATTGCCTCTCTTAAAAATAACCCTGCTTTTAAAGAAGTCTACGTGGTGATTGATAATGAGCTTAAATATGCAAAAATGGCTTTGCTGAGTAATTATTTAGCTGAGCTTACTACTCGTTTATTAGAAGGTTTACAACAGCATGAGCTAGCGACAGTTTTTTCTAGAGGTAGAACAGGTAAGGCTAAAGATGAAGGAATAAACGCTAGAACAGCTGCTAGAGCTTTGGTAGCTTTGAACCAGATTTATCGATGCGCAGGTCTTGAGCTTAAAGATTTTGATGCAGAAATGGTGAAGAGAATCTTGCATTCTTTATCACCCAAGAAATTGAGCGATCGATATGATACGGAAGAACAACATGTACTTCGGTATGGGATTAACGCATTAAGTGCAGAGCCAGGAAAAACTACCGATGGAGGAGCAAGAGCAGATAAATTCTTCAAAGAGCTTAGCAACTCAAAAACAACTCCTAGGAAGATGATCCAGCTATTTGAGGAACTTGGTAATGAGCTTAAAAGAGATATTAATAAAATAAATTCTTTTGTAGGTGATCTCTATGATTATCGACGCGTACTGACTTTTGATTTAAAGGAAGCATTTCCATTACCTACAGATATAGGAAAGCAAAATACTAGCGCTTCTGAAAAATTTTGGAAAGCTAAAATAGAAGATATTTTTCCTCCAGAAGATTATAATTATTATATTACTGGCGAACAAGTTACGATTATTCGAAAAGATATAGAAAGTTTATCTGGAACGATTGTTAGGCACATGGTAATTATTAAGGCTGCATTCCCTGAACTTATTAAGCAGATAGGACTGCAACAAATACGAGATATCTTTATCCAAAAAACGGTTCTCAATGAACAGGGTTGGAAAGATCACAAATTGAAAGAAGGATTTGTTACTTTAGATTATTTAAAAAAGAAACTCACATCATCTGAGACCAATGAGATAGCTCCTGTTCCAGCAACAAATAGTGGGCCTAGTTTTTCTTAAGAGGAAATCGAAATGGGTAATCAAAAAAAAACATTAACGAATAGAGAATGGTTTAATAAATATTCTAAGAAATTTTTCAAGCATGATAATCTAGTTTTATTTGCGCGTGAGAAATCAGAGCAGTATATGAATTTATCGTGTGATCATATCTATAGCGTACTAGTTAAAATTAGTCGTCTTATTTATTTTGAGCTTAAATCTTTTGAATGTCAAAATGACTCAAAACTCCTTCTGGCTATTCAACGATTAGATCAAATCATAGTAAATAGAGCGATATTTGATGAAAAATCTCGTTCATTTAATCTTCCTATTTTATCTAGTCTAAATGCAGGAGATTTAAAATCTATTGAGTGGTATTTATTTGATAAGGCAGAAGCGATTGGCCCTAATCATACTCTATTAGAAAATGTGAACAATGTCGCTGATTATAGAGAGGTAATTAAAGAAATTATAAAAGAAGTCGCGACAGAATATTTAAGAAATTTTTATAATTATTTAATCACCAAACCTGTTCTCAGTGAGACACAAACATTGATAGCCAATACAATTAAATCTGCGTTGGAACAATGGCAGCAGACAACGAATGAAAATAATGCTGAGAATTCTCAGCTGGACCCAGCGCACTTAAGTAGTTCTGCTCCTCAGCCTGTTGAACGTTCTGGGCTTACTCCGACCTCACCCCATGCTTCATAGGCGGTGTCAATCGAGTTGGCTTGTAACCATGTTGTTCGCTTGATTATAGTGTGATTGTTAGTAGAATCTATTTTTTATACCCATTATTTTGAATGTTAAAATGTAGCATGTTGAAAAAAGATAAAGGCTATATATACCCTAATATTTAAAATTTATGTTCAACCATTCAGTTGACGAGTTTGTTTATTGCTTGATACTGTCTCTAGCTAATTGATTTTAATTAAAAGTATCAACAAAAATTTTAAATTGAGATTTTAATTTTCTATCAATAAAAATCATTTTTAGGAATTAAAAGATAAGAATTAGGAGAGTGATATGCCTCTAAAAGCATCAGGTAACGTTTTTACCTCAAAAACAAGCTCAACAACGTTTAAGGATGGTAATAAGCGTACACAGAAGGGAAGATTCGGACAGGATAAATCCAATCGTTTTTTATCAGCTAATTCTCCTTTCTTAACCCAGGCGTTTGAGCTTCCGCTTGGAAAATATAAGTTTTCATTTGATGTTGAGATGGGAGCATCTGATTTTCGTTTATCAGCTGGGGTTGGAAGTGCGGATAATCACTATAAACCGGTTAATAAAAAACTCTCAGAATTTATCAATGATCCAGATTTTAGTGAAGGATTGTTGGCCCCTTTAAAGAGTTCCATGGCTAGACTTAAATGTCCACTGGATGCTGTGATAGTAAAAGGGATCACAATGGAAGGGCCGGGTGCTCGCGTTGGCGTGGGATTGGGTAGGAGTGCAGTGGGGGGAAGGGCACATGCGCAGCTTGCTGCCGTGAGTGTCACGCTAGAAACCCCATTAGGAGAGATTGAAGCGAAGTTGAAGCATGGTCTAGGAGTGGGTGCTTCTTATGGAAATGTCTATAGCAAAAAAGGTAAGCCCGGCACCTATAAAGAAACCACAGTAACTCTTGGCATGTGGGAAATGTCAATAAAGCCTAATGAAGCTCCCATATTATCTTCTCCCACTGACACTAAAAAAGAGAGAATCCCTGAGGCTCAAAGGAAAGCTGAAGCCTTTGTTCAAACACAAACTGAGCGTTCAGAGAGCCGTCAGTCCTCTAGCGGAAGTGGTGAAAAAAAATATGATCCCTCTCAAATGGCCTTACTCGATGAAACAGCCAAGCAGCTTGCAGATGCATTAAAAGCAGACGATCCCGGTGTGGAAGAATTATATGAAAAATATAAGACGTCTGAAGATAAACCGCGTGAATTTGTGAAGTATGAGGAAGATTTAATTAAGCGTGCGGCGCGTTCTGAGTTTCAAATAAATCAGCTAATGGATGCGGGTGTGAATACGAGTTTATTTTTGTCGCAAGTCGCGCGATTAACTCATAATAAAGGGTTAGGTCGTTTTGCGAGCGGATTAGGCGCCAGTATACAGATTTTTTCTGGTTTTAAGTCATTTACAAGTGCTGCTTCTTTGCTAGGGACGGCTAGTTTTGGGGTGACGGCATTTAGCAGCTTAATGGAAGGGGCAGGGCTGGTCTTAGGAGGACTTTCTGTTATTTCCTCTCTATTTGGTGATGATGAGGAAGAGGATAATGGATTGGCGGAAGCGTTAACGGCTATCTATTCGGCTATCAAAGCTATGCACACGGAAATGCGTGAAAGTTTTCAACAAACATGGGACATGCTAGAGACCATGGAGCGGAACAATGCAGAGCGATTTGAGCGGATAATGGGAGCGATTGAATACTCATATGATAATATTTCATCCCAACTAGCCGCCTCTGATAGCAAAACAAATAATCATATATCTGATTTGCAAGATTACCTCAAGTCTATCTTAGACCATATTGTAGATGCTCACGTAAAAGCGATTATTAAGAACATTAGCAAGACTCCACCAAATGAGCTTCTGGAGTATGTTACCTTTCGAGATTATACGACCAACTTAGAAAACTGGTTGATAGGTGCCGCAGCGCTGACAGCGCGTACAGGTGCTCTTGAGCGTGCTCATCAGGAATTGACGATTGATCAAGAAGGGTTAATTAGAAGGCTAGAAGAAGCCAGTGCTCCAGAGCGTTCAGAGTCTCTGGATATTAAGGTAGGACTTTTCGTCAGTCTTGTTCAAGACTTAGGGCTTAACATATTTCCAACGTCACTTAACATAATCAATCCTCAAGATTGGTTTATTGCTCTTAACGCATATCAGTATCTCATCCTGATAGGAAAAGAAGTCATATTCGGTTTGCCCGAAGCACAGCAAAAACCTTATGTAGACTCTATAAAAGCGATGAAGAAAATCGTGGTTGATATGAAAGAGGTTTTTTCTAAAATGGCAGCCTCTCGATTGTTATGGGGGAAATTAGTTACTAATTATCAGGATAAATTTGATGAATTGAAGAATAAAATTGATCAGAAAAATAGTGAAATTAATAAGCCCGAACTTCCTAACGAGATTCGTATTTCGTTATTTGAAACCGGTTCGCAGAATATGTATCGACTTGGAGGCTTACCTAATAATGCCGCGCTGGCGAATCAATTGACTTCCGCAGATGGCTGGATTGGTGTAGAAGGTAAGCGTAGGGAAGATTTATGTGGAGACACTTCTCATAATTCGAAGAATAAAGAAGAGCTTGGTTTTGTATTGGATAATGCCAGGTTTGATGTTATGTCTGCAAGAACACCGGCAGTAAAAGAGGGGATTAATCAAATACAAAGCAGCATAAAATATGCTTTGGCGAGGCATTATAGCTTAGCCGCTCCATCTGTCGCTTATTGTATTCAGCCAGGAAATATACATGGAATTCCTTATCATACTCTTCATGTTCTTCCTAGCGTTAAAATAAATGATATTGATTATCCTTTTGCACAAGGCAATTTTTTTCAAAAAGAAAAAGATGCTATAAAGTCTGAAATTGGATCAACCAGTTTGTATACCCGCGAAAGCTTTTTTCCATTGATTGGCTTTTTTACACCATCTTTTGATATAAAAGTTAATTCAAACTATCGTTCTCGAACTGATTTTTACGAAGGCTTAAATTTAGTTCCAGATTTATTCGAAGATAAAATTCTAATTCCGGCTCGTAAGGAAATAGTAAATAATTTAAATAGGGATAAAGAAATAAAGCAATTCAGTGATACGACATTAAATCAATTTGTGCTTAATCTGAAGGCAGCCTATTTAGAGTTGGTGTCTTTTATCCAATTTATTGATCCGACATTCCCAATAAAAAAAGATCCTCAGGTTATTACTAGGATAAAAAATGAAATATCTATTCTTGCTGCCAATCCTACGGCAGAAGCATTAGCCAACTTATATAAGACGTTGTTGGGGGCTCCCCGAAGTTCTCATCGTGCATCGGGAGCTGTATGGCAAGAAGAACTATGGGAATATATAGGTAATAACTTGGCATCTTTTTCAGTGGATGATCTTCGTGCTCGCTTGAGTGAGCGTTTACTCGAACGCCCTCTTTGGAAAGCATTGGAGCTGGCCGAGAAAGCAATTGAGGAAACCGAAGAGTTGATCGATCCTGAAAGAAATAAAGCGTTTTTATTAGAAACTCTTAAAAAAGACGGGAGTGAAATTCAGTCCCAGCAAAAAGTATTAGAGAAGGCCATTACGGTTCTAGATAATTCTGTAGGGGCTTTACGTGTGTTGGGAAATAAAGATACTACCCTGTCCATTTTTGAAAACGATATAATATCGTTAAAAGAACTAAATAAAGTTTTTGTTCAGGAGCTACAACAGCTTAACGATCTTGAATTAATCACGCTGGTTACTGAGCATGATTTTAAAAAAGAAGAAGCACGAGCACATTCAGAAAAAAAAATTGAAACTCCGCAACTAGATTTTGACAGCACCCTCTATAAAGGTGACGGCAAAAAACTCAGGGAATTGTGCAGCAACCCCAACAGTAGTCATGAAGCGGTAACTGAGGTTATTAATAGACTTGAAAATACCGGTTATTCTGAATTGAAAGCGGTGTTAAATGGAGGGGTGGTGATTGAGAGGCCACTTGGTTTGGCTATTGGCTTGGGACGTTCAGATATTGTTGCTCTGTTGCTTGAGCATGATGCGATGATTGAAGAGGAGATGTTGGAGATTTTCGATGCATTACCAGAGGGAGAAGAAAAAAATGCAATAGAAGCGTTAATTCAATTTTATTCCCATATGCAAAAACAGACGTTAGAAGAACATATTGGTGTTGGTAAAACATTAGCATTAATATCAGAATCCATGGATGTGCTTTCTGAGTTTAAAGGACTTGAAGGTGCGGTTGTTTATATTGGGGAGACTCGAGTAGGTAAAAGTACCCTTATTAACCATATCATGGGAATCGACTACGAGCCAAAAAGATTTGAACGGGGTCAAAAATATTTAAAACCTAATAAAAAAGAGTATGCCAAGGTTTCTAATGATATTGGTTCAGAAACTACATATCCAGAAATATTTCCTCTTGACGAGAGTTTTCTTGTGGACCTACCAGGGTTTGAAGACAGTAGAGGTGAGCCTTGGGACATTGCTTTAGGTATAAGTACAGAAATGCTTTCGTCTTCATTTAAGAGCATGAAAGCGCTGGTACTGGTTTGTGATGGACATGATTTTTTTAATGCGAATATTGATAGTGTGTTTCGTTCATTTAAAATGTTAGGAAAAATAGTTAATCAACAACCCGAGTTGATGGAAAATGTTGTACTCATCTTAAATAAAGCAGATGCGGATGACGCTCAAGAAGGTAGCAGCCTTGTTTTAGAACAGTTAAAATATTTTGGAAGGCAAGAAAAACGTGAGTTTTCCCCTGAGGCAAAGTATGTGCTTAAAAATATAAAGCCAGAGAATATTTTTATAATTAAACATCCTTCTTCAGAATTTCGCACTGAATTTATGGATAGAATGAATAAAATCGGATCTAAACCTTTTAAATCCTTTAATTTCTCATCTTTTCACCCTGATGTTCAAAAGTTTAAAACACTGTTTGAACGTTTGAAGACATATCGCGAAGAGGTTGCGCAGAATTTACATGGACGCAGACACTGGTTTTTTGAAAAAACAGGAGAGTTACTTGAGAAAACAGAAAAGACTATTCTGGATACGGAACTCTCTACACAATTTTTGAGAGTGTTGCCTCAGGATTTACAGCAACTTCAAGAGGTTGTAGAGAATGCTTATGTGTCAGCCACCGAATTGCGTGAGGATGCTCTAGCTCTTCTAAACTCATTAAGAAAGTATATGAATGAACAGTATCAAGATGAACGGCTACCATTCAGTATTCTTGAAGCAGATCTGCTGAGCGAGATAAATAAATACCAATCGCTTCTTTCAGTGATTGATGGTTTTTATAAAAAAGTGCAGCCTATTGCAGTACATCTAGGAATTCAGCTGGAAGATAAAGTGAAGCCGGTTTTAGAGACTCGAGCGAGTGAGAATTGCTTCTGGGTTGAGGACTGCCTGGAGGGTTATGATGATGATGAATGCCATGTACCGTCTGAACCGGGCGTTTACCAAGTAAAGCCTACAAGCACATGCTCTGGTTACATTGTAACCGGTGCGGCTGCCTCTGAAATTATTTTTTATCCCTCTGTGCCACAATTCAGTTCTTCGGCCGCCAGTATTTCTGAACCATTTTGGCACTCTGCTTGGTTAGCTTTGCACGCTGCCCTGCCTTCTGTTTATTACTCTCAACCAGCAGTTGAAGCAGAGCAAGTCTTCTCTTTACCGGGACAGGAGAACCGGAAATATGCTGATGCATTCACGGAAAGCTATTCGCATCCTACTTATCCTATGATGGTAAATGAAGACTCTGCTGCACATATGGCATTATGGGGCGTGATTTACCAGAATGTTAAACAGCTTTACCACTGGACTGTAGGACGCAAACCTGTGTCGTCTCATCGACGTGGAGATAGAGCTCCTCTCCCCTTTGAAAGAAGTGATAGCCATGTAATATCGCCACCGGTATCCAGCGATTTTTTAACCGTAAGGACGGAGCAGCCCATTTCACCTCTGTTTCCTAACATCAGTTTGAACGCTTCTCTTAGTGGGCCGAGATAGTTATTCAACCTATACAAGGGGGCAAGTCCTCGTCAGGTGTTACATGGGGGACCTTAATTGCATTACCCGCTAAATTAAGAGTAAAGAGTGCGAGGCAGCCGTAGACGAAGTTGATGTGTGATTTTAGTTAAAAAGGAGTTTTTATGCGTTTGATATATGCTTATTTACCCGGTTATGCAGATACTTTTTATTCCGGTTTGAGAGGAGTAAAATCTTATAATGAAGAGCAAGTGGCCGCCTCTTTAAATAATCATCTTATTGAACAGGGTAATATCCCTGTTTTTTTTGATCATCTTTCTTTAACTGAAAGGACTGGGTATTCCTGGCGTAGGCTTTCTCATTGGGGCAAAAATGGTGAAACACATATTGTTTTGGCAGTTATTGATGCTGATCAAATAGTCGATAACAAAATACCTTATAAGGCTATTATTTCAAAAATTTTATTTTATAAAGACTCTTCTGCTTATGTTGTCAAAGAGGGTAAAGAAACAGCAGCCAAAATTGATATTTATAATTTTGAATTAATACACAAAAATAATATCTCTCCTAAATTGGGAAAAGTTTTTTTTGAAAAACTTAAGATAAATAGTCAATTTGAATTAAATAAACCTAAATTGAGTGATGAAGGAGTTAAAGAAAAAGCAGATGGACTTCGTAATATCATCGAAGCCGCATCACATTTTTTTTCAATGTGCCGATTAAAAACTCAACATAAAGGAGTTTTTTATTATTTCGAGAGGAATTTATTGGTTCAAACTGCTCAATTTTATAGTGACGTAATTGATTTTTTAATTCCAACCCTTACATTAAATGAGTTAGAAAAAAATTTGGATGATACCAAAAATTCTGTGCTAGAAAGGTTAGCCGGGCAACCGTTGAGTAGAAAAAATGAGTGCTTAAATCATGTAGTTTTTGTCCAGAATGCGGTAGAAGCACTGGCCCTTATCTATTCTTTAAAAGGCGATAGTCTGACTGATAACGTTCCCCATCATTTTAAAGAAATAACTCCTCCTGAAAAAAATACAGAATCAGTTTTTGCGCCTCGGTAAGAAAAATAGTGGATAAGAGCTGGGCTTGTACTATATCTTTTGAAATATGGTTCCAAAAACAGCTTCACAAGCGGCGGTGTCAATCGAATTGGCTTATAACCGATTGTTTAAAAAAGACTTTCTTTGAGCCATTTTAAGAAATACCCCCAAATATACCCCCAGAAACTTCGTCCTGAAAGATCAATTGAACCGGCTACCCGAATAAGATAGCAAAAATTGGTGTACTTCTAAAGGGCTTTCGGAAATAACGACAAATTTGTGCGAGCTTAAAAGAAAATGCTCGTAAAATAGGTTTTTAGATGATAAATACCACTTAAATGCTCATTTTTTAAACAGCCTCTCGCTCTTTTTGCACAAATTTGTCGTTATTTCTCAGATGCATCACAAACAACTTTTTTATGGAGGTATGCTAACCCTTACAATTTCACCTAATAAAACGTCAAGATTACTGGAAAAATCAACTTGTGTTTTATTTGGTAGCGATTCATTTTTCCTAATTGGTGTGTGGAGATGAAGATCTGCTATTTTTCGACACGATTTGTCTAAATGATCCATCGAATCTTTAAAACTTTTTGTTCCATGATTACTTGCTACTTGAGAAAATGTTTTTAAACCAAATATTGGTGGAATGTGGTCTATAATCGCTCGAGTTAATAGACTCACAGAGATGTAATTTCCCACTAAAAAAGCATGGTTTAATTCTGAAAGCATTTGAGTAAGCCTGGAAAAATCGAGGGATCCTTTTATATTTTTAATTTGTTCAAGACGAGCAATGTTTATAAATTCCCCATTTAAAATTAGAGAGGAAGTTTTATTTATTTTCAAACATTGATTAAGTTGGAATTTTATTTCAATTTCTGAAATTTTATCACTTTTCAAACGCCAGCTATCTTTTGAAACCTTGATGAGGCGCCGGTCTTTTGTGATTGCTGTTCGTAATTTCGTAATATTGGGCGATCCAAGACCACATTTTTCAAAATCGGAGATGATTTGTTTTAGAGTCGTGCCACTATCATTTTTTATAGCGTAATAGTAAAAAAACGCAAGCGCCCTATCTGCGATTTTTTTAGCTTTTTTACTCATGCATAGAGAAAATTCTTCAATGCTAGATGTTACTTTATTCATCACTATTTAAGAGAGACTCAAAATGCTTCGCTCCTTTCCGATTTAGTCTGTAAGTTACGGGCTTTCCCTTTACCCTGGTTGAATCTCCTTCAAGGTATTTTTGTAGGGAGTTAGTAATAGCTGTAGATATGTTGGAGAGTTTAACCCCTATTCGTAGTTCAGAAGTTATTTTTGCCACATCGCCCGTGGTAAGTCCTTGCTTTGGGAAATGTTTGTAGCAAATGTAATAAGGTAAAAGAACTCGTCCAAGAACAGAGGCTCTATCAAGAATTTTTTCTTCTATTTTTTCACTTTCTTCGCAGCTTTTTATCTTATTAGTAATCATTAATACATGGTTATCAAGCTCGTTATTCTTTGCAGACTTCTTCTTTATAGTAGACGTTTTTGGAGTCGGTGAATGACCAGTTAATAATTCTAGGCACTCATTTACCAAATTCTGTATATCATGAAGCTTTGTTTTTAATTCGTCTGACATAGTGTTACCCTTTATTTTTACGGCGTGGTGCTTTTCTTTTTACCACTGATTCCTCAGGGAAACCACCTTCCAATGCCTTTATACCCGTATTGGTGATATAAAAACTACCTTTTTTATTTGGTTCAGGAGCAATCCAGCCTTTAGCTACAGTCGCTTTGAAATCTCTAGTAAGATTTGCAGGCGTTAATTCCCCTGCGTCACGAAAGAGACTTTTGATTTCTCCCTGTTCAAATGATTCTTTGTTGTGATGCATCTTCAAAAAACCTGCTAGTGCAAGGATCTTGTCTGGATTCCGTCTTGGGGCATAGCGGTTTAGATATTCCGCGGCGGATTCACTTTGAGAGCTAGAAAGGATGCGCTGAAATGAAGGGAGTTGCCCCGTTTTCTCTGTGTTTAATCGACTCTCATGGAGTGTAAGACACAGAGCCATGATTTGAGCTGCCGTATTTTCATCTATCTCTTTCTCATATGAGAGTCCCGTCCCTTTAAGGGTTAGAGTAATGCTAGCTTTGTTCATACTATAAATCTTTATTACAAATTGTTGACTTGTATACAATACTACCAATGTCTAATCTGCGAGTCAAGCCATTTTTTTATTTATTAAAAAAGAAGAGGACGTTCTACCTGACTTAACTCGGTAAACTCCGACTCGTATTTTACCGAGTTGAGGTTCTCGAGTTTGGATAAGGTGATACTTGACCTGCTTAATAAGGGTCTTTTAAGCTTAAATGGGCTTTCAGTAAATAAGCTTTGGCTTAAATGCTATAATAGAGCCTGCCCTATTATTAAAGGAACCAGCAATGCCAAAAGATAACAATTCGAAGAAGGCCGAAGAGAAAGTGAAGCGTTTTAGTATCGACTTGCCCCTATCCTTGCACAGAAGGCTAAAGATGGCTTCCGTTCGGGAAGACAAAACAATGGGTGATATCATCAAGGCACTTTTGGATAAAAACTTAAAAGAGTAAAAAAGCATTTGATATTTTAAGCTTTAAATGCTAGCCTAACTAATAAGCGTACCACACGGATGTTGAAGCACCCATGTGGCACTAATCACAACCCAATCTGAAAGGAGATTAGGCCATGACTACCCATAGTCTAAACGATCTGTGCCAGTTTATAAACCAACAATCCTATCAACGAGAAGAGCTAGCCGTTTACCTTTGCCAGTCTGTGGCCTTGGTCAAAATGGCACTGACTAAGTGTTTCCAAGAGCAGGAGGAGAATGAGCAGCATGATTACTTATGGGCAGTAAGCAACCTCTTAGATACGGCAAAGGATCAAAATGAAGCCCAGCTAAGCCAGCTCATGAGCCACGCTAAAGCCTTGCTTGATGAACAGGCTAAGGAGTAGGCTATGGGTATTATCGAATGGATAAAACGTCTCTGTATGATGATTAGGGATAGCCTGGAAAAGCTGGAGTCCATCTTAAGGCAAAAACAGTAGGAAGGTGAGCTTGAGAATAGAGGCTGCCTTTAAGAGTGAAATTCTGAGGGTGTCAGCTATTTGAGGGCTTTGTTTGACAAAAGTCGCACGTTGTGGTATTTTTAGAGAAAGGAAGAAAAAATGCACTATGAATTTTCATCTGAAAAAAATTATCACCTCATAAAAGAAAGGGGCGTGAGTTTTGAAGAGGTGATAGCTATACTAACAGAAGGGAAGATGTTTGATGTTATTGAGCACCCCAATGTAAAAAAATACCCTCATCAGCAGATTTTTATAGTAGAGATAGGAGGGTATGTATATGGTGTTCCATTTGTTATAAAAAATAAAAATACTATCTTTCTTAAAACAATTTATCCAAGTCGAAAATTGACTAAACAATATCTACATGAGGTGAAACATGAAAAAGCGTGACGTATTTGATGTTAAATTAGATCCAGAAGAGCAGGAAATAGAGGATTCTCTAGAGGAATGGGAATCAGTCGACAATTTTGAAGAAATAGCAGCAATGGCTCGAAAAGCAGGGGAGAATTATTTTCGTAAGAATGCCCGAATTACGCTTCGGATTTCCGATGCCGATCTTGCTCGCTTAAAAGAAAAAGCTGCTTTTAAAGGGTTGCCTTACCAGACCTTTATTGCGAGTGTATTACATGAATATGCGGCAGGTCATTTTACCAGTGCGGATGCTGCTTAAAACTATTTCTTTTAATTCGGTTTTCTGTTCGACTGAGCCTCAGATCTCTTTAATTACAATTCCTAGGAATTAAAGTGGTTTTTGTTTAACAGCTTTGACTAAATTTGTTGCTTGTTCAAACCCATCAGTTATTTTCGGAATGTCAGTTGCATTTGCTACTAATGGTTTAAAGATAAAATGACTGAAGTGCTCTAAGGCTGACACGTCTGCTTTATCTTTGCTGAAAGCCACATAAGAAGGTAAAAACTCCGTGAGCGCACTTCTTATTTCTAATTGTATAATTTCAGCTTTTATGCCGTAATAATCAAGAAGAATAATCCGGAAAAAATATACTAATAAGGCTTCGATAGTAATGGTTGATATGATTTTAAATGTTAAGGGTACCCATTCAGAAAGCTGATCCTCGGGTATATATTTTCCTAATACCATCCAGAGTAAAGTAGTGAGAAGTGGTGCTATTAAAAGAGCACCTCCAAATATCTGTAATCTTTTATATGATTCTAATTTTTCTTCTTTTTTTTCATTTAGTAGGGAATTAAAAGATTTCCCCAGCTTTACGGCGTTCTCTTGTAAAATATCTTCTATTTTCTGGGGGAATTTTTCTATAGCTTGATCGTATAAAATATTAAACTCATTTGTTTTTTCCTCTATTTCTCGTCTACTTTGTATGTTTTCTACATTTTGTATTAATTCTATGAAGTGTCTAACAAAATTTTTATGCCCCGAATCCTGTTTGCTTGTTGATTCATACTCTTTAGAAAAATGTTCCATGCATAGTATCGTTACTAATAACGGTTGAGCATATTCTACATTTTTGGTGGGTATTTTTGAATAATGTTTATGAGTTATTTCTTTTGAAAGAAGAGCCATAAATAAAAATAATCTAGGTAAAGAATGCGGCGCCAGATCATCTATTTTAATATTATTTGAATAGTTATTAGCTTTGCTAAAAGTATTAAATATTCCTATAAGATCTTTATAATAGTTTCTTGAAAAAGTGCTGTGTTCATCTAAGTATAAAGCTATGGCATCATCTATATTTTCAAGTTGGGTTAATAGACTTTTTGTTCTGTGAATTTGATCGTTATCAGTAGTTGTTGGATTATTTTTCAAGTTGAGCATGTTAGATAAAGTCATATTAACGGCTTTTATCGCTGATTTATTTGTAAAAGAAAATTCTTTGTTGTCCATAATGTAATATCCTATAAATTATTTTTTAATACTTTTTTGAACGTTAGCATGCCTTATATTGATTTCAGTCGTTCGTGTTTTCTTACTATGGAAACTGTGAAAGTTATTTAACTTTTTAATTCTTGCCTGCTTATGTAATAGAACATATTTATATTCTTATTTTTTTATGTTCTTATTATCAATAATACACATAGGTCTTATAATTTCCTAGTTCCTATGCCACGGTATTGGGATGGGCTTTGCATTAGCTGCGTACTTTTCGTTGCGTGTTTGACATTCTGACTAACTTTGTTAAAATTAGCACTCGATGCACCAGAGTGCTAAGCGCTCTGTTTTAATTAAATGGAGTAAAAAATATGAATGTAGAGCAAATGGAACTAGATGATTATTATGTAGTATCAGCAAATACCACTAAAAGTTTAAACAAACAAGTAAAGGAATTGCTTGTAGAGGGATGGAAACTTGTAGGTTCTTGTTGCCCAATCTCGCATATGAGACCTAAACAAAATGGAACTGCAGAACTTTTTCAAACTATGGTCAAGTATAAAGAATCTGCAAAACCTTCTCCAAGCATAAAGCGATTGTAATGATCAGCAGACGAAGGGAGCAAGTCTTGAGATATGGCATTGATAGCCAGAGTTAAGCAACGTTCTTGATGTCAAATGTCAAGACTTGACCCCCTAACTTTCTCAAGCCATCTTAAAGCATGTAGAAAGGAATAATATGGGGAATATCTATGTCTGATCTGTTTACCTCTGCCACTCGAGATTGGGTGGACGATGCAATTCGACGTTACTCGAATGGCGTATTTGGAAAGCTTGTGCCTGCGGTAATCTGGTCAGATGCACAAAGTAATGATGGCGAAATTTTAGTGCCCGTTGATCCCATAGAATTGGTAGCTAGATTCAACAGGGAGTCTTGTATCGTTCTCCACAATCATGATCCAGGAAGACCAAAAGGGCAGATTCTTGAATGTGCAAACTTCGAGAGTAAAGACGGCATGAAGTTTATTGCTGCTATTTTGGGGTATTACGCGGGCGGAGAAGTACTGAATTTTCGAGGATTAGGCATCGATTCAAAAGAGTTAACACCATCGCCGGAAAGACTTCCTGTGTTGCCAGATAATGCTTGGATTGAGTTTGCAACGGATCCAAGAGAAGTCGATGCAGAATGGCTGAATCTGGTTACTAGCAATGCTCCACTTCAGATCGAACGCACAGAGCTTTCGCACAATACAGCAGATGTCGTGCAAGAGTTGATCAGAGTTGGCCTTCCCTATCTGTTTCTGGTATGGAATCCGTTCATAACCTCGATTGCCTCTGAGGCTGGAAAAGACACTTATACCGCAATCAATCGATGGATCCGGAAGCTACTTGCAAGGCTAGCAGAGCGACGGAACCCGATACTTGATATCCATACACACCAGGATGGCTGCCAGGTATCCTTTCTTTTCCGAGGCAAAGACGTGGGACAACACTACGCGGCGCACGATGTGCTACCTAGTGCGGCGGCTCAAGCGGCGCAATTAATTGCGAACCTTAAAGCACGAGAAATGGCAGCGAAACAATTAACTTATGAGTTTGATAAAGAAGCACTTAAGTGGTTTCCGTCATATGCAATTCTGAACGATAATCGTATCATAGCTGACAACTATCAACTCATCGCTATTGAACAACTCCCAACAGGTTTAAGTCTTGGATTCGCGAAGTAATACGTTAAAACTAAATCTTGAA
Source organism: Gammaproteobacteria bacterium (assembly GCA_965279305.1). Classification (GTDB taxonomy): domain Bacteria; phylum Pseudomonadota; class Gammaproteobacteria; order JBIOEC01; family JBIOEC01; genus JBIOEC01. Next base: position 180,213 of record OZ257143.1, on the reverse strand, counting down.
TTCTACCAAAGCAAACCGAATCCTAATCGATGATAAACCCCCATAAAAAACGGTCACACCTAACGCAAGAAACTTGCTTTTTGAATATCTGTAATCTATTGATTTATATAAAATTTATTAAATTTTAATTTTTGAAAAGCAGATATAAAAAGGATACAAAACGAATATCGTTGAATATGTTTCGGATATGTATGATATATCTACGATGATTTATTGAAAATAAGTGTTTAATTTTTGAAAACTGGCAGTTAAAAAAACTGATAATATAAAATGATGCTTTGCTTAAAAAAACAAAGCAAGTAGCAGAGGAATTAAGCCTAACAGTGGATACATTTTAAAGAGAGAGGAGTTACTTTTTATTATCCTCAGCAGTTTTGGCTTTCAATTTAGAGAAGAGCGATGTACTCCACTTAGATGCCTCTTCCTTAGTCTTTTCAGTGGACAACTCACGGAGGAGGTATAGCATTTCCAGATGAGTCATTTGATGAGCCTGTTCCATCACTGTGAGTTCTTTAATTTCGTTCGACATTGGCTCTAACCAAAATAAAGGATCGTCTGCTTGGCGACGTAACCGAAATTTTACAGCTTCTCTGATATATACTGTTTCCGTCATGCAGGATGCTTTTGCCGCTTTTTTTACTGCTTCTCGTAAGGGTTCTCCTAAACGTAGGAACATTCCTTCTCGTTGTATTGTCATTTTAACTCCTTAGTAATTACTTAAATAAAATTAGTTATGCTCTTTCTTCTCAATAAAATGATAAATATCTTCGGCTCTCCACACGGTAATTCTTTTGCCAATTTTTATGGGTTGTGGGAAACGGCCTGATTTAACGCCTTGCCACCATGTTGATTTACCAACAGGGATGAGAGGCGTAATAGGCGGTTGTGATTTGGGACTGCCGAGAATTTGTTTAATGCGCATGTAACCAGTGTGAGGAACTTCATTCATGTATGCGGTACTCCTTTTTATTAAATTATCGTTTTCTTACGATCATTTATAATCGGATAAAATTAATTCCACAATACGAAAATGAAAAAAGAGCGATCTGATCCCTATTTCGCGGTGCAAAACAGGGATTTCGCAGGGCGAAATGGCAATTTTACGGCTGTTTTTATATATAGCTTTTTTGTTAATAAGAGGCTATGAACGAATGAGGCAAGTCCTAAGGTGTAGAGTGGTTGTGAGGGCTTATTTTGTAGGTTAATGACAGTTTGAAAGATGGCTAATATCTCACAGAAGAATCAGCTATCCTCTATTGTGGTATTTCTAACCTGAGGGTAGACTTGTTTGTGAGTTTTGTAACTTTTAAAAGGCTGATTATAAAGTAGTATCTTACTGATTAAAACGCCTGAGCTAAAATTAATAGAAGTAGGTTAGTCTATGAATCGGGATGAGATATTAGGAAATCAAGTCATAAATCTATTAGAGGGTGTGGGCGTTCCAATAGAAGAGGTAAGGCAATTAGTGGAGTCTATAAAGCTTTATTATCGTCCTAGTACAGTCTCTTTTATTGCTAGGATGTGGGAATCTCAAGGCTCTTACCAGGAAAGAATGCGGCAAAATCCGGCTGCTGTCAGTGCAGAAGAGTTTATAGGGCATATTTGTAATACTCAAGGTAATTCCATGCTGGCTTTAGAGAAATACAGTAAAGAAACAGGTGAAATTAATAAGGACTTTGGATTTTTATTAGGTGCTATGTTGAGTGTAGGGGCTCGTACTAATTTGTTTTTGGGAAGTGCTGAAGCCAATTTCTATAAGCTGAAGTTTGTTAGCGCACGAAAAAAAGCAGGTAACCAAAAGTCGGTAGTTATTTCACATATTTCAACTAACATTCAAGTAAAAGAGATAATTGATAGATATAAAAATAATTTTAATGATGTTCAATATAGAAGAAAAAAATTCTTTGATTTCTGTGATCATGTTGCCAAAAATATTAGTGAAGAACGATCAAAACAGCTCAGTGTGAACCAGGGAAACGAAGCATATCAAAAAAATGTGAAATTATTTTATTGGGATAATCCGGATAAAACGTGGGAGAATATTAAACCTTTTATTAGTAAAACGTTGATAGGTTATAAAGATATCTATTTTAGAGATTTTAACAAATGGAAAAGAGAGGATAGAATAACCTTTATAACACATGTTTTTAAAAATGTTCCTCTAAATGATTTGGAAATGATAGGGGATCAAAGAGCTAACCTGCAGGATGATGTAGGGCATCCTGATGCGGATAGTGTTTCATTAAAAGAGGTGTTTATCACCCCTGAGGAATTGAGTCAAAAACTGAAAGGGGATGCAAATATAGATGATGCCTCTAACTTGGAGGCCGGCTCCTCTCAGAGTATGAGTCCTAGCTAATATAAAAAAAAGAAGAGATAGGCTATCCTACCAGTTGGACTTTGAGGTAAAATTTAGGTAATATTAAGGTATTAAACTTAGGGTGATAGGTATGTTATTAAAAGACGCCATTAATGCAATTGAGCAATCTGTTAGCCAGATTGAATTGCTGAAGCAGCAAGCTGCAAAAGAAGCCACTTCTGAAAAAAAAGGGGGAGGTGTTTTGCGTTTGTATCCTAAGTCACGAGCAAAAGCAAAAAGTGCTATTTTTATTAAGGCTTGTAATAGCAACATCGTAAATCTTGAAGCCGCTAAAAGCGTGCTCCAGGCAGCCCTTACTACAGAAGGTGAGAATGCGCTCTTAACTGAATTTCAAGCCACACTCGTCGTAAGGCAACTTCTATCTTCTCCAACAGGGAGGGGGGCTTCCATTCCAAATAGAGAGGCATTGTTTGAGCTTACCAACGATTTACAGGCTCTTTTTAGTGCTGAAAAATTTGCTATTACAGAACAAAAAAGAATATCTGATATCCTCGCACCCTATAGAGAAGCTCTTGAAATTCCTTCTCCTCAATAAAATTAACACCTATCTATGATGGTGACTTGCCATGTTATTAAAAGATGCTATTAGTGAGATTGAGCAATTTATTAGCCAAATTAAATTGCTAAAGCAACAAGCTGAAAAGGAAGCTACTTCTGAAAAAAACGTGCGGATCGTTTTACGTTTATATCCTAAGCCGCGAGCAAAAGCAGAAAGCGCTATTTTTCTTAAGGCTTGTAATAGCAACATCGTAAATCTTGAAGCCGCTAAAAGTGTGCTCCAGACGGCGCTTACTACAGAGGGAGAGAATGCATCCCTAACAGAGCTTCAGGCCAAGCTAGTACAAAGGCAGATCTTATCTTCCCTGAGTGGGGCAGGTGCTTCCAGAGCAAATCATATGGCGTTGTTTGAGCTTACTAGCGATTTACTGGTTCTTTTTAATGTTGAGGCGCTTGCTTTAGCAGAAGAAAGAAAAGTACATGAGATGTTCGCTCCTTATAGAGAAGCTCTTCACACTCCCTCTCCCCAATAAAATTAGTAATCTATTTAGAAGTACTAAATTAGATAAGAGGAATAATACCCTGATGAAAATATCGGTTCAGAACTTGATAACCTATATACAGTTGGTATTGAGTAGTATTAAAGAAATGAAAGTATCCCAATCCAAAAAAGACTATGGATTTGGTTTGTGGAGTGAGCGAGAGGATATAAAAGATGTTGCGCAATATGTGCGTGAGATAAAGAAAGGCCGCTATCTTAAAGATTTAGACTATGACCCGAATTAATTTAGAAAAAACTGATAAATTATTATATGATAGGTTAAAAATACTGCTTTCTACAGCTGAACTTTGGTCAGATGGTAGAGTTATTGAAACTAAGCGACTAGTTGATAAAGTGGGTAAACTTGAAATTCACATATACTCAAAGGAACATGCACCTCCACATTTTCATGTAAAAATACCAGATGATTTTGAAGCTACCTTTTCTATAGAAGATTGCGAATTAATAGATGGCGCATTGCCAAACAAGCAACAAAAGATAATTGAATATTGGTATGGACAACATAAAAAAAGACTTATAGAAATATGGAATAATACCAGGCCTACAGATTGCCCGGTGGGTAATATTTTGTAAACGTTACGATTTTTGATACCTTTATTTTTTTTATTAATGGTTCATTAACATCCATTTATAATTGGATAAAATTAATTTCACAATACGAAAATCGAAAAAGTCGATCTGATGGCAGTTTTTCGGAGAGAAAGAGCAATTTTATGGCTGTTTATATATAGTTTTTTATTAATTGAGCCTATAACAACTATAAATAGTCTTAGATTTATTTAGAGATAAGGGGTATCGATGACTGCACGATATCAATTTCCCTTGGATCATAACCATGTTGTGATAAAAAATATTGAATGGATAACTTCACTCTATCCGCCTCTTGATGTGGGGCTATAATGATTCTTTTAATGGCAGATATATCAAAATCAATTTTTAAGCGAGGGATTCCCTGTTCTACGTTTATTTCATAGGGACTAATTGTAAGGGCTGTGCCTATATTGATCCTGTTCGTGCAAAAAAATCTAATTTCATTTTCTTGATGAAATGCTCTGTGCTTTATTGAAAAGAAAATGAAATGGACGGCCTTAATAAATTTAGTCATCATCATACTGTCGACCTCCACCTGCTCCCTTCCATTCTCAATATCATCCATGCTACTTTTTGCAAAATCATCTATAATTTTACTCATCTCTCTAATGTCGGAGTCTGTACTTTGCATTTGAAGATCATTTTCATATAGAACTTTGTTAAAACCATATCCAAAAAACCGTATTGAGCAATCTTTACATTCTGGCTCCTGATCCGTTCCCAGATGTTCTTTACATTTTTTACTAAAACGTTGGTATGATTCTGCCAGTATTTTGCTATCGAAAACAATAGCAAATCCTTTGTTATTACCATAGCCTCGCCACTGACTTAATAGTCCATCCATACCAAGATTATAAGTATCATCATTCTTTGGTATTCCGCAAAATGATGTGATAAAAAATTCTTGAGGTGAAAGCAAATTCCATATAATATCTAACGTATCTGAATTTACATTAAAAAACCTATCTGTATCTGGTAGTGAGGAAATATTTTTTTTAAAAATATCAGCAATATGCTGTCTACCGTGAGATAATTCGCTAGAATCATTCAGGAATTTATAATGAGTTGCCCATAATTTTTGAGTTCTCAATATTCCACAGAGTCCTTCATATGTCGTGTAGTGTGCGACATATGGGAAACTGTCTGTCAACGCAGCCTCTAATGTATTAATGGTTTTTTCGTTATGTGACATGAGTTCTCCAATGTGAAAGTTAATCCCTCATTTTGAAATTAGTTATATATGGTTTTTTATTAATAAGAGCCTTATATTTAATTAGAGCAGGTAACTATTTATTCAGTTTTCAACTTTGTTTAATTGTGCTCAATTCATCTAAATAATCCGCCCAAGCTTGCATCATTTTTCTTCTTTCAGGTAAGTGTTCAGCATAGTTGTATGCTGCACGTACTGAATTGCGTTCTGAATGTGCAAGTTGTCGTTCTATTGCATCACGGTTCCAGCCTTGTTCGTTGAGCAGGGTTGATGCCATGCTTCTGAAGCCGTGGCCGGTCATTTCATCTTTGGTGTAGCCCAAGCGTCGTAATGCACCTAGCACCGTGTTTTCTGACATGGGGCGTTGTTGGGTTCTAACGCTTGGGAATACGTATTTACCTGTTCCGGTAAGTGGATAGAGATCTTTTAAAATTTTTATGGCTTGTGTGGAGAGAGGCACGATGTGCTTGGTTCTCATTTTCATTTTGTGTGCAGGTATGTGCCATTCGGCTTTTTCAAAATCTATTTCTGTCCATTCAGCGTGCCTGAGTTCTCCTGGTCTTACAAAGAAGAGAGGGGCAAGCTGTAAAGCACATTTGGTTACAAAGAATCCTTCGTAGTCGTTTATCGCTCGCAGTAGCTTGGCAATTTCTTTGGGATCGGTAATAGAGGCGTGATGACGATTTTTGTTAACGGGCTGTAATGCGCCTCTTAAGTCGCTTGAGAGATCTCGCACAGCTTGGCCAGTGGCGATGGCATAGCGGAATATTTGGCCACAGTTCTGCAAGGCTCTGTGAGCCGTTTCTATGGCTCCTCGGCTTTCTATGCGACGTATGGCGCTTAATAGCTCAGGTGCGGTTATTTTGTTGACAGGTTGGTTTCCTATCCAAGGGAAGATATCTTTCTCCAGACGAATAAGAATGCGGTCTCCGTGGCTAGATGTCCATTTATGATGGAACTTGGTAAACCATTCACGGGCGACGGCTTCAAAACTGTTTTCAGAAGAAAGCAGATTTGAACGCTTAGCCATTTTTTTAGCGACACTGGGATCAGTACCCTCGGCCAATAACTTTCGTGCCTCGTCTCGTTTCGCTCTGGCAGTAGCTAAAGAGATCTCAGGGTAGGTTCCTATGGAGAGGGATTTTTCTTTAGGCATGCCTTGAACTAAAAAGCGATATTTGAATCGCCAGTATTTGCCTCCGTTGGGCGTGATGAACAAGAAAAGACCTTTATCGTCACCCAGTTTGTAGGGTGCGCTGCGGGGCTTAGCGTTGCGAATTTTAGTGTCAGTTAAAGCCATAAAACCTTTATATTTTACTTTTTTTTAAAAATTTGGGGGTATCAGTTTTGGGAATCCTAAAATACCCCCAGATATACCCCTGTTAGGGGTTGGATGTGGGGGTATAATGCGGGATAACCTGGGATCTAGCTTAAACAAAAAAGCCCTTAATTACAAGGGCTTATAAACGTTTTTGGACTCTATTGGATTGTCAATTGGTGGAGGCGGTGGGAATTGAACCCACGTCCGCAAATCCGCCGCCTTTGGCTCTACATGTGTAGCTTCGTCTTTTATTTGACTGTGCTCTCACCGACGAGCAGGGGAGATACACAGCGAGCCTACTGTTTTTTAATGATTTGACGGTAAGCGCGCCAGATCACGAGTCTACAAGGTATGACCACTGGATTCTGAAAAGCATAGACACTTTCTAGTCAGTGGGATGTGTCACCCATCCGGGTGACTGAGAAACGCTCAAACTACTGTTTAGGCAGCTAGTGCGTATGCTCCATCAAAGTTGTCTTCGTTAGCAACTATAAGTTTGCAGCGTGATTTACGAGGTGAGCGGCTTCCTCGACATGCACCAAGAGGTTTTGTGACCCACGTCAAAGCCAGGTCGCCCCCTAGAGTCTTTATTATACCAAATTAAGGGTTTTTTAGCGAGGTTGCATTTGTTTATACAGTTTTTTATACAGTGTCTCATGTTGTGGGTTTTAGGTAGTTTGATGAATGGCTAATATCTCACACGAGATCGGGAGATTTGCTCTTGTCTAAAAAATCGTCCATTTGATAGACTAGTATTGTATATTATTTGAACATGATTAGTGAGAAGCTGTATTTATTTATAGTATGTAAAACCATCAATATAAACAGCATTAAGAAGTAGCTGAATAATAATTCCCCTATTTTCTGTTCCGACTAATTCTGTCTCACTTGGTTGCTGAAGTTAACTTTGAGATGTAGTTACGATAAAGCATAATATTGAGTGGTTCATGGTATGAATAACGAATTTGTTGGAATAATCAATCAAGATATTTTAATAGGACGACGAGTTATCGATTTGGTTGAAAGTGCTGGTATTAGCCGAATGGTGATACATGATTTGGTTAATACAATAAAGACATATTATAAAGTGGGAGCCGTGAGTTCTTTTCTAACTAATATGTGGGTTCCACTAAATGCATATCAACAAAAAATGGTATATGAATCACATTTAGTAAGCATAGAAGAATTTATCGGCCATGCTTGTAATGCTCAGGGTAGTTCTTTAAAGGCATTTGAAGAATATAAAGTAAGACAAGGTGGAGATGCAAGACTTTTTAAAATTCTGATTAGTGCTATGTTACAGGTTTCAACTCGGAGTAATTTATTTTTAGGAAATGAAGAAGCCATTCGATATAGATTAATAATTAAAACTGAAAGAGTAAAAAACATAGAAAATTCAAGGGATTTTGCTAAAAATGATAAGAATGTTTTTCACAGAAAAGCAGAAGATGTTTTTGAAAATTATAATAAAATTCATAGTAGCCGAAAAAATAGAAAAATAATCTTTTTTTCTTTGGCAGAGCATGTTGCTAAAACATTAGCTGAAAATGAACCCATTCGTTTTGGGGTGCAGGCGCATAGAGCTGCCCATGATTTAGATGTGGGATCAGTCAGACCTGAAAATGTGGTGGGCACGTGGAGTATTCTTGTTCCTACTATTAGAAGATTATTAGCAGGCTATAATAAGCATTATTTTTTAGATCCTGAACAATGGCCTGAAAATGCAAAAAGAGATTTTATACAAAGAGTATATTCCAAGAATCTTCCAGTAGCGGGTTCGACTATTGTTGGAGATCAACGTAGTAATATGAAAGATGAAGATGTTTATGAGGATCCTGATAGTAATTCATTAAAAGATGTATTTATTAGTCCAGATGAATATGTGAAAAAGATACAAATAAAAGCAGAAGCTAAATTAGAAGAGGATCTTGTTCCTGACGATAGTATAGGAACTTCTAGAAGTACTCCATCTTAGATAAGGACAAAAGACTTTAAATAGAGGTATTGCATTCGGGCTTAAAACTTGGTTAATATACCGTTCGGAAGAGAGTTTAATAAAAGTGGGTAAGAGGTTATGTTACTAAAAGATGTTATAAAAGAAATAGATCTGCTGGTGGGCACAATAGCTAAACTTAAAGCTGCCTCTGAGCAGGAAATGCCTAAAAGAAGCGGTTTAAGTTATTATTATCTCCGACATTTGCCTGTTGAAGTTCGATTTCAAAGAGAATGTGCAAATGTTATCAAAAACCTTGTAGCGGCCAATGATGTCTTAAAAAGAGCGTTGAAAGAGAGTGAATCAGAGGCGGAATTGGATGAGTGGCAAGCAACATTAGTGCAAAACCAGATAGATCATTCTCCTTTTCCTTTCTTTTCTAGAGCTCCTCTACCTAATCCTGATCATTTTGAAGGATGGAAACCGGGTGAACTGGAAGAAGGAACTGATCTATGGGTGGGGGATAGAATTCAAGATCTTCGCTCTAAATGCTATTTAATAGTAAGGGAAGAAAAGTATAGCGTAAAACTTGCCAGCTTTTTCGAAGAAGAATCGCAAGCCTTCCAAGCTTTAGAAAGAGGAGATTTGGAAGCGTTTTGGATGGGCTCGTCAGCACCCAAACCTAACGCAAGTAGGACTCAAGCCCCAGGAAGCACCGTTTAGCCATCTCAAAATTTTGCGTTTCATGTAGTGGTGAGATGATGACAATTGATATTAATCCTACTTTAGAAGCCTGTAAATCAAATCATTCAGCGCCCCTTCCTGAGCGGTATTTTATTGTCTTGATAAAAGCACAACAATTTGATGATTTGTTAAAAGTAGTGAGAGCTTTCCCTGTCCGCACTTTAGATCGTTTACTAGATGTAGATGAGACTGGTAGGAATCTTTTTCACTATATAGCAGATCTGGAAAAAACGCCTTATAAGAGGGTAATTGAAATTTTTGACACTATCCGTGCTGCTTTTGTGCCTTTTTCTTTTGAGCTTGTTGACAGGTGCCTTGAAGCCGTAAGCAAAAATGGGGAAACTTTTTATTCTATTGCTAATAAAAAGGGAGCAGAGATAGGAGTAGAGCTGTCAGGCAATACATTTCGGGGGGGGCAATATTTTTATAAAACGACAAGACCAGCCCAACCTAAACCACCTATTTGGCCTCGTTTTTTACGCTTATTTGGTGCCACGAGTTAGCCCTTCTAATAATCTCAGTTTATAGGTAGTAATAGATATTATTCAAAGCCGCGCTGTTGTTCGCGTTTGAGTTCGCGCTCTTTAATACTGGCGCGTTTGTCGTGTAGTTTTTTACCTTTGCCTAGGCCTATTTTGAGTTTGGCAAAAGGGCCTGCCCAAAACATAGACATGGCCACAATGGCATAGCCATCACGTTGGGTGGCGCCTATGAGTTTTTTGATTTCGCGCTCGGTGAGTAAGAGTTTGCGAGTGCGTTTAGGATCAGGGTTGATATGGGTAGAGGCCGTGAGCAGGGGGCTTATTTGCGAGCCTAATAGCCAGGCTTCACCGTTTTTCATGAGTACGTAGCTTTCGGTAATTTGGCCTTTGCCGGCGCGCAGGCTTTTCACTTCCCAACCTTCTAGCTGAATACCCGCCACAAATGTCTCTTCAATGGCGTATTCAAAGTTTGCTTTTTTGTTCACGGCAATGGTGTTATCGCCGGACTGGTGTGTTTTTTTGCTCATGGTACAATAATCACTGAAACATTTTTACCATCATGACAAATTTAACCCCATATGACAACTGTTAACCGAAGTGCCCTGGTTCCTTTTACGGCTCAGCAAATGTATGAGTTGGTGGATGATATCCCTCGTTATTCTGAATTTTTGCCCTGGTGCCAAGCGGCAGAAGAGCATGCGCGCACGCCCGAAGAAGTGGAAGCCACGCTCACCTTGCAATGGAATGGCCTAGAAAAAGCGTTTACTACGCGTAATCGCTTAACGCCTTATTCACGTATTGATATGCATTTGGTGGATGGCCCTTTTAAAAAGCTAGAAGGGCTGTGGACGTTTACGCCTATTGGCGATAATCAGGGCTGTAAAATTGAGTTGTCGTTGGTGTTTGAGTTTAGTAATGCGTTAGTGGCGATGATGTTTTCAAAAGTGTTTGAAGATATTAGCCAAGAAATGGTGGGTTGTTTTATTGCGCGTGCGAAAGCGGTGTATGCATGATTAATGTGACGGTGGCTTATGCATTGCCTGAAAAACAATGGGTGAAAACACTGCAAGTGGTTAGTGGCTCTACGGTGCAAGATGTGTTGAATGAGTGCGAAAAAATTCCAGAGCTTCGTACTATGTTGGGTGCTATTGATTTGAGCGAGCCTAAAGTAGGTGTTTTTGGCTTTGAAGTGCAAAGAGATCAAGTGGTAAAAGAAGGTGATAGAGTGGAAATTTATAGGCCGCTGATTCGTGATCCTAAAGCGGCTAGACGTTTGCGCGCACAGAAAAAAAACCAAAATAAATAAACCAAAAGAAATAAATTAGTTCTCTTCCAGATCTCTTTCAACAAAAGTAGCTTTTTTTACCACGCCTTTTTCAAAGTAAACGCGCAGTAATTTTTCTTCTGCTTTTTCACCTTCGCGTGATTTTTTAGATCCGGGTGTGAACATGTAAACATAGTCCCACTGGTTTTGATGGAAAGTGTCTACTAATAAAGGTGTGCCTAATAAGAATGTTACTTGTTGTGGTGTCATGCCTACTTCTAAGCGAGCTAGTTCTTCGTCGGTTACAATATTACCTTGTGGAATATCAATTCTGTAAACGAATGGGATCTCTTCGGCCGTACATCCTGAGAGTGTTAAAAACAGTATGGCAAAGATACTGATGTGAGAAAGTTTTTTAAGTAAAGTCATAGCCGTTCATTCTAAAGAGAACAGAACGGCTTGTCTAGATGCTTATTTCAGCAAAGGACTGTCTGGTGGCGTAATGGGTTCTTCTGGGTTATCAGAGCGCATGTCTTGCAGTTCATAGGTTAATGCATGCACTATATCAGCACGTGTAAGAGCTCTAAGGGTGCTTCTATCAGGAGCTGCCATCATAAATCCATCATCTTCATTTTCTTCAGGTGCTGGAGATGCTGGGCTAGCTAAGGTGGCCAAGGAGGTTAGCGCATTATTGGCCATGGCAATGGGCGTGAATACAATAGCGCTACCTATACTGGCGGCTGCATTAACTGTAAAGCTGAATGCTGAGCCGAACATAGCAGGAATTATAGGGCTTAGCATAGGAAGTACGGTTGTCGTTGTTCCTGTTGCCGATGTTGTTGTTCCTGTTGCTGTTACAGGCGATGTTATTGCAGGAGTTGGTGCTGCTGCTAATAGTGGAATTGCCGCTTTTGGAGATGCTTCGGTGGCTGCTGCTTCACCATTGGCATTTGCCAATGAGTCTGAGCTATCAGAATAGGGTAGATCAGCTCCCTTATCAATTGGAGGCACTTCACGGATTTCCATAGGAGAAGGTGGAAGCGATTTTACTCGGTCAGGGCGCTGATATTCAGCTTTAAAAGAGTTATAGTCATCTGGATTGATAGGGAGTGAAAATAGGCTGCAATTATCCGCAAACCAAACAGGGAGATGATAGCAATACATACGATTGCTTTCTGGAGTAGAAAATACCTTATAAGTCAGCGTAGGATCTATTTTTCCTGTTGGTTTTATTTCGGGAAAGAAGCCTTTTATATAGTCTAAGACTTCTTGGTTATGCTGATAATTGGGAGCATCCAATAAGAGCTTATCTATATCAGCACAAGAAATTATGGGGCCAATAAAAATATACCTGCCAGCGGGGTAATCGGGGCATTCTATTAAGCCAATACGAAAGTGCGGCTGGAGACTTTTGGGTATGGCATTCCATACCTCTTTTAAAAATGATTTCGCTGTTTTTGTTGAGACTAGTGCTTGAAATGTTCCATCTTCACATATGCTCCATTTAGGCTTCCATTCTTTTATGGGAGCTTTTCCTTCTTTTGTTCTTTGTTCGTTGGTTTTTTTTAGAACATCAGAATATTTGATGGTTGCTATATCAGTAACCGCGGATAATAAAAAATTGGTTTTTGAAAAAGGGGTAATATCGTAAAGCGTTACTGATGTCGGCATGATAAAAAGTCTCTTAAATAAAGAAAGTTAGCATACTATACTGGTTTTCCCTAGGTACTGTCAAGCTTTTGCTAGGTGGGTGAGGTGGTGGTATTTGGAGTGGGTTTTGGTCATAATAGAGGACTAATTCAACCCTATATAGGTAGCACTAATGACCAATGATAATTTGCGTAAAGCCGGCCTTAAAGTCACAGTGCCTAGGCTTAAAATCTTGGAAATTTTAGAAAGCTCTCCTATGCGTCATATGAGTGCGGAAGATATCTATAAGCATTTGCTAGAAAGCGGGGAAGAAGTCGGCTTGGCTACGGTTTATCGAGTGCTCACTCAGTTTGAAGAAGCGGGTTTAATTTCACGTCAAAATTTTGAAGGCGGTCATTCTGTTTTTGAAATTAATATTGGCGAACATCACGACCATTTGGTTTGTATTAATTGCGGCTACGTAGAAGAATTTTATAATGAAGTGATTGAGCAACAACAACGCGAAATTGCTAAAAAATTGGGTTTTACTCTCACCGATCATGCACTGACTCTTTATGGTGCTTGTGATCATGCAAATGATGGACAATGTCCTCATCGCGATTCTCACGCAAAATAATTCCTTGTCCTATTTTTAATTAGTTGCAGAATTGTTTTTATTTAGCTATTCTTTAATTCTCAATTCGAGAAATAAGGATGTGCTATGCTGCAAGTTGAACAGGGTGCCAATGCTGAACGATTAATGTCAATTTTTACTTCATATAATAATTTTGAAGGCTTGCTAGAAGGTTGCCGCTCACCGTTATTGAAAATACAAATTGACCGCATTCGTATACAATTTTTAAAGCATTTTCAAACAGCAGAGAGAATTTTTCAAAAAGATGGTAATAATAATTCTGTTGACGCACGAAATTTAATTGAGTTTGAAATTTTAAACGGATGTCGATTAGCGCGCTTTGCACGTTTAATTTATTTATATGACAATGTAGGTAAGCGTTATGAAGCACCACCCGCCAACCCATCACGTTATGCTAAAGAGCAGCCTGAAATTGCTGCATTATCCAAAGAGCTTTATGGTGTATTAAATAATATTTATATTGGAGCGGTTCCTAACCGTGGTGCAGTTACTGAAACAATAAAAGCACAGCAAATTATATTATTGGTTTTTGATTTCTTAGCACTGATTAAAGATTTACAACATAATTTATATTCAGATTTTCAAGCGGTTACTGACAGATCTGAAAAAAATCTTTCTTTATCTCACAAAGAGGTGTCTCCTGTTTTTTTTGCGTACGTTATAAAAGGATTACTAGAAAATTTGCCTGATTATTGCCAAGATGCGGTTCAACCATTAATTAATGAAGTTGCTACTATACTGAGAAGAGCAGAACATGATAATTATCCGATGACAAGTAGCGATGAAGGTACTTGCGCTGATCAGTTATTAAAATTATTTAAAGCATCACCGTCTTCTCGTTTTCCTTCTCATCAAGCGCTTTCTACTGCGGCGGGGCCAGCAAAAGAAGCACCTGCACCTGCTCGATCTTTTTTAGCTTGTTGTCGAGTGCAGTGATTAGAGTTTACACAGTTTTTTAAAATACATTGCGTTCGTTTTAATGCTTGTCTATTATCTCAATAGTCAAATTAAAAAAGGGACACTCATGAAGCAATTAACTTTAGGTGCAACCACTGAAAAAGATTCAACCAGTCAACTGCGTGTTTTAAGTTCATATCTTTTTTCTATATTCGACACAAATTATAACTCTGATATTTTTAAAAATGTTATTGCCGATTTAAACAAAAAATTTGCTGCGCATGTCACTCGAGCTACTGATCTTGCTTCAACCTTTTCGACATCGAAAGATAATCCTCCACAAAAAATAGCAAAATGGATTGAAGATGAAGCAATTCAGGCTTGTTATTATTATCGCTTAGCGCATTTAGTTCACTTAAGCTCACAGCTGGGAATTTCAAATAAATTGGTATTTAATCAAAGTGAAGATGAATCCATTGCCGAGTTATGCAATTCAGTTTCTGATCTTGTGAATGAATTACTGAAAAATTATTCTAATCAAGAACCTTGTTATGCCAACATGCAATTGATTATAGGATTTTTGGAACAAATAAAAATAATACAAGCGTTCGCTAAAGAACACAGAGAAAATAATGTTTCTTTATCTTACGAATTTGTTAACCAGATGGTAAAAGATTTTTTAAAATTTTTAGTGATTAAATTAGAAGAAGTGGAAAGAGAAGCGGTAAATAAATTAATGAGAAAAATGGAAGTGGTGAAAGCTTCTGGTACTGTTCAAACAAAATGCAAAGAAAAACTGATGTTTTTATTGATGGCTACCAAGCTTGTTAATATAGCGGCTCCCACCGATACTCCTATGATGCCAATTATAGAAATAACAGATATGGGAGAAGGTTGGCAAGCTTCACCTGTTGCTCCTAAACCTCGTCCCTTAGGTATTGTGAGAAGCTTAACGGTAGGCACACAAAGTGCATCTGCATCTCCACTGACTTCTCCGCGTGATAGTTTAGATGAAAAAAACCCTGCGCTTGCACCTGCTCCAAGACGTATGCCTATTATGGATTATTTTCGTTTAGCTACCGTATCGTAGACGGCTGATTTTTCTCGACGTAGAATCAGCCTATGGTTACTCACACACTATCTTCTTTGCTTGAACGGGCGCAAACATTAGCGGGGCGCACACTCGGTGATATTGCTATCATGCAAGGTTATGAGCTGCCTGAACATTTATTAAAAGCCAAAGGATCGATAGGTCAACTGATTGAAAATTATTTAGGCGCACAAGCTGGCAGTTTACCTATGCCTGATTTTCCACAGCTAGGCATTGAGTTAAAAACTATTCCGGTGGATCGTAACGGAAAGCCGCGCGAGTCTACTTATATATGTGTAGTGTCATTAAATGGAGAACCCGGCCAGCAATGGGAAACCTCTTTGGTGTGGCGCAAGCTGCAGAAAGTGTTATGGGTGCCTATTTTATGGGAAGCAAATATGCCATTGGCGGAAAGACAATTAGGCACGCCTATTTTATGGGAGCCTGATCCTGCTGATGTGTCTATTTTGCGTAACGATTGGGAAGAATTGGTATCGTTGATTAGTTTAGGCCGTGTAGAAGAAATTAGCGCAAAGCTTGGAACCTATTTACAAATTCGCCCTAAAGCGGCCGATAGCCATGCATTAACGAAAGGAACCAATAGTGAAGGGCAAAGCATTGCCACGCTTCCTAGAGGATACTATTTACGCCCTGGTTTTACCCAAAAAGTGCTAGCAGACCATTTCTTAAAATAGCTCTTGACGTATCGCAGAGGGGCGGGGTAACATGGCCGCCAAGACCCCAGGATTAGGGAATTAATCATGACAAGTCCTCTTTTTAATGTATTTGCCCGCTCTCCTATTCGCCCCCTTCAACAGCATATGGAAAAGGTTCAAACTTGCTGTTCCGAGCTGCCTGCTTTTTTTGAAGCGGTATTTTCTGGTGATTGGGCCGAAGTGGAAAAGAAACGTAATTTGATTGCTCGCTTAGAGCACGAAGCAGATGATTTAAAAAAAGAGCTTCGTTTACATTTACCTAAAGGCTTAATGATGCCTGTAGCGCGTGGTGATGTGCTTGAAATGCTCACCATACAAGATCATATTGCTAACCGTGCCAAAGATATTGCTGGCATCGTGTTTGGCCGCAAAATGCAGTTTCCTCAACAAGTACACTTGCTGTACATGAAATTTTTAAATCGTTGTATTGATGCTTCCACCCAAGCGTATAAAGTGATTCATGAGTTGGATAATTTATTAGAAACAGGCTTCAAAGGGCAGGAAGTGAGCACGGTAGAAGATCTTATTTACCAACTTGATGCGATTGAAAACGATACTGACGCTATGCAAGTGGCTATTCGTTTTGAGCTATTCCAGATTGAGAAGCAGTTAAATCCGGTGGATGTGATGTTCCTCTATAAGATATTTGATTGGACAGGTGATTTGGCTGATAGAGCCCAACGTGTTGGCGGGCAGTTACAGGTCATGCTAGCAAAGTAAAATCATTAATTATTCATTAGAGAGGTTGTTGTGGAACATTATTACTTACTGATTACCTTGACTGTTATTTTTGGATTATTTATGGCCTGGGGTATTGGCGCTAATGACGTGGCCAATGCAATGGGTACGTCTGTAGGCTCTAAAGCCCTCACCATTAAAAAAGCAATTCTGATTGCTGCGGTATTTGAGTTTGCCGGTGCTTTTCTGGCTGGCGGTATGGTAACCGATACTATTAGTAAAGGTATTACCGATGCCGATTATTTTATAGATCAACCTGAATTGTTAGTATACGGAATGATGGGCTCGCTATTAGCCGCGGGTACGTGGCTCGCTGTTGCCACTCGTTTCGGATTACCCGTTTCAACCACTCACTCTATTATTGGTGCCATTATTGGTTTTACCGTAGTAGGTATTGGTGTAGATGCCGTGCAATGGGGGGATGTTACTGAAATTGTAATGAGCTGGGTAGTTTCACCTTTTATGGGCGGAATACTGTCTTTCTTATTATTTACTAGCGTTCAAATGTTAATATTGCGCGCGCCTGATCCGTATGCACAAGCTAAAAAATATGTGCCTTTCTATATGTTCTTAGCGGGTTTAGTGGTGTCGTTAATTACTACTACCAAAGGTTTAAAACATATTGGATTAGATATTGGCCCTTGGACCGGTATTTTATTTGCCATTGGTTTAGGTTTAGTGGTGATGGGAATTGGTATGGTGTTATTGCATCGCATTAAGCCGGCGGTTATGCATACTCGTAGCGATATGTTTGCGAACGTAGAAAAAGTGTTTGCGATTTTAATGATTTTCACCGCGTGTGCAATGGCGTTTGCGCATGGTTCAAACGATGTGGCTAACGCGGTAGGCCCAATGGCTGCAGTGATGGCAGCTATTCAGGATGGCGGTACTTTCTCTGATAAAGTAGGCGTATCTACCGAAATTTTATTAGTAGGTTCAATCGGTATTGTGATCGGATTAATTACGTACGGACATAAAGTAATTGCCACCGTAGGTGAAGGTATTACACATTTAACACCTAGCCGTGGTTTTGCCGCTGAATTAGGCGCTGCAACCACTGTAGTAACCGCCTCTGCCATGGGCTTACCGATTTCTACTACTCACACATTAGTGGGTGCCGTATTAGGCGTAGGTTTAGCGCGCGGTATTGGTGCTATTAATTTGAATGTAGTGCGTAGCATTTTTAGCTCATGGATTGTGACTTTACCGGCAGGTGCTATACTTTCTATCATTTTCTTTTATATATTTAAACTTACTTTAGTTTAAATAAATGCATATCTAGGATGGGTCATGCGCACATTATTATCAGCAGCTTTGCTTGTATCTACGTTAATGAGCGCATCGGCTTTTGCTAATTCTTGTCCTGAACCTAAAGAAATTGTTCGCACTCCGGGTGAAAACAGCTGGTTTGTGAATGCTCCGGGTTGGGATGGTGGATTCTATTATCCTTTTCCTGGCACCGGACACTCTACCCATATTGCTCATTTCAAAGATGCTCAATGGATCCAAGTAACCAATATTGAATCAGGTTTGGGTTATGTGGTGTGTGATTACCAAGGTAATTACGATGGCGAAGTTATTCGTATCGCGCAAATGCAAGAAGATATTACTACGCGACCTAAGAGTGTGAATTGGACCTGCAAAATCAATACCGACTATCCTAGCACCGCTTGCACCTGCAGCGGCCTTGCTTCTCAGTGCACCTTCGTAGAAGAATAATTAATAATATAAAAGATGATTAGACTATCGTGAAATAGTTTTGTTTTGCTATGGGTTTATGATGCGAGTATAACGGTGATTTGTGGGATTGGCTGTGGAGCGTTTTCAGTTGATACTTTAGCTGAATGATGATGGAATACCTTATCTATTTCTTTTCTTTCTTGTGCTCTATTGCGTCTGTTATTGATGGCGCGTCTTGCACGAGGTAATCGACGTGTAGGTTCTTTTAATGCTTCTTGTTTGAAACAAATAGGGACTTGTGTGGCAGAGCTGGTATAAGGTTGTATCAATTGTTGGGTTGTTGCTTTTACTAAGGCTGTTAATGCTTGTTCTTCTGATTCAATTTTGCCTTTTTCAGCTAGCATATTATTAAGAACGGTATTAACGGTATGAGTAGAGGTTTCTAGTTCTTTGGTCACTGCTGCTCGAGGTCTGTCAATTTCTTTATCTTTTTTGTAGAAGGGGATTATTAAAATTCCTCCAAACAAGAGGGAAGCTAATCCCATGTTCATATTGGTGGCTTCTGTTGAGTTTTGAAAAATAGAGCGGGGCGCATGAGCTAAACCTACCATATCTCTAAATCTTCTCACGAATGTTTGGTAATTTTCATATATGCCAGCCTTATTGGGAACTGATTTAAGCTGAGGTGTTTCGACAGGTGCTGGAGGGGCATCTGCTAATCCTATCTTGTGCGCAAAGTTTCTTATTCCTCTGGTGAATTTATTATAAAGGGAAGGTGCATCTGATTTGGTTTCTAATAATGTAGAGATATTTTCTTCTACTCGCGAGCAGTTGTTAAGAAAAACTATCGCATTACTTTGTTTTCTTTCAGCCAGCTTCATAAAACTATCGTAATAAACATCTTTAAAGCGTTGTTCAAATTGCTCAAGTGCCGCATCTTGTATTTTTCTGCTGCAATGTTTTAATTTGCTCTCTAATAATTGTCTTTGAGAAGTATAAAGTGCATCGTATTCGGCAAGTGTTTGTGATTTAAAGCGAGCATTAAAGGCATCTCTATCTTTGTTTGATGATGGGCCGTATTTATTTTCTAAGGCGTTAACTTCATTAGAAGCTCGGTCTGCGGCTTTTTTAAATTTATCAATAAGCCAATGTTGTTTTTTATTTTCTTCTTTTTCTTTTTTAGCAAAATGTTTATAAAAGAAATAACCTGGAATAAGGGCTAGTACAACGACCCCCGCGGCCCCAACCAACATCCAACGTAAAGGAAGTGTAGGATCCGGAATAAGAAGGAATGCAAGACCCGCTGCAATACCTGCTGTAGAAACCACAGGGAAGAAGCCGTTTAAAAAGCCAACGATACGGCTAAGTGTTAAGCCTCTTTTTTCTCTTGCTGCTGTAGCGGCACGTAAAGCATCGATTTTATCTGCAAAAAGATTTTTGGCTTCAGATTTAGATCCCACTTTGAATTTATCAGCCAGATCACCAAACATTTTTTTTCTGAGTTCAAGATCTATCAATTCAGGATCAGCGATAAAATTATCGAGTACTTTTGTTGCGTTATTAACAGAATCAACTTGTTTGTGGGCGGCTTCGCGAGGTTTATCTATCCATACCTCTTTGGCTTTAGCAACAGCCACATCAAATAAAGCGATTACGCCTACAATAATGGCAGGGACTACACCGGAAGCCAATGCGCCTACCGCAATTAAGGCTAATTTTAATGAGTTACGCCAGCGTCTAGAAACGCCCAACGCTTTCTCATGCATTTTAGATTGATTGCTATCAGAATAAAATCTTTCGGTGGAAGCTGGGTTGGCTTCGCGTGAAACCATTTGTTCAACACAGCTTAAACAGGCTTTTTCAAAATCGTGTATTTGATCCATTTGACCGCGCGCAATTAATTCGGCTTTATGGGCGGTGAATAATTTTCCAATCCATGAATTAGAATTAAGTAACGCCATAGCGTTCATTAAATACTGTTTTCTGGCTTCTATGGCTTTATTTAAATCGATGATATCTTGGGCTTGGTCTTTTTCTAGTTGATCGCCTGCCTCCAAGCCTCTCATGATCCCAAAGCTGATAGGGTGGATCATTAAAGCGGCAATAACAGCAGCGCTTAAAGGAGGGAAGATAAAACCTAATATGCCACCTACTGCAAGCCCCACCATATTGAATACGGTTAAGTTATCAAATGCTGCGTCAAAACCCGCTGCCCAACGCTCTATCCTTAGTTTGCTTTTTTGGGATTGTTGGGCTATTTCTAGATGTTTATAGAGTTCAAGAATAACGGGATCTTGGGAAAAGAGCCTTAAAGTAATAATAGGATCTTTGGAAAAATGATAGTCGGTCTTATCAGGTAAAGCAGAAGCAGCGATAGGCTGCGAAGATAAGTTTTCAGATACTGGCATAACAAATTAGCTCTGTTAGAACTTGACCCTATTATGTATTAAAATTCACAAAAAATCAAGGAATTTTCTGTGTTAACTGGCTTTAGTTACAGTGTAATAAGGGCTGTGTTTAGCCTAAAAAACAAGGGGTTAGAGGCTATAGTACATATCAAATTCCACCGGATGGGTGGTCATGCGCAGACGATCCACTTCCTGGGTTTTCAATTGAATATAGCTATCAATCAAGGCATTGCTAAAGACATTTCCCGCTAATAGGAATTCGCGGTCTTTATCTAGGTGGTATAAGGCTTCTTCTAGGGAGGCACATACCGTAGGGATCCCTTGCGCGTCTTTATCAGATAAATGATAAAGGTTCTTATCCATGGCTTCACCTGGGTGAATTTTATTCTTAATGCCATCTAGGCCAGCCATTAACATAGCGGCAAAGGCCAAATAGGGGTTGGCCATAGGATCGGGGAAGCGTACTTCAATACGGCATCCTTTAGGGTTGGTTACATAAGGAATACGAATAGCTGCTGAGCGGTTGCGAGCCGAGTAGGCCAACATCACAGGGGCTTCATAACCAGGAACCAAGCGTTTATAACTATTGGTGCTGGGGTTTGTAAACGCATTTAGGGCTTTAGCATGTTTCACAATACCGCCAATAAAATACAAGGCTTCAGCTGAAAGGCCAGCGTATTGGTCGCCGCTGAAAATATTGCGGCCATCTTTAGCTAATGACAGATGGCAATGCATGCCACTACCATTATCGCCTACCAAAGGTTTAGGCATAAAAGTCGCTGTTTTACCGTAATTATGAGCCACGTTATGAACCACGTATTTTAAAATAAGGGTTTCATCGGCTTTTTTGGTTAAGGTATTAAAGCGAGTGGCTAATTCATTTTGACCGGCGGTGGCTACTTCATGATGATGGGCTTCAGTGGGAATGCCCATGGCTTCTAAAATAGTGCACATAGTCGAGCGAATATCTTGGCCAGAATCAACGGGAGGCACTGGAAAATAGCCGCCTTTTACGCCAGGGCGGTGACCACTATTGCCTTGTTCATATTCTTTATTAGAGCTCCAGGCTGCTTCTTCAGATTCAATGCGATAGCTAGCCGAGTTCATATCGGTAGTCCAACGCACGCAATCAAATAAGAAAAATTCAGGTTCAGGACCTACATAGCAAACATCCGCAATGCCAGTAGATTGTAAATAGGCTTCAGCGCGTTTGGCTAAAGAGCGTGGATCTTTGATATAACCGCTCATGGTATCAGGATCAACCACATCGCAGCGTAAATTTAAGGTAGCTTCTTCGAAGAAAGGATCCATCACCGCAGTGCTGGTATCGGGCAATAAAATCATGTCCGATTCGCTAATATCTTGCCATCCTGCAATAGAAGAACCATCAAACATTTTGCCTTCCGACAACATTTGTTGATCTACTGCATGGCTTGGAAGGGTAACGTGTTGTTCTTTTCCGTAAGTGTCGCAGAAGCGCAAGTCAACATATTTAACATCGTGGGACTTAATTAAGGCTAGTACTTCTTTGGCGGACATTGCGTATCTCCAAGAAAAGCTAAGATAAGGACATTATACCGAAAAAAAAGGAAATTATGAAGTGATCTGAAAATTTTGTTGGCGCCATGCTTCATATACGATAATGGCTGCCGCATTCGATAAATTGAGGCTGCGATTGTTGGGGCACATAGGAATGCGAATGATTTGCTCTGCTGGAAACGTAGCTAAAATATCGGCGGGAAGTCCGCGTGTTTCGGGGCCAAATAAAAGCACATCCTCTGCTTTATAATGAGCATCGCTGTAGTTAAAAGTACCTTTAGTTGAGCACGCAAAAATTCTTTTTCCTTTAAAAAACTCTGCGAATTCTTCATAATTTTGATGTTGATGAATCGCTTCCCAATCGGCATAGTCTAAGCCGGCGCGTTTAAGTTTTGTGTCATTTACATTAAAACCCAAAGGATGAATTAAATGTAATTGTGAACCCGTATTGGCACATAAGCGAATAATATTGCCGGTATTCGGTGCAATTTCAGGTTGATAGAGTGCGATATGAAACATAAGTCAATTCTTATAAAAAGCTTGGGGGGAAGTGTACTACGTAATAATCGAAGGTAAAAGAGCTTTGGCTATATGAGAGTGGCAGGTTTTTTGGTATAATAGTCCCCTTTTCAAAGTCCAGATAGGAAATACTATGAGCGTAGAGATGTTACGGAATATTGCGATTATTGCCCACGTTGACCACGGTAAAACCACCTTGGTTGATAAATTGCTGCAACAATCAGGCACATTAGCGGATCGCGGGCCTAAAGTAGAGCGCGTGATGGATTCTAACGATATCGAAAAAGAACGCGGTATTACCATTTTGGCGAAGAACACAGCCATCCAATGGCGTGATTACCGTATTAATATCGTGGATACACCCGGACACGCCGATTTCGGTGGAGAAGTGGAACGTATTCTATCAATGGTCGATTCGGTATTATTGTTAGTCGATGCGGTTGATGGCCCTATGCCTCAAACTCGCTTTGTGACTCAAAAAGCTTTCGCTCATGGATTAAAGCCTATCGTGGTTATTAACAAAGTTGACCGTGATGGTGCTCGTCCTGATTGGGCTATTGATCAAGTATTTGATTTATTTGATCGCTTAGGTGCGACTGATGAACAATTAGATTTTCCTATCGTATATGCATCAGCACTCAATGGTTATGCTGGATTGTCTTTAGACAATATGGCAACCGATATGACTCCTTTATTTGAAACAATTGTAAAACATGTAGCGCCTCCTAAAGCGGATCCAGATGGTCCATTACAATTGCAAATCAGCTCGCTTGATTATTCTACTTATGTTGGCGCGATTGGTATTGGTCGTATTACCCGCGGAAAATTAAACACCAATCAATCTGTTGTGATTATAGATAGCGAAGGTAAACAACGTACCGGTCGCGTTTTACAAGTATTGGGTTATATGGGATTAGATCGTACGCCTGTGCAACAAGCAGAAGCGGGCGATATTATTGCTGTTACCGGCATTGAAAACCTACGTATTTCTGACACGATTTGTGATCCGCAAAACGTTGAAATGATGCCTCCTTTGGTTGTTGATGAACCAACAGTAAGCATGAACTTTTTGGTAAACGATTCTCCAATGGCAGGTCGCGAAGGAAAGTTTGTTACCAGTCGTAAAATTCGCGAACGTTTAGAAACTGAATTGATTCACAACGTAGCATTACGTGTAGAAGACACAGAAAGTGCGGATAAATTTAAAGTATCAGGTCGCGGTGAATTACACTTATCTATCTTAATTGAAAATATGCGTCGAGAAGGTTTTGAATTAGCCGTTTCTCGCCCGCAAGTTATTTTAAGAGAAGTGAACGGCGTAAAAGAAGAGCCTTTCGAAAACTTAACGGTAGACGTGCCTGAAGATTATCAAGGTGCTGTGATGCAAATGTTAGGTGAGCGTCAAGGTGATTTAAAAGATATGGTTTCTGATAGTAAAGGCCGTGTGCGTTTGGATTATTTGATCCCAGCGCGTGGATTAATTGGTTTACATACCGATTTTCTAACCGCCACTTCAGGTAATGGTTTAATGTATCATGTGTTTGATCATTACGCGCCTATGAAAGCGGATGTCATTGCTTCTAGAAAAAATGGTGTGTTAATTGCTAATGGTCCAGGTAAAACTACCGCCTATGCTTTATTTGGCTTGCAAGAACGTGGTCGTTTATTTGTTGGCCCACAAGTACAAGTGTATGAAGGTATGATTGTCGGAATTCATTCACGTGATAACGATTTAGTGGTGAATGCGATACGTGAAAAGCAATTAACGAATATGCGCGCATCAGGAACAGATGAAGCGTTGACGTTGACGCCGCATATTAAACTTACTTTAGAGCAAGCGTTGGAATTTATTAACGATGATGAGTTGGTAGAAATTACCCCTCAGAGCGTTCGCTTACGTAAGAAGTATTTGTTGGAAAATGATCGCAAGCGTCAGGGCCGAGCATAAAATAAAATCACCTCTCCCCTTGTGGGAGAGGTCGACGTTCTGCAAAGCAGGACGGCGGGTGAGGGGGAGTATTAATACCTCAGCTTTATAGCAATCATATGCTCATAAAGGAGCTAGCCTCATGATTAAGGAACAATCAAAACAAGTACCCTCTGAAAATACGTTTTGGAATTTATCTTCCGCTCAATTATTGTCTGAAAAAAAATCCACTCCATCCGGTTTAACTGCTTCTGAAGTAGAAAAGCGTAGAGCCGTCTACGGTTCTAATATTGTGGGTGACGTTAAACGCCAACCCTTGTGGATCCAATTCTTATCTCGATTCAAAAATCCTCTTATCATTCTATTATTAATTGCTAGCGGGTTCTCTGCAGCCAGCGGAGACAAAGCCAGTTTTATTATTATTTTTGGCATTATTATTTTAAGTGTATTGCTAGATTTTTTTCAGCAAGTGCGGGCGCAACGCAGTATTGATGCTTTACGACAAGTCGTTGCTGTTAGAGCTTCTGTGATGCGCAATGGTAAAGTTGAGAATGTATTAGTAAAAGAATTAGTGCCAGGCGATATTGTCATGTTAGTTCCTGGGGATTTAGTACCGGCTGATGGACGTTTACTGGAAGGAAATGATTTATATGTAAACCAAGCCATGTTAACCGGAGAATCATTTCCGGTAGAAAAAACTTCTTGTGATTTAAAAGCACCTACTGCTGATATAACAGAAGCCAAAAATGCGGTTTTTATGGGCACGTCGGTTATTAGTGGAACTGCCACTATTTTAATTGTGGATACCGGCAAGTACACACGGATAGGGCAATTAGCTGGCACTTTAGCATTAAGACCTCCTCGTAATGATTTCGAGAAAGGCATTGAATCTTTTGGCTTATTGATTTTGCGATTAGCTATTGTCATGGTGCTTTTCGTTATTCTGATTAATGTGGTATTTGATCGTCCTTTATTACAATCTTTCTTATTTGCATTGGCTTTAGCAGTGGGTTTAACGCCCGAGTTGTTACCCATGATTATGACTATTACGCTTTCGCGTGGGGCCGTAAGAATGGCCAAACAACATGTGATCGTCAAACATTTACCCGCTATGCATAATTTAGGTGCTATGAGCATCTTGTGTACCGATAAAACGGGTACGCTGACTGAAGCCAAAATTCGCATGTTAAAAACCTATGATGTAGAAGGTAAAGAAAGCGAGCGAGTGTTTTTACTCGCCTATTTGAATAGCTTTTATGAGTCAGGCATTAAATCACCTTTAGATGAAGCGATTATTGAACATCATCAGCCCGATATAAAAACCTGGCAGAAAATTGATGAAGTGCCTTTTGATTTTGAAAGAAGACGTATTTCCGTATTGCTAGATAACAATGCGGATAATGCCGATAAACATTATTTAGTGGTGAAAGGTGCTCCTGAAGATATTTTGCATTTATCTGAGACGTATGAAAAACCTGATGGAACTGTAGTAGCTCTGGATGATAAAAAGAAAACAGAATTTTATAAGCAATTTGAAGCACTAGGTGAGCAAGGTTTACGAGTGTTAGGGGTTGCTGTTCGTGAAGTAGCAGGGGATTTAAAATCAGCGGTGGTTACTGACGAAACCGATTTGGTGTTTGTGGGTTTTGTGGCCTTCTTAGATCCACCTAAAGAAAGTGCTGCACCTGCATTAAAATTACTAGAAGAAGTAGGTGTTAAGGTAAAAATTATTACCGGGGATAATGAGCGTGTCACTCAATATGTATGTGGCGTATTGGGTATGAAAAATTTAAAAATATTAACAGGCGATGTGATTGCAAAAATGACAGATGAATCGTTGGCGGCTGAAGCTAAAATCGTTGATGCTTTTTGCCGTATTACGCCTCAACAAAAAAGTCGCATCATTGAAGCTTTGCGTGCATCAGGCGCTACGGTAGGGTTTTTAGGCGATGGTATTAATGATGCGGCGGCTTTACATATTGCCGATGTAGGTATTTCGGTTAACACGGGAACGGATGTGGCCAAAGAAGCAGCGGATATGATTTTGTTACAAGAAGATTTGGCTGTGATTCATAGTGGTATTTTAGAAGGGCGACATGCAGTAGCGAATACCGAAAAATATATTTTAATGGATGGTAGTTCTAATTTTGGTAATATGTTTAGTATGGCAGGTTCGGTATTAATATTACCATTTTTGCCTATGTTACCCATTCAAATTTTATTAAATAATTTAATCTATGATACTTCTCAAACCGTTTTGCCTTTAGATAATGTAGATAAAGAAGTATTAGATAAACCCATCAAATGGAATATAAAAAAAATAAAACGTTTTATGTGGGTATTTGGTTTGGCTAGCTCTATTTTTGATTATGCAACTTTTTATGTGTTACTTCATTTATGTGGTGGTAGCGAACGAGTATTTCAAACAGGTTGGTTTGTAGAGTCGCTTATTACACAGTTATTAATTATTTTTGCTATTCGTACTCGTTTACCTATGTTCCGCTCAAAACCAAACCCTATCTTGGTGGTAACTATGCTTATCATGGTAGGTGTTGCTTTATTAATTCCCATGACTCCTATTGGCGAATGGTTTGGTATGGTTCCTTTACCTTCGATATTTTTCTGGTATTTGGGGACTGTATTAATTGCTTATTTTGCGGTGGTAGAAATTATTAAAGCGAAGTTTGGCCGCTATTTGTTTCTCTAGGTTATTTCAATAGCCTATTTTAATAATAGTTGAGCATAATGCGCTAACATATATTCTTCATTAGTAGGAATAACATAAACAGCTACTTTGCTTTTCGCACTCGATATTTTTATTTTATTTTCTTTGTTGGCTTTAGCATCTATTTTAATACCCAACCACTGTGTTAGTTTAGCAATGGCTTCACGAATAGGTGCTGATCGCTCTCCAATGCCTGCAGTGAAGACAAGTGCATCTAGCCCGCCTAGTTCTGCAGTAAGCGATCCTATTTGTTGATTAATACGTTGGACAAACATACTAATCGCTAATTTAGCATTGGCTTCTTTGCTATTTAATAAAATGCGCATATCAGAACTGATCCCTGATATACCTAATAATCCAGAATGATTATATAAAACAGATGAAATCATCTCTGGTGTAAAATGTTTTTCTTGCATCCAGTAAAGTAAAACGCCAGGATCAATAGTGCCACAGCGAGTACCCATGATTAAACCATCTAAGGCAGTAAATCCCATACTGGTTAAAACGCTTTTGCCCTTATCGAGTGCACATAAACTAGCACCTTGACCTAAATGAGCCATAATCACTTTCTTTTTGGCTATTTTGGGTGCGATTTTTTCTAATTGCGTTTGAATAAATGCATACGATAAACCGTGAAAACCATAACGTCGCACACCTTCGCGTTCCCATTCTTTAGGAATAGCATAATAACGATTAATTTCAGGCATCGTGTGATGAAATGCGGTATCAAAGCAAGCTAAATGCGGGCATTTGGGCAAGCGCTGCATGGCTTGGCTGATCCCTTGTAAATTGTATGGCTGATGCAAAGGAGCTAAAGGAATTAATAAAGATAAACGATTAATCACATTATGATCAATACGTACAGGTTTATCATAATAAATACCACCATGAACCACACGATGGCTAACCGCCGTAATATGAATGTCTTTATCCGCTAACCAATCCAGTAGTACGGAAATAGCCGCTGAATAAAAATGATCGTCAGTGCTACTGGCCGGAAATTTTAAAGTTTTTGAAAAACCTTCTTTTGAAGAGACTTGTAATTGATGAGGTTTAGTTAATTTATCTGCAAATGCTTTATAGAGCGGACTTAATTTGTTTTTTTGAACAGAAAATAAAGCCAGCTTAATACTGCTAGAGCCAGTGTTAATGGTAAGAATATTATCCATAATTATTTCTTCGACTTCTTATTTGTTTTTTGAGGTGTGGCTGGATTATGCTGTTTCTTTTCATGAGCAATAAAATATTTTACCAATGCACATGAGGCTTCGCGAGCTAAGGGTAAATCCGCACGACTTGTTAAAATAATGGGTACTTTCGCACCTAGTACAATACCTGCTCCAATTGCTCCAGTTAAATAGGCTAATTGTTTAACCAACATGTTTCCTGCATCTAAATCCGGAACTAATAAAATATCAGCTACGCCTGCAATCGGTGTATCTATGCCTTTTATATTAGCGGCTGTTCGAGAAATCGCATTATCAAAAGCTAAGGGGCCATCTAAAATGCCGCCTTTAATTTGGCCTCTGTCTGCCATTTTGCATAGTGCAGCAGCATCAATGGTAGAAGGCATTTTTGGATTAACAGTTTCTACGGCTGATAATATACCTACTTTAGGTTTTTTATTGCCTAGTGCATGCAAGAGATCAATCGCGTTTTGCACAATATGCTGTTTACTAATTAAATCAGGGGCAATATTAATAGCTGCATCGGTTATGGTTAACATAAGAGGGTAGGTAGGAATATCCATGACAAAACAATGGCTGATCCGTTTGTCGGTTTTAATTCCTGTCGCACTATCTAATACTTCATGCATTAATTCATCGGTGTGTAGACTTCCTTTCATCAATGCATCTACTTCTCCATTACGTGCCATTTCCACTGCTCGTTTAGCAGCTGCATGACTGTAAGGAACATCTACGCAGGTATAATCTGATAAGTTAATACCAATTTCTTTGGCAATCGGCTCTAGTCTTTTAAGTGGTGCTACAAAAACAGGAATAATTAAATTGTTTTTGGCAGACATAATCGCGGCTTCAAGTGTAGGCGCATTCATGGGATGAACTACGGCAACTCGTGGAGTATTCCCCATTTTTTGTGCTTTAGTCATTAATTTTTTAAATTTAAAACCAGTATTAAATAAAACGGCTTCAGGCAAATCCATTTCAGATAATGAAATGCTTTCTTTGCTGGCTTTTACGGTAACGCTTCCATCACATACCAGTTTTTTCTTTTTGTTATGGCATTTAATGGAAAATTCTAATGTGCGCTCATGTACATGCTTGTGTGTCACCCGAGCAATTAAAACTAAATCATCATGCAAATTAATAGGAGCATGGTAGGTAAGCTCATCATGAACCAATGTGCTGCCAGGCCCGGGTAATCTTTGGTTAAATAATTGAGAGAGAAGGGTTTTAATCAGTAAGCTGCCGCCAAAGCTATTGGTAGCTTGGGCATAGGGATCTTCAGGTGGGCTTTGTATATTAAATAGCTGAGCCTCCCGAGCACTCACATGCCAGGTTAAATCAATTTCATCGCCGACCTTAATATCAGCGATAGGGGTATTCGTTATTAAATGACTCATAGTGAGGCTAAGTATAGCAGGTGATTGTTAAAAGCCTCCAACATACCAGAGGATTGCCACGGTCGCCCTAATAAAAAAGAGGGGCCACGCAATGACAGAATTGGGGATCAGACGGTTAGTTTAACTGGGGAACCACGATAAAACAGTTTGAACAACAGATGGCTTTGAGGCAGGTGGCGCATCACAAAATTCAAATTTCATTACGGGTGTTACTTTTGGTCTTGGTGCTAAGCCTGCTTTTTCAGAAAAATATTCAGCTTGTGTAAAAAATCTATTGGCCATTTTCTCATTCCCTGATTTAAGTGCATTGTCGCCGTTGGTATAACAAATTTCAGTAAGTGCAGCAGGATCCGTTATCGGTTTTTCGAGAAACGAAACAATATAATCAACGTTAGGATTGGCTTTGGGAACCATATAAGCTTTACTGCCATTAGAGTTTGATAAATTGTAGATGATACAATACATCAAATAAGATAGTTTTAGGTTAATTGCTTTATAATCACTGAAACTTGCAAAATTGGAAGCAGCATTAGGATGGAGTGGAACTATGAATGTATTAAAAATATCCTTAACAGGTAAGCTAAGAGTATCAGCATAATAAAATAGAGTATCATAAGATAAATAATATATGACTTGAGCTAAAGAAGGTGTTTTTTCGAAACTTTTGGGTGAAAGTAAATATTCATGTAAATGAGAAGGACCCGCTAAATGGGAGATCACGTATCCCTCTTTATACAAAGCTACGAAAGTTCCTCTGCCCATTCCACGAGCATTATTATTTTCAAGTGCTACGTGCCAAAGGCTTTTTGTTTCGTCACCATAATTCAGTATATATCCATTGGTTGCCAGTTCTGTCAAATATTTAAATAAAAAACAAGGATTTTCTAAATCAAAAAACTGCTCTAAATGGCTGGTATCTACTTTTCCATCTTCAACGGCGCGCATAAATAAGTAAAATTGGATTCTATGTGACTCTGATGCATGTATAAATGCATTTAAACTTATATTACGATCTTTCCATAAATCATTACCCTCTAATAATTTATCGGCTACATTATTTGGAACTGCTTTTGTAAATTGAGCAATTTGATCAGGTGTTCGGCCTAGATTAACACCCCAACTTTGTTCGTAGCGTAAAAGAATTTCTTCAAACCTTTTTACAGCATTAAGTGTTTCTAGATTATTGGGCCTTTCAGAGGTAGGGTATGGGAGTGAAATCCCATGTAGAGTTTCATACTGAGAAGGTATAGAGAGAGAGGATGTTGAATAATACCAATCTCGTTATCAAGTTCTCTCAAGTAATAATCACATAGGTCTGGATCGGAAAGAACACAAAGAGCAACAGCAGCAACTGCTTCAGCTTTTGCTATTTCAGGAGTAGCCTTTTTAATTGAACCTCTATCGGCTCTCTCTCTAGCAAGGGCTTTTAAAATCTCTGCAACAGTAGGCATAAATGACCGCTTGGTGGTTAAAATCAGCATTATATAGTCAGATAACTAATGCGTCAAGCTCCTCACTAGTACTTAGGGTTTATATTGATATAGTGAGAATCCTAGGAAAACTTATCGAGTTGGGATTGGAGTTTTACTTGGTTTTGCTTGAGTTCTGCTAGGCGTTGTTCTGCTTGTGCTACTACGTTTGCTGGGGCTTTGCTTCTATAGCCTGGGTTGTCTAGGCGTTGTTGAAGTACATGGGTTTCTTCTTCAATTTTAGTGATTTCTTTTTTCAAGCGCGCGGCTTCTGCGGTTTTGTCTACTAAACCTTCTAGCGGTATAAATATTTCTAATTCATCTACTAATCCTGTAGCAGCTTCAGGTGGTTTTCTGCTTAGCCATGAGCTTTCTTTTACTTTGGCTAAGGTATGGATCCATATTTGATATTCTTCTATACGTTTTTTATCCGCTTTATTGCCTTGGTTAAATAAAACCGTAATGGGTTGAGCAGGGGATACTTGCATTTCACCGCGTAAGTTACGAATAGCTAATATCACTTTTTGTAACCAGGTGATATCTGCAATCGCATTTTCATTGATTAATGATTGATTGGTTTGAGGGTAATCCGCTACCATTATGCTTTTTTCTTTGATGTTTAGTAAGGGCGCAATATTCTGCCAAATTTCTTCTGTAATAAAAGGAATCATAGGATGCAATAACCGTAATACAGTTTCTAATACGGACACTAATGTGTAGCGAGTATCGGCTTTTTGCTCTTCGCTAAATGCATCGTTATTTAATAAGGGTTTGGTTAATTCTAAATACCAGTCGCAGTATTCGTGCCAGGTAAATTCATAAAGTGCAAGTGCTGCCAAATCAAAACGATATTCATCAATCGCTTTATTCACTTCCGTAATCGTGTTTTGTAAACGGCTGACAATCCATTGATTAATAATATGAGAATTTTTAGGTGAGGCTTTTATTTCTTTTACGGAAATTTCATTTATTGTTTTGGCTTCAGACACATTCATTAATACAAATCGTGCGGCGTTCCATAATTTATTACAGAAGTTGCGATAGCCCGCTACTCTGTCTAAATCAAACGGAATATGTCGATTCATGGAAGGTAGTGAGCAAAACGTAAACCGTACCGCATCGGTACCAAATTCAGGAATGCCTTCAGGGAATTGTTTTTTAGTGGCATCAGCCATTTGTTTGGCTTTTTGCGGCTGCATCATATCTTTGGTGCGTTCTTTAATTAAGTCTTCTAAGGTGGCACCTTCAATTAAATCAATCGGATCGATAACGTTGCCTTTGGATTTAGACATTTTTTTGCCTTCGTTATCGCACACTAACCCGTGAATAAACACTTCTTTGAAAGGCACTTGTCCCGTAAATTTCAGACCAAACATAATCATACGTGCGACCCAGAAGAAAATAATATCAAATCCGGTGACTAATACATTGGTAGGGTAGAAGTGTTTGAATTCTTCAGTTTTTTCTGGCCAACCTAAAGTCGCAAAAGGCCATAATGCAGAAGAGAACCAGGTATCTAATACATCTGAGTCTTGATGTAATGTAATATCAGATTTAAGTTTATATTTGCTGCGTACTTCTTTTTCATCCATTCCTACATAAATATTACCGTTATCATCATACCAGGCGGGAATGCGATGTCCCCACCAAAGTTGTCGGCTAATGCACCAGTCTTGAATATTATTCATCCAATGGAAATAGGTTTTGTCCCAGTTTTCAGGAATAAAACGAATATCGCCATTTTCAACCGCTTTAATCGCAGGTTTGGCTAATGATTCTACTTTGACAAACCATTGGTCAGTTAATAAAGGTTCTACAATAACGCCTGAGCGATCACCACGTGGAACCATACGTTTGTAGGGTTTGGTTTCAACCAGTGCGCCTGCTTTTTCTAAATCAGCAATAATTTTTTTACGGGCGGCAAAGCGTTCTAAGCCTTGATATTCTTTAGGCACGTTTTCATTTAAATGCGCTTCTTTAGTTAAAATATTAATAATAGGTAATTGATGACGTTGGCCAATGGCGAAGTCGTTAAAATCATGTGCGGGTGTTATTTTAACGCAACCGGTTCCAAATTCAGGTTCTACATAACTATCGGCAATAATCGGAATGCGTTTATTAACGAGCGGTAATAGTAATTCTTTGCCAATATATTGTTGGTAACGTTCATCATCGGGGTTCACTGCAACGGCCACGTCACCTAATAAAGTTTCAGGGCGAGTGGTTGCAACAGTGAGTGATCCTTTACCATCGGCTAATGGATAAGCGATATGCCAAAGAAAACCATCTTCTTCTTCGCTCATGACTTCTAGATCAGAAAGGGCAGTGTGAAAAACCGGATCCCAGTTCACTAATTTTTTAGCGCGATAAATTAAACCTTCATCAAATAATTGAATAAATACTTTGTATACCGCTTCTGACATATCCGGATCCATGGTGAAGCGTTCGCGAGACCAATCGCCTGATGCACCCATGCGGCGTAATTGTTCGATAATGCGGCCACCGGATTCACTTTTCCAATCCCAAATTTTTTCTAATAATTTTTCGCGGCCAATATCGTAGCGAGAAGTGCCTTCCGGTAATTGGCGTTCGACTACCATTTGTGTAGCAATACTGGCGTGATCGGTTCCTACTTGCCAGAGCGTGTCATTACCTAACATACGTTGACGTCTGATCAAGGTATCGATCAGCGTTGCTTCCAACGCGTGTCCCATATGTAAGCTGCCGGTAATATTCGGTGGTGGAAGTGCAATGCAATAATAACCCTTTGCATTTTTTGCAGGCTTAAAGTAATCGTTTTTTTCCCATGTGGAATACCAATGTTTTTCAATGGTTTTAGGGCTATAAACTTTTTCCATCATGAAACGTTTCCTTTACTGCGCGCGATCTAATAAATATTGCACTAATAGGGGAACAGGGCGACCTGTAGCAACCGCTTTGCTTCCGGTTTGGAATGCAGTGCCGGCGATATCTAAATGTGCCCAATGATATTCTTTGGTAAAACGCGCAAGAAAACATGCTGCTGTAATACTATTTGCACCACCAGGACCCGTGTTTGCAATATCAGCAACAGTGCTATCAAGTTGAGGTTGATAATCTTCCCAAATCGGTAATTGCCATGCGCGATCGCCGCTTTCAAGGCCAGCTTTTAATAATGCATTAGCTAATGTTTGGTTATTACTAAATAAACCACTAGCATGTTTGCCGAGTGCAGTAATGATGGCACCGGTTAATGTGGCCATATCAATAACCACATCGGGTTTAAAGCGTTCAACATAGGTAAGCGCATCGCATAAAATAACGCGGCCTTCAGCATCCGTATTATTTATTTCAATCGTTTGTCCTGACATGCTGGTCACTACGCTATCAGGAAGATATGCGTTGCTGCCAATCGCGTTTTCTACGCATACCATCACACCAATAATATTAAGTGGTAATTTTAATAATGCAGCTGCACGTAAAGTACCAAATACACTGGCAGCACCGCACATATCAAATTTCATGCCAACAATATTGGCAGGTGCTTTTAATTGAATACCACCGGTATCAAAAGTAATACCTTTGCCTACTAATACGATAGGTTTTTCATCGCTTTTTTTCGCGCCTTTATAACTTAAGATAATAAATTTAGCAGGATGTTTGCTGCCTTGTGTTACGCCTAATATCGCACCCATTTTTAATTTTTTCATATCCGCTTCTTCTAATATTTCAACTTTAATAGAAGAAATTTCTGAAGCAGTTTTTTTCGCTTGCTCTGCTAAATATTCCGGTGTGCAAATATTAGGAGGTAAATAAGCTAAATCTTTTGTAATTTTAACGCTATCAGCAATAATATTTCCGGCATCAATCGCGTGTTGTGCGTGTTTAGCAGACGTTAGAAAATCTATTTGTTTTAGAGTAGGGGCTGAATCGGCTTTGCTTTTTAATTGAGTAAAGCTGTAATTTTCATCGCGTATCGCTATGACGGCTTGGCGGAATTGCCAGCTTTCATCGTGCTCGCCCACTTTCAGGTCATTTAAAGCATAAGTAGCATGAGCCGCTTTGGTTTGCTTTAATGTGCAACCAATGCCTTTTAGAATTTTATAGAAATCTTGGTCGTTAATGCCCTTTTTAGGGCCACAAGACACTAATAATAAGCGCTCTGCTGGAACACCGTGTATTTTATAAAGGATGGCGGTTTGTCCTAGTTTTCCACCCAGGTCGCCTTGGGCTAGGAAAGAGCTAATAGCGCCTTTACTGGCTTTATCCAGCTGCTCTGCCACGTCAGAAAGCTCATTTTTGGCAAATATGCCTACAATAAGACAGTCACTTTTGGAGGGTAATTGGGCGATGGCTTTGGCTGTTAGTTCCATAAAGACTCCTTCCTTTTGTATCAAATTCTCCCCTGGATGGTCTTTGAGGGTTCAAAAGGTGTCCAGGGTGCTTGTATCCAAAAACCGGATCCGGTAGAATACGCGGTTCATGTTTGTGAACGTATTATGATATATGATAGTCCTCGCGAGGTACAGTACTATAAGGTACAGCCCAGTGGCCTACTTGTAGATTTTGGAGTGAGTTTATGAAGACTTTTCAAGCCAGCACTAATACCGTAAGCCATCAGTGGTACGTGATTGATGCTACCAATAAGGTGTTAGGCCGTTTAGCTACAGAAGTGGCTAGCAGACTACGTGGTAAGCATAAGGCGATTTATACCCCTCATGCCGATACCGGTGACTATATTGTTATTATCAACGCGGAAAAAATCCGTGTAACCGGTAATAAAGCCAAGGGTAAAATCTATTATCACCATACCAGCTTCCCTGGTGGTCTTAAAGAAACAACTTTTGAAAAATTAATGGCTAAGAACCCTCAGCGGATCTTAGAATTAGCAGTGAAAGGCATGCTTCCTAAAAACCCTTTAGGTCGTGACATGTTCCGTAAATTGAAAGTATATGCAGGTAATGAGCACCCACATGAGGCGCAACAACCTGAAGTATTAGAATTAGCATCATAAGGTGAGCAATAATGAGCGTTAAAAAGTCTAAAAAATCTGCCGTAGCTAGCAATGTTATTTATGCCACAGGCCGTCGCAAAAGTGCTTCTGCCCGTGTGTTCTTAACCAAAGGTACAGGCAAAATCGTTATTAATGGCCGCGAATTAGATAACTATTTCGGCCGTCTTACTTTCCGTGGTTTGGTTCGCCAGCCTCTTGAAGTACTTGATTTAGCTTCTCAGTTCGACGTTAACGCAACCGTAGCCGGTGGCGGTAACCTAGGTCAAGCTGAAGCGGTTCGTCATGGTATTTCTCGTGCTTTTATCAAATATGATGAAGCCGGCAGCCCTGATGGCGTAGGAGCACAAGGTTTTCGCTCTGTGCTTCGTAAAGCAGGCTTAGTAACTCGTGATGCACGCGAAACTGAACGTAAGAAGTTTGGTTTGAAGAAGGCGCGTAAGGCAGAACAGTACTCCAAGCGATAGTATTCCCCTCACCCGACGCCGACCTTTGCAGGTCGGCATCGACCTCTCCCTCTGGAGAGGTGACATTATTTACTCTCTCAATTTTTTTACTAGCTGGGCTAAACGTCTTCCTTGTGCTTTGCACAGGTTTTTCTCTTCTGTGGTTAATGGCGCTTTACTATCAGGTCCTGCCGTATGGCTAGCACCATAAGGTGTACCGCCAGATTGGGTGGTAATCAATTCGGCTTCTACATAAGGCAGCCCCATAATAATCATGCCATGATGGATTAAGGGCAGCATCATACTAATTAGAGTGGTTTCTTGTCCTCCATGCATACTCGCCGTAGAGGTGAATACACTGGCGGGTTTGCCCACTAAAGTACCTTCTAGCCATAGTCCGGCGGTTCCATCCCAAAAATATTTTAATGCCGCTGCCATATTGCCAAAACGGGTAGGACTGCCCATGGCAAGGCCTGCACATTCTTTTAGATCATCTAGTGTTACGTAAGGTGCGCCTTCAGTAGGAACCGTAGACTCTGTGGCTTCAGTGACGGTAGATACCGCAGGA
Organism: Gammaproteobacteria bacterium; assembly: GCA_965279305.1. Classification (GTDB taxonomy): domain Bacteria; phylum Pseudomonadota; class Gammaproteobacteria; order JBIOEC01; family JBIOEC01; genus JBIOEC01. The sequence continues at coordinate 142,648 of OZ257143.1, read as the reverse complement.
ACGGTTCTAATACGGGCTTGCATGCCTGGTACTTCTGCAATACCACGAGCAATGAGCTGAGCCATTTCTGCTGTGGCGCCATACCGGCTATAATAAAGAACTAGAATATCTGAAGTGGCGGCCATTGTTGGTTTCTCCTTTAGGCGGAACATATACTGATCAATAATAAGGTAATATACCATGCAACTTTCAAAAGAAAAGGTAAAAGAAAAAACCAAAAAGAAGCCAGAAACGAAAGCCGCTCAAAAAGGTCCGCGTTGGAGCACGGAATTTTTGCAGTATTGCCGATTTATTTGGCGCAGGACCAATGAAGATAGCTGTGCCCAAATGGCATCCGCTCTTACCTTAACATCCGTTTTATCTTTAGTACCTTTGTTAACCGTTATATTTACTTTTTTAGGTGTATTGCCAGCGTTTCGTGTGGAAGCACAAGAATTAGTCAATCATGCTTTAATTCATTTCTTACCCACTTCAGCTGAAGTGGTGCAAAGTTATTTATTACAATTTACGAAACAAGCGGCAGGTTTGTCTGGTATTGGTGGATTATTTTTATTTATTACTGCACTTATTTTAATTGCTAATATTGAACAAGCATTAAATACGATTTGGCGTGTGCCAGTGGCTAGAAAAGGATTTGCTGCGTTAGTTTTGTATTGGGCTATTTTAACACTTACCCCTTTATTGATGGTTGCTAGTATTGCGATCACTTCTTACTTCAGTGGCTTTCATGTGATTTTTCCTTTAACGTGGTTGGAGGGTGAATGGGCAAAAATACTTCCATTTCTGTCAACAATTGTTGTTTTTACTTTATTGTATATCACCGTACCGAATTGCAAAGTGCCTAAATTACATGCATTAATCGGTGCAACATTTGCTGCCGTATTATTTGAAGTAGGTCGTTTTGGTTTTCGTATGTATATTGCGTACTTCCCACATTATCAATTGTTGTATGGTGCTTTAGCCACATTGCCTATTTTTACTTTCTGGATTTATTCTTCTTGGTTATTTATTTTATTAGGGGCAGAAATTGCGCACGGTCTTCGCTATTATGATAGAAAATTTATTGAAGAAATACCCTCTTTTTTAGTGGTTTATCGTTGGCTTTCCTTTTTATGGAAAGCACAACATCAAGGAAAAGGTTTAACGCTAACACAGCTATTAGATAAACAACCGCTTTCTTCTCGACATGAAGCAGAATTGATGATTGATAATTTGGTAGATAAAAAATGGATCCGTCAAACTACACAAGGTGATTATGTGTTAGCACGTGATTTACATGAAGTGACTATTGTGGATTTATATAGAAGTGTTGGTTATGCTTTGCCAAATATGGATGAAATGAAATTACATATGCATAGCAGAGCTGCAACCACTGAAGCAGATAAAGCTTTATTACAAGCGTTAAAAACTACTGAAGATACTTTATCTGGTATTAAAGTGAGTTCCTTAGCGAATGCTTTTCCCGTGGAATAGAATAGGTTGAATAGTATGCGTTATTTTGTTTTTTTATTTTCTCTATTGTTTTTAGTGAGTTGTGATTTTTCTAATTCTACTGTGGTAGATGATAATCGTGGAAAAGCGTTGATCACCATAACAGGTGAGCCTTGGCGTTTTTCGGATTACAAAGGAAAATGGATTGTTGTTAATTATTGGGCTAGCTGGTGTAAACCTTGCATTACCGAAGTACCCGAGTTAGATGCGTTTTATCAGGCCCATAAAGATAAGGACGCTATAGTTCTAGGCGTGAATTATGATTTTGCCACTGCCGAAGAAACTGCACTCTTAGCTGAAAAATATGGCATGACTTATCCCGTATTAACCAGCGATCATGATCCCCGCGAGCAACTAAGCATAGAGCCTGTGATGGTTTTGCCCACCACCTTCATTATTAACCCCGAAGGCAAAGTAGTGGCCACCCTGATGGGGGAGCAAACACAGCAGAGCTTAGAAAGAGAAATGACCCCCTAGTCAGTCCTGTCTGAGGGGTTAATTACCACTAATTTTATGTTAAAATAGCATTTACACCCTAATTTAAGGGGTTTTCACGAGGTTAGATCCATGCCTATTTATGAATATGAGTGTTCTAGTTGCGGAAACCGCGTAGAGCATATGCAAAAAATGAGTGATCCGCCGTTGGTGGAATGTCCTAAATGTGGAAAGCCAGATTTAATGCGTTTAATTTCAGCGCCTGCCTTTCAATTGAAAGGGGAAGGTTGGTATGCGACCGATTTTCGCGGTACTAAAAACTCGTCAGAAACAAAAAAATCCTCTTCTGAGGCTGATAAATAATCAATAGGAAAATATTATGCGTACGATTTATTGCGGAGACGTAAGAGAAGAGCAAGCAGGACAAGTGATCACGATTTGTGGTTGGGTACATCGTCGCCGTGATCATGGTGGTGTTATATTTTTAGATATTCGTGATCGTACGGGTATTTTGCAAGTGGTGGTTAATCCTGATAATAAAAAAGTATTTTCTACTGCCGAACAATTGCGTAATGAATATGTGGTGCAAATTACGGGTAAAGTTCGCCCTCGTCCTACTGGCACGGTGAATGCAGAATTGCCTACCGGAAAAATAGAATTAGAAGCAGAAGAAGTGAATTTATTAAATGCCTCTGAAACACCTCCCTTTATGGTAGATCAATACAGACCGGTAGGCGAAGAAAGACGTTTAGAATATCGTTATATTGATTTGCGTCGTCCTGAAGTGTTACAGCGTTTATTAGTGAGAACAGAAGTTACACAAATCTTACGTCGTTATTTAGATGCGTATGGTTTTTTAGATATTGAAACACCCTATTTAACTAAAGCCACTCCTGAAGGTGCGCGCGATTATTTAGTACCTAGCCGTACTCATCAGGGTTCTTTTTTTGCATTGCCACAATCACCACAAATTTTTAAACAATTATTAATGGTGGCGGGCATTGATCGTTATTATCAAATTGTGCGTTGTTTTCGCGATGAAGATTTACGCGCCGATCGTCAGCCTGAATTTACTCAGCTCGATATTGAAACATCATTTATGGATGAACAATCCATTATGGCCTTAATGGAAGGTATGATTCGCGAATTATTTAAAGAAGTATTGAATGTGGATTTACCTAATCCATTTCCACAAATGACATATGATGAATCGATGCGTCGTTTTGGTATTGATAGACCAGACTTACGTATTGATTTAGAAATGGTAGATATTGCTGATCTCGTGAAGAGCAGCGATTTCAAAGTGTTTGCTGATATTGCTAATAATCCTGAAGGCCGTGTAGTAGCAATGAAAGTGCCTAAGGCTGCAAGTTTGTCGCGTAAAGAATTGGATGACTATACACAGTTTGTGGGTATTTATGGCTTAAAAGGATTGGCCTATATTAAAGTAAATCAACGTGCCCAAGGTGCGGAAGGTTTGCAATCACCTATTGTTAAGTTTTTTAAACCCGAAATAATCGATGCAATTTTAGATCTGGTTGATGCTAAAGATGGCGATATTATCTTTTTTGGTGCGGATAAATATAAAATAGTGAGTGAAGCGATTGGTGCTTTACGCGTTAAATTGGGAAATGATTTAGGTTTAGTGGTAGGCGAATGGCAACCTATGTGGGTTGTGGATTTTCCTTTGTTTTTACGCTCTGCCGATTCAAAACATTTAGAAGCGGTGCATCATCCTTTTACTTCACCCAAAACTACGGATGTTGAAGAAGTGATCCGCAATCCTACCGGATGTTTATCACGCGCTTACGATATGGTATTAAATGGTATTGAAGTGGGTGGTGGATCGATTCGTATACATAAATTAGAAATGCAACGTACCATTTTTAATTTGTTAGGTATTAGCCCTGAAGAAGCGGAAAGTAAGTTTGGACATTTATTGAATGCCTTACAATATGGTGCACCTCCTCATGGCGGTATTGCATTTGGTGTGGATCGTTTAGTGATGTTAATGACGGGTGCGTCTTCTATTCGTGAAGTGATTGCATTCCCTAAAACACAAACGGCTGCGTGCCCATTAACACATGCGCCGTCTGAAGTAGATCCACAGCAATTAAAAGAATTACATATTAGTGTTAAAAGAGGAAAAGAAGATGGCAGGGCATAGTAAATGGGCCAATATACAACACCGTAAAAACGCACAAGATAAAAAGCGCGGTAAATTATTTACCAAATATATTCGAGAAATTACGGTAGCTGCACGTATGGGCGGTGGAGATGTTAATAGTAATCCTCGATTGCGTGCCGCTATTGATGCGGGTCGCGGCGCTAATATGACTAATGATACTATTGACCGTGCCGTAAAACGTGGCTCTGGCAATATGGAAATGGAAAATATTGAAGAAATTAGATATGAAGGATATGGCCCTGCAGGTGTTGCCGTGATCGTAGATACCATGACTAATAATCGTAATCGTACAGTAGGTGAAGTGCGACATGCGTTTACTAAATGCGGTGGTAATCTGGGTTTAGAAAATTCTGTTTCTTTTATGTTTACTAAATTAGGTCAAATTTGTTTTGCACCGGGTGTAGACGAAGATAAAATCATTGAAATTGCTTTAGAAGCAGGCGCTCAAGACGTAGTGACTAACGAAGATAATAGTATTGATGTGCTCACTCCTCCCGATATTTTTAGTGATGTGCAAGATGCATTGAAACAAGCAGGTTTAGAACCTGGGAATGCGGAAGTGACGATGATGCCTGGTAATTATGTTCATCTTGCTGGTGATGATGCTGAAAGAATGGAAAAATTAATTGATATGCTAGAAGATTTAGATGATGTTCAGAAGGTATATACCAACGCCGATATCGAATATTCAGAATAGATAATATGAATGCTACAAGGATAGTAGGTATTGATCCGGGTTCCCGCCTAATGGGATATGGCATTATTCAAGTGCAAGGTAATCGTTTTACTTATATCGCCAGTGGCGTTGTTAATACAGGCAAAGATACCCCATCAGAAAAACTTCATACTTTATATCGATCGCTACGAACTATTCTCGCCGATCATATGCCTACCCATGCAGCCATTGAACAAGTGTTTATGCAAAAAAATGTACGCTCTGCACTTATTTTAGGGCAAGCCAGAGGTGCTGCCTTAGTCGCATTGGCAGAACAAGGATTACCCATCGCAGAGTTTACAGCACGCCAAGTGAAACAAGCCGTAGTGGGCTATGGTAATGCTGAAAAGCATCAAGTGCAGCATATGGTGAAGTGCTTATTAAATCTCACTCATGCGCCCACAGCCGATGAAGCCGATGCTTTAGCCATTGCCATCTGCCACGCCAATAGCCGCGCTTCTTATGTAAAGTAGAAATTATTTTGAGGTGAAAAGGGTGCCGATATCTTGCTGATCGATTATCTTGATTAAAACATCAGGAATTTTGCCATCAGCAACGATAGTCGATCTTTTTATTTCACTCATGGTTTTGGCGGCTAATAATTTACTTTCCATTCCACCCGTTCCTAATGCAGTTTTGTCAGGACGGATCCATTTCCATAAGGTTTTGTCTTTGATACTCGCTTTGCTAATGCGTTCATGTGCTGGATCTAACATGCCATTGGTGCTTGAGAGTAGCACAAGCAAATCAGATTTAGTGAGTTTGCCAATAAGGCTGGCAAGAATATCATTATCACCAAATTTAATTTCATCTACGCTGACGGTATCGTTTTCATTAATAATAGGCACTATTTTGTTCTTTAATAAACATTTTAAGGTGTGACTCGCATTCGTATTGCGTTTCTCATTATCTAAGTCTTCACGAGTGAGTAATAATTGGGCGGTGCTGATTTTTTGTGTTTCAAATGTTTTATTATAAATATGCATTAAACGGCTTTGCCCAATAGCAGCAGCGGCTTGTTTTTCAGATAGATTAAGTGTTTGAGAGGCGCGTCTTAATGAAGAGCGGCCGCAGCCAATAGCACCTGATGAAACTAAAATACATTCAATGCCTTTACTTCTGAGCGCACTAATTTGTTTAACGAGTGCGCGCACAAAAGGTAAATGTACTTTTCCATTTGATACTAGCAATTGTGATCCTACTTTGATCACTATGCGTTTTATTTTATTGGGTAGAGGTCTTTTTTGCATTTTCGTTATAGTATTCAATAATTTTTTCAGCAGGAACATAACCAGGTACTACTTCACCTGTATCTAAAACAATAGTGGGTGTGCCTTGAGCACCAAATTCTCTAGCAAGTTTAACATCGGTAGCCACAATCTTTTCGCCAGCAGTACAGGTTTTGTTTTCGTCTTTAAATGCATCTTTTTTAGAATCAGTTAAAGCTTTTTGTCTGTCAGACGCGCACCAAATGGCAACAGATTTATTGTAAGAAGGGCTGCCTGGTGGTGTACGAGGCATTGCTAAGTAATGTATGCTGATCCCCGCTTTTAGTAAATCAGCACGTTCATTATGAAATTTACGGCAGTATCCGCAATCGGGATCGGTAAATACATAAATATCATGCTTAGACTTTTTTGCATTATAGCTAATCATGTCTTTTTGATTTAATGCTTTAAGTGCCTCCATTCGGGTACCCATACGGCGTTCTTCAGTAAGATTTACATAACCTTCTTTAGGATCAAGGCTTAAGATATCTCCAAAAATTAATTTATCGCCTTTCTCGTTAGAATAAAAAACATGAGCGCCTGCATCGACTTCCCATAAGCCATCAATCGGGGAGGCTTCAATATGATTAATTTTGCTACCTGATAATACTTCGCTCCAGTTTTTTTCTAGCGTCTCAGCGGTAGGTGCGGCAATAGCCGAGCCTACGTATAAGCTTAGTAGGGTAACTGTATAAAATAGATGTTTCATAAAGATCCTTTTCGTGAAGTGAGTAAACTAATGCAACCATTTTACCATAAATTTTTATTTCTTTTTATTGATAAATAAAACATCTGAGCTTCTTAACTTAAGTATAAGATTATAGTGTTTTTATTCTATTTTTCGGTTAAAATGATAAGGTTACCACCTTACTTTTATCGGACAATGTCCTTCTTTTATTTATGACTATTATTACCGATAATAAAAATATGATATTTCCTTCCGTTTCTGATTTATTAGAAGCCATCCCCACCCCTGTTGTTTGGAAAGATAAGCATGGCGTTTTTTTAGGATGTAATAATGCATTCCTCCATTCGTTTGGTTTTTTTCATAAAAACGATATTGTAGGGAAACCCAATACGTTTTTTTTTCAAGATGATCAACAACAAGAAGTAGAAAAAGAAGATCGTGCTGTTATTGCTTCTGGCACTACTAGTCACTGTCAAGAAATCTGGAAGCATGCAGACGGAAATTTATTATTCTGCAGCTTGCACCGTGCTCCTTTTAAAAATGATAAAAATGAAATCATTGGCGTTATTATTTATATTAAAAATATTAATTCAGAATTGTTTTCACCTGAAAATAATGAATATCAAAAACAACTCGTTGAAAATACAAATCAACTGGCTCGTTTATATAGCGAGATCACAGGGCAGCCATTAAATACTAAAGAATCACTTTTATATTATGTTATCAATATTCGAAAATATTTAGAAAATATTATTGATTTAATGCCGGGCCATGTTTATTGGTGTGATAAAAATGGTATTTACTTAGGTTGTAATAAAGAAATTTTAAAACTGTTTAAAGCTAATTCTAGAAGTGAATTTGTTGGTAAGAATATTTATGATTTATTACCTAAAGAGATGGCCGATCGTGTTTTTCAAGATGATCAACAAGTAATGAAATCCAGAAGAATGATTTGTTTTGAAGAAGAGCAAGGGATTAATGCTGATGGTGTTCCTGCGATTTATTTAACCTATAAAGTGCCTTTATTTAATAATGACGATGAGGTTTCTGGTTTGTTAGGTATTTCTATTGATATTACCGCCAGAATTCGTGCAGAGCAATCATTAAAAATTGAAAAGGAACGAGCTGAAGCAGCTAATCGCGCTAAAACAGAATTTATTCAAAATATGAGCCATGATATTCGCACCCCTATGAATGGTATAATTGGCGGCTCCGATATGTTATTACATTTAGAAACCGATCCGCTGAAACGAGATTTTATTGAAGCTGTTAATAAATCAGCAGGCCGCTTATTTGGATTTATTAATGAAATTGTAGAATTTGCTAGTGTAGAATCGGGAAGAATGGAGATAGAAAAAATTTCCTTTGATATAAGGCAGATTATAGGATCTGTTGTTGATATGGTGACACCTCAACTGAAACAACAATGTTTAGGAATAGAAGTTGTTATAGATAATAGTTTGCCTACTATTTTAGAAGGCGATGCCAAACGCTTAGAGCGTGTTATTCTTAATTTAGTAGGCAATGCAATTAAATTTACTCATCAAGGTAAAATTACTATTAAAGTAATGGTGATTTCTTGTACTGAAGAGCACGGTGTGGATCTTGAAATTCAAGTGATTGATACGGGTATTGGGATCCCTGAAGATAAATTAGAATTTATTTTTGGTAAATTTACTCGTGTTAGTGGATCGTATGAAGGACAATATAGAGGAACAGGTTTAGGACTCAATATTGTTAAACAATTTATCAAAGAATTAGGTGGAAGTATTCAAGTTCGAAGCCAACTGGGTATTGGTTCTATTTTTTCTTGTTATCTACCGTTTGAACTTCCTGCTTCTCAGTCAAAAATTAGCTTGGTTGATCAGCAGTTCTTGGGAGATCAGGTGGCGGCGGTGGAACATCATTAGTTTGCATTTCATCTTCATCTTCATTAGCATTTGACCATGCGTCCGGTGTAGGAGGTTTGGGTATGGTAGGCACGGCGTATACTGCTTGCGCATAAGGCATCTGTGGCGGATATCCCGGTTGCATAGATGCATAAGGCATCTGTGGCGGATATGCTGGTTGTGGCATAGATGCATAAGGGATTTGTGGCGGATAGACCGGTTGTGGCATAGATGCATAAGGGATTTGTGGCGGATAACCCGCTGGCTGTGGAATGGCGTGATAACCCATCTGTGGATTAACTCCAGGCGGCATCATTTGGTGTGTATATCCTTGCATCATCATAGTAGGATAGGCAGCATAGTAGTCTTTTGCATCGCCCGGCATTGGAGGCCTTGCCACAAATACAGTTGTATGATGGTAATGGTGAACTTCTACGACTCCAGGGACGCTCTGGAATCCATAAACTGACTGATGAGTGGCATTAGCTTGTTGTTGTGCTTGAGATTTTTGAGGTGCACCGGGATCTGGTGCGCCCTGTACCACTGGAGGAGCCATACCAAAACCACTAGTCATGCTTGGAGGTGACTCAGAAAACACAGGCATCCCCGGGAAAGAAGAAGGTCGCATGCTATCATCCTGTTGAACAATCCTAGCAATAACCGGTATGGGAGTGGATGAGGCTCTATGCTCAGGTAAAAGTGGTTTAATCTCGCCAGAGAGTCTTTTTGATTGTTTGTTTGTTCTACCTAGTTTTACTTCTGACACTTTTACTTCTCTAATCACACCAAATTGTACGGGTGGCGACATAGGGGCAGTCGCATGATAAGCGTATAATGAAAATTCTTGATTGCCAGATGTCCATGGTTTAGGATAATAAAATCTTTTAGGGCCATCGATGAGTGTTGCCATTAAAACTGACATGGCTGTTTCGGTTATTTGATAAATTCGGGTGAAATCTGTTATGGCTATTTCATAAGCACGTTTATGCTCTGTTGGAGCTTGGTGTATATTTTGTTTATAAACTTTGCTGGTTTGAAAATCTAGGGATCCATTGATTACACATCTATCAAAACGGGCGCTGCCATTTTTCAATCCAGTGCGAACCACTTCTTGCGCGGTAACAAAATCATCTGATAAATAAGCCCTTTCCCAGCTGCCATGATGGCCAAATGCAGAATCAATTATAGTGGTTTTAAAACTTCGTCGGTAGAGATAAGAATCTAGACGAACAATTTGTGTTGCTAATGGTAATGCAAAAGCTGTGTAAAGTAATTGCCAATTTGTTAAACGTTGGATAATGGGAGTGACTACTTGACTAAAACTAGTCCAGTCCTGCCCCCTTCTGTCATTAATCAGTTCTGCACCTTGGGGATCAAAAATAGCTAAAAAAGTGTATAAATTTTCTTCACTGGGAAAATAGGGGCGCAAGTACTCAAGCACTTTTGCTAAAAGATCAGTGCTTGCAGCTGAATTAAGTACCACATTATCAGCATTAAATATGGTATTGGTTAAAAGGTGAGGAGCAAAAGCATTAATAAAAGCTTCCCAATCCATGTCTGGTAAAGGATTTCTTTGAGTTTCGAGTCTAGGATCATCATGCAATTTGATATCTAACTCATGCATGTCTTGTCTTAGTTCATCAAAACCTGTAGGTAAATCTGTTTCTGACGAAAGTATAATTCTTCGTCTGGTCATTTCATTGTTTAAAACATTTATTTTTGCTTTAGATATTTGAACAGATAAATCTCTCGCTAAGGACAACGCATGATTAAGGTGAAAACCAGGAAAATAAGCTCGTAGTATATTCCAGATTTGTAAATGGTCAGCGATCCCCACTTTGGGAGATAAGTTTCGTTCTTTAAAATAAGTGATATAAGCTTGAAACAATGGTGAGTTAAAATAGGTTTTTTGTGGAGAACGCGTAGAGGTTGCATCTATCCCTCTGCCAGCCATGCTCGCAACAATAACAGGCGTTTTACGAAATAGATCATCATCAGGAATGTTTTTTTGACCCGTTTCATCTAATACTTCCACTGGAATAATGGCCCTGATAGGAGGAGAAGGGTCTCTACTACTTCTGTCACTACTCGAGTCAGAAAAAGCAGCAGTAAGAGAGGGAGGAGATTGCTCTCCAGAGGTATCCTCAAAAGGCGCAGTATGAGCAGAAGTAGCTGCAGCGGATGCTCGAAGTTGTTCTGCAGCAGCAGCCTGCTTTTCTCTCTCTTTTATGTTTTTGAAAGCTTCATTTATCATCATTTAAAATTCTTTAGTCATTCGCTTGAGTTATTACCTAAACTGTTGTGATAACTTCTTTATACATGCCTCATCCTATCTTTTGGTAGATAAGTAATTGGCATTATACGTGAGTTATTTTTTACATGCTACCAACGATAATAGCAAAAAACGCACAAACAAAAAATACAATATCCCACATCAACATTATCATTTTTTAAGTCAGATAGCAATATTTTGCCTAATGCATAGATAACAAGTAGTTATTTAATCACTAAATTTATTTTAAAAATTCACATTTGAGAATTTTTTTAGTTTTTATAATAAAATAGAGATGAATCAATATTTACATCGTGTCATCAGAAAATAAAGCGTTAAGTTCTTTTTGTAATATTTCTTTAGTGGTGGGTTTGCTAACAAAACGATTCATACCACTATCTAAACAGGCTTGTTGATCTTTACTCGTTACATGTCCTGTTAACGCAATAATAGGGACATTGCGCAATTTGCTATCAGACGCACGCATTTGTCGTGTTACTTCCATTCCATTAATATCAGGTAATCCAATATCCATAAGAACAGCTTCAAAAGGTGCATTGGGTGCGGTGAGTAGTGCGAGCGCTTCTTTACCGCCGCTAGCAACAGTGACGTCGCATCCTATAAGGTTAAGTAAACCCTTAATAACAATCTGGTTAACCGGGTCGTCTTCTACTAAAAGAACTTTTGCTGAAATGGGGGCATTAGCCATGGCAATCCTCTTTCTCAAAAAAATATGTTATCAGATATTATATTTAAATGGTAGTTAGGTTGCTGTAGTCTATAGCTGAAATAAATGTAAGATATCTTGCTGATATAAGAGGGTAAGTTTCTTTCAATTTGGCCAGTGGATAGAAAAATTATATTTAAAATCAATTGTCTACATATATTTGTGAGTTGTTATTTATGGTAAATAGGCTTGAAATTTTAAATATCTCAGCAAGCTACCTTTATTGACCTTACTCTGATACTTCACTAATATACATACTTTTATACATATTGGATATTTTTTGAACACTTTAATTCAGAGCTTAAACCCCCATGGTTTAGAAATTTTACCCATTGGTGAAAAATCAGCCTCGATCTATGCGGGCAAACATCATGTTTTTATTGGTGCTAGCCCTTTTAATAGTTATTTTTCTATAGAAAACTTGGTGATATTAATCCGTTGGGCTTTAGATAATTTTGAGCATATGCATATATTTGTTCCGGATAATATTTCGGTTTTTACGTTAATGGCCAAGGGATATACGGAAGAGAAGGCACTGCAAAAAACACGCAGACAAGATAGTTATCTCAGAAATAAAGTATTTAGAGCGTTTAACGAGGTGGGGATTAGTGATCTTGATGCAGCAAAAATGTTTATTTCTCTTTCTGGGTTATATGAGAATCCACATTACAAGCGTTTGTATGAAGAATGTTTGGTAAGATTTGACACTGATCCTATATTTCGAAATAATTGCCTTTCTACTTGTTCTTGGGTGCTTAATAATAAAGAAGGAGATACGTCTTTTACTGGTAAAGCTTACGATTTAGCGGTACAGTATTTTTTAAGAGAGTTTCCTTTGTTTCAGGATGTACCTCATATTTTAGGGGTAAAGTCTTCTCTTTTTGTGTATCATTCAATTCCGCCTTATTTAAATGAGTTATATTTAAATGGCGATATGATTTCTTCGGATCAAGGCTTTTTAGTCGTCAAGATCACTTAATTAAGCGCAGACGTTTCATGGAGGAAACAATGCCTAAAAAAATCAGTAAAACCAGAAAAAGCCCTTCGCCTCATAAAAAAACGATAGAAAAACTACAAGAAAAATATCGCCTTTTAAAAGAAAAGCTAGAAAAAAAAGAAAATGATCATAAAAAACAGTTAAAACAACTAGCTTCTGTTTTTAAAAAAATAACCGGTCAAAATCCTTTAAAGAAATTTACTATAGTTGATTATTTGATTGAATCTCATAATTATATGGATAGTATTATTTCTTTAGCCCCTGGCCATATTTTTTGGTTAGATCGCAATAATGTGTATTTAGGTTGTAATAACGAGCAAGCAGAAGCGGCAGGTTTAGCAGCACGTGAAGATATTATTGGTAAAACCAATGCTGAGTTACCCTGGAAAGCACAATCCAAAATTATTGATAAAGTAAATAATCAAGTGATGAGAAGTGGAAAAGAAATTATTATTGAAGAAACCCCTGATACGGCAAATGGTGCGCGTACTTATTTATCGGCGAAAGTTCCATTGAGAAATTCTAAAGGGGATATTGTGGGTTTGCTGGGAACGGCATTTGATATTACTGAGCAAAAGAAAACGATTAAATTATTAGCGATTGAAAAGAAAAAAGCTGAAGAAGCGAGCTGGGCTAAATCAGAATTTATTCAAAACATGAGCCATGATTTAAAAAATCCTTTAATGAACGTAATGGGAATGGCAGAGTTATTATCTGAAACGGAAGATGATAAAACACGTAAAGAACATTTGATGATGATTTACCGCGGAGGCGAACGTATTTTGCAAATGTTTACGAATATTTTAGATGCGGTGAGTATTGAAGCAGGCAGTTTGTCTATTAAAAAAGAAGAAGTGGATGTGAGGAGTGTATTAAAACACATTGAAGAGTCTTATTCATCACTGATGGATGAAAAACATATTTATTTGCATGTTCATACAGCATCTGATGTGCCATCTGTTATTATCTCAGATCCTATGCGTATTGAAAGAATTTTATTAAACTTGGTAGGTAATGCATTGAAGTTTACCAACCAAGGTGGTGTGACTATTAATATTTCTCTTGTACAAGAGAAAAAAGATAAAAAATATTTGAACATGGCAGTTTCAGATACAGGAATAGGAATGCCAGCGGATAAACTAGAATTAATTTTTGAAAAATTTGTTCGGTTAACCGCCTCGCACGAAGGTATTTATCCTGGAACCGGTTTGGGATTAAGTATTGTTAAGAAATTTATTGAAGAGTTAGATGGAACTATTCAAGTAGAAAGTGTAGAAGGTAAAGGTACAACGTTTACGGTAAGAATACCGGTTGATGAAAAAAGGAGATAATCGTGAAGTGTTTCACAATATCTCCTTCTCAGGGATTTACTCAGCTTCAGGAGTCGCTTTTTCAGCAGCAGCTGTGCTGATTTTGCCACCCAATTTTTCGCGAATACGTGCCGCTTTACCGCTAAGATCACGCAAGTGATACAATTTGGCTTTACGCACATCACCACGACGCTTCAGACTAACAGAAGCAATAGCAGGGCTATGAGTTTGGAATACGCGTTCTACGCCTTCACCGTGCGAAATTTTACGCAAAGTAAATGCAGAGTTAAGGCCGCGGTTGCGCTTGGCAATCACGATACCTTCGAATGCTTGTAAACGTTCACGGTTACCTTCTTTTACCTTTACTTGTACGAGTAAAGTATCGCCTGTGCTAAATTCAGGGATATCGTGACGTAATTGCTGTTGTTCTACTTGTTCAATAATGTTCATGTTAATTCTCTTGGTCCTGGTTCTTCATTTCCTCTAACAAGGCTTGCCATTCTGGCCATTGGCTGGAATGATGCAGGCGGGCGAGAAGATCGGGCCGCTGATGCAGGGTACGCCTTAATTGCTGTTGCAATCGCCAATGCTCGATAGCCTGATGATCGCCCGACAATAATACAGCAGGAACAGCCTCTCCGTCAATAACAGGCGGTCTAGTATAATGAGGGCAGTCTAACAGCCCATTCATAAAAGAATCTTGCAGAGCCGACTCTGTGTCGCCTAGAGCGCCTGGTAATAGGCGTATTAGCCCATCTATCAGTACCATCGCGGGTAATTCGCCTCCGCTAAGCACATAATCACCGATAGACCATTCTTCATCCACATCGCTGTCGATAATACGTTGGTCAATACCTTCATAGCGGCCACAAATTAAGATAAGTCTGGCGTGATTTTGGCTTACTTGCACCAGTTTTTCTTGGGTAATAGGTGTGCCTTGAGGGGATAAATAGACGGTGAGAGCAGGGCGCGGATCTGCTTTTTTCGCATCGTTAATGGCTGCTCGTAGTGGTGCTACTTGCATAACCATGCCAGGGCCGCCGCCATAGGGGCGATCATCCACTTGCTGGTGCACATCCTGGGTATAACGACGAGGGTTCCAGTAATTGAGCTCTACTAATTTTTCTGAGGCGGCACGACGAGTAATGCCATATTCGGTGATGGCAGTAAACATTTCTGGAAATAAAGTGACTATATCAAATCTCATCTTCATTGCCCCAATCTACGGTAATAACTTTGTTCTCTATATCAATATTTTTAACCACATCGGGCGGAATAAAAGGAATATAAATTTCTTTACCGTCTTTTTTAACGGCCATCAGGTCGTTGGCGCCGGTATTAAATAAATGGTCCACGTAGCCTAAGGTTTCGTTTTTCATATTGATTACTTCTAGGCCTTCTAAATCTACCCAGTAAAATTGGTTGTCAGGTAGCGGCGGCAACTGCTCGCGTGATACTTGAATATAAGCGCCTCTCCAGGCTAATGCGATATCACGATCGGTACATTCATCAAATTGTGCCACCCAGGCTTTTTGATGCGCTTGGTGAGCTTTTAAATGTATAGGGCGTGTTGTTTGGCCTTGGCTTAAATATAAAGGGGCTAAGGTAAATAAATTGTTTTCGGGGGAGGTAAATGAGGCGAGATGCACCCACCCTCTAACACCAAAGGCGCCTAATACACGGCCAATGGTGATAAGAGAGCGGGGGGTGTTATTAGGCGGCTGCACTTTTTTCAATTGGGGCAATATTTTGCAACAATTCTAGTACGCGTTCAGTGGGTTGAGCGCCTTTTTCTTTCCACTGATTTAATAGTTCTTGATCGATTTTTAAGCGCACTTCTTTACCAGCAGCAATAGGGTTATAAAAACCAATACGCTCTATATAACGGCCACCTAAAGGGCGACGTTGATCGGCTACTACGATGTGATAAAAAGGGCGTTTTTTCGCGCCGGCTCTAGCTAAACGAATACGTAACATAATACATTTCCTCTAAATTCAGCCGACTATAATATCGGGTATGGGTCTGGTAGTCAATGGTTGCCTAAGGGATAGTAGGGAAATCGGCCAAGTTTTTCAGCACAAAATCTACTCGCTGCTCAGGGGTAATCGACGGATCGCGGTGTTTTTCAATAAATTCTAGGCGGGGAACCAAACCGGAGCGGTTTGCAGTTTGAATGCTTAAACCGGGGCGAGCATTAAGCTCTAGCATGAGCGGCCCTTTATTCCGATCTAATACAATATCAGCCCCTAAATAGCCCAAGCCTGTGAGTTCGTAGCAGCGGGCGCAGAGCTCTAATAATGCTCGCCATCCAGGAATTTGTAATCCAGCAATCGGGTTGCCGGTATCAGGGTGATGGTCGACCAGATGATTATGCAGAACCCCATGCATGGTTTTGCCGGTTTTTAAATCAATACCAGCGCCGACGGCGCCTTGATGTAAATTTGCTTTGCCTTGAGAATTTCGGGTAGGTAAACGTACCATCGCCATCACGGGATAGCCCACAAAGACAATCACGCGAATATCAGGAACGCCTTGGTAACTGACGGTTTCAAAAAGAGGGTCGAATTCTACGCGATATTCAATGAGTGCTTGATCAGGATGCCCACCTAAACTATACATACCGCTTAAGATATTAGAAACATGGTGATTGAGTTCATCTTGATACATAAAAGTGCCATTCACTTTTTGGTAACGATTACCACGTCTGCCGCTGATCACTACAATTCCTTCGCCGCCACTACCATGTGCTGGTTTTACCACAAAATCTTGATGTTGATTTAGTACGGTTTCGAGATCAGCAATTTGATGTTCGTGCTCTACTAAATAATAAAGTTCAGGAACAGCAATGTTGGCGCCCTGAGCAAGTTTTTTGGTGCGGAGTTTATCATCCACTAAAGGATATTTATTACGTGGATTATATAAAGTAATATAATCTGCATTTCGCCGGTTCATTCCAAGAATACCCGCGTGCTGTAATTGTTTGTAAGTATTTAAGAGATTCATTTTGCCTTTTCAAACAATGTATTAAAACGAAATAATTCAGACAGGCGATATCCACGATAACGACCTAACCAGAGCATGCCTGCAATAATAAATAAAATCACTTCAGGGAATACAAAGAATAAATGTTCAATAAACTCACTGCTCATGGCTCCATAAGCGAGTGAAGCAGCAAACAAGCTTCCTGCGCCTTGGCGCATCGCTTCCCATCCACTATGTTCTTCCCATACTACCGACATACGTTCGATAGTCATGGTGATAATAACGATAGGGAAAATAGCAATCGATAATCCAATGTCTAATCCTAAGCGATGACTGATCACGCTTAATACTAAAATAATTAAAATCACTGCACTTAACACCGCGGCTAATCGCGGTACTAATAATAATTTTAATTGCTCGAAGTAAAACCGTACGCCCAATCCTATACCTACGATAAAACTGAATAATAAAATACCGTGAATTAATTGCGTTTCTCTAAAAGCTAATGCAATTAGCACGGGCATAAAAGTTCCGAAGGTAGGCATACCAATAATGTTTCTTACGACTAAAATAATTAAAGCGCCTAGCGGGATCATGATGAGTACTTGATAAGCTAATTGAGTAGAGAGCGGTAAGCTAAATAAAGAATAATCAAGCATCCACGATTGGCTGCGCACTTCATTACGGTTAGCGAGTTGTAAGGTGTTTTTTAATTCTTTGCTCAGTGCAAAAGATACGCTAGGACTACGGCCGCCATCTACTTCTAATAAGGGTTTTTCACCGTAATACCATACAAAAAAATCTTCTGGTAAACCTTGTCGCCCGGTAGCAGGATCAATGTAATGCCATACATTTTTTTCAGCATCGAAAATGCGTAAGAAATCGGCCAGTACCACTTCTGTGCGCTGATGTAAATCTTTTGGCAAATAAATACCATGAACTAGTTGTGCAATAACACGGCCTCTTAATACTTCAGCAGCAGCGCGCGCTACGTTTTCAGGGGAGTTGTCACCTTGTAAAAAGACATTAGTATTTCCATCTAGATTACTACGTAATTGTTTTACTACACCTGTTGCTAAGCTCACGCTGTCAGAAGAAGCGGCGTAAGTATTATCAATAATGGTTTTTGCGGCGGACGCTTTTGCACCGGTTAAGGTAGAAGGAGAAATAGTAAGTCCAGGACCTGCAGTAACAGAAGCATCACCGGTTTTATAAATGAGTGCTTGATAGTAAAGCGTTTGTTTGCCATTGGGTGTGCGGCGTGTCCATTCAGATAAACGGTTGCGTCCACTTTGTGTGGTGGGTGTGTTAACACCATAAACACCACCGGTCACAAAGTTTTCTTCAAATAATTTAAAGTTTTCTTGATCGGGTGGAACAAAAAAACTAGCGCGAACAGGATCGCTTGCATAAAAAGTTAGCTTGGCTTCTATGCTCCAAATAGGTGTTTGGTTATCGGGTGCTAATGGCAGGCCTAACCATAAAAATTTATATAAAAATAAGCCCAAACCTAGGGTAATAAGAAGGAAGGTTAGGGTAAGGAGATGTTTGCTGTTGTACACGTGGTTATCTCTTAGTAAGTTGTTTATTTAGCCGTCGAAACGGTGCATTTGTTTGGTAATACGTGATTAGACTGCACATCTACCAAATAGTCAAATTCACTTAAGGCTGAAGCGCCTAATAAAAAAGGATATTTGAAATTAGAACGATCAAATAAATTGACTTCGATGGTTTTGTGCTGGTCACCAATGCATATATCCATTTTGATCACAGGACGTTTTTGGTGCGTTTTACCTGGAATACTTTCTGATGGCACTCGAGAGGTAATTTTAGCGCGGCGCGAAACAGGATATTCAAATGAATGTGTTTTTTGATCTATCGCTCTTATTACTTTAAAACGTACCCATTCTTTGTTGTCTTTAGTGAAGAACTCAATATGCCGAGCATCTAGTGAAGAAGTGTCTGCGCCGGTATCGAGTTTAGCTTGCAGGCGAATATTTTCAGGAAGAATAGTGATGGTTTCATTAACGCCTACAGTTTGTTTGGCACTAGCCAGTGCTGCGGTACCAAAACTTAAGCCTAAACAAATAGCAAAGCAGGCCAGGTAGCGTGGAGTGCGGCGTATTGATCGATTCATAGCTTTAAGCCTTATGATAGAAGATGAAGCGGCTATTTTACCATGTTATTCAGACTTTCCTAGGGGTAAGATTGATTTAATATGAAAGCTTAGGCTTGCATATCAAAGAGAACGATTTCGGCTTGTTTGGGTTGAGTGAAGAGTAGGCTGGTTTCTGTTTCAACTGCGGCACCATCACCGGCTTTTAGTGAAAGACCATTTACATTGACCTCGCCTCTGGCGAGTTGGATCCATACTTTTCTTTCGGGTTTGATGGGATATTCTATGGTTTCTTTTCCATCGAGTAGTGCTACAGACATGTTCATATCTTGATTAAGTGATATAGAACCATCGCGCCCTGTTTTTGAAACTACTAAGCAAAATTTACCACGCTTTTGTTCAGCAGAGAATGTTTTTTGTTGATAACTGGGTTCGATGTTTTTTTGATCGGGGAAGAACCAGATCTGTAATAAGTGTGTTTTTTCGGTCGGAGAGGGATTAAATTCGCTATGCGTAACACCTGAGCCTGCACTCATTCTTTGTATATCACCAGGGCGGATCACAGAGCCTGTACCCATGGAGTCTTTGTGCTCTAAGCTGCCTTCTAATATATAGGTGATGATTTCCATATTGTTGTGCGGATGCGTAGGGAAGCCTGCGGCTGCGGCAACGAAGTCTTCGTTGATGACGCGTAAGTCGGCAAATGAACGGTAGTGAGGATCGAAGTATTCGCCGAATGAGAAGGTATGCCAGCTTTCGAGCCAGCCGTTTTGTATATGTCCGCGTTCTTGTGCTTTTCGTAGGGTGATCATGAGGGAAGTATAGCTCGTCATTGCTAGGACGCGAAGCGTCCGTGGCAATCTATATAAAATAATTTAGAAATACTTTTTTATAGGCGGAGAGAGAGGGATTGACTCGGCACATCCTGTGCCTCGCCCTTCGGGCGCGCTTTGCGCGTCCAAAACGGCAGTCCTGCCGTTTTGTCGAACCACTTATTTTATTCGAGGGTTTGAACCCGTTTCACCTGATAAATAAATGAAAGCATGCATGCTTTCATTTATTTATATGGCGGAGAGAGAGGGATTCGAACCCTCGATGGAACTTTTGGTCCCATACTCCCTTAGCAGGGGAGCGCCTTCAGCCACTCGGCCATCTCTCCAAATCAAATTCGATTGAGGGTTAGTAGGATACACATTTACGATGGGAAAATAAAGGCGGATACATCTGCTGGGATAGGAGGGGATTTAACTTCATTTATTGGGGGGCTATGAATGGGGGTTCTTCTAGGGCTAGGAGTGCGGCTGCATGCTTTTACACCGGACAATCCTTTTGGGCTATGAAGAGGGCTTACTACTCTACTAGGGCTAGGAGAGCGACTTTTTTCTCTTATAACCGACAATACCCTTCTACCCGGCAATCCTCTTCTTCGCGTTAGAACTCTGTTGGGTGGTTGATAACCAGGTGCTGATACGATAATAGTAGGAATAGGGGATGAAGTATCTGCAGCAGAAGAAGTATTTGTAAAATCTATAGTAGGGCGTTGAAATGGAAGTAGTGGTGATGGTTTTGGACGATATAAAACATGTTCATGTTCTGCCAACATATTATAAATAGCCGTATTTAAATCGAGAAGTTCTTTGGGTTTAGGAGAGAGAGATACCAAAACCGCCCATAAACCGTCGTCTAAATCGTTTTTGCCTGGCCAAAGTTGATTTAAATAAGTGCGTAGCTCATTAATCCAATTCTTATACGGCTCTAATCTATTATTTATTCTAACATTTTGTCTAATAAATCTCATGATTTCAATGGGAATAGTAATGGGTAAAAAGTTTTTATCTTTGATCACAGCGGTATAAATGTTGAGTAAACCAATAAGAAAATCAATAGGGGATTTTCCTGGGTTAAGTTGTAAAAATTTAATATTATTTTCAGAACGTTCAGCCAAATATTGCGACGAAATAAGGTAATTAACAATTTTAATAATATCCTCATTCGAAGATTGCTGAGAAGAAAGCTGTATGAGAGGGATATATCCTTCTTCAATTTTTCTATCCCATTCTTCCCGGATATCCATCTCTTGTGGTCTTGTTCCAACAGGATTAAAAAGAAAAAACGAGACCTCTGATGGAAGAACTAAGGCATAGCTTTGAATTTCAAGTCCCAGTTTTGATAACAGGATGGTGCTTGCTTGAAAATCTAGCCATTTCATAAGATAGCCTTATTCACAGTTTGAGATAATTAAGAATATATAACAGAATGATAGGCGTCAAATAGTATTAAACTAAAAAGTGGGAGTGGGAGGTAGGCCTATACGGTAATGATTGATCTAAGTTAGTAAATCTGGAATAATGATGGCCGTCCAATAGCGATATGCGCCCGTAGCTCAGTTGGATAGAGTACCAGGCTACGAACTTGGTGGTCGGAGGTTCGAATCCTTCCGGGCGCACCATTTGCTTACTAATCACCTCAGGATGAACATGGATATGCCATCGTCTGATACAACTTCGTCTTCCCCTAAAATCATTGTTGCATTAGATTATTCAACCGCTTCTGAAGCTTTACGCTTTGTAGATGAAGTATCCCCCGATTTATGCCGTTTGAAAATTGGCAAAGAGCTCTTCACGGCCGCTGGGCCTGAGTTTGTTAAAAAAATAGTTCAGCGCGGATTTTCCGTATTTTTAGATTTAAAATTTCATGATATTCCCAACACTGTTGCAAAAGCCTGTGTTGCTGCTGCTGATTTAGGCGTGTGGATGGTGAATGTGCATTGTTTAGGCGGAAGACAAATGATGGAGTTGGCCGCACGTATGTTAAAAGAACGTCGCTACGCTACACATTTAATTGGTGTTACTATTTTAACCAGCATGGATGGTCAAGCGTGCAAAGAAGTAGGGTTGCCGCCCAATGTAGAACCTGAAGTAGAGCGCTTAGCGCTATTGGCAAAAGAATCAGGTTTAGGCGGCGTGGTTTGCTCTGGTCAAGAAGCGTCGGTGTTGCGCAAACGATGCGGAAAAGATTTTTTATTAGTGACACCAGGTATTCGTGCAAATGATTCGCCTGCTGATGATCAACAGCGCACAATGAGTCCGCAAGCCGCTATTGCAGCCGGCAGTGATTATTTAGTAATTGGCAGAATGATTACGGGGCATCCGCAACCGGTAGAAAAATTAATTCAAATTAATCAGTTCTATGCATAGCAATATGCGGGATCCCATCTTCTAAATACGGTTTTCCAATTGGTTTGAAATCAAATTTATTATAAAATTTTTCTAAATACGATTGAGCTGAAATAACCACTTCTTTATTGGGATAATATTTGTGAATATATTCCAACGCTTTTTTCACCAATTCATGTCCCACACCATGCTTTCTATGATTAATATCAGTGCAGATCCGGCTTATATAAACAGGATCTTTAGGCTTATGTGGCGCTAACACTCTTGCATAAGCGATCAATTCGTTTTCATGAGTGGCCATTAAATGTTGCGTGATAGGATCTAGATCATCCAAATCAGAAAATAAACAAGCTTGCTCTATAATAAATACTTGTTGACGTAATTTAGCAATATCGTGAAATTCACGAGCAGACATAGTTTCAAATGTTTTCCAATGCCAGTTCAGTGCTTGCAGATCTACTACATTTTTTTTCATAGTAACCCTGTTTCGGCGCCTGTTTGTATAATGGGGTGGCCTTCTTGAACCCATTGTCCAAAACCACCGGCTAATGATGTAACATTTGTATATCCCATACTTTGTAAAGACAATGCCGCTAACGCAGAGCGTCCGCCACCGCCGCAATACAAAATAATTTCAGCATTTGGATCAGGAATAAAACGTTCAATATTCGGCTCTAACACGCCGCGACTCATATGATTTGCATTGGGTAAACGACCTTTATGCCATTCATGTGTTTCTCTTACATCAATTAAATAATAATCATTATCTTGATGCATACGTTTTTCTAATTTTTCGCTATTCATTTCTTTTATTTGAGTACGCACAGTGCCTAATAAGCGTTGGTAACGTGAAGGGGCATTCATATTATTTCTCCTGAATAAAAACTTTTTTGAGTAAATTAAAATAAATACGAGTTAGTTTTTCTAATTCATCTACTGATACTCGTTCATTAATTTGATGAATTAAATTATTACTACTACCAAATTCAATGGTTTGACAACCTAGTTTTGCTAAAAAACGGCCGTCAGATGTTCCACCCGAAGTAGATAGTTCTGGTGTAATGCCTGTTTCTTCGGCAATTACTTCTTTTAATACATCCGTTAAAGAACCAGCAGGTGTTAAAAAAGGTTCGCCTGATAATTCCCAGCGAATGCTAAATTTTAATCCGTTATCGGTTAATAATTTTTCAACTTGTTTTTGAATATCCGCAGCAGAAAGTTCAGCGGAATATCGCCAGTTAATACGCACTTGTATATCTTTTGGGATCACATTGCCTACATTATTGTTACCTGCTTGAATGTGAACAATTTGCATACTCGTAGGTGGAAAATAAATATTTCCATGACACCATTCAATATTATGCAATGTGTTTAATGCGGGTAATGCTTTGTGCACAGGATTATCGGCTAAATGCGGATAAGCTACATGACCTTGCACACCATGAATAGTGACAAACGCATGTAAGGATCCGCGTCTGCCGTTTTTAATGCAATCACCAAATTGTTTAGAGCAAGAAGGTTCACCCACTACACACCATTCAACCGATTGATTTGTTTCTTTTAAATGATCCACAATAACTGGCGTACCCATTTCATAATCATCACCTTCTTCAGCGCTGGTGATCGCAAAACCGATAGAACCTTTAAACTGTGAATATATTTCGACAAATTGTTGTGCTGCCACAATCATAGAAGCCAAAGGGCCTTTCATATCTTGTGCGCCTCGTCCGATTAGCATTCCATCACGAACAACAGGTGTAAATGGATCAGTTTCCCATGAAGACAAGGGGCCGGGATCCACTACATCAGTGTGGCCAGCAAATATCATTAGCGGTTCAACATTACCATATCGTGCCCATAAATTATGAATTTTTTCTTTAGGTAAATGCGTAATAGTAAAACCTGATTTTTTTAAATCGTTTGCAATAATTTCTTGGCAGCCTTCATCTAGTGGTGTAATAGAAGGGCGTGAAATTAATTCTTTTGCTAATTCTAATGCAGTTTTTATATCGTTTGGCATTAATCGTAGTCTCTTAAAAGTGTGTTGAGATCGGTTTTAGAACGAGTTTTTTCATCTACTTGTTTAACAATCACAGCACAATACAAACTGTATTTTCCATCTTTGCTGGGTAAATTGCCTGGAACTACCACTGAGCCTGGAGGCACATATCCGTAGCTGATTTCGCCAGTAGCACGATCATAAATACGTGTACTTTGGCCAATATAAACGCCCATTGAAATAACAGAGCCTTTTCCTACCACTACACCTTCTACAATTTCAGAT
This sequence comes from Gammaproteobacteria bacterium, assembly GCA_965279305.1. Taxonomy (GTDB): domain Bacteria; phylum Pseudomonadota; class Gammaproteobacteria; order JBIOEC01; family JBIOEC01; genus JBIOEC01. The sequence goes on along the minus strand of OZ257143.1, from coordinate 118,109 downwards.
CGAGCGCCAATAAAACAATCATCTTCAATAATAGTGGGCTTAGCCTGTAATGGTTCTAATACGCCACCGATACCTACGCCACCCGATAAATGTACATTCTTACCAATTTGCGCGCAGGAACCTACCGTTGCCCACGTATCTACCATGGTGCCACTATCTATATACGCGCCGATATTAACGTAAGAGGGCATTAATATAGTATTAGGTCCTACATAGGCACCTATACGAACATGAGCAGGTGGTACTATGCGCACTCGCTGAGTATTGAGTTCTTCTTCGGTAGTTTGCGCATATTTTAAAGGCACTTTATCGAAAAACTGAGTATATGGGGTTGTCATTAATTGATTAGCATGCAAACGAAAATAGAGCAGAATGGCTTGTTTGATCCATTCATTCACCTGCCAGGTGCCATGAATAGGCTCAGCAACCCGAATTTCGCCCTTATCTAATAGAGAAATTACCTTTTGCACAGCCTGTTGTAGCCCTAATGGAGCGTTTGAGGGTGAAAACTGATCTCTTTCCTGATAAGCCTCTTCAATAGTGGCTTTTAACTGGTCCAACATGCGTGTCCCCTTAGAAGTGTAAAAATAGGTAAAGGTCATAGTCTATTACAGCCATAACCCTTATAATGGTACCATTTAACTGATTGGATAAACAAATGCGATTTCAACTACCTAATAAAGTCCAAGTGGGCAAGTTCCAATTGAACCGGGAACAACTGAAAAAAGTGCTTATAGGGGCTGTGGCTCTATTGCTGGTTTGGATGGGCTACTCTTTTTATCAAAAAAAGAGAGCTGAAATTGAAGCTTCTTTAGTAAGACCTATTCCTGTGATGGCCGTTCAAGTGGTGCAGCGCGATATGCCTCTTTTAGCTCAAGCTTTTGGTGATTTGCGTGCTTATGATATCGCTAAGCTTGCCGCTCAGACTTCTGGCAATATTACTGAAATTGATTTTAATGGTGGCGAAAACGTAAAAGCCGGCGATGTGTTGATGGTAATTGATAATGCTACACAAACGGCCAATCTACAAAAAGCCAACGCACAAGCCACTTTAAGCCAGGTGGATTATGATCGTATGGTGAATTTAGTGAAACGTGGTGCTCAACCTCAACAAGCTTTAGATCAAGCCAAAGCACGTTTGGAAGAAAGCCAAGCCGATGTAACGGCCGCTCAAGATGCTTTAGATAAAACCATTGTCAAAGCGCCTTTTAATGGCCGCTTAGGTGCGCGCTTAGTGAGCATAGGTGATTTTGTATCACCAGGCCAACACCTAGCCGACATCGTTAATTTAAATACTTTAAAAGTGCAGTACTCGGTTCCTGAACAATATTTAAGTATGCTTGCGGTTGGGCAAGACGTAGAAATTACTACCACTGCTTATCCTGATCAGGTTTTTGTGGGGGAAGTAGATTATGTTGCGCCGTTAGTGGATCCCGTCACACGGAGTATTTCTGTAGAAGGCTTGATTGAAAATCAAGACGATAAATTAGCGCCAGGTTTATCAACACAAGTGAGCCAAGTGTTAAATCTAGATACACATGCATTAGTGATACCTGAAGAAAGTTTGGTATACGCGCTTGAAGGAGCGAGTGTTTATTTAGCCGAAGACGATCCTGAATTTGAATTAGATAAACGTGTAAAAGAGCAAATACTCGCGCAGCAATCAGCGCAGTTAAAAAAACCAGTCGATGAATTACCTCCTTTGCAAATTAAAAAAGTGAAACGAGTGAATGTGCAAACCAGCACGTTTAAAGATGGTATGGTGCAAATTACCAAAGGCTTGAAAAAAGACGACTGGGTAGTAACACAAGGCCAACAAAAATTACGAGATGGTGTGCCAGTAATAATTGTAGATCCCCATAAACGTTTAGAAGCTGCTGCTGCAGCTGAGAAAAAGTAAAATGAAGCTATCTGATTTATGTATTAAGCGCCCGGTTTTTACCTTAGTAATAAACATCTTAATGGTGGTTGTTGGTTTGGTGAGTTTTTCTAGGTTAGAAGTACGCGATTTACCCAGAATGGAAGTGGGTAGTGCTACTATTACTACCACTTATGCGGGTGCTGATGGTACGTTAATTGAAAATGAAATCACTTCGGTTATTGAAGAAGCGGTAGCCGGTGTTGAAGGTATTAATTACGTTACTTCGCAAAGCCAAAATAATTCTAGCGTTATCAGTATTTATTTTAAAGAAGGCTACGATATTGACGTAGGTATGAATAACCTGCGCGATAAATTGGGCGCTGTGGTTAATACATTGCCCGAAGATGCAGACACTCCTGTTTTATCCAAAGCCGATATTAATACCAGCCCTACTATGTATATCGCTTTCACCACGAATGGTGAATTGTCGGATATGGCCTTAACCGATTATGTGCGCCGAAATATTAAAGTGAGTATTGAACAAGTAGAAGGTGTGGGTACGGTGCCTATTTTAGGTGGTCGTGAATTTTCTATGCGCATTTATCCTGATCCTGCTCGTATGGCTGCACGTAATATTACGCCTAGTGATATTTCGAATGTATTAACCTCACAGAACGTAAACGTAGCGGGTGGAGAAATAAAAAGTAAGGAACGTAATTACACCTTACTGCCACAAACGCGTGTTCCTGAAGTAAAAGATTTTGGAGAGCTTATTATTAAGTCTGACGCTAACGATTTTGTGCGTTTAGGCGATGTTGCGGATGTGAAGTTAGGGCCTTTAGAAGAAAGCGAAATTGTACGAGCTAATTTTGAGCCTGTGGTGATGATTGCTGTTGTTCCTCAAAGTACGGCTAACCCTGTGACCATGTCTGAAAATGTAACGGCACTATTAGAGAATGCCCGTAAAACATTGCCCGATGGTGTGGATTATTCGGTAGTTTATGATAAAGCCGTATTTATTGACGCTTCTATTGATGGTGTTTATTCCACTTTAATTGAAGCCGTTATTTTAGTCGTGCTGGTTGTATTTGGCTTTTTAGGCTCTATACGTTCATCGCTTATTCCTATTATTACTATTCCGGTTTGTATTATTGGTACCTTCGCCTTAATTTATGCGATGGGATACAGCATTAACTCCATGACCTTATTAGCCTTAGTATTAGCTATTGGTTTGGTGGTGGATGATGCAATTGTCATGTTGGAAAACGTGCATAGGCATATTGAAGAGGGCATGAAACCATTAGCGGCAGCGTTTAAGGGAAGCCGCGAAATTGGTTTTGCTATTATTGCCATGACCATTACTTTAGCGGCTGTTTATGCTCCTATTGGTTTTACTCCTGGTTTAACGGGCGATGTATTTAAAGAGTTTGCGTTTACACTGGCGGCTTCTGTGGTGATTTCAGGTTTTGTGGCTTTAACCTTATCGCCTATGATGTGCAGTCGTTTAATGAAGCATGAGAGCAATCGGTTTATTCGCTGGTTGGATAAAACGTTTGATCGTTTGAAAAAACAATATCAAAGTGGTTTGCATTTTGTTTTAGATCGTCGTGCTCACGTATTAGGTGCAATTGGTGTTGTTGCCGTATTAGGAATATTTTTATTTAGTTCATTGCGATCTGAATTGGCGCCCACTGAAGATCAAGGCACTATCGTTATATTTATGATTGGGCCTCGTGCAGCGAATGTGGATTATTTGGATTTTCAATTAAAACAAGTTGAGCAAATTTATAAAACATTACCTGAGCTTAGCGCTTATGTAGGTATTGTGGGTTATCCACAATCTAGCCAAGGTATTTCTTTTCTTAAATTGAAACCATGGGATGAGCGTGATCGCAGTCAAAGCGAAATTGTAGAAGGCTTGTTCCGACAAACCATAGCTATTCCGGGTGCTATCGTAGTTGCAACTGAAATGCCTTCGTTGAGCACTAGCGGCGGTGATTATCCTGTGGAATTTGTAATTCAAGCAACCGCTACTTACGAAGAAATTCAAGAAGTGATTAACAACTTGAAAATTCAAATGGCAGGAAGCCCTATGTTTAATATGGTGCAAACCGATCTTAACTTAGATAAACCTGAGCGCGATATTATTATTAATAAAGATCTGATTGCGAATTTGGGTATTCCCATGAGCGAAGTGAATCAAGCCATGGCCTTAATGTTAGGTGGTCGTAATATCACTAAGTTTAATTACGACGGTGAAAACTATGATGTAAAAGTTCAGCTCTATGATAAAGATAGAAAGAACGAAAGCCAAATTGGAAATATTTATGTTCGTAGCAATACGGGTAAATCAATTCCTTTATCTTCAATTGTAGAAGTAAAAGATTCTGTGGGTGCTGAAATTTATCCCCACTATAATCGTTTACGATCAGCTTCTTTAACCTCTAATTTAAATCCTGGCTTTACACAAGGTGATGCTGTGGCGTTTTTAGAAAACGCATTGCCTGATGCGCTTCCTAGCAATATGAAATATTCATGGGCTGGCCAAACGCTAGATTTTGTTAATTCTAGTGGTACGATGTTAATGACTACTATTTTAGCGCTGACATTTATTTATTTAGTGTTAGCAGCGCAATTTGAAAGCTGGCGTGATCCGCTTATTATTATGTTAACAGTTCCGTTCTCTATTATTGGTGCGGTGTTATTACTTAAATTAACCGGTGGTACCAATAATATTTACACTCAGATCGGGTTTGTAACCTTGATAGGTTTAATTACTAAACACGGTATTCTCATTACTGAATTTGCTAACCAGCTGCAAGAGCAGGGTATGTCGTTAAAAGAATCGGTATTAGAATCGTCTGCTTTACGTTTGCGTCCTATTTTAATGACCACCGGTGCAATGGTATTAGGTGCTATTCCCTTAGCACTGGCTTCTGGCGCGGGTGCATATGCTAGACAGCAATTAGGGGTTGTTATTGTGGGTGGTATGACTATTGGTACTATTTTTTCGCTAGTAGTAGTTCCTATTGTCTATACTCTTATTGCTGAGAAAAGAAAGAAAATGGATGAGCATCATCCTATTAATATAGCGATACGTGAAGCTGAGAAATAGAGAATTTACTCTCTAGAGCATCATGTGCAAAAAAGTTCATATAAACGCAAAGGAGAGCACTTATTATGTCCATTGGACCTATCCATACTTCCTCTCATCCTACTTCTCATTCTACTAGAATGGATTTATATAGTGGTTTACTATTAATGTTTGCTACTATCTTAGCGCTTATCTTTGCTAATCAGCCTTTTCTTTATGAAATTTATAGCGAACTAAAAGATCTTTCTTTTTCAGTAGGATTTATTGATACTCATTGGCGGCTTACTAAACCATTATTATTATGGATTAATGATGGTTTGATTGTTATTTTCTTTTTATTAGTGGGTTTAGAGCTTAAGCGAGAAATGGTTGCTGGACAGTTCAAAAATAAAAAGCAAATGATTTTGCCTGCAATGGGAGCATTGGGCGGGGTAGTGGTTCCTGCTTTAATTTATTTAGCGTTTAATTTTGATACCTTGTTTGGCGCAAGAGGCTGGGCAATTCCTACTGCTACTGATACCGCTTTTGTATTAGGCATATTGGCTTTAATGAGTCGTCATATTCCTTTGAGTTTACGTTTATTTTTATTAATGCTGGCAATTTTTGATGACGTGGCAGCTATTTCAGTGATTGCTCTTTTCTATACTCATCATTTGTCTTGGTTGAGTTTGTTTTTCACCTCTTTGTGTATCTCTGTATTACTATTAATGAACTATTTTAATGTAAGACGTATTGATTGTTATGTGGTGGTGGGCTTGGTAATGTGGGTTTTCCTATTAAAATCGGGGGTACATGCTACTTTATCAGGTGTGATCCTAGGGTTTATTATTCCTTATCAAATTAAAGATCAACACGAATCTCCTTTAGTAAAATTTGAACATGCACTTAAACCATGGGTGTATTTTTTTACACTGCCTGTTTTTGCTTTTATTAACGCGGGGATAGTATTGACCGATACCACATTGGGTGATTTTTTAAATCCCATTACAATGGGTATTGCTATGGGATTGTTTTTAGGCAAACAAATAGGTGTATTCGGTTTTTCGTGGGTAGTAATTCGTTGTGGGTTTTCAAAACTACCTCATAATTGCAGCTGGCGTCAGTTATATGGAGGGGCTGTTTTATGTGGTGTAGGTTTTACCATGAGTTTATTTATTGCCTCTTTATCTTTTGATACGACGGGAATGTTAGGGTGGGATAATGATCGCTTAGGTATTTTGTTGGGATCATTATTGTCGGGTGTGTTAGGTTATTTTGTTTTACGCACGGCTGAATCTCCACGTAAAATGAGGAAACCTTCATGATTATTAGCTTAGAAACATTAGCCTTATTTATGTTGCCAGTATTAGCGTTGGCATTTGCGCCGGGGCCTGGCATGTTGTATGTTGCTGCTCGCACCTTAGCTCAAGGAAAAATAAAAGGGATTGTATCGGTATTTGGTTTAGAAACGGGCACTTTTTTATATGTGGTTCTGGCCACATTAGGACTATCGGCTATTTTAACAGCTAATCCTCATCTCATTAGAGTGATTGAAACTGTGGGTGCATTTTACTTAATTTATTTGGGTCTTAGAGCCTTTTTTTCTTCTCGTAATGCCTCACCTAATGACATTGAAGGCGAAGTAAAAACTAAAATTTCTAAAAAAGATACCAATAGAGATGTGTTTGTTCAAGGTGTGATTACGAATATTTTGAATCCTAAAGTGGCTTTATTTTTTATTGCTTTTCTACCTCCTTTTGTGGATGTGAATAAAAACGTGAGTGCGCAGTTTTTTTTATTAGGTTTAATTTTCATTGTGGCTGGAATTGTAGTTAATTTAGGTGTGGTTTTTTTAGTGGATTGGTTTGAGCAAAAATTTGTGTCTAAAATTAAATCTGAAAAAACTAACCATTATGGTGCTTGGATATTATCGGCTATCTTTATTACCATGGGTATTAGTATGCTGGTTCTCTTCACTTTCAAATACATTTTTTAATAAATGAGGTTGGTTTGTGAAAGGTGCTAATAAAAACGAATGCCCTTGCTGTTCAAAAAAGCTTTTTAAATCTTGCTGCGAACCTTTTCTAAAAACTGAAAAAAAAACTGAAACCGCTGAGCAGTTAATGCGTTCTCGTTATACCGCTTTCACCTTAGGAAATATGGATTATATTGCTAGCACTCAAGCAGAAAAAGGGGCAGAAGGATTTGATTCAGAAAGCGCTAAGCAATCTGCTGATCACACAAAATGGTGTGGGTTAAATGTAATTGATGCGGGTAAGAAAAATGGATCAGATAAAGATGAAGTGGAATTTTCTGCCCGATATATTGTCGGCGATCAATTGCATTTGCTACACGAACGCAGCCAATTTAAAAAAATAAATGGCCAATGGTTTTACACCTCAGGAACATTAATTCCCCATAGCCCGATCTCTATTAAATCAAATCAACCTTGCCCTTGTGGTAGCAAAAAGAAATATTCCCAATGTTGTCATGAGGTGTGCTAATATTTTTAATCTATAACCGATATTTAGGGAGTGATTATTATGATGAGGGGAGAGCCAAATATATATAAACCATTGCCTGCTCCTGAACCCAGTGAATTTACATTCAATACTTCCCTAGATTTTAGCTTAGATCGCATGTCTGAATTATTAAAAACTCAAATCGTGAAAATTGAAGAGGTTAAAGATAAAGAGGTTGTCTTAGTCATAGGCGATATGGGTGCTGGTAAAAGCACTTTAGTTAATGTGTTAACAGGAAAAGAATTAGTTGAGATAAAAAAATTTGGAGAGGTTCTTTTAGAGGTTGCTGATACAACAAGTATAAATACGGCCAAAATTGGACATGGAAAAGAGACTTGCACTGAATATGCGACTGTTTACAAGGGCGCCTCAGGGACTGGATTAGAAACTTCTCCTATTTTGTATTGCGATACTAACGGTTTTAGAGATAATCGAGATTATGAAGAACGCTCGTGTGGATCTATTCTAAGACAAGCCACTATATATAGTGCTAAAACAATAAGAGCCATTATTGTTGTTATTGATTACAATACTCTTGGTGTAACAAGAGGAGATGACTTTCAGAATTTGGTGACATTACTATCAGATCTATTGAAAGCCCCAAAAGAATCACCCATCATATATGTGTTTAGTAAGATTTATAATATTTTTATTACTCATGATGACCTGCTTGCGCGAATAAATGACCACTTATCCTTTGTTAAAGAAAAAATTAGTAAAATTGAAGATAAATTAAAGGGATTTCAAGGGATAAAAATTAGTTTTGATACAGCGAAAAGAATTTTAAAACCCAATAATAATCCAATAGTAGAAAGATTAATTAAGGAATTTTCAGAGCTAAAAGCAGTTGAAGAAATTTTAGAAAGTATCCTTGTTAGAACTGAAAATGTTTTTTTAATGCGAGCAAAAGCCGAACAAGATGAATTAAAAGAAGGAATTATTAAGCGGTTAGTTGATTTATCAACAATTATTCCCACAAATGCTTTTAATTTTAATACGCAAGATAATGATATGAGACATCTGGAAGAGACTTTAATACGTATTCTAAGAGATACCTCACTTGCAATCGACACTCATCAAAGAGATAAATCAGATTTACCTGGCTTATCCGAGGAACAAGACAGATTAAAAACTGAAAACAGTGACCTTGATCAGAAAATAGATGACGCTAATAAAGTAACTGAGCCTATTGTCGAATTTAATAAGGAATTGAGGAAAAAGGAAATAGAATTAGAGCGGTGGACAACTATAAAACGTGAAATAGATGAAGGAATGATTGATGCACAAATTATTCCTCCTATAAATTCCGACTCATATCAAGATGATGAAGTAGATGAGGATATGTATGCTATAAAACTTACGACTCTTAAACCACCGGATACCGTCAATGAAGAGAAGAAATGGGGTATCAGACAATACCAAAATGCACTTAATGAAATAGATAGAGAGGACTTAATTTACTATGCAAGCGCAACACCTAAGCTTGAATCTAAGCCATCTTGGTATTCTTTTTTGCTTTTCTGGGAGTTTAGTCAAGAAATGAGTTATACAGGACTAATTGATGGGGCAATCTTCGAGGCTGATCAGGAAAATGGATCATTTATGAAGTTTAAGGTTATTAAGAGTCAAATTTCAGATGATCCTAAAAAAACAAAGCGTGGAAATTTATCTGCAATTTATAAGTATAAACCTTCTAAAGAATGTAACGCAAGTGTTACCATTCAATTACAGAAAAAAAACATACCGGCCAATCAAACCAATATTATGCGGTATAAAGCGCAGTTAACTGTTTTAAATGATAAAAGTGAATTTTTGAAGGATAAAATTAAAGACGTAAACGAATCAATACAAATTATTAAAGGTAATATCAAAAAATACACTGATGATGAAAAACAAAAATCCGACCTTAAAAAATACCGAGAATCGGAGAGAAGTAAAAATAGTAAAACAATAGAGGAAAATGAAAAAACGATTAAAGAAAAGCGTGACCGGATAATTAAATTAGAAAATTTTATTAGTGACAGCCAACTATCTATTGATATGGTTTTAAAAATAGCTGATATGATACCTTTTGAATTTAGTTTTAAAAAGTTACTCATGGATTTTAGAGCCCAATATATAGAATATTTAAGTAAAATTGACCCTCTTTTGGGAGCATATTTTAATCCCTTTTCGATTGAGCCTAATAAATTAACGCCTAAAGAATGGAGTCTTTCTGAAGCAAGTGATCAATATGAGCTTCCTCCTATGGATGACAATCTTTTAGGGAAAGGAAGTTTTGGTCGAGTATATGCTGTTCAGGAAAAGAAAACAGGTCGTTGGCTGGCTCTGAAAAAATTATCTGTTGCTAAAGATACAGATATAAATACAGTCATGAGTGAAATTAAAGCACTTAAGGCAGTCAAACTACCTGATGCGATCGGTTTTTATGGATATTTTTTTGAAGGTGATCGTTCTAGCGTTTCCTTAGTGCTAGAGCTTGCTCTTTGTTCTCTTGATCAAATTTTGTTTGGCCATAATGAGCGATTGCCATGGTCATTGTTATTACAATTTATGAAACAAATTTTTAATGCAGTTTGGGCTTTGCATATTTTAAAAATTGTCCATTGTGATTTGAAACCGGAAAATATTTTGATTTCTCAAAATTTGGTTTTAGTTATTGCAGATTTTGGCTTAGCTGTAGTAAATAATCTTTATAATAGTCGTGATGAGATAAGAAGCGCATCTCTACGAGATGCAAACCCAAAAGGGCTGACAGGAACTGTTAAATGGGCTGCTCCTGAAGCGTTTGATGGTATATGCGAAATGCCAGGAGATATGTTTAGTCTTGGGTTAATCGCGTGGGTGATAGCGACACAAAAAATTCTATATGAGGGTTTAAGTTTTAAACCCATTTATAAAAAACGATTTGAACCCGTAGAGGAGTATGCGGGTTTAATAGAGATGTTACCTCTTGATGTTCCTCCTATATTTAAATTACTAATAGAAAATTGCTCTAGAGCAATGCCAGATCAACGCTGGACAGCTGCAAAAGCAAAAGCTGAGTTAGAATGTGTCACGGTAGAAGTAACTCCCGCAGATGTAATGAAATTGTCGAATCGAATAAAAGCTACCGTGCCTGAACCTCATCGTCGTTTTTATCCTGTTTTGAGTTCTTAATGGTCAATGGCTTTAAAAGATACAAGTCAATCTCTTATCTATATTGAAGCTATTGACTATCTACTAGTGATTTCATTTTTTGTTAGAATGTCTTGATGTTTTAATACCTCGTTTTTTATCTTTCTTCACATAATATAAGGAATAATGCAATGGTTCTCCCTGTAATACCTGCAGCTCAACAAGGCTCAGAACAAGCAGCTTCTGCAGCAGCGCAACAAGCAGCCCCTGCACCTCTACAAGCAGCTGCAGCAGCGCAACAAGCACCTGCGCAAGCAGCTGCAGCAAGTCCTATTACAGGCGGTTTTGATTTAACTCGATTGCATGAATTGTTAGCGGTAGGCGTTCATAAAGTAGAAGACGTAAAAGATGAGGATGTTGTTATTGTTGCTGGACTGATTGGTGTAGGTAAAAGCACATTTATAAATGCAATGGTAAAAAATGAATTAAAGAAGACGAAAACGCAGGGCCGTTATGTTTTGAGTTTAGCAGACTCTAGCGCTGACGCTGCTGTTATTGGACATTCAATCTCTGCTCAAACTCAGTATCCTGCGGTTTATGGAACTACAATTAAGTTTTGTGATACGCCAGGTATTAATGATAATCGAACTCTTGAAGAGCGAGCCTGTGCTTCGATTACTACTGAAATTGCGGTTCATAATGCTAAGTCCATTAAAGCGGTGATAGTGGTATTTGATTATACCAAATTGGATAGAGGTGGAAATTTTCAAGAAGTATTGGAGTCATTGACCCAATTGCTAAGAAAACCTCAGGAACTTCCTCTATTGTGGCTATTTACGAAGATTGAAAATTCTAGTCTGAATAAAGAAGATATAAAAGACCAGATTCAAGCACACTTAGATTTTTTTAATGAAAGAATAGCTTCACAAGAACAACGAATAACTCGCAGTATGATTAGCGGCTTGATATTTGACATTAAAAAAGGCATTTATAGTCTTGTACAAGCTGCAACTAACTCTGGTGCAACTGTAGTTCCGCCACCTGTTGGAAGTGAACTAAATGAATTGATGAGAGATATTAATAGATGCCATGCCGCTAAAGAGGTTTTGACGGCGATGATTGCCAATATGGATAATGTTTTTTTAATGAAGGCTGATCCTGAGCAAACTGTCTTAAGAGAAGAAGTAATGAAACGCTTGGCATTGGATACTACTGTTGTTGAAAATGAAAAATTTAATTTTAATGATTATGATCCATCAAGAAGAAGGCTTGAACAAACCCTCTCTGGCATTATTGCTGATGTTTCGAGTCATACGCAAGTGCATCAGACACATATGGAAGAAGTAGATCGTTTGATGGCAGAAATAAATAGATTAACTCTTGATAATACGCGTATAGAGAAGGATTTGGCTAATATTGATACGCTGAACGATGCAATTGTAGATCTTGAAAAAAACTGTGAGGATAAAAAAAATGAACTTAAAAAGGCTGAAATAGGAAAATCTAAGCTAGAAGGACAGATCCCAGTTGATAAGCAGGCTAGTCCTATTGTATATAGAACTCCCTTATATACTGATGCTAGTATGGCAAATGAAAACGAATGGGGCATCAGCCAGTTTGATGGAAAAATTGAAGCATTAAAAAACGATACCTCTGTGCCTGCTTTTGGCCAGACCCCTTACGCGAAAACAACCCCTATGAATTGGCAGTTCCAAAATGCATGGTGGAGTTTTATAACCATGGAATGGAGCACGAAGTTTAATCAGGAAATGACTTATACGGGGCCAATTGATAAATACCGTTATGTCATTGATGGAGTACCTGATAAATCAAAAGGATCATATGGGGAGTTTATCGATCTAAAATCACTTCAAAGCCAATGGACTGATCAGGGTGGTACCGATAGTTCATTAACGGTGAATTTTCGGTACAGTCCATTGCATAATACGAGTGCATCAGTAGAAATTCATGTTCAAAAAAATCATTTACCAGAGACACGTGCCGCGATAAAAGTATATATGGGAAAAAGAGATGCTCTCATAACACAGCGTGATGATAAGCAGAAAGAAATTACTAAGTTAACAGATGCTATTAGCCAACTAGAAGACGATATAAACGCCATAACTAATGAATCCACTCGTAAGGAGACACTTAGACGCACGCTTACTACCGACAAATCAAATATTAACACTACAATTGAAGATTACAATAATAAGATAAATGGCACACCTGCAGCGGGTAATACACCTGCTGTGCTCGGTTTAAAAGCAAAAGTGAAAGCGGAGCAAGAGTGGTTGGCTAGTAATCAAGCCCGTATTAGTTTAGTGCTGAGATTAATCAAGCTGATTCGTTTCGGAGACAGTGTTACTGATATGATCACTCGGTTTGAGAAAGACTATATTGCATATGTTAAGCGTTCAGACTTATCCTTGAAAAATTATTTCCAACTAGAAGCTGCACAAACGGGTAATATTAACGCGCAGGTAGAGTTGCTTCAAAGTAATTTCGAATCCGGTAATGATTCAATGGCTTGCTATTGGCTAGAGCAAACGCAGAATCAAACGGGTATAACTCGACAAAGGCGCAAACTGTTTCCTCATGAGACAATTATTTGTGATGAGGTAAAAAAACACTTAGATGAGATAAAAGCAAATAATGAAGAAAATCCTCGCAAATTAACGAAGGAAGAAGCAGAGGAGCAATACACACTAGGATTAACTCAAAATAGAATGATAGGAAAGGGTGGTTTTGGTAAGGTATATGCTGTTTCAAGAAAAGAGGGTGGAACTGTTGCGCTTAAGCAAATACCGTTGTTGAACGATGCGGGTGAAGCCATGACATTACAAGAGATAGCAGCTCTGAGAATGGTGAAATCACCTAGTGTTATTGGATTTTATGGATATTTTTCTGATGAGGTTCGTGAGCAAGCTGTTATTTCTTTGGTGTTTGAATTAGCATGGGGCTCTTTGGCAGATGTTCTGTATAACCAAGCGCAGCCACTTCCTTTGTCTGTGCGTTTACAATTTGCAAGGCAAATAGTGGGAGCCTTAGTTGTTTTACATACATTCCCTCCAAATGGAATGGTTCATTGCGATTTAAAACCCGAGAATTTCTTATTGGGACAGGATTTGCATTTGAAGGTGGCCGATTTTGGGTTAGCGTTAACAAAAGATATAGGAAATACGATCCGTACTGCTGGGTCAGAAGCCGGTGCTGGTTCTCAAAGTGATTGGATCCGAGGTACTGCGGCTTATGCTTCCCCTGAAGCTTGTAGAGGTGAGGCTTTGACTAAGCGTTCTGATATGTATAGTTTTGGATTAATCATCTTAGTGTTAGCCACCCAAAAACCCGTTTATCCTTCTAGTGTAAACTTTTTTCAAATACTATATAAACGTTGTGATCAGACAAGACCTGAAGCCGCTGAATTAATGCGTAATATTCCATTAGATACGCCATTGATCATGCGAATGCTAATAGAGCATTCTTGCAAAATGACAGCAGCTGATCGTTGGACATCGACTAAGGCGCAAGAGGAACTCGCTAAAACAGCGGTTCCTGTACCTTTGGTTGATATGATGGAGCTATCTGCACAAGTGAGAAAAGCAACACCGCCTCAAAAACAGGCTTATTATCCGGCTTTTAATGCTTAATATTAATGCAAGACTATGGTTTTATCTGCTTTTGAGTTCTTAATGGTTAATCGCTCAAAAATATGCAAGCTAATCTCTGGTAGCTAATTCAGTTATAAGCTATCTACTAATGACATTACCTTCTGATAGGATGTTGTAATATTTTCGTCTCCGATTTCTTTTTAGTATTTCATGTTTGAGAATAATACAAGGAATAATATCATGGTTCAACCAACAGCAGGTTCCGCACAACAACAAGCTCCCGCCGCGCAACAAGCCGCAGCTCAAGCGAGCGCAGCTCCACAAGCAGCTCATTCGGCTCAGCAAGCAGCCCCTGCACCGCGACAAGCAGCTGCTGTAGCGGCAGCGCAACAAGCACCGCGACAAGCTGCTGCTGCAGCGCAACAAGCACCGCGACAAGCAGCTGCTGCCGCAGCAGCGCAACAGGCACCTGCGCGAGCAGCTGCAGTGACTCCTATTACAGGAGGTTTTGATTTAACTCGATTGCATGAATTGTTAGCGGTAGGCGTTCATAAAGTAGAAGACGTAAAAGATGAGGATGTTGCTATTGTGGTTGGATTGATTGGTTCAGGAAAAAGTACGTTTGTTAATGCAATGGTTGGCAATGCTTTGAGGCAAGCAAGAGTTGGCGGGCGTGCTGTTCTAAATTTAGCAACACCTAATGATCAGGCTGCTGTTATTGGCCATCGGATCGCTGCTCAAACACAATATCCTTCGGTTTATGGAACCACGATTAAGTATTGTGATACACCAGGACTTAATGATAACCGAGAGATTGAAGAACGAGCCTGTGCCTCCATCACAACTGAAATTGCGGTTCATAATGCTAAAACCATTAAAGCCGTGATAGTGGTATTTAATTACAACAATTTGGATAGAAACGGAAATTTTCAAGGGTTATTGGAATTACTAACCCAATTGTTGAGAAAACCTCAGGAGCTCCCTCTATTGTGGGTATTTACAAGGATAGATGATCGCGACCTTGTTAAAGATGATATAAAAACACAAATTGAAGGGCACATAGAGTTTTTTGAAGACACGATCAAATCTCTAGCGAGAAAAATAAATCAAAGTATGGCTGAGGGTCTTGTGTTGGATGCAAGAAGAGGGTTTTATAGAGTTGTAAATGCAGTGGTTAACCCTGGTGCAACTGCAGTTGAACACCAAGTTGAAGGGGAACTAAATGAATTAATGAATGATATTAATAGATGCAATGCTGCTAAAGACGTTTTGACAGCGATGATCGCCAATATGGATAATATTTTTTTAATGAATACAGACGCGGATCAAACTGTATTAAGAACAGAAGTAACACAACGCTTGGCATTGAATACTACTGTTGTTGCTAAAGAAAAATTTAATTTTAATGTCTATGATCCCGCAAGAAGAAGGCTTGAACAAGCGCTTGCTGGGACTATGAGCGAAGTTTCAAGTCATACACAAGCACATGCTACGCACACACCAGCGATTACTCGTTTACTCGGAGAAATAGATAGGTTAGTTAAGGATAATCAACGTATAGATCGTGAGTTAGATGGAGTAGATACGGTGGCCGATCCAACAGATGAGCTTAAGATACAGCGTGAGAGTAAAAAAACTGCACTTAAGGCCGCGGAAATAGAAAAAGTAAAGCTAGAGGGACGGTTCCCAGTTGATGCACAGGCTAATCCGATTGTATATAGAACTCCTTTGTATACTGAGATAGGGGAAGAACAATGGGGGCTTAGCCAGTTTGATGCGAAAATTCAAGTATTAAAAGGAGATGACTCTGTTCCCGCTGCGGATCAACCCCCTTATGCGAAAGCAGAGCCGAAGAATTGGGAATATACATTAAGGTGGTGGTGGTGGATGACTTTGAGCATAAGCTTTAATCAACCCTTCACTTATTCAGGGCTAATAGATAAATATCGTCTTCGGGTTGATGGCCAGGTAGTCGAGAAAAAAGGTGAGCATGGAGAGTTTACGGATATCACCAGTGCTGGAAGTACATGGACTGATGCAGGTGGTAATAATGGCTCATTAAATGTTAATTTAAAATATAACCCTTATCATGCCACGAAAGCTTCTGTAGATATTTTGGTTGAAACAAGACATCTGCCAGCGAGTCTTGCAATTATACAAGGTTATGTGGACAGAAGAGCAGCTCTTATAACACGGCGTGATGCAAAGCAGGTAGAGATTGATGCTTTAGTAAGTGATATCAACGAAAGAAATAGGGAAATTGATAATCAAGGTGGATTAGAGGAAGATCGCAGAAATACTCTACGCGCTAGATTGAACACAGAGAAAACCAGTAATGAGTATACCATTCGTGTGGACCATCTTGCGATAAATGGCACTCCTGCAGTAGGCACCACACCTGGTGTGATCGGTTTGAAAGCAAAAGTGAAAGCGGAGCAAGAGTGGCTGGCTGCTAAGCAAGCCGTAACTAGTTTAGTGCTAAGAATTATTAAACTAGTGCGCTTTGAAACTACTTTTACTGAGCTAGCCACTCGGTTTGAGAAAGACTATCTTGCGTATGTTAACCGTTCAGATTTATTCTTGAGAAATTATTTCCAAGTAATAGATGCGCAAGCGGGCGATATTAATGCCCAGGTAGCTTTGCTTGAAAGTAATTTTGCTGATGGCAATTACATCATGGCTCGTTATTGGTTAGATCAAACGCGTTTACCAACCCAATTTCCTAAATTGTCGGCTGAACAAAGACGTAGTTCTGATGCGTTAAAAGTAAAATTAGACGCGTTAAGAGCCAGCAATGAAGAAGAACCTCGCCAATTAACAAAAACACAAGCGGAAGCCCAATACACGTTAGCATTGACGGAAGGCAGAATGCTAGGAAAAGGCGGTTTTGGTAAGGTATATGCTGTTTCAAGAAAAGCGGGTGGAACTGTTGCGCTTAAACAAATACCGTTGTTGAACGATGCGGGTGAAGCCATGACATTACAAGAGATAGCAGCTCTGAGAATGGTGAAATCACCTAGTGTTATTGGATTTTATGGATATTTTTCTGATGAGGTTCGTGAGCAAGCTGTTATTTCTTTGGTGTTTGAATTAGCATGGGGCTCTTTGGCAGATGTTCTGTATAACCAAGCGCAGCCACTTCCCTGGTCTGTGCGTTTACAATTTGCAAGGGAAATAGTGGGAGCCATAGTTGTTCTACACACCTTGGTTATTGCTGGGATTCCACAGGGTATGGTTCACTGCGATGTGAAACCCGAGAATTTCTTATTGGGACAGGATTTGCATTTGAAGGTGGCCGATTTTGGGTTAGCGTTAACAAAAGATATAGGAAATACGATCTTTACTGCTGCCTCACAAAATGGTGCTGGTTCTCAAAGTGATTGGATCCGAGGTACTGTTGCTTATGCTTCACCTGAAGCTTGTAGAGGTGAGGCTTTGACTAAGCGTTCTGATATGTATAGTTTTGGATTAGTCATCGTAGCGTTAGCCACCCAAAAACCCGTTTATCCTTCTAGTGTAAACTTTTTTCAAATACTAGATAAACGTCGTGATCAGGAAAGACCTGAAGCCGCTGAATTAATGCGTAACCTTCCATTAGATACGCCATTGATCATGCGAATGCTAATAGAGCATTCTTGCAAAAGGACAGCAGCTGATCGTTGGACATCGACTAAAGCGCAAGAGGAACTCGCTAAAACAGCGGTTCCTGTACCTTTGGTTGATATGATGGAGCTATCTGCACAAGTGAGAAAAGCAACACCGCCTCAAAAACAGGCTTATTATCCGGCTTTTAATGCTTAATATTAATGGAAGACTATTTAACGATGGGAGCAAATGAATAATGCCAAACGAAAAAGTGTTGATAAAAGAATTAAGTAGTTTAGTAAAACTGGCTACAGACGATCATTTAGAAAACCTGACTATTGGAGTATACAAAATTCCTACAAGTCGTAAAGGTTCGGATGCACAAGAGGTTTCTCAAAAAAGTCGGTTGAGTGGTGAGCTAACGACTCTTAAACACATAGGACATATGCACGGTTTTGCTGTGCCTGTGAGAATATTTTTAGCAGATGCGCAGCCTTTTCTAACGGAAGGGTATAAACCGGCTGAAAATGCATTAAGTTTTTTAGAGTTCGTTAATCTTTGGAAAAGTATTATTGACAAAATGCTCACGCATGTGGGATCTAGTAGAGGTCAGGTCGGTTTTTTCAAACCCTTATTGCCGGAGGGAACCTATGACGACAAAATGTTAGTCGATTTTTTGAATGCTTTAAAAAAATTGTCAGATATGTTAAATAATTTTACGGTTGAAACCGCTAAAGAAGCCACAGAATTGCGAGTAACATTAGAAGCACATGAGGAGACTATCAGCGCGCAAGGTGAACAAATTATAGCGCAGCGCCAAGAGATTAGAAATCAACGCGTTAAAATTAATGAACAACGAGTAAAAATATTTGATTTGAAAAAAGAGCGAGATGAGGCTCAACAAAAATTAGATAAAGCTAATCAAGAACGCGAAGCAGCAAAAGCTAAGATGGATGAAGCTGTTGAAAAATACACCGCCGCTTTAGATGAAAATTTGAAATTAGCAGCTACTCTGACTGATACTTCGAAAAAGCTTGAACAAGAGCAGAAAGCAAATGAAAATTATAAAAAATTACTAGGTGAATATAAAAAGGAAGTTAAAACCTTAGATGAGGAAGCTTTAGAACTTTATGATCGATTAGAATCTACCCAGGGTCGTTTAGTTTTTGAAAAACAAGAAAGAGAATCACTTCAAAATGAACATGATGCCCGATTATCTGCGTTGACTGATCTAGAGCAGCGCCTTCAAAAAACCAGTGATAAAGCGAAAAAGAATCATGCTAAATTGTTGAGATTACGTAGAAAAATTAAAGAGTTTAGTGATGCGCCTGGTATTATTCCGGTGGTGGTTGCTACTTCCGAGTCTGCGGCAAATGCCGAAACCATAGCGGCTCCTGTTCCTCTCATTATTGACACTTCTGTAGCCGCTGCGAATGCTGCAGAAACAAGCAACGTGGTAAGCGCAGAAGCAGCGGCAGTTGATGAAACTTTTGTTACGCCTACTATTGTTGTGGATCCTGCCGCTGGAGTGGAAGGTGTGGCAGCTTTACAAGCCGAGTATAAAGCAGCACAGTTGGAGCATGTAGCAATAAAATCAGAAGCAAGAAGCGTGGATGATGCGTTGGCTAACATGTTGGCGGAAATAGGAGAAGCCCCCGTTGTTACAGATACGGCAGCTCCTGATTCAGAAAATATTGTAGTACCTGCGAGTCCTTCAAACGTTCCAGAACCTGCGGATATCGAACCTGAAGTTACACCATACGTTATACCTTCTACCGGCTTTGTGCTTCCTGTTGAACCTGAAATTGTACCTAGACCGGTAGCACCTTCTACCATTGTAGTAAGAATTGGAACAGTGGTTTCAGTCGATGAAGAGAATGTATTATATAAAATGGTATCGGCAGGCAATGCAGATGCAACATGGGATTATATTTATAATAACCCTCCATCCAATGAGTGGATTGTAGATGCTTATTTCCAAGCAGCTAGAGATGCTAATCAAACTGCATTAAAAGTTTTATATGAATTGGGTTTTAATATTGATACTCGTGATTCTCATGGCAATACCGCGATACATAAGGCAGCGGTTAAATTAGAAAATCCGGTGGATGCATTATCTTTACTTGCGCGAGAAGGAGCTACTTTAACTCTTCGTAATCGTCGGGGTGATCATGTGCTTAGCCTTGCTTCTGAGAATGCTTTTTTAAAAGTGTTATTTTTCTTAAAAGAATGGATAGCCGATAAAGATATCGTAGAAAAAATGGTAAAAAGTTTGAGAGGCATGGATTATTTTCTAGAGTCTGAAGATTTTAGTAAGGGAGAAAAAGATGAGCTGGCTTCTATAGCAGATAATGCCTCTGCTACTTCTCAGGTTCAAGAGCAAGCCATTTTTGATTGCGCGCACAAAATTTCCACCTTAAGATCAGGAGGAGCAAAATCTGCAGAAGTAGTCGCCGTAGAGGCTCAAAAATTTCAAATTATGTTTGCTATGGCTGAGCATCATTTAACCGATTTGAAAGACATGGTTGCAAGGTTAGATGCAAAAGTAGCTGCGTCAGCAGAGAGAACAGAAAAAGATATGGCTGATCTTAAAGAGCAGCTGGATGGTATTAAAAGAATATTCGACTATTTTGATACGAGTAAAAAATGGGGCACGGATGTTAAAAGCGAGTTTGTTGCTGCTTTATCTGGAGATTTAGTTAAAAAATTATCTGATTTAAAAGACTTAGTTCTTGATGAAACCTTGGTGCAATTGATAGGTAAAGTGGCTAGTGGCGCTGTCAGTGCGGCGGCGAGTGGAATGACGGATGTAACAGGTGCTTCTGCAGCAGGATCATTTGTTGCTCAAATATTGGTGACCATGGCTAATGAAGTGTATAAACGTTATATGCGGGTTCAAGCCGAGAGACAATACGATAGAATCTCGCAGGTTTTGTCAGAGCCTGAAAGGGAGCGTGACTTTAAATTAATTTGCGTAGCGGCTGCAGAAAGAGTTGCCGAAGATTTTTCTCCTCAAATTTTGGAACTATCTGGGAAAGGAGCGAGACAATTAGCTGTTTATTTTGCTGAAGTGATTTTTGATAAGCTTAAAACCCCTGCCGTATTAGAAAGTGAGGGTGTGCAAAATGCTATGGTGGCAGCATTACGCAAACCTAAACACCTTACTCGTGGAATAATACGTAAAGAACCTAACAAAATATTAGAAACGAGTACGGATAAAACCAAGGCAGCGAGTAGTCCTGTGATACACGCCATGATGGGGGTAGGTGTTGAAGACGGAGATCATTGGACTGTATTGGGTGTTTTATTCCGTAGTCCTATTGTTTGTGAGGGTATCGTATATGTTGCTCCCGACAGAAAATTAAAAGATTTGAAGAAACTTTCAGTGGGTGGTGAACCATTAAATGATAGTGATTTAATTTATAATAAATATGGCGAGCCTAGAGTAGTCACAGCAGATGAAAGAGATCATTTTGTAAATGAACACGGTTATGTTCGAGAAGATAGTTTCATTCAAGACTACAAGAATGTGTTGGTAAGTAGAGAAGCTAAACCTTTTGATGTGTTGGAAAAGAAATATCCGAAAAAAGGAAGTGGCAGTCTCGCTTCTAATTCTGGAAGCAGTTTAGCTTCATCAGGTTCCTCACCATCATCAACGCCTCCGGCTCCCGCCGCAGGATCTGCAGGGCCAGCGGCTAACTAACCAAAAAGGGCAAATATTTTATATTTGCCCTTTTTCTTCAGAGCGAAGCGTAAGTACTTCGTAGCCCGTTTCAGTGACAAGAATAGTGTGTTCCCATTGTGCCGATAAACTGTGGTCGCGAGTCACAGCTGTCCAGCCATCGGCTAATACTTTAACGCCGGATTTGCCGGCATTAATCATGGGTTCAATCGTAAAAATCATGCCGGGTTTCATCATGGCGCCTGTGCCTTTTACGCCAAAGTGCAGCACTTGAGGCTCGGCATGGAAAACTGTGTTAATGCCATGGCCGCAAAAGTCGCGTACTACTGAAAAATGGTTTTTATGGGCATGTTCTTGAATAACCGCCCCAATATCCCCAAAATGGGCCCCAGGTTTTACGGCTTGAATGCCTAAATACATACATTCTTGGGTGACACGGACTAGGCGTTCGGCCAATATACTGCCTTTGCCTACAATAAACATTTTACTGGTATCGCCGTGATAACCGTCTTTTTTAACGGTCACGTCGATATTGATAATATCGCCGGTTTTGAGCTTTTTATCGCTAGGGATCCCATGGCAAACCTGGTGATTAACCGAGGTACAGATGGTTTTGGTATAGCCTCTATAGCCTAAACAGGCCGGAATAGCATCCTGAACGTTCACTATATAGTCATGGCATAGCTTATCTAGGGCGTCAGTGGTCACCCCGGCCTTTACATGAGGGGTAATCATATCGAGTACGTCAGCGGCTAAACGGCCTGCAATACGCATTTTCTCGATGTCTTCAGGGGTATTAATATGAATAGTCATGCCATTATTATACCAAATTATCCCCAAAACTGCTCCTAAAGCCCTATCTCCTGGTTTTTGCTATTAGGTCAAATGTGGCCAATTATCTGATTAATAAGCTAAATTACTTTCTTTGAGCTAACAATCAATTAGACTTAATAATAGATAATTAATGGAAAGTAACTTATGCCTAGTAGTGGATTAACGTTTGTAAATATCATATATGGCAATGCCTTAAGTGAAAATACTGAATATAAAATTCCTGTCTCATTTATGGGAGACGGCACCGATTTATTTCTTAACACTTTAGCTGGTGGTAATGAGAATGTTGCTGCTAATCTGAGATTGCGTGAAACAGATAAGGTAGAAGTTTTTAATCGTGTGCCAAAAGAAATTGATCAGTATGAGCCCGATATTCTGGGTTATGTGGTTTGTTTTAATCCCAAAGATCTTAATTCAGCAGAAACTGTAAAACAATATATAAACGGTATATTGTCATTCAAAGAAAAAAGAGAAGCCAATAATAACAATAGTTTAATAGCTATTGCTTTAGTTGCCGTTTCTCACGCACCTGTTTCTGATCTACCTGCTGAAGAGCAGGGAGATATAGCTTTGGGTGTTGTTACTAAAGATATTTCTGTTGTTAATGATGCTAAATCATTTGCAGAAAAAAACCATATTTTATTTTTTGATTTTGATCGATTAGATAAAAAAGGTGCAGATGCGGTAGTTGCAACGATTGTTATAAATGCTGTTAAGGTGGAAAATCTGAAAAAAATCGCTATCGATTTTTATGAGGAATATAAACGAGCACAAGAGAATCGTTTGTTTCAACCATCAGCAGAAAGAAATGATTTAGTGGCTAGGTACGTTAAAGAGGCATTACGACCATTTGTAGCCGGTAATGATAAAAGCACACAAGACTATATTAGAAAAACGAGAGAATTGATTAAGGAAAGTGATGAGCTTCACCAAAAAGAAGGTTTATTGGGTGGTGCTTTTACCACGAGTAGTTTTTCAGAAATGCTGACTCGCTCTGCTGAGGCGGTAGAAACCCTCGATCGTCAAATAAGAGCCAATACTCCAATAGCCCCTTCTATACAAAGTACTTCACGCCCCTCATAACCCTCCCACCATTTATTTTTTCACCAATGGCTAATGTCCTATGGAATGGCTATGGCCTTTTTGCTTAATATATATTTAATTTAAGTAAAAGAGGCTGAATGTATGGCAAACCAATGGTTGACAGTAGCACTTGCTCGATGTACACTAATGCAGTGTACAGGCGGTCGTTAACGTGGATATTTTCCAGGTAACGATTTCAAATAAAGTTTTAGATTCATTGAAACGTAATGTGCCTAAGCAGATTGTCGTTAAGCTTCAAAAATGGGTAGAAAGCGTTGGGGTTGATGGTCTTTATCAAACGCGAAAAATCCCTGGTTATCATGATGAGCCTGTAAAAGGAAAAAAACGAAGAGGACAGCATTCGATTCGCTTAAGTAAGGCATGGCGAGCATTTTATAAGATTGATATATCGGGTCGAGTTCATTTTGTTGAAATAATTGAGGTTAATAAACATGAGTACTAAAAAATCAAAGAGCATGACGGAAAAAACGTTAGCTGCTTTAGAAGGTATTAGTAAAAAGAAGCTGACCATTGGAAATTTATTATGGGCAATTCGTGAATCTGAAGAAGTGTCTCTAGCAGCGTTTTCAAAGAAATTGGGTGTCTCGCGCCAGTACCTTTGTGATCTTGAGCACGGTCGTAGAACCCTCAGTGTAAAAATGGCTGCTCAATTTGCCAAGAAACTGGGCGAGTCTCCTGTGCAATTTGTAAGACTTACCATTCAAGAAGAAGTAGAGCGTCTAGGTTTACATCTCAATATCCAAGTAACTCAAGCCGCCTAAAACCTCCCATTTGCGTTTTATTGATGCAACTACCTGAAAATGGTAGGATATGCCTCATTAAACCATTATTAATAGTAGGTATAAGATTATGAAAGCAGCAGCAACCACAGCCCCAGCGCCTTTTGACCCTAAGTATTTCCCTTCAAAAGTGGCACAGTCTGTTGATGGAGCGGCGGAGTGTTTCAAAGAGATTAATGACGTGGTTGGTAATCCAGCAGAGGCAGATTCAATTGGTATAGTAGATGCGATCGAACTTAATTACGATAGGGCTAAATTGCTGGTGCTTTCATTGACTACCCCCAGTTATATGAAGTGGGAAGGGGATAGTTGGAAAAAAGGTGTTGAGGCATGGGAGCAGTGGAAAATGGTCTTACAGACTATAGCGCGTGATCACAAAGGGAATGATGATAAATACAGGTTGATAGGACAATTGTATACCGATGGATTTATGCAAGGCTTACTGGATGAGGTTGTGGCTCCCATTATTGATTCTAAAATTAGATTAGAAGTGCTTGTAAAAAAAGACCCCCAAGATAGAGATGCAGATCTGAAAGCGGGGAATCTTATTGGATTAAATACGGGGTTACAACTGACTCTAAAAAAGACCATAAATGATTTCCAAGTAAATCGAGCGGGTCCATTTATAGAACTATTAGAACAGTTAAAAAAAGCTATTAAAGACTCCTTGAGATCTGTATTGGAAGGGGATCGTGCAAAAGAGGCCATGCCTGCCAGAAATGCGCCTGCTTTGGGAGGGAAAGCGGTAATCCGTTTAGGGGCGGCTTTGGTTGCACTCCCTCTTTTAGCTTATGAACCTTATCGTGGATGGGTAGCAGACGGGTTTTCAAGCCAATCTGAAGTAGATATAACGACAGCAAAAAATGCGCTGGCGGCATTACCTTGCGAAAAACCAGGTTCTACCCCCAGCTAAGACTTTAGTGGGTTTATTGCTCGATTTTGGTATTAGGCGCAGATCCCAATTGTGCCAGAGGGCGAACTGCCTTATAATATTGGTCGAATACTCCACTAAATTCATAAGGACTATATAGTGAAACAGAAACGACCTGTGAACTTAAACTTGTTCACCATTCGCTTTCCTATTACGGCTATCACTTCTATCCTACACCGCCTGTCAGGGGTTGTTTTATTCTTATTAATCCCTCTCATGCTGTGGATGCTACAGATGTCTCTTGCTAGCCCCTGGACCTATATTAAGCTGACCGATATCTTATCTAGCCCTTTTGTTAAGCTAGTCGTTTTTGGATTACTGGGCAGTCTTATCTATCACTTGGTAGCCGGTGTGCGCCATCTTTTTATGGACGTGCATATTGGAGATAGTAAACAAGGCGGGCGCTTAGGGGCGCAAGCCGTGATGGTTATTTCCTTTATATTGATTGCGTTAGTAGGAGTGTGGTTATGGTAAAAAATATTACTGCATTCGGACGTTCAGGACTTTCTGATTGGTTTGTTCAACGAGTCACTTCTATCGTAGTGGCTTCTTATGTTTTTTTTCTTATTGGTTTTTTTGCTCTCAATTCCCCTGTCACTTTCGTGGATTGGTTTGAATTATTTTCTAGCTTAAGTGTTCGTATTTACACATTATTGGTTTTAATTTGTTTATTAATTCATGCATGGATTGGTATGTGGACCATTATCACCGATTATGTAAAACCGGTGTGGGCCAGAGCCAGTGTAGAAGTAGCGGTTATTTTATCTCTCGCAGTGTATTTACTGTGGGGCATTTATTTATTATTCGGTTAGAACAACGAAGAGAAAAAATATTATGTTAACTCGATCTTTTGATGTAGTAGTAGTGGGCGGCGGCGGAGCAGGTTTACGTGCGGCTTATCAAATGGCAATGGAGCAAGGCACTCATATTGCTGTGGTTTCAAAAGTATTTCCTACTCGCTCTCACACTGTATCTGCACAAGGTGGTATTAATGCTGCTTTAGGTAATGCAGATGAAGATCAGTGGCAGTGGCATATGTTTGATACCATTAAAGGCTCTGATTATTTAGGTGATCAGAATGCCATCGAATATATGTGCAAAGAAGCACCTCAAGCCGTTTACGAATTGGAACATATGGGAATGCCGTTTTCTCGTATGGATAACGGAAAAATTTATCAACGCCGATTTGGCGGACAATCTAAAAACTTTGGTGGCGAGCAAGCGGCGCGCACTTGCGCTGTAGCGGATCGTACCGGACATGCTTTATTACATACTTTATATCAACAAAACGTAAAAGAAAAAACCACTTTTTTTAATGAATGGTTTGCGGTGGATTTAGTGCGCACAGAAGATGGAAACGTGGCGGGCGTAGTTGTGTTATGTATTGAAGATGGTCATGTAGAATTCTTTCAAGCGAAAGCCGTGATTTTAGCAACAGGTGGAGCAGGGCGTATTTTTAGTTCTACTACGAATGCATTAATTAACACCGGCGATGGTTTGGGTATGGCATTACGTGCGGGATATCCGGTGCAAGATATTGAAATGTGGCAATTCCATCCTACGGGTATTGCAGGCGCTGGCGTACTGGTAACCGAAGGTGTTCGTGGCGAAGGTGGATATTTAATTAATAAAAATGGTGAACGCTTTATGGAGCGTTACGCGCCGAATGCAAAAGATTTAGCCTCACGCGATGTGGTCGCACGTTCAATGGCGATTGAAATTCGTGAAGGTCGTGGGTGTGGTCCTAAAGGGGATCACGTTTTATTAAAACTTGATCATTTAGGTGAAGCGTTAATTAAAGAACGTTTACCCGGTATTCGTGAATTAGCGATGACATTTGCGCATGTGGATCCCATTAAAGATCCTATTCCTGTGGTGCCTACTTGCCATTATATGATGGGTGGTGTGCCTACTAATGTTCACGGACAAGTGATCACTGTGGATAAAAAAGGAAAAGATAAAGTAGTAGAAGGATTATATGCAGTGGGAGAATGTGCGTGTGTATCAGTACACGGTTCTAATCGTTTAGGTGGAAATTCATTATTAGATTTAGTGGTATTCGGGCGTGCAGCCGGATTGCATTTAAGTGAACGTTTACGTAAAGACGATATTCACTTCCATGAACCTGATCAAAAAAGTTTAGAAAAAATTGAACAACGTTTAAATCGTTGGGAGTCTAATGGAAAAGGGGCAGAGAAAGGCGAAAATGTTAATAAGCTTCGTGAAGAAATGCAAACCGTTATGCAAAACGATTTTGGTGTATTCCGTACCGCCGATGTAATGGAAGCGGGTGTTAAAAAATTAGAAGCCTTACGTGAACGTTTACATCACGCCGTATTAGGCGATAAAAGCATGGTGTTTAATACCGCACGTATTGAAGCCTTAGAATTAGAAAATTTAATGGAAGTGGCTATTGCCACAGCAATTTGTGCCGATGCACGTGAAGAAAGTCGCGGTGCACATTGTCGTTTTGATTTCCCTGAACGAGATGATGAACATTGGTTAAAGCACACGGTATTTTTATCGGATGGAACGATTGTATATCGTGAAGTGAATATGAAACCAGAAAAGATGAAACCGTTTGAACCGAAAAAACGGACATACTAATTGGAGAAAAGAATATGACAATTAAATTTTCTGTTTACCGATACAATCCCGAAACAGATGCTAAACCTTATATGCAGGATTATCAATTAGAAGTACCTGAGCATAGCGATATGATGCTATTAAAAGCATTATTACTATTAAAAGAAAAAGATCCCACTTTAAATTTTCGACGTTCTTGTGGTGAAGGTGTTTGTGGATCTGATGGTATGAACATTAACGGTAAAAACCGTTTAGCCTGTATTACGTCACTTTCCAGCTTAGGCAATCAAATTGTAATACGCCCATTGCCTGGTATGCCAGTGATTCGTGACTTAGTCGTAGATTTAACCGAATTCTATAAGCAATACGAACGTATTAAACCTTATTTGCAAAACGATCAACCGCCACCAGCCACTGAACGTTTACAAAGCCCAGAAGATCGCGCGAAATTAGATGGTCTTTATGAATGTATTCTATGTGCATGTTGCACCAGCTCTTGTCCTTCTTTCTGGTGGAATCCTGATAAATTCGTAGGTCCTGCAGGTTTATTACAGTCTTATCGTTTTATTGCCGATAGCCGTGATGACCATAAACAAGAACGCTTAGAAGATCTTGAAGATCCATTTAGTGTGTTCCGTTGCCGCGAGATTATGAATTGTGTTGATGTGTGTCCAAAAAACTTAAATCCCACGGAAGCGATCAATAAGATCAAAACTGAAATGTTGGGCAGTGGAGTGTAGCGCAAGATGTCAAAAGATTTAATGCAAGAATTTTTAAAAACGTCTGCTTTAAATGCAGGCAGTATGGGTTATTTAGACGATTTATACGAAACCTATTTAGTGGATCCTCAATCAGTGGATCCGGTATGGCGTCGCTACTTTGATCAATTGCCTAAAACCAATCCTTCGTTAGAAGTGCCTCATCATCCTGTTCAAGAACAAATGTTGGCATATGCCCAAAAAAGACCTGGCCAAACGCTGGGAGAAACAGGGGCATTAAAAGCGAGCGATGTAGGTGTTGCTGTTGATCATGAACGTAAACAAACACATGTGGTAGATTTGATCGAAGCGTATCGCATGCACGGTCATTTAAAAGCCACTTTAGATCCCTTGAATTTAATGAAAATTTCTACGGTTCCAGAATTAACATTGGGTTACCACGGGCTTAAAGATTCTGATTTAGATACTGTTTATGATGCTAATGGTTTAGATGGTCTTAAACGTGCAACATTGCGCGATATTATACAAAAGCTAGAACACATTTATTGTGGAACCATTGGTGCTGAATATTATTATATTTCAAGTTCAGTAGAAGAAGAATGGTTCCGTCAACGTTTTGAAAATACTGATCGCTCCACATTATTTTCAACTGAAAAACAAAAACGCATTTTAAATGATTTAACCGCTGCACAAGGTATAGAAGAATATTTGCATACTAAATATGTGGGGCAGAAACGTTTTTCTCTAGAAGGTGGAGATGCTTTAATTCCTTTTGTAGATGAACTGATTCAATACGGCTCTGAAAAAGGGCTTAAAGAAGTGATGATAGGAATGGCGCATCGTGGTCGACTCAATGTGTTAATTAATATTTTGGGTAAAGTGCCTAGAGAATTATTTGGAGAATTTGAAGGTAAACATCGTCATGATTTAAGCAGTGGTGACGTTAAATACCATCAAGGTTTTTCTTCTAACATCAAAACACCTTTTGGTAATATGCATTTAGAGTTAGCCTTTAATCCTTCACATTTAGAAATCGTTTCTCCTGTGGTAGAAGGTTCTGTGCGAGCCAGAGAAGATCGTATAAGCGAAGATCGTACTCAGGATGATTTACAACACACAACCGTATTACCTTTATTAATCCACGGTGATGCCGCGTTTGCAGGACAAGGTGTGGTGATGGAAACGTTTAGTATGTCGCAAACTCGTGCATACAAAACCGGTGGTTCTATTCATGTGGTCATTAATAACCAAGTAGGTTTCACTACCAGCAATCCAGAAGATGCTCGTTCAACTATTTATTGTACTGATATTGGTAAAATGGTTGAAGCACCTATTTTTCACGTGAACGCTGATGATGCTGAAGCCGTTGTCTTTATTGCACAATTAGCTATTGATTATCGTATGCAGTTTGCTAAAGATATCGTGATCGATTTAATTTGTTATCGTAAGCATGGGCATAATGAAGCAGACGAACCTTCTGTGACTCAACCCGTGATGTATCAAACCATCAAACAACATCCTACTCCACGCGCTATTTATGCAAAAGAATTAGTGGCCAAAGGAGTGATGACTGAGCAAGAAACCAATGCGCTACAAGATGATTATGTAAAAGCTTTAGATAAAGGCGATTGCGTAGTGCAACAAATTGTTCCTAATGGCAAAACCCCTTTTATTATTGATTGGGAGCCGTTTTTGAACAAGGCTTCTGTAGAAAAAGCGATGAGTACGTTATCACCGCAATATCCTTTGAAAGATTTAAAAGCGTTAGGTGTAAAAATTACCACTATGCCTCAAGGGTTTAAATTACAAACTCAAGTAGGAAAAATGGTTGAGCAACGCCAAAAAATGGCCGCAGGCGAAATTCCTGCTGATTGGGGTTTTGCAGAAAATTTAGCGTATGCCACTTTATTAGAAGATAAAAAGCCTGTGCGTATTACCGGACAAGATGTAGGCCGCGGAACATTCTCGCATCGTCATGCAGTTTTTTATGATCAAAATACAAATCAGCCTTATGTTCCTTTAAAACATTTAGATAAAGATCAAGGTACATTTACTATTTATGATTCTCTTCTCTCTGAAGAAGCGGTATTAGCATTTGAATATGGTTATGCCAGTACCGATCCTAATTCATTAGTGATTTGGGAAGCGCAGTTTGGGGACTTTGCTAATGGTGCGCAAGTAGTTATCGATCAATTTATTACCTCAGCTGAAGCGAAGTGGGGACGTTTATGCGGCCTTACTATGTTATTACCTCATGGTTATGAAGGCCAAGGTCCTGAACATTCTTCTGCACGTTTAGAGCGCTTTATGCAATTATGTGCGGGCGATAATATTCAAGTATGCGTACCTTCTACACCAGCTCAGGTGTATCACATGATACGCAGACAAATGATTCGTCCGCTACGTAAACCATTAATTGTAATGACACCTAAGAGTTTATTACGTCACAAATTGGCTGTGTCTACTTTAAATGAATTAGCCGAAGGTGACTTTAAAACAGTCATTGGCGAAATAGATCCTATTAAGCCTGAAAGTGTACGTAAAGTGGTGCTTTGCAGCGGAAAAGTGTATTACGATTTATTGGCTAAACGTCGTGAAAATAAACAAGAAGATATTGCTATTGTACGTGTAGAGCAACTCTATCCATTTCCAAAAGTCGAATTATCTCAAATCATTGCTTTATATCCTAAAGCTAAAGAAGTGGTGTGGTGCCAAGAAGAACCAAGCAATCAAGGCGCATGGTTAAGTATTCGTCACCGTTTAGAAATGTGTTTATTATCAGGCCAAGGTTTAATTTACGCAGGACGTGCTTCATCTGCTTCACCTGCGGCTGGATATTTATCTGCGCACTTAGAAGAGCAAGCCGCTTTAGTGGCAGATGCATTGAAGAAATAAAAAATTAATATTAAAGAGGAAACGTTATGACCACTGAATTAAAAGTACCTGTATTACCTGAGTCGGTTGCTGATGCAACGATTTCTAAATGGTATAAAAAACCAGGGGATTCTGTAAAACGTAATGAAAATTTAGTGGATATTGAAACGGATAAAGTAATGTTAGAAGTGCCTGCACCTGCTGATGGTGTATTGCAAGAAATTACACAGCCTGAAGGTAGTACCGTAAAAGCACAACAAGTGATTGGTATTTTAGGTGATGCAGTAGCCGGTGCTAAATCTGCAGAATCTAAACCCGCTGAAGCCTCTAAAACAGACACAACTAAAGCAGAATCTAAGGCAGCAGCAAGTACCAGCGCTCCTACCAGTGCAGCTACTAGCGTAACGGCAGGTCCTGCTGTGCGTCGTATGGCCGGTGAACATGAAGTGAATTTACAAGACGTAAAAGGCTCTGGAAAAGACGGTCGTGTGACCAAAGCGGATGTAGAGCAAGCCGTACAATCACCTGCAAAACCGGCTCCTGCATTAACCGGAGCTCGTCCAGAAGAACGCGTTCCTATGACTCGCTTACGTGCACGTATTGCTGAACGTTTAGTGCAAGCGCAACACAATGCTGCTATGTTAACTACGTTTAACGAAGTTAATTTAAAACCTGTTAGTGATATTCGTCAAAAATATAAAGATGATTTCCAAAAGAAACATGGCGTAAAATTAGGTTTTATGTCTTTCTTTATTAAAGCAGCAACAGAAGCGTTAAAACGTTACCCTATTGTGAATGCGAGTATTGATGGCACTGATATGATTTATCATGGCTATTTTGATATTAGTGTGGCTATCTCAACCGATAGAGGTTTAGTAGTTCCTGTTATTCGCGATGCGGATCAAATGACGTTAGCGCAACTCGAAAAACAAGTATCAGCTTATGCTGAAAAAGCTCGCGATAATAAATTATCCATAGAAGAAATGACCGGTGGTACATTTACTATTACTAATGGTGGTGTATTTGGTTCATTACTGTCTACTCCTATTATTAATCCTCCACAAAGCGCTATTTTAGGTATGCATAAAA
The DNA here is from genome assembly GCA_965279305.1 of Gammaproteobacteria bacterium. GTDB lineage: Bacteria > Pseudomonadota > Gammaproteobacteria > JBIOEC01 > JBIOEC01 > JBIOEC01. The sequence continues at coordinate 85,742 of OZ257143.1, read as the reverse complement.
TTGAAGACAGAGCTGTAGTCGAAAATGGCCCCAATGGACAAAAAGAAGTTGTGATACGTCCTATGATGTACCTAGCTATGTCATATGACCATCGTATTATTGACGGGCGCGATTCTGTAACGTTCTTACGAACGATTAAAGAATTGTTAGAAGATCCTGCACGCATGTTATTAGACTTATAAAAGGAAACGCAAATGAATTTACATGAATATCAAGCAAAAGAATTATTTTCTAAATATGGATTGCCTGTACCTAAAGGTATATCGGTTAAAAGCCCAGAAGAAGCGTTAGAAGCCGTAAAAAAATTAGGCGGTGATCGCTTTGTGGTTAAAGCACAAGTACATGCTGGTGGTCGTGGTAAAGCGGGTGGTGTAAAACTGGTTGATAATCATGATGCCGTAGCAGCTGCTGCCAAAGATATGTTAGGACGTCGTTTAGTGACTTACCAAACCGATGCAAAAGGGCAACCTGTGGGTGAAGTGTTAGTAGAAATGCCTTCTAATATTGCCCGTGAATTATATTTAGGTGCGGTAGTCGATCGTGCATTACGTCGAATCGTGGTAATGGCCTCTACTGAAGGCGGTGTGGATATTGAACATGTGGCAGAGCACACACCAGAGAAAATTTTAAAAGTGGCGATTGATCCACTATTAGGTGCTATGCCTTATGAAGCGCGTGATATCGGTTTTAAATTAGGTTTAGAAGGCGATCAAATTAAACAATTTACTCAGATTTTAATCGGTCTAGTAAAAATGTTTGAAGAGTGTGATTTAAGTTTGTTAGAAATTAACCCTTTAATTGTTAACAAAGAAGGGAATTTAGTTTGCCTAGATGGTAAAGTAAATATTGATGATAACGCTATGTATCGCCAACCTATGTTAAATAAAATGCGTGATACCAGCCAAGAAGATCCTCGAGAAAATCTTGCACGTGAATGGGAATTAAACTATATCGCTTTAGATGGTGATATTGGTTGTATGGTAAACGGTGCTGGTTTAGCGATGGCTACCATGGACATTATTAAATTGCATGGCGGAAATCCTGCGAACTTCTTAGACGTAGGTGGTGGTGCAACGAAAGAACGTGTAACGGAAGCCTTTAAAATTATTTTATCAGACGAAAATGTTAAAGGTATTTTAGTAAATATTTTCGGTGGTATTGTTCGATGCGATTTAATTGCAGATGGAATTATGGAAGCGGTAAAAGAAGTGGGTGTAACCGTTCCTGTGGTTGTACGCTTAGAAGGTAATAATGCTGAACTGGGTCGTGAAAAACTAAAAGCCAGCGGATTAAATATTATCCCTGCAGAAGGTTTAACCGATGCAGCGAAAAAAATCATTGCTGCAGTGAACAAATAAATAACCCAATTTAAGGAGTTGAACTCATGAGCGTATTAGTTGATAAAAACACCAAAGTAATTTGCCAGGGCTTTACGGGTAAACAAGGCACTTTTCATTCAGAGCAAGCTATCGAGTACGGTACCAAAATGGTAGGTGGCGTAACACCCGGTAAAGGTGGCCAAATTCATTTAGGCTTACCGGTATTTAACACAGTACATGATGCGGTAAAAGCCACAGGCGCTGATGCTTCTGTGATTTATGTTCCTGCTCCTTTTTGCAAAGATTCTATTATTGAAGCGGCAGATGCCGGTATTAAATTAATTGTATGTATTACGGAAGGCGTTCCTGTATTGGATATGTTAGATGTGAAATATTATTTAGAACGCACCAATGCACGTTTAATTGGACCTAACTGCCCGGGTATTATCACCCCCGGCGAATGCAAAATTGGTATTATGCCAGGACACATCCATACTCGTGGTTACGTGGGTATTGTGTCACGCTCTGGTACATTAACCTATGAAGCGGTGAAACAAACCACTGATTTAGGATTAGGACAAAGTACTTGTATTGGTATTGGTGGCGATCCTATTCCGGGTACTAGCTTTGTAGACGCATTAAAATTATTCCAAAAAGATCCACAAACCGAAGCTATCATTATGGTAGGTGAAATTGGTGGAACAGCGGAAGAAGAAGCCGCGGAATATATTAAAGAACACGTAACAAAACCTGTGGTAGCTTATATCGCAGGTGTAACAGCTCCTGCTGGTAAACGCATGGGGCATGCGGGTGCGATTATTTCAGGTGGTAAAGGTACTGCTGCTGAAAAATTTGCTGCTCTTGAAGCGGCTGGTGTTCATACGGTTCGTTCTCCTGCCGATTTAGGAAAAGCTGTTAAAGAATTAATGGACAAGAAACGCTAATTTACCTCATCTTATCCCCACTTTGACTAGTGGGGATCATAAAGCGAAAGAGGGCATATGACGTTTTCGAACGAACTAATTATTGGTGTTGCTCTTGGGATCTTAATTACAGGGATAGTTCTTTATCTTATTTTAATGGTGGAACCTCACCATCCTATCAAAAAACTAATTAACCGAATTTACCAATGGTTTGAAGGTGATAATCTTGAACCACCTCCCGCTTCTATAGTTAAAGCACATGGCATGCAGCTTAGCAAAAATTTAAATCAAAGCACTGTGCATTTAGATTTAGAGCAAACATTAAAACTCTTAGCCGAATATCAAGAAAATGACAGTCCTGAACTATTACTTCACCTTCAAGAACATCTTAAAAAACATACAGCTGATGGAAATAATGCGCTGCATGAATATATATCGCATCATGATGCAGATGTAGAAGTGGTGCGTGAAATGGTAGAAATTGAACCTGAATTATTAACAGAAGAAAATGTAGAAGGTGAAACCGCTTTGCATTTATCGGTAGAGCATGATCATCAAGAAATATCTGAATTTTTAATGGAGTCAGAACGTTTCGATACACCAGAAGCGCACCATGCTTTTTTACAGCACCATGATCATGCAGGGCATACGGCATTGCATGATGCGGCTCATTTATGGCATTACCATCCTCAACATGTGGTAGAAATGATTGAGAAACATCCTGTGGGTTCTTTATTGTGGAAAGATAAAGAAGGTAAAACCGTATACGAACATTTTTTTGAACACCAACATACTGATAGGAAAAAATTAGTAGAAGCATTGATCCACAAAGGTGTCTTGCAAGAGCATAATGGACATTTAGAAATTCCTGCTCATATTCGTAAAGAGATTGTAAAAGAGGCGGGCATTAAAACGAGTAAAAATTTAGCTGAATTGGCACTGCTAGTGAAACAATATGCCTCTTCGCATCATGCAACGGTGGAAACACAACAACCTAAAGAAGAAAATACGTTAAGAGGTATTAAAAGAACGAATCGTCCACATCCAGAATAGTTTATTCTGAAGGCTATTCTGAAATCAGGGCAGGAGGGTTCCACTCATCATCGATTACTTCATTTTTAGGCCAGTAAAGACGCATAATCAAATTAAAATGTTCGCGTGCAGCCGGTAACCAGTTAGATTCTTTATCTTCACCGGGGGAATCATGTTGAATATAAATATCTAAAGAACCATCTTCATTGTATTTTAAAGGATCCCGATCGCCTAATGCATATCGATTTAATTCATTGGCGACAAATGAGTGTTCATCGTCGTATAACGACAAAGACCAAAATGCATTAACAGGAGGAATACTTTCTTTTGAAAAATGAACTACATAATTTTTTCTGCCAGTTAAAGCTTCACCATTAGCATCTTTAAACACCATGGGGTAAATTGCATCATTTTTTAAATTAGCGCCTAAGCCATACATAGCCACAGTAGCTCTGTTAATATAATCGGTTCCGTAGTCGCCTAATACGGGTGAAAGCTGCCAATGGTTTTCCCAGTTCCAGCCTTCAATACCGGCTTCAATGTTTTGTTTAGCGTGAAAAACTGCCTCTTTCATTTTTACTTCGTAAATTTCACTAAAATCATCTAGCATAAAAGGTTGACCGGCAACAATACCGATGCTTTCCATTTTTTTAATAATAGGTGAGTCGGCTTCTGCTGGCGGATTATCTACCATTAACTGTGCCAATGTATTAAAGAAAATTTCTGCATCCATTTGATCCACTTGAACCATCGGTGGCGTTTCCATATCTTGGTCGGGATCCACAGGCACAGGATTAGGGGGAATATATTCCGTGCCCCAGCTGCTTAAAGGAATTAATTTATAGTGAGCTTGTAAACGGTGAACGATTTCATAATCTTCTTCACCATTGGTTTGGGTGCGTCCAATAATCCACGCTATTTCAGTAGGCGATTTAATTTCGACTACACCTTCAGGTAATTCGCCTTGCCAGTTAGGGCCTACAATAGCGTAATTACCGGCTTGGGTTCCCGTGGTGCGTTTACCAGGAGATGCAATCACATTGCTCCAGGCATCTAAAATAGGCATTAAATAGTAACGGCCATAGGTATCAGGCAGTTGAAGGACAATAGGTTCTTCGCTCAGATCCAACCATGCACTAGAATATAAAGTGTCAGCGTTGGGCGATACCACGTCTTTGTCATCTGGGCTAGGAAAAGACTCGGTATGACTAAATTGGTTAATGGGAGCTCGTGCTTTAGGATCGGGAACGGGTACGTTGGTTACCACTTTTTTGGTAGCATCCATCAGCACAAGAGGGTAGCCATAGGTATAGGCTTCCACTACGGTATCAAAAAAAATATCTTCCTTTTGCTCAGCCTGACTAGATGGCTGTGCTGAAGCACTGACTGATGTTATGATGCTGAAAAGCATCATACTTGAACTAATTATGTGTTTCATATAGTAAAAGTATAAGGGAAGTTAGTTAATTTTGCTACTTTATTATCCTCAAAAAGGGTAAAGTTTTGTAAAATAATTAAACAAATGCTGTATCTAAGGACAGTTAAATGAAGCCATATTCTCTTTTTTTTGATACTAAACATTATACGGGTTTGACCTCAGCAGAAGCGGCTGAACGCCTGAAAAAGTATGGGCGCAATACCCTTCCTACGGATCAAAAGAGAAGCTTTTGGCGTATTGCTTTATCCATCCTTTTAGAGCCCATGTCCCTGTTATTAATAGGTGCTGGGGCTATCTACTTAGTATTAGGTGATACCCGAGATGCCCTAATGCTCTTAGCATTTGTTTTTGTGCTATTAGGTATCACGGTTTTTCAACAGAATAAGACCGAGAAGGCCTTGGCTACTTTACATAATCTCACTAGCCCCCGAGCTTTGGTGATCCGCGATGGCGAGCAAAAACGTATTCCTGGCTCTCATGTGGTACCTGGCGATATTGTCTTTCTTAAAGAAGGTGATAGGGTTCCCGCCGATGGGGTTTTATTATCGGTTTTGAATCTAACCATAGATGAATCTATTTTAACAGGCGAATCGGTTCCCGTGCGCAAATCCTCTGGCGATAGAAACACTTCTTTAGTGCCTCCTGGTGGAGAAGATCTGCCTTTTGCTTTTTCAGGCACCTTAGTGGTTCAAGGCCAAGGTTTTATGGAGGTACTAAGCACGGGCATTAATACCGAAATGGGTAAAATTGGTAAAGCCTTGCAATCTCTATCCACCGAAAAAACCTTTTTAAACCTTGAGATGGAACGTTTAGTTAAATATTTTGCGATTGCTGGATTTATTGTTTGTATTTTACTCGTAACATTATACGGGATCACCAGAGGCAATTGGTTAGAAGCAATTTTGGCGGGGATCACGTTAGCGATGGCTATGATCCCAGAAGAATTTCCGGTGGTCTTAACCATTTTTTTAGCGCTTGGTGCTTGGCGCTTATCTAAGCAGCGCGTTTTGACTCGTCGAGTGCCTGTGGTGGAATCATTGGGTGCTGCTACCGTTTTATGTGTAGATAAAACGGGCACATTAACCGAAAATAAAATGATGGCCAAAATGTTGGTTACACCATCGGATCTATTTGATGTAGAGAAAAAATTCAAAGAAGAATTGCCAGAAGAATTTCACGAGTTAGTGGAATACAGTATTTTAGCCAGTCAGCGTGATCCGTTTGATCCCATGGAAAAAGCATTTCATGAAATTGGCGATCATTATTTTTCCGAGCATACCGAGCATTTGCATTCCGATTGGGAGTTGGTACAAGAGTATCCATTATCAAAAGAACTCATGGCCATGTCATTGGTATGGCGTTCTAAAGAAGGAGATAATTACACTATCGCAGCTAAAGGCGCACCTGAAGCCATTATTGATTTATGTCATATGACATCGGAGCAATCAAAAATTATTTTAGACAAAGTCGAAAAATTGGCATCAGAAGGCATGAGAATTATCGCCGTAGCCAAATCTTCTTTTACTCCATTAACCTTACCAGAAATTCAACATGATTTTGATTTTGAATATGTAGGCTTAATAGGTCTTTCTGATCCTATTCGTAAAACCGCACGTGAATCAGTAGCACAATGTGCGCAAGCCGGTATACGCGTGATTATGATCACGGGTGATTATGCACAAACTGCCAAAAGTATTGCTGAGCAAGTAGGCTTAAAAGATCCCTCCCGTATTATTACCGGTACTGAACTAAATGAAATGAGTGATACCGCATTAGCAGAAGCTATAAAAAACACGCAAGTATTTGCGCGCATGGTTCCTGAGCAAAAATTACGATTAGTGCAAGCATTAAAAGCCAATGGTGAGATAGTGGCCATGACCGGAGATGGCGTAAACGATGCCCCCGCATTAAAAGCGGCTCATATTGGATTAGCGATGGGCGGTAGAGGTACTGACGTGGCTCGTGAGGCAGCAGGCATTGTTTTATTAGATGATGATTTTTCGGCAATTGTTTTTGCCATTAAAATGGGGCGCCGCATTTTTGATAATATCCGTAAAGCGATAAAATATGTATTAGCTATTCATGTTCCTATTTCAGGTCTTTCATTAATTCCTGTCTTAATTGGTTGGCCGCTTATTTTATTGCCTATTCATATTGCGTTTTTACATTTGATTATTGATCCGGCGTGTTCCGTAGTATTTGAAGCAAGTGCGGCTGAAAAAAATATTATGAGGCGTCCACCTCGCAACTCTAAAAAATCGATTTTAACTAAGCAATTTTGGATCTCTAGTTTAACTCAAGGGGGGAGTGTATTAATCGCTGTCTTACTGGTTTATGGTTTTAGCTTGCATGAAGGCTATCCTATTCCTGATGCAAGAGCATTAGCATTTACGACTTTAATTATTGCCAATTTATCATTGATTGTGAGTAATAGTTCGTGGGATTCAGGGTTTATTGCTTCAATAAAACAATCAACTCCTTCACTTAAATGGGTAGTAGGTGGCACATTATTATTTTTATTATTAGTGTTATTCGTGCCTTGGTTTAGAGTGATATTTCACTTTGAACCAGTTTCATTAACCGAGTTTTTAATATGCAGTGGAGTAGGTGTATTAAGCGTATTATGGTTAGATCTATTTAAAAAACATTAAATGCTATTTAAATATTAGGTAGGCGCAGCACTTGCTAAAGGTTGAGGCGGTGGAGCACTGATGGCTCTAAGAGATTCTTCTAGCGTAGCTCTAATGCTTTTCAAATTTGAAAGCCTTTGCTTAGGGTATTTAGCCCAGCATTGCGTAACAACTGGTTTTAATGCAGGTAATCCAAACGCATCAAGAGTTTTAAGATCGGTTTTCCTATCGTTATCCCAATTCGTATACATCTCTTCCAAAACTAAATCAGTGTATTTAGTTGATTGATGTTTTTGCTTTGTGGATAGTTCAAAAAATATCATGCCTAGAGAAAATTTATCAGTTTCTGGACCATAATAATATCCATCAAATTCCACTGGAATTTCTCCTTCTTCGAGATAATTGCCTGGATATTCGCGATTCATGTATTGTTGAATCAATTCATATGCACAATAATGGTAAGTAGTAGCTAAAAATTGAGATACCAGCGGTTTAAATTCATTTTCTGGATTAAATCTTGCTGAAGTACCAAAATCACTTACCTTAACAGTTAATCTATTATTATCTAAATTCAAAAGAATATTCGCCGGTTTTAGGTCACGATGAACCACTTTCTTATCGTGTAAATATTCAACTCCTTTAGTTATTTCTAGCGCTATTAAAATCTGCCATTCTTTTGATATATTTTTATTATGTCGTAAAAAAGCATGTAAAGAACCTTGGTTCATATATTCCATTGAAAAACCCATGTGATAAGGAGTAATAACCAAATAGAGTGCGAGAATAATATTAGGATGATAGAGTTGTTTTAATTTGTAAAATTCAATTAAAACATCTGCTTCGTGTTCGAGATCTAATGGCCATTTAATGGCCATGCTTTTTTCGATAGTATTTTCAGTGAGTGTTAATGAGTAAACAGTGCTATAAGTTCCTTGGCCTATTTTTTTTGATTTTGAAGTTAAATGTGCAGGAGGAATCATTGTATCAGAAGGAAAAAATCTATCAATATATCTTCTGGTAAAATCATTAGTAAATTGATTTTTGTGATAAAGAGTTATTCTATCAAAAAAATGATCTTTTAGTTTTTTGATTGTTTTTTCACAAATACTATTCATTTCATCAGTTTTAGCTTTATAGAAAATACAAAATAGAAATTGGGTTGATATAGATGGCTCGTTCTTGTCTTTAGGTAATGAAAGTAAAATGGATAAGTCTATATTGTCAATATATTGCTGAATTTTTATCCATTCATCACTGCTAATAGTCTCATTATTTTTGCGATTTATTTTGTCTATAATTATTTGGTCTAGCATAATTATAATCCTTAATGTGGTTGAGATCTGCTAGAGCTTGTATTAGTAGTAGGCAATGGAGCATTTGAAGGTAATTCTTTTTTTACTCCGGTTTTTGGATCATGTAAATTTATTTGTTTAAGTACTTCATCCATGTATGGTCGTTCATCAGGATTCATTTTTCCAGTGCTAAACAAGAGTTCTTTCAGCACTGGAATTTCAGGTTTTGAATCATTTATTAAAGTCATATCATTTGATAGGTCTCGTGAAAAATTTTCTAATACATGAACATGTCTTGGTTTGCCATCAGGTATAGGTTCTTCTAGAGTTTTAGTATTGGAACGAGAAATTTGAAGATGGATTGAAAATAGAACAGAAAAAAAACTAAAAACATCAACTTTTTTAGTATATAAAATAGGTGGCTTTAATGCCTGTGATAAAATTTCAGGCGCCATGTGATCAATAGTTCCTTTTGCATGTTTTGAGCTAAATTCAGTTTTTAATTTTGATAATCCAAGGTCTGTTAATTTAATTCGAATTCCCATGTTATCCGAGAAAATTAATACATTCTCTGGTTTTAAATCTAAATGCAAACAAGAAATTCTATGTAAATAATTTAAAGCTAAAGCCATTTGTGTCGTTATTTTTATTTTATCTTCAGGTACTACTGTTGTTGATTTAAGAAGATTTAAAAGATCTCCACGTGGAGCAAATTCAGATAAAACACTTAAAAAATGATTAGGACCAAAATGTAAGCCTAAAAAATTCGTAATATACGGGTTTCCTCGATGATTAGTTATATGACTTAACGTGCGGATTTCATTAATTAAAAATTGGTTTTTTCCTGGTTTAGCGTTTTTCGCCACAAGTGGTAAAGCAAAAACACTGTATTTTGTTTTTTTAATTTTAAATACGCTACCATGAGAACCTTCTGCTAGTTCTTTTTCAACTTCTAATTTATCGCTTGTAAGAGCATAATTTGGCAATTGATCCAATATTTTTTGTGAAACTTCTTGAGAAAAATGATATTTAAGCTCTGAATAAATGAATTCACGACGTTTTCTTTCGGCTAGCCGTGTAATTTCAATTTTATTTTGTAATTGAGATTTTATAATAATTTTATTAATGAATTCAGCAATAAGTGCATTATCTTCAGGTGGGATCCACTCTATAGAAAGAGAGGCCATAATAGTATCATTATTTAAAACGGATTCAGGAGATAAAGGAAGACTTGATCTAACCTGTATGATATTTAAATAATCTACTATTTTAAGCCATTCTTCGTCTGATAAAAGAGCCTCAATATCAGTACTTACTTTTCTGTAAAGATCGCTATAATTTATTCCCCCATGTTCATAAGACGGCGTTGTTCTAATTCTTTTACCTTCACCTGAAGGAGTTGATGTTTTTGTTCTTTTCATATTAGATCGGTCCCAACTGACTAGTTCTAGCGAGTGGTTTAGGTATAGGAGCTGCGAAAATATCCAATATTTCAGTGGTGCTTGGTCTTTTATCAGCTTGGGCATCATAACATCGAACAATTATTTCACTGTATCTATCAGGAATAGGTGCAGCCATAATAACTTTTTTATCTGCTTCACAATAATCAGGATGATTGTTTGCTAATGTTGTTATCATTTCTACTTCATGTTTATGAGCAGCTTTGATTGTGTCTTTATCAGCACGTTTTACTCTTTTCGATTCCGCATCCAATAATTCATGGTGTTGATAAAAACATGCATTAGGTTCTCCCGTAAAAATAATGTATAGAACAGGTCCTAAAGAAAATACATCGGTAGCTGTGTTATATTTAAATTCACGTGGTTTTTTATCAGCATATGATCTGGCGGAATTGATCAATAACCCTCGATCGCAATAAGCCCACGTGGTAACCGTGCCTTTTTCTATTTCTGTGTGAGTTAGAGTATTTACAGCACTTGCTACATCCGATATTTTTATAGTGAAACTATTATCATCAGGGTTGATATTAACCAGTATATTTCCTATGGTGAGATCACGATGAAGCCAACCTAAGCTGTGCATTTCATGTACACCATTAACAGCTTGAAATGCAATATTTCTTTTGTCATTAATTGTTAATATATCAAAATTGTTCATGTAATAATTACCGAGAGAGCCAGCAATCATATGCTCAAGAACTATGCCTATGGTTTTACCAATCGATATTCCTTGTATGTGAATGATATTATTTGTGTTAGAAAAGTGAGTAAGCGCACGAATTTCATTTAAGATATTATTAATTTCTGTTTTGTCATTATTGTCTTTTGGTTTTTTTATAATGAGATTTTCGTTAAGATCAGTAAAATAAGAAGCTGATCGGGTCATGAAAATACTACCAAAAGAACCTTCCGCTATATTTCTTTGATCCCGTAAATCAATTTCATCAGCAAAAATTTCATCTTCGGGGAAGGAGTTCATTAATTCAATTGAAATAGGTTTGTTATAGATTTTTTCTATTTGATATGCATGGAAATCTGGTAGCATGGATTTTGCTTGTTGATAGATATTATTGTTTTTATCTTTATGAGCTTTGCTCATAATTCGAGCAATTAATGAAGTTGCTTGGTTGCTATCTTTATAAATAAATTCAGGGCTGAATTTTCTTAAAAATAAGAAACGACGTAATTTAGCTAAATAATTAAATCTATTGTTAATGGGAACGCCAGAAGGAGTGATGGTGTTTAAGTATTCTCCTACCGTTTTCCATTCTTGAGGTGTTAGAGCTACATCGTTAAAAAGCTTGTTATATAAAGTTCTAATGTATTGTGTTGACATAATAGTACTACTTATTTTGGTGGATCAAGTTCTGTATTCGTACGAGCTCTTTTAGGTGTTGGCGCATAGATAACATTTTCTTCAATTGTTTTTAGGCCTGTGTCAGGGCGTTCTAGAACTTCATCTTCTAGTATAGCTTGGAGATTTAGTGCTATATATTCTCGTGCTTCAGCAAGTATCTGATCTTGAGTTAAAACGGTTATTGGTTCATGTGGAACTTCCATAGGTTTTTGTGCACCAAACAAATTATTTACTTCTCTTATATGTTCTTGATGTTCTTTTTTTGCGCCGACAAGCATTCGAACAATTGTTTTGATATCAGGTCTTTGATGGGGATCTCTTTCTCGTCCTAATTCAATTATTTCTTTTAATATAGGTGAAGCACCAAGACTACGTTTCATCACTTCTTCATCGTGTTTTCGATAGCGATCGTAATTATTTAAAACATAATTTTTAGGTTCTTCAGAGTAAAAATTTTCTTCATAAATTTCACATGATAAAGGTTCTTGCCCAGTATATATTTCGAAAAAAGTTAGTGCTAAGCCATAAGGATCTACTTTGGCTGTATAAGTAATTGCAAGATCTCTAACAGGTGAAAATTGTTCAAGAATTTCAGGTGCGCAGTATGCTAAATCGGTTCGAATAAAAGTTGAAATAAATGTTGGGTTTTCTGTTGCTATTGAATGTGCACTTCCAAAATCAGAGATTTTTGGTGTAATTTCTTTAGTAGTACTATTATAGGCAATTAAAATATTGCCGGGTTTCACATCGCTATGAATGAAATTCATTTCATGAACTTGGAGAAGACCCAGTGCTATTTTTAATGAGAGATCGGTTTTTGCTGCTATGTCTAAATGGGCACTCCTTAAAAAGTCTAGAAGAGATCCGCCTGTAGCTTCTTCCATCATAATTTTAATAGTGGTCTCACCAATTTGTAAACCCATACATCTCATTACATAAGGGCTTTTGCATGCCATCATGATAGCGACTTCAGTTAGTATCTCTTTATTTTTGACACCAGGTAGATGTTTAACAATGCTTTCTATATTAGGATTGGATAAGGTACGTGTTCTATAAATCTTTCCAAATCCACCAGCACCTATTTTTTGTAGGGTTTGTACTTGGTGTGAAAAGGTATGGCTTCCATAGGGAAAATAATTGAGAATCTTCGTAGCAAGAGTGTCTGCTTGTGCTAATTCAGCAGCTGCTTGTGCTAATTCATCAGTTGAATAAACTCGTTCTCTTCGACGTGGTTTAGGCGCTTCTGAGTCGGAATCTTCCTCTTTCTCCTCTTCATCATCACTTTCTAAGCTATCGGCCAGTTGGCGTTCGATGAGTATCTGTTTCATAAATTCTTGAGCTTTGTTCGTGGCAAGGCTTGCTATCTCTGGTTTATTTTGAGCTTTGGCTTTAGCGATAATGAAATCCAAAAAATGACTTATCTCTAGATTAGTGTTAGGAAGCCATTCGGAGAATTGAAAATATAGAATACAATTGGGATTGTCTGCGTCAGATCTATTTTCTGGAGTCCAAGGGATCACGGTAAGAAACTCTCGTACGGCATCCCACTCCCGGTCGCTTAAAAGAATAGGGTGAGCCGATACAAGCTTTTGATATAATTGACTGTGATTTATATCAGTATTTCGGGCTAACATGGTAGATTTCTGCTGTTAAAATTGGAAAGCTAACTATATTATGATGAGTTAGAAAAGTCAATAAAAAAGCCAATTTCTATTATAGCCTTATCTTAATTAGCCTACCTTTCTAAATTCTCGTATAATGGCCAAATTCTCTATAATATAAGTTTCACCTCACAAGGATCTATATATGTTTAGCAAGATGCCCGTAATTTTACTGGTTATTATTTTGTCTATAGTGCTATTGGATAGCTTTATACCCCTAGAAGTGAAGTCGTTTTTGTATGCCGCTAGTTTGTCTATTAAATCCCTGATTATTTTCCTATTGCCTCTTATCATATTTGGCCTCTTATTTAAGGTGGCTTTGGGGTTGGCCAGTAATGCCACCCGGGTTATTTTAATGATTTTAGTTGCTGTGTGTTTCTCTAATTTTCTCTCTGCTTTTTTAAGCCATTATCTAGGTGAGTGGATTTACACCTTTGATCTATCGTTAATTACACCGAATTCAGGGGAGAGCTTACAGCCTAGTTGGCTGTTGTTAATTCCTGAAGTATTTGCCAATGATAAAGCCATGATTGCAGGCGTGCTCTTAGGTATTTTGGGCGGCATGTTTAAAGCTGACTTTGCTAATAAAATAGCAAATTATTTAGATATTATTGTTAACCGCATCCTTCAATCATTCGTGTACCTGATCCCTGTGTTTGTGGCGGGCTTTGTGGTTAAGCTTCAATATGATGGGGTGATGAAAATCATTGTAGAAGATTACGCGATGATCTTTGTTGTAATTGCCTTATCACAAATTCTATATATTGCATTCCTGTATTTATTGGCTAATAACTTTAAAGTGAGGGCAACCCTGACTAGCATTAAAAATATGTTCCCAGCCGCTATGGTAGCATTTAGCACTATGTCTAGTGCGGTGACCATGCCTCTTACCATTATTGGCGTGGAAAAAAATGCTAAAGATAAAGACACGGCGCGCTCTATTGTTCCTGCTACCGTGAATATTCATTTATTAGGCGACTGTATTGCGATTACTATTTTTGCTTACGCCATTATGAAAAACTATGGTGTTGCAGAGCCATCACTCATCACATTTGTTATTTTCGGATTATATTTTGTATTAGCCCGTTTATCTGCTGCTGGTATTCCCGGTGGCGGTGTATTAGTGATATTACCCTTGCTAGAAGAGCATTTGGGTTTTAATGGCGAAATGTTGTCGCTGATCACGGCGCTTTACATTTTATTTGACCCCGTTATTACGGCTGCCAATGTGGTTGGTAATGGTGGTTTCGCATTAGTGCTAGAAAAATTTGGTATTTTCAAAAAGAACAGAAAGGACGTTGCACATGGCTGAGTACAAAGATACGCTAAATCTTCCTCAAACTGATTTTCCTATGAAGGCGAATTTAGCACAGCGTGAGCCAGCTATTTTACAGCGCTGGAAAGACATGGATTTATATCATCGTATGCGTGGTGCAGCAGTAGGGCGCCCTAAATTTATTTTGCATGATGGTCCTCCTTACGCAAATGGTGAAATTCATATTGGTCATGCGGTGAATAAAATTCTGAAAGATATGATTACCAAAAGCAAATCCATTAGCGGATTTGATGCACCTTATGTGCCGGGTTGGGATTGTCATGGTTTACCGATTGAATTAAATGTAGAAAAAAAAATTGGTAAAGCGAACGTTGATGTAACCCCTGAAGTATTTAGAAAAGCCTGCAGAGAATATGCAGCCACACAAGTAGATAAACAGCGCGACGATTTTATTCGTTTAGGTGTATTAGGTGATTGGGAACATCCTTATCTCACTATGGCGCCTGGTTATGAAGCCAATATTATTCGCGGGCTCGCTAAAATTGTTCGTAACGGACATTTATTTAAAGGTTACAAACCGGTTTATTGGTGTATGGATTGTGCATCTGCTTTAGCAGAAGCGGAAGTAGAATATAAAGATAAAACTTCACCTGCTATTGATGTGGGGTTTCCAGTAAAAGATGAAGCGGCATTTTTAAAATTATTTGAAGATATTAAAAAATCTGGTGATGGTGATATTAACGTAGTGATTTGGACAACCACACCATGGACATTACCCGCGAATTACGGTGTTGCGCTTAACCCTGAACTCGATTATGTATTAGTTCAGTGCACTATTAATGGAAAAGCACGTCGTTTATTTTTAGCGGAAGCATTATTAGATTCTACCATGCAGCGTTATGGAATAACTCATTTTGAAGTGCTCGCACGCGCTAAAGGCAAAGTATTTGATCGCGTATTATTACGCCATCCTTTTTATGATAGAGATTCATTAATGGTATTGGGTGATCATGTCACCACTGATGCGGGTACCGGAGCTGTGCATACAGCACCTGCTCATGGTTTAGACGATTATTATGTAGGGCAAGCCTATGGATTGTCAATTACCCATGATGTTGGCCCTAATGGCGTGTACACCAAAGATTTACCTTTATTTGGCGGGCAAATGATTTGGAAAGCCAACGATAATATTATCGAAGTGCTACGTGAAAAAGGTGCACTCATTCATTTTGAAAAAGTCGCCCATAGTTACCCTCATTGCTGGCGCCACAAAACGCCTGTGATTTTCAGAGCCACTCCACAATGGTTTATTGGAATGGAAACCAATCATTTACGTGAAGAAGCCTTAGCAGCCATTAAAAAAGTGAAATGGATCCCTGAGTGGGGTGAAGCGCGTATTTATGGTTTGATTGAACAACGACCTGATTGGTGTATTTCGCGCCAACGTACTTGGAGCACACCGCTCACCTTATATGTGCATAAAGAAACCGGTGAGCTGCATCCGCGTACGCCTGAGCTAATGGAACAAGTGGCGGATATGGTTGAAGATCATGGTATGGAAATTTGGTACAACCTGGATCCTGAAATTTTATTAAACGAAGACGCCAAAGACTATGCGCCTATTAAAGATGGTTTAGATGTATGGTTAGATTCAGGTATGTCACATTATTGTGTGTTACAACAACGTCAAGAACTGATGTGGCCTGCCGATATTTATTTAGAAGGTTCGGATCAACACAGAGGTTGGTTTCATTCTTCTTTATTAACATCTATTGGTATGTATCATGAAGCGCCTTATAAAATGGTGTTAACGCATGGTTATGCGGTAGATGCGCAGGGCAGAAAAATGTCTAAATCAATAGGCAATGTGGTATCTCCACAAAAAGTGATTAATCAAATGGGCGCCGATATTTTACGTTTGTGGGTAGCGGCTATTGATTACCGCGTTGAATTACATGTATCTGATGAAATTTTACAACGTGCAGCAGAAGCATATCGCCGTATTCGTAACACCTCACGGTTTTTATTAGCGAATTTGTCTGGATTTGATCCAAATAAAAATTTATTAGCTTATGATGAATTGTTAGCGTTAGATCAATGGTTAATTGGAAAAACACATGATTTACAAAATCAAATCATTCAAGCGTATGAAAATTATCAATTCCATGTGATTTATCAACAGTTACATAATTTCTGTAGCGTAGATTTAGGTGCATTTTATTTAGATATTATCAAAGACAGGCAATATACATTAGGCACGGATAGTCGTGCACGTCGCTCTGCACAAACGGCTATGTATCATGTAGTACAAGCTTTAGTGCGTTGGATGGCGCCTATTTTAAGTTTTACTGCCGAAGAAATTTGGTCTTATGTGCCCGGTGAAAAAGAAGATTCTATTTTCTTAACCCAATGGTATAACGCTCTTGAACCTTTAGCAGAAACCAATGCTATGAATACCGTTTACTGGCAACAAGTGATGAAAGTGCGTGAAGTGGTGAATAAAGCGTTAGAGCAAGTGAGAGCCGATGGAAAAATTGGATCAAACTTAGAAGCCGAAGTGACTTTATATACCAATGGCGAAATATTCTCGCAATTAGAGCAATTAAAAAACGAATTACGATTTGTTTTTATTACTTCTGGTGCAAAAGTATTGCCTCTAGAAAATAAAAGTGCGGATGCCATACAAACTGAAATACCCAATGTGTGGATCAGTATTAAACCTTCTGAAAATCCTAAATGCGGACGTTGCTGGCATAGGGTAGAAGATGTAGGCCAACATGCGGCGCATCCCGAAATTTGCGGACGTTGTATAGAAAATATAGATGGTCCAGGAGAGAAACGACTTTATGCATAATTATTTTCATCGCTTAAGACAATCATCGATCGTTTGGTTACCTATTTCGATATTAGGTTTATTAACCGATCAGCTGTCCAAATATATGGCGGTAAAAATAATAGCGTTGGGAGAAATCATTCCTGTTTTTCCAGGCTTAAATTTTACACAAGTTCATAACTATGGTTCAGCCTTTGGGTTTTTAAATAAAGGGGAAGGTTGGAATCAGTTATTTTTAATCACCGTTGCAGTTGCTGCGACGATTGGATTTACTATTTGGCTTTACCGCATTCCTAAAGAAAAAACCTTAGAAGGTTTGGGAATTGCCTTACTATTAAGCGGTGCCATAGGCAACTTAGTAGATCGTTTATATTACGGCTATGTGATCGACTTCTTGGATTTTTACGTCTCTACCTGGCATTGGTATGCCTTTAACCTGGCCGATAGCTTTATCTGTGTAGGTGCTTTTCTCGTTATGCTTCAGTTGTGGAAAAAATAGCCCCAGTTATTAGCCATAGCTAACAAGTTTTTGGGGTTATGCACTGCCAATGATATACTACGCACACTATATATAGCGTAGATAGCTGATCCCATGGATGTAAAATACCCTCATATTTCATTAATCGCCAACGATATTATCTGTGTTCAGGGCGGTAGGCCTTTGTTTAAGCCGCTTTCTTTTACCATGGGCAATGGCCAGATCCTATTATTACAGGGCTCTAATGGCGTGGGCAAAACCACCTGTTTACGAGCATTGGCGGGTTTATCTAGCCCAGAGCGGGGCAGTCTTGAATGGCAGAATGAGCCTTTAAAACCGTATTCGAGTTCTTATTTGCCGCATATGATTTATATAGGGCATCATGCGGGAATAAAATTAGCGCTGACACCTGAAGAAAATATAGAGCAAAGCCTTTGTTTAGCAGGGCATAAAGTGTCTCATGAAAAAATAACAGAAGCATTAGATCAAGTGGGATTAAAAAAACATATTCATATGCCATGCGCACGTTTATCAGCAGGGCAACAGCGTCGTGTGAATTGGGCGCGTTTAATGTTAATGCAAGTTCCATTGTGGATTTTAGATGAACCTTTAACTGCACTCGATCAAAATGCCGTTCAAGGCTTACAGCAGTGTTTAACGTCGCATCAACAAAAAGGTGGGAGTGCTATTGTCACGAGCCATCAACATTTATCCATAGCGACACAAACGATTGAACTGGAGTCATGGGCATGATCTTAACTTTATTGCGTTATCAATTATTATTGGTTTATCGCCAGCGCAGTGAGTTGATGTACAGCGTTTTGTTTTTTTTATTGGTGGTGAGTTTATTTCCATTAGCGATTGGCTCAGACGCTGAAATATTAAATGCGATTGGTTCTGGCGTTATTTGGGTGGCGATATTGTTAGCGTCTTTGTTATCGGCCTCTTCATTATTTTCTAGTGATTTTTATGATGGCACATTAGAGCAAGGCTTACTGAGCTCGCATGGTGCACTTTATTATGTGCTTCCTAAAATAATTGCACATTGGTTAGTCACAGCCATTCCGTTATTAATATTAGTTCCATTTTGTGGATTAATTCTTTTTTTACCAGCGGATCAAATAATGATTTTATGGCTAACTATTTTAATTGGCACTCCTGCACTCAGTTTGCTCAGCGCGATGGTGGTGGCGTTTACTATAGGTTTGCGTCAGGGCGGTATCTTATTAGCGCTGCTATTATTACCTCTTTATGTTCCTATTTTAATATTGGCTACCAGTGCGGTAATGGCGTCAGCCAACGGATTGCCCGTGTTGCCACACTTAGCATTATTAACGGCTTATTTATTAATAGTGGCGGTGACAGCGCCTTTTGTAACTGTTTATGCATTGAAACAGGTGTTATAAATGATGAAAATAAATATGCCTAGATGGTTTTATCAACTAGCCTCTCCTAAATATTTTTATGAGTTAACCGCTTCCTGGGGCGCTTGGCTTTCAGTTTTGACCTTATCATTATTTGTTACGGGTTTAACTTGGGGATTATTTTTTGCACCCACCGATGTTCAGCAAGGTGATGCATTCAGAATTATTTATGTGCACGTGCCAGCTGCCTTTATGTCATTAGGTGTTTATGTTTTTATGGGGATCAATGCCATTATTTTTGCGGTATGGCGAATTAAAGTCGCCGATATTTTAGTGCAAGCGAGTGCGCCCTTAGGTACCTGGTTTACGGTGATTACGTTAGTGACGGGTATGCTGTGGGGAAAACCCATGTGGGGCGCTTGGTGGTTATGGGATCCGCGTTTAACCTTTGAATTAATCTTATTATTTTTATATTTAGGCACTATTGCATTGCGAAATTCTATTGAGCAACCAGAGCGCGCTGCAAAAGTGAGTGGAATGTGGACCATTATAGGATTGGTGAATGTGCCTATTGTTCACTATTCGGTAGAGTGGTGGAACAGTATTCACCAGGGGCCTACTATTAAATTATTTGGCGAATCTACTATTCATTCGAGTATGTATTATCCGCTGATGATTATGTTAGCGGCATTTGGCTTTTATTTTTTAACGGTAGTTTTAATGCGTGCACGAACCTTGTGTTTGCTGCGTGAAAAACAAAGTGCATGGATAAAACAATTATGATTAACACCTTATTGAATATGATACTGATGCAAGGCTATGGCGTTTATATATGGGGAAGCGTGTTTTTAACCGTTTCCATTTTAGTGGGTAATTTCTGGTATGCCCGTTATGAATACAGGAATATGCAAGAAAAAGTACGAGATGAAAAATTATGACAAGTACGCAACGCCGTCGTTTAATGGTTATTATGAGTGTGGTGTTAGCTATTGCCATGGCAGTGGGCTTAACCTTATATGCCCTTAAGCAAAATATTAGTTTGTTTTACACTCCCACCCAAATTGCTGCGGGGGAGCCTCCCGAAGGCCAAATGATACGTATGGGAGGTTTAGTGGTACTTGATAGTGTGAATCACGATACCGAGAGTTTAAAAGTGAATTTTGCCGTAACCGATAATAATGAAGCCGTTATCGTGTATTACGAAGGCATTTTGCCGGATCTATTTAGAGAAGGCCAAGGCATAGTAGTGCAAGGACGGCTTGATAAAAACGGTGATATGCAAGCTACTCAAGTGTTAGCTAAGCATGATGAAAATTATATTCCACCCGAAGTAGCTGCGAGTTTACAAGCGCAACATAATAAAGCGAAAGCAGAGGCTATTAAATGATTGCTGAGCTGGGACATTTTGCATTAATTTTATCGCTCGCACTTTCTTTACTATTAACGGTTGTTCCTAGTGTAGGTGTTTTAAAACATAACTCTTTAGCTATACGTATGGCGCCTGGTTTAGCCTTAGGTGTTTGTTTTTTTATTTGGGTAGCGTATTTATCGCTAACAGAAGGATTTATCAGCAATGATTTTTCCATTGCTTATGTAGCAAATAACTCAAATAGTCATTTACCACTTCCTTTTAAAATTAGTGCAGTATGGGGAGGGCATGAAGGCTCTCTTTTATTATGGATTGCGATGCTAAGTAGTTGGATGGCGGCTTTTACATTAGTGAGCCGTGATTATCCTGAAGCATTTCGGGCTCGAGCACTTTCTATTTTAGGTGCTGTGACCGTTGGTTTTTTATTATTTATTTTAATTACCTCTAATCCATTTGCTCGTTTATTACCTTTTATTCCTTTAGAGGGTAGAGATCTCAATCCTCTCTTGCAAGATTTTGCATTGATTATTCATCCACCTACTTTATATATGGGATATGTTGGATTTGCAGTAGCCTTTGCTTTAGGTTTAGCGGCTTTGTGGGAAGGAAAACTCGATCCACAATGGGCGCAACGTGCGCTACCTTGGACATTAATGGCATGGGTGTTTTTAACATTAGGCATTATGCTAGGAAGTTGGTGGGCGTATTACGAATTAGGTTGGGGCGGTTGGTGGTTTTGGGATCCGGTTGAAAATGCTTCTTTAATGCCATGGTTGGTAGGAACGGCATTAATTCATTCTTTATTAGTCACTGCTAAGCGAGAGATTTTTAAAAGCTGGACGGTGCTATTAGCGATATTAGCCTTTTCCTTAAGTTTATTAGGTACTTTTTTGGTTCGTTCTGGCGTGCTTACTTCTGTCCATTCGTTTGCCAATGATCCTGAGCGTGGTTTTTTTATTCTTGCCTTTTTAGCGGTGGTAGTGGGTTCGTCTTTATCGTTATATGCATGGCGCGCGCATTCGCTTCGCTCTCATGGTACGTTTAATGTATGGTCACGAGAATCATTATTGTTAGGCAATAATATAATTTTGATGGTGGCTTGCTCTACTATTTTATTAGCCACTTTATATCCTTTGATATTGGATTTATTAAATGCGGGAAAAATTTCAGTAGGTGCGCCTTATTTTAATGCGCTGTTTGTTCCTTTGTTTATGATATTGATTTTTTTAATGGCATGGGCACCGAGTAGCCGATGGCAGATGGGTAGTGCTTGGTGGGAAGATAAACGTGCGATTATTAGTTTTTGTTTAAGTGTGTTTTCAGGAATTTTATTATGGGGAATAATTTCAGATACTTCAATTATCGTTGCTTTAGGTGTTAGCGTTAGTGTGTGGTTATTATTATCGAGTTTTACCGATTTATTTTTGCGTTTGAAACGTTTACCCAGCAATCAATGGTATCAAGTATCTTGCTCGTATTACGGAATGGTATTAGCGCATGTAGGTGTGGCTGTGACGGCGTTAGGTATTACGTTGACCAGTGCTTATAGCATAGAGCGTGATGTACGTATGAATGTGGGTGATGAGATCAGAATTGATTCCTATGATTTTAAATTTGTAGCGGTTGATAATGTGGTGGGCGCCAATTTTTCAGGTGTACAAGGTATGTTTGAGGTTTTTGAAGATAAAGAGTTGATTGCTGTGTTGCATCCTGAACGACGCATTAATAATGCGCAACAGATGTTAACGACGAAGACGGCGATTGATCCAGGATTTTTTAGGGATTTGTATGTGGCGTTGGGTGAGTCGTATGAAGGTGCGTGGGCGGTGAGGGTGTATTATAAGCCGTTTGTGAGGTGGGTGTGGTTGGGGGCGATTTTGATGGCGATGGGTGGCTGTGTTGCTGCTTTTCCTCGCCGTGTTTTTTAGGTTTGCCACTGGGTATCCTATTCAGCCAAGACGCTGCAAGTACGTCCATGTAAGCTCAGCTTCGGCATCCTTGCCTCAGATGCTTGTCTGAATAGGATACCCAGCGACAAACCATTACTGTAACAGACTAAAAACCACCCGGTGATTGGAGGGAAAAGATATGAAGAGATATTTGATGTGGATTCCAGTGTTATTGTTTGTGGGATTGTGTATTGTATTTGCAGACAGTTTGTTGAATTCAAATAAAATAATAACAGGAACGGGTATGGAGAGGGAGATGCCGGGTTTTAGGTTGGTGTCTTTTAACGAGTCTATTGATAAGCCTGGTAAATTTTATACGCAGGAAGATTTGAAGGGGGAGTTGTTTTTATTGAATTTTTGGGCGACGTGGTGCCCCTCATGCAGAAAAGAGTTTTCGGTGTTGGAGAAAACCGCAGAAAAGTATGGGGTGAAATGGGTTGGTATTAATTATAAAGATGATCCTCTTGCCGTAAGTGATTGGTTAAAAAAAGTAGGTAATCCTTATTCTTTAATATTGATAGACTCAGATGGTAAGGCAGGAATAGAATGGGGATTGATTGCGGTTCCTGAAACTTTTTTGATAGATAAGCAGGGTGTTATTCGTTATAAACATACAGGCCCTGTCACCTTAGAAAATTGGGAGAATGAAATATGGCCGGAAATATGCCGATGGTCAGAGAATGGGTTTTCAAAATGCCCCCCCAAATAATAATAAGTAGAATAATGTTTTTTTTATGCATATTATTTTCAGGCATATTAAATGCCGCTGAAGATCGATATGTGTTTGAAACGCCTGCACAAGAAAAACGGTTTCAACAATTGATATTAGAGATCCGTTGCATGGTGTGTGAAAATCAATCGATTGCCGAATCGAATTCACCTTTGGCATCTGATTTAAAAGAAGAAGTGTATGAGCAAGTGGTTTCAGGAAAAACCAATGCTGAAATAAAAATATTTTTAGTTGAAAGATACGGTGCTGAAATTTTATATGAGCCGCCCGTTCAAGGTAATACCGCATTATTATGGATGCTTCCCATTATGTTATTGGGACTCGGATTTGGCATATGGGCATGGCGAGTAATTTTAAGCAATAATAGGTAGCGATATGTCGGTTATTTTTATTAGTCTTATGGTTTTTTTAGTGCTTATCAGCTTGGCATTTATTTTTATGCCTATTTTTAAAAACCGATCAGAATTTAAAAAGACTATCCGGTTACCCCTATTTATAGGATTATTTGTTATTATATTTTCCCTAAGCTGGTATTGGTTAGCAGGCCGTTCTGCTCATATTATTTATGCCAAAGAAGATGCCAGTCTTCAACAAATTGCTATTCTTTTAGAAGATGTAATGTCATTGCCGCAGCCTGCCAGAGATAAAATTTCAGAAGAATTAAAACGCCAAGAAAATAGAGCTGGCGCTCAACCTACAGTTTGGATATTGCAAGCACAGTTAGCTATGCAGCAAGGGCATTATACCGAAGCTAAAAAAGCCTATTATAAAGCACATCAAGAATATTCTGATGATATCGATATTTCAGTGAGTTATGCGCAAGCGTGGTATTTGTCTGACAATCAGAATGTTTCACCTCAATTGTCTGATTTTTTAAAAAATCTAGAAGCACAAGATCCGGAACAAACAGGATTAATTAATTTGTTAGCGGTTATTGCATTTCATCAAAAAGATTATAATAAAGCGATCCGTTATTGGAATGAACTTATTCCTCAATATCCTGAAAACAGTTCAGAGGCAATAACCATTAATGCTGCTATTGTAACTGCTCAAAAAGAATTGGAAAATAAAAAATGAACCCTATAGAACATGCAGAATTAAAAACCGTAGTTGATTTTATTGAATGGACAGCCAATGAATTTGAAAAATCGCCTATTTTTTATGGCCATGGTACTGATAATGCAGGTGATGAAGCCCTGTATTTGATTTTTTCAGCGCTACATTTCCCTTTAGGTGGCTCTGTTCCTATCGATTCTTTTTTAGATATTGTTTTATCAGAAGAGCAAAAACAAGCTTTAATTAAATTAGTTCATATGCGCATAGAAGAACGTATTCCTGTGGCCTATTTAACTCATGAAGCGTGGTTTGCAGGCTTACCTTTTTATGTAGATGAGCGGGTGTTGATCCCACGATCGCCTATTGCCGAATTAATTGAACAGCGTTTTATTCCCTGGATGCCAGAAGATCAGCCGGTTAAACGCATTTTAGATATGGGTACTGGCAGTGCTTGCATCGCTTGTGGCTGTGCTGTGGCTTTTCCTGAGGCCATCGTAGATGCCAGTGATATTTCTGAAGAGGCTTTAGCCGTGGCGAAAATCAATGTGGAGCAGCTAGAGTTAACTGATAGAGTGAAACTACTTCAATCTGATGTGTTTTCTCATCTACAAGGCCAATCCTACGATATTATTGTGACTAATCCGCCTTATGTGGATGCCGCTGAAATGGCTGATTTACCCCCTGAGTACCTTCAAGAGCCTCGTTTAGGCTTGGCTTCAGGGCAAGACGGCTTGGATTGCGTTAAGCAAATATTGGCTGAAGCCAAGAACCATTTAAACCCCAAGGGGCTTCTGGTGGTAGAAGTGGGCTTTAGTGCCGATGCCTTAAATCAGGCCTTTCCTCACTTACCTTTCACTTGGATCGAGTTCCAGAGAGGGGGAGAAGGGGTGTTTATACTCTATAAAGAAGACCTCTAAGTCAATTTAAGTTAAATAACTTGATATGTGTTATCTTTATTGCTAAAATAATCTACTATTAAGTAGAGTATTTTATGCCTAAAGAAAGAAAAGCTCCATTACCTAACACCGTTGTTTGTAGTGTTCCTGCGTATGGTCGTAAATCATTAAAGCTAAGCGATATTCAAAAGCGCCAGGCGCTTATTGATTTAATTTCACTTGGCATATTTACTGAAGCCCAGCTGAACTCACTGATATCTAGAGACACATTTAATAGTGTAGTTCTGGAAGCATTTAAACAATATACGGTTCCTTTAGCTCATCCTCCTTTTAACTTCTCTTCTGAACATTTATCCAGAATAGCTTCACATAAAGGGGCTGCTGCTACTTTTAAAGAAATTTATAACAGTTTTCAACAGCTGTCTTCGTGGGGATTTAGCGTAGATGATGTTGCACGCATAGCCAGCCGTACAGGCGGCTCGAATAACTTAAGAGCAGTAATCAATAATTTTGAAAGTCTAGAGCAATTAAATTTAGGTACTCGTGAAGAAGTGCTGGGCTATATTGTTCGAATCGCCAGTAATGTTGGGGGAACACAAAATTTAGAGGGGTTAAAATTACATTTGAACTCTCTCCGTGTTTTGAGTTTTAGTGATAAACAAATCATAGATATGCTGTCTCATCCCGGTGGAACCAATAATCTTGTAGCAGTAATAGATTGTTTTGCTGTTCTTTTTCATGGTTTGTTTTTTACACATGCTCAAATAGTGGATATGGTAAGTAGTCCCGCAGGTTACAAAAATCTAGAAGCAGTAAAAAAAAGCTTTGATGCCTTTACTGGATTAAAGTTTACTCATGACCAAATAGTGGATATGGTAGGCCGTTCGGGAGGAGCACTTAGTCTTGATGAGGTAAAGAAATATTTTGAATCAGAAAGAATGATTGATTTTTCTGCAGAAGAAATTGTAAAAATATTGAAAAGTGGTGCGACTTTTTTTGGTTTGGAAACTATTCAGAAATTTTTTAATAAATTGATTGAGTTTGGGTTTTCCCGCGATCAAATAATAAATATTGCAAGCCATAATGGTGGTGGGAATAATATTATAGCTCTTAAGGATTTTTATCCTGGATTAAAATCTTTAAAATTTACGGATAAAGAAATATACCAAATGGCAAATCATGATGGTGGTTCATTATGTTTAAAGATGGTTTTTGATTATTACACCAGTTTAAGACGAATGGAATTTTCTCATCAAAAAATAGTGCAAATAGCTAGTAGCGATCGTGGAGCGAAATGTTTAAATTGGATTATAAATAATTATGATTTGGTTGCTTCAGAAGAATTATATAATAAATATGTATCATATATAATTAATTATTCTTCAAAACATAGTCGTGGAATACTTAACTTTGGTTCACAGGCTTCTAGTGGTTTTAATGAATTTTCTGGAGTATCAAGTAATATGGATACTCCTTCACCTTTAGAAGAACAGATGATTTATCAAGATGGATCTAAGCATCCACAAGAAGTTGAGGCTGCACAAGCTTCCAGCGCTGAACCAGTAGCTGCACCATTACCTGAAGCAGAATCTAATTATCAGTATTATTTTACAACTTTAACTGATGCACCCCCTGATTTTTCTAATGTTATAGAAGATGAAGGGTTAATTGATCCTCCAGCTGATCATGTGTTTTTAGGAATTGATTAATAAAAGTAGTATTTTATGCCAAAAGAAGCAAAAGAAAAGAATCCAGTTTACTCTTCATATTTAACAAAGTTTAATGAAGGAAATCGTAGAGTAAGTTTAATTAAATTAGCTGGTTTAAACATATTTATTCCATCACAATTTAAAAAATTAAAAGATGAAAAAAAATATTCTATTGAGGCAATTGATGCGCTTTACCTCTATTCTCGTAGATTGATCACTTATCCTTATGATCTTTCTTCCGATCAAATACTTAAAATAGCCTCTTTTAAAG
The DNA here is from genome assembly GCA_965279305.1 of Gammaproteobacteria bacterium. Taxonomy (GTDB): domain Bacteria; phylum Pseudomonadota; class Gammaproteobacteria; order JBIOEC01; family JBIOEC01; genus JBIOEC01. Next base: position 58,699 of record OZ257143.1, on the reverse strand, counting down.
ACGGTCATTTTACCATTGCAGAAGTTCATAAAGAATTTGAGACCTTAAAGAGTTGGGGATTGTCCACTGAACAAATACTAGGTATGGCTAATAAACATTATGGATGGAATAATATTAGAATAATGACAGACCTATATAACCCTAAGAAAGATCTAGGAAATGCTACAGATAAACCTAAGATCCTTAATCCTTCTGAAATTGTCACTACAGCACCAGTACCAGAAACTCCTAATCCGCTGATAGGGTTTGAAAGAGAAAACCCAGATTTTGTTGATGGATTGGGTTTTATGGCTTACTGTTCTCCATCAGATTTATTACTATCACCAGCACCATTTCCAACGTCAAATTATCGATTTAATTTAAGCTAAAATTAAGGTTAACAGTAATCCTTTAATAAAATACTTTTTTTAGTCGAGCTTCGGTTTTTTTGGGGATAAATTGTTTGAGTGGTTTTCTATTCGGCAATATCAGATCAGGTGCTATTTCATAAAGCGGTATTAATACAAAAGCCCTCTCTTGAAGCTTTGGATGTGGAATAGTGATTTCAGGCGTTTCCATTATTCTATTACCATACAAAATAATATCCAGATCTAAGGTTCTAGCAATATTTTTGGTGGCTGTGCGTATTCTTCCCTGGGCATTCTCTATTTGCTGTATAGCCTTTAGCAGGTCAAAAGGTGATAGCTCTGTATGCAATTCGACTACGGCATTAATACAGTCAGCCTGAATGGTTCCAGGAGCAGGGTCTTGGAAGGGGCTTTGGTAAAAAGAAGACACCTTCTGCAAGACAGTGCTAGGCAGCTTTTTTAAGGATTCTATCGCTGTATTCAGCTGCTCGGCCGGATCGCCAGAGTTGCTACCTAGAGCGAGGTAGGTAATAATATTCATCTCTCTATACTATATAAAGTCCTATCCATTTTAAAGTAGGTTGAACGCTCATATGTCAAAAGAAATCGTTATTCATGCAGGTTCTCGCTGGGATCAGGCCGCTTTGATTGAAAATGGCCATATAACTGAAGTAGATATGGAAGTACAGGAGCCCGATCTGCGAGTAGGCGATCTTTTTTACGCAAAAATTGCTCGTATTTTGACCCCATTAAAAATGGTATTTGTAGAAATGGGTCGCTCCAGAACCGCTTTGCTACATTTTGCTGATGTACGCCTGCCTGAAAGCGCTGGTTTTACTGAACCAGGGCAGTTTCTCAGAGTCGGTAACCTTATCTTGGTTCAAGTCACCAAATTACCTATTGAAGATAAAGGCGCGGTGGTTTCTATGGCTATCCAGCTGATTGGTGGCATGGTGATTTGTGAGCCTTTAAAAAAAGGCATTAATGTGGCCAAACGCATCACTGATGAATCCGAACGGCAGCGTTTATGGACTATACTGAATAAACACGCTTCTCATTTTGGTGGCATGATCCGCAGTCTAGCGACTAATCAATCGGCCGAGGATATTTTGAGAGAGTGGGAGTCTTTAATGGCGCAATGGCAATCAGTGTTAGAGACCATCCAAGGTTTAAAGAAGCCCGCTTTAATAAGACGTGAGTATCCATTTGTTTGTACTTTTATGCGTGAACATCTGACATCACATACAGATACTATATATGTAGACGATGCAGCGTATCATCAAGAGTTAAAAGATTACTTGACAGTGGCATTGCCTATGTATTTGCCTATGTTAAAGAAAGTAAGTAAAACTTCTTCTCCATGGAAGACACTTAAAATTGATAAAACAATAAAAAAATTACTTGAGCTAAAAGTGGATTTACCTTCGGGTGGTTTTATTTTAATTGAAAAAACACAAACGATGACAGTAGTGGATGTTAATACCGGATCGTTTGTAAAAGCCAAAAATGAATTTGATATTATTTATCAAACCAATATGGAAGCCGCCAAAATGATTGCACACCATATTCGTTTGAGAAATATATCAGGAAATGTGGTTATTGATTTTATTCGTATGCAAGAAGCAGATCAACAAGAAAAAATTATGTTAATACTGAATGAAGCATTTTCTCATGATAATACATACCATAAAATATTTGGTTTTTCACCTTTGGGCTTGGTTGAAATATCTAGACAAAGAAAAGGTAATAATTGGATAGAGCAATACAAGCATGAATAAGACTTTGTTTAAAAAACTAAGACACTATCATAAACGTTTTTGGCAAATTACGGTAGCTATATTAACGACTGCCGGAATATTGGCAGGAATTATTATGATAGCAGGACATTATTTTGCTCCTAAGCTGATCCGTTACCAACCTGAAATGCTTCAAACCTTGAGCGAAACTTTAAATCGTCCTGTAACAGTAGAACATTTTTCTTCTGTGTGGGAAGGTTTTGGCCCCATGATCCAATTGCAAGATATTAAAGTATGGGATCTCAATAAAGAAAATACGATTGTTACTATTCAAGATGCTGAACTCAAATTGAGTTTACTCGATCTAATCAGAAAGCAAAAAGCCGTTTTGTCGGCAATAACACTTAATCAAGTTCAAGCATCCGTAGAGCAGAATGCTGATGGTGATGTTCAAGTAGTGGGATTTGATAATCAAGAGTCTGCTACACCTTCTGATCCTTATACTTTATTAAATGAAATAACTGATCAAGGTAAAATTTTAGTTACCAACTCTCATTTAAATTTAAAACTCGCATCAGGCGACATGGTTGAGTTGCAAAACGTAACGGCGAGAGCAGGAAGAAAATTAGGAAAAGGATATGTAGATCTATCAGGTGATTTAGAAGATACGGAACCTCGCGGACATTTTGATGTTTCATTGATCACCGATCCTAGCACATTAGATAAAAAAATATGGCAAGGCGATTTAACGGTTTCCTTACGTAAAGTAGAACTCATGTATTGGTTACGCTTATGGCCTACCTTACCGACCTCATCGGTGACTTTAAAATCTGGGCAAGGTGATATTGAAATAGCGTTAGTCTGGGAAACAAATGAACTAACCCGCGTTGAAACTACACTAGCACTTCAATCATTAGAAGTAGACGTTACTAGCGCTGCTCAACCTGAGGCTACAACGCCAGATCAAAATAATGCTGTTGCAACTAGTATTAAAACATTGAGCTTAACTAGCGTTTCAGGTAAAGGACATGCAAGGCTGACGAATAAAGGTTGGTCTATTGCCGGAAATACTTTTATTAAACCGGTGAGTGGTGGCACATTAAGTGCAAATGGCAGTATGCTACTCACTGATGATATAGCAAATTCTGAAGTCGATTTATATGCCCATGCCGATGATATTCCCGGTGTTCCCACCTTAGCTGAAATTTTGCCTGAAGTAGAAGGTAAATTACCTGATAAACTCGTCAATTGGTTAAACACGGCCATTGTAGCAGGAACGGTAGAGCAAGCTGAAATAATAGTACAAGGACCTCTTTCTGCATTTCCTTTTGAAAATGGAGAAGGCCGTTTTGAAGTGAATGCGGATATTCTCGGTGCTGAACTTAAATTTCATCCAAAATGGGAGCCGGTATTTATTGATAAGGGGCAACTTCATTTTCGTGCAGATGAATTTTATGCTCTCGTGAATGAAGGTAGAATGGGAGGGGGGCAAATTCAAGAGGCATCTATTGTAATCCCTGAAATTAAAATGGATGGCACCGAAATTAATGTCACTGGGATAGCGCATGGCACAGCTAAAAATGCAGTTGCTTATGTTAAAAAAAGCCCGTTATGGGATCATTTAAAAACCCGATTAGAACCTATGCAAGTGGATGGTCCCATACAAATTGATATTGATGTGGATTTTCCATTAGATGAACCCGGTGGTGAAAAAATAGTAGGTGCTATTACGTTTGAGAATGATAGTTTAATCATGTCTGACTGGGGGCTTAACTTTACTGAACTCACAGGAAAAATGACGTTCGATAACAAAGGAGTTTATTCCAATAATTTAGCAGGAAAATTATATCAACAACCTATGCGTGCACAGTTTGCGACACAGTTTTTAGAAAATGGAAATAGCTTTCTTAAATTAGCTATGCAAGGCGAAGTACAAATGCCTAGTCTCAAACAATACTACCCCAATGCGTTTTGGAATGATTGGAAAGGTGGAACTACTTATACTGCTGAAGTCGCACTCTATGGCAATAATGATCCTACGATGAGCTATGTGCGTATTAAAAGTGATTTAAAAGGTTTGGAAGTTAATTTACCTGCTCCTTTTAATAAATCAGCTCAGACGATAGAACCTTTTATTATTGATGCAGAGTTTAATAACACACAACAACATTTAAAGTTTCAATATGATGATGTAGTGCGAGGTGAAATATATACCCAGAAACAGGCAAACAAAGCAGAAATAAATCGAGGTGTTATCGAAATTAATCCGCTAAATTCAAGTACGCCCATACAAATGCCTAATCAAGGTGTACAAGTGATAGGGCAATTGCCAGTCTTAGATATAGATTCCTGGGCTTCACGAATATCTAAGACAACTGGAAATAAATCAAATTCCTATTCTTTACCAACGATGACAGGAAAACTAAAAATCGACTCGGTTATTGTGATGAAAGAAAATTTAGATATCCAGATGATTAATTTTCAACGCTTATCACGAGAATGGAAAGTGAGTTTTTCTGGACAAGATGCACAAGGGCAATTACTTATTCCACATGAGTTATCACAGAATCCTATTGATCTATCTTTAGATTATTTAAACTGGAAAACCGCTGAGAATAAAACGGTAGGAAACCCTCCACCGGATAATATGCCTAATTTTAATGTTTTTATTAAAAAATTAACATTAGATGAGAAAAATATTGGGCAGGTTAATATGTCAATTAAAATGGGCAACAAATCCATGATTGTAAATGGATTGAAAGTAATAAATCCCGATTATACTTTGGTGGGAGCGAGTTATTGGGATTGGGCAACTTTGCCCGGGATTAGCGAATTAAAAGGAACCGTTGTCACTAATAATTTAGGTGGCATGTTAAAAGAATGGGGGATTTCTAGTGGTGTTCAAGGTGGAAAAGGAACATCTAAAATTGATTTACGTTGGCATGGCGGACCTGCTGCATGGAGCGTAGATGATTTAAAAGGAGAAGTCATTATCAATTGGGCGAATGGACGTTTAGTGGATGTGAAACCTGGAGTAGGTAGAATTTTAAGTTTGTTCAGTGTGGATGCAAAAAGTATTGCACAACGTTTAACATTGAATTTTAGCGATTTGTATAAAAAAGGATTCACCTTTGAAAAAATAACGGCCGATCTTATTTTAAATAATGGAACTATTAATACTAAGAATGGTGAAGTTGATAGTACATCAGGTGTTATTATTTTTAATGGTAATGCCTATACTATAACTAAAACACTCGATATTAATCTAGAAGTCAATCCGGCTATTTCTAATAGTTCTACAGCAGTGGCGGCTGGTGTTGCTATTGTTAATCCTATTGCAGGTGCTGCTATTTGGGCGGCTAATAAAGCACTTTCACCTGCTACTGATAAATTAATTTCTATGCATTATCATGTGACTGGACCTTTTGATGATCCTGTTATTACGCCCGTTAGTTCTAAAAATGCCAAAACCAATGCTCAAAAAAATGGTAGTGCTAAAAAATAAGTAGGAGTTTATATGCTAGATTCGTCTCTGCTCATCGCTAAAGAATCATTATTAATGCCTACTGGCCTTACTCAACATGATTTACAAAAAGTACTTGATAATGTCATGGGACATGCTATTGATGCTGCTGATTTATATTTGCAATCTTCTATTTCAGAATCTTGGATGTTAGAAGATAGTATCGTAAAATCGGGCACTTTTAGTGTTGAACGAGGTGTAGGCATTCGCGCTATTAGTGGAGAAAAAACTGGCTTCGCTTATTCTGACGATTTAATATTACCCGCGTTAACTCAAGCTGCTACTGCGGCTCGTAGTATTGCGCACTCAGGGCAAAATGCACAAGTAAAAGCCTGGCATCAAACCCCTGTTAGAGATTTATATCCTGCTATCAATCCTATTGGTTCCCTCAATGAAAGTCAAAAAATAGAGATCTTAAAAGAAATGGATGCACTAGCTCGTGCACGTGATCCACGAGTAAAAAAAGTAATCGCTAGTTTATCGGGTACTTATGAAGTGGTTTTAGTGGCAGGCAGTGATGGCACTTATGCGGCCGATGTTCGTCCATTAGTGCGCTTAAATATTCAAGTGATTGCTGAAGAAAATGGTAGAAGAGAAACCGGAAGTGCAGGTGGTGGTGGTCGCAGTGATTATATTTATTTTACACCTGCTGTTATTAAGGAATATGTAATCAAAGCAGTGGATCAAGCATTATTAAATTTACAGGCCATACCTGCTCCTGCTGGAAATTTTCCGGTGGTATTAGGGCCAGGTTGGCCAGGTGTGCTATTGCATGAAGCGATTGGCCATGGTTTAGAAGGTGATTTTAATCGTAAAGGCAGCTCTGCTTACGCTGGTAGAATGGGTGAACGTGTTGCTAGCCCTTTATGTACTATTGTAGACGATGGCACTTTAGCAGGGCGACGAGGTTCGCTTAATATGGACGATGAAGGTACTTCTACCCAATGCACGGTTTTAATTGAGCGTGGTATTTTAAAAGGCTATATGCAGGATAAATTAAACGCGCGATTAATGGGAGTTCAGTCGACTGGTAATGGTAGACGAGAATCTTACGCCAGTTTGCCTATGCCTCGTATGACAAATACTTATATGTTAGCAGGCGAAAGTGATCCTAAAGATATTATTGCTTCTGTGGAAAAAGGAATTTATGCCGTTAATTTTGCGGGCGGGCAAGTGGACATTACTTCAGGTAAATTTGTATTCTCGGCGAGCGAAGCCTATTTAATTGAAAATGGAAAAATTACAGCACCGATCAAAGGCGCTACTTTAATAGGAAATGGACCTGATGTATTAACTCGCGTATCGATGGTGGGAAATGATTTGGCATTAGATAGTGGCATTGGAGTATGTGGAAAAGAAGGGCAAAGTGTTCCCGTTGGTGTTGGCCAACCTACGTTAAAAGTGGATTCATTAACAGTAGGAGGTACAGCATGAGCTCTTCCTCTAATAACCTTGCGAATTTAGATATATCTAAACTGAATTTTTTAAAAGAATTAACAAAAAATGTATTGCAACAAGCTAAACAACAAGGTGCAACACAAGCAGAAGCAAGTGTCACCCTGGATAAAGGTTTAAGTACCTCAGTTCGTTTAGGTGAAGTAGAAACATTAGAATTTCATCAAGAACAAGGATTAGCAATAACGGTTTATTTTGGAAAATCTAAAGGCACAGCTGCCACCGCTGATTTAAGTGAAGCCGCTCTCAATGAAACAATTAAAGCGGCCTGTAATATTGCTAAATACACGATGCCTGATGAATGTTCTGGTTTAGCGGATCCTGATTTACTTGCATTTGATTACCCTGATTTACAATTATATTTTCCTTCATCTATTACACCTGATTCTGCTATTAAAATGGCAACGGAATGTGAATCTATTGGTCGTCAATATGATAAGAAAATTACGAATTCAGAAGGCGCTAGTGTAAGCACTTATGAAAGCTTACAAGTTTATGGGAATTCAAATGGTTTTATAGGTGGATTTCCCAGTTCACGATATAATTTATCCTGCGTTTTAATTGGAGAAGAAAAAGGAAAAATGCAGCGTGATTATTGGTATCATGTTATTCGCGATCCTTCAAATTTAGAATCACCACGCCAAGTAGCCGAAAAAGCGGCGCAGCGTACCATAGCACGGTTAGGAGCAAGACGAATTAAAACGGGGAAATATCCTATTATTTTCCAAGCAGAAATGGCTAAAGGTTTACTAAGCCATTTCATACAAGCGATCCAAGGTGGGAGTTTATATAGAGAAGCTTCTTTTTTATTAAATACATTGGGAAAACCTGTTTTTTCTTCTTGGGTTCAAATAGATGAGCAACCTCATATTCTTTCGGCATTAGCAAGTGCTCCTTTTGATAGTGAAGGTGTTCGTACTAAGAATAAATCTATTGTCACTAATGGTGTTTTAGATACATATATTTTAGGATCGTATTCTGCTAGACAATTAAAAATGAAAACCACAGGGAATGCAGGTGGAGTTCATAATTTATTTATTAAATCGAATAAAAATCAAAATCTAGATGCTTTGTTAAAAGAAATGAATACCGGTTTATTAGTGACCGAATTAATGGGGCAGGGAATTAATATGATTACCGGCGATTATTCGCGTGGAGCTTCCGGTTTTTGGGTAGAAAATGGAGTGATCCAATATCCGGTAGAAGAAGTGACTATCGCAGGAAACTTAAGTGATATGTTTAAAGAGGTAGTAGCAGTAGGTAATGATATTGATACTCGTGGTGGGATTTTTACGGGTTCATGGTTGTTACCCGACATGATGGTGGCAGGTGAATAGTATTTTTTATTTCATATACGCATAGGCTTTGTAAGCCACCGATGCAATAGTGATAGCGACTATAAAAATAAATACGGGGCGGATCACTTTGTGTCCGCCTCTGATAGCCATATGCGCACCGACTTGCCCACCAATCAGTTGTCCTGCACCCATACATAAAGCAATCGTGTAATCAATATTTCCGCCAAACGCAAAACAAACCGCAGCAAAAATATTCGTATTTAAATTTAATACTTTAGTATAGGCCGATGCTTTAATAATATTAAAACCCAAGAAATAAACTAGGGCGAATATCCAAAAAGATCCAGCACCAGGACCAAAAAAACCATCATAAAAGCCTAGAATAGAGCCGAAAATAGCATAAAACCATTTTTCTGATATTTTAGGTGTTCTGTCCAGTTGACCTAAATTCGGCGAGAAAACGGTATAAAGTAAGATGATAATTAAAATAAAAGGAATAATTTTATTCAAAAATGCATTGCTGAGTTCTTGGCTCACAATAGCGCCTGCGACGGATCCGATAAACCCGTATGCGAGCCCTAAATATAAATGATGAAAGGTAATTAAGCCTTTTCGATAATAAGTCAGGGTAGCGACAGTGGTGCCCACCATACTTTGTAATTTATTGGTACCTAAAGCAACATGAGGAGACACACCCACAGCGAGTAAAGCAGGAATGCTGATAAGGCCACCGCCGCCTGCAATCGCATCGACAATACTGGCCGCCATTCCGGTAAAAAATAAGATGAGTAAGATTGTTTGGTAGGAAAGTTCGAATTCCACAGCAATATCCTTGTTTTGCAGTACATTTGCGGACAATAAGTTTACCAAAGTTTCTCAACAATTGCACAATATGCGAATAATATTTAATTTCAGATAAAAATTTTTTAGGAAATTGACTAATTTACAGATAGCTTTTATATTAAGTAGCATTTATCTTTTCTTCACTCTGCTATTCCTATATGAGGTTCAATATGACTTTCGATATTATTAAAAACGCCCGAAATTCACTTTTGCAACAGCAACAAACCGAATATAAAGAGTTAGATAGATTGCAAATTAGAGTGAGTAATACGGAAGATGAAATTCGTGAAATAGAAAGAACATTGGCTCAAAAGACTACCCAACTAGCCGATGTGCTAAGCCAACAAATGGCTCTTGATGAAGAGATCAGATATTGCAAAAGCGAAATGGGAAATTTAGAAGGTTCTTTGAAGACAGAGCGTGCTCGAATTCAATCCCTTATAGTGACAGCGTATGACCGGCACGAAAAAATGGCCGCGGATTTTCAGGATCAGCCCGATACTGTGCTTGATGAGGCTGAAACAGAACTAATGCTTATTCAGGCTGAGTACAACCGAAAAACAAGTGATATCAATAATAGGCACCAAAAAGCCACAGAAGAGATGTTCTTATCTCAATCAACCATAAATACACTAAATGTTAGTATTCGTAATTTGAATACACAGCTGAAAATTTTAAAAAATAGTAGCATTGCTCTTTCACCCATTATGAGTAAGCTCCAATCTAACCAGAAAGAACTAGAAGTACAGAATAATCAACAAGCAGAGTTATTAGCAAGACAAAAAAAAGAAGAAAAGGTGCGTGAGAGTAGCAATTCGGATCGAGTTGAAAAAACAAAAATTTATAGAGAAAATATCCATCATAAAAGAAATGAAGCGCTTGCATCTCCAACTCCTGAAGAATTAGATGCATCACGTCAATTTAATGATGTACGTATTGTGATTTTGGAAACTAAAAGTAAGATTAGCTTAGCAACAGATCCAGAAGTACAAGCCGCAGCCGCAGCACCCATCATCAGTAGGTTGCAAGACTTAGAAAAAAGTGTGCGGGAGGAAGTAGAAAAAAAAGAAAAAAAGGAAGTCCGATTAGAGGGGTATTCTCAAGATATACAAGAGCAAAAACGGAAAATTGCATCGGTTGCTGATGCGCTTGCTTTAAATGAGCAAGGTTTAGAGCCGGCTCTAAGAAATGTATTTACTGACCAATCCACTACTACTACACCATTAATGAGAGATTTAGTTTTTACTCCAGAGCAGGATCCTGTTTTTTTTAGAGAATCTTTAAAAGCAGCTAGCGGTACAGGTGTTGATTTTTCTGTATCAATTGAAGGAAATTTGGATGATAAAAATACTAGAGTACTTGCAGCGGCACTAGCAGATCCCTACCTTCAAATAAAAAAGCTTAATATAAGAAAAACAGGGCTAACAGAAGTAGGATTTGAAAAATTATTCTCTGCGTTAAGCGGAAATTTTGGTAAATTACAGGTATTGAATATTTCCGACAATGATTTAGGAAAAGCAGGCGCTGTGGCATTAGGTGCGTATTTAAGCGCCCCAGGGGTAGCGTTAGAGGATTTTGATTGCAGTAGCATGGGAGTATTTGATGCTGATATGTGTCATGCAGTTGGAATGGGGCTATGCACTAATACGAGCATAATAAACTTTACCTTTTCCTATAACCAAGCTTCAAGACCAGATGTTTTTTCTGGGCTATTTACAATAGCATCACAAAATCCTTCACTTCCTTTGAGAAAGGTTACCTTGAATTTTACTCCTTGTTTGCAAGAAGCAAAAACGGTTGAAGCCATCGTACAATTCATTGGTAAATCAACACAACTCGCCAAGTTATCTTTGATAGGCACAGGTTGTAATGATGTAACAGCACCTCTCTTTTTTAATAGGCTCACAAAACTGCCAGCAGTTTCGATGCAAGATTTAGATGTCCGAGACAATCAATATAAAAACGCATTATCAGGCAATGCCCTTTTACGATTTATTACTGCTGATAGAATAGCTACATTTAATTTTGATATCAGTCCTATTTGGGGAGGACGTTTGCCAAATGTTCTTTCTAATACGAAGATGCTTTCCTCTATTTTTGTGCAGGCTACGTATAGTGATCAGTTGGAGCGAGATGACCTTGTAAAAGTAGTAGATATATTAGAAATAATTGGTAGCCGTGATATTACAATAGCAACTTATGGATTAGATTTTGGAGGCCGTGATTCTTTACCCTCAGTGAGAACTTATTTTGAAACTCATCGTGCGTTTAATTTTTCTGGTGCATTCAAAAATCCATCAGAATTAGACGCATTTTTTTCATACTTACCTTATAACCCTAACATTGTTTTTTCATTAGATCTTTCAGATTCTAATTTAACGGATGCAGATGTTGATAGATTAGCAAAATTTTTACCAAGGTTTTCCCGTTTGCAGACCTTGAATCTATCTAATAATAAAATTAAACGAAGAGGTTGTGGAAGCTTGTTAACAGCTACTGAGTATTTACCTGAACTAGAGTATATTTGTGCACATCGTGATTCATCACTAAGTTCTCAAGATGCTAATTTGTTGCTGCAATCATCTTTACCGAGGTTATGGTTGTTTGCAAGTTGGGAGGTATCAGAACTTTTTTATGTTTATGGGGTGACATATGATGATTTTACTCGACAAATAAAATCGTTTAATCTTGCTCCACGTAAAATTGCAACCCAACTGAATTGGTCATATAAGGATCTAACAATTCCATCTTTAGAAAGACTAATAATGGGTAGAGATATTAGCATAGCTGTCAAAGAAGTTAATCTGAGCCAAAACCCCCGTTTAGGTAATGATTGCTTACGAGTTTTACCTGATTTTATCAAAAGAACATCCCTTGAATCTCTAGATTTAACTACTGTAGGAATTGATCTTAGCAGCTCCACAGACACTAAAATGTTTGCTGTTTTTTTACTCGCCGTGGCTGATTGCACCAGTTTAGTGACCGTAGAAATGGCTGATAATTATCTGGGTGATGAAGCTGTGAATAATTTACTCATGGCTCTCACTGATAAACCTGGTTTCTTAGCAAAATTTGGTTTTACTGGACCTGCACAACCTGGAATAAGAAACACGCGCAGTTTTTCATAGTCTTTAATATATTTTAAAAGGTAAAAATTATGCCCCCACTCGATCCTTCGTTCTTTGAGGCTGTGGCTACTAATAGTGATCCGTCTATTACTTCTATTAGAGTATGGGATGAGAAAATAGATGCTTTGCAAATGATGAAATTGCTTAGTGCATTGCACACAAACCATACCGTGTATGACTTGGATTTACGAAACAACGGAATAGACGTCAGTGGTGTTTTGATGTTGGTTGATTTTCTGCAGCAAACACGTACTTTAGCTTCGCTTTCTCTATTGGCTAATAATGTGCGCTCGGATGGTGCAGCGGCATTGGCTAAAGCCTTGAGTGCAGAAGGAACTACTGTTAGCAGTTTAAATTTGAGCGGGAATAATATAGGAGATAAGGGAGCAATAGCATTGGCATTGATGTTACGTGTGAATTCTACTCTAGCTATCCTAGAGCTATTACAAAATGGTATAGGCTCTAATGGATGGGATGCGATTTGTAAGGCTTTAGAGTCTAACTACACTGTCACTACGCTTAATTATGAAGGCAATGAACTAGAGAGCCACACCAAAAGCCTAATTGATGGATATCTTCAGCGTAATCAAAGACGAGCCACGGATTTGTTGGCTGCGGCATCAAGAGGCGATTTGACCGCTGTTGAAAAAATGTTGAATGCAAAAACATCACCTTGTTCAAAGTATGCAAGGGGGGGCGCACAGACGAATGGTCCTACTGCATTGCATATGGCGGTTAGACGTAATGATCTTGTTTTAGCCCGTCTTCTTCTCAGTGTGCCAGGAGGAAAAGCTCTTCTTCATTTTTGTGATCAAAATGGATACACCCCTACCATGTTAGCTAAAGAAATGAGATATATGACTTTTCATGCTAGCCTGAATCAATACTTACCCGATAGCAAAAATCCGTTTAAAACTTACACCACTCCCTCACTTGAACCCTCTAGCTCTGATCGAGATCCAGAAGTTTTTTTTAAAAAGTGTGCTGAAGAATTGGGGCGTGATCTATCTCAAATTAAAAATGAACTAGAAACTTTAAAAGCACGACCGAGAAAAACTTCAGGGGATAGTAAAAAAATTAAAAATCTCGAATTATTAATTGAAGATCTTCAAATTCATCAAGCTCGTATTAAAGAGCAGCTCGCTGCCATTGAAGACTTACAAAAATCCAAAAAAATATTTTCTCAATATCAAAAAGCAGTAGAGCAAAATTTAAATGCTTGCAGTTTTTACAAATGGATTCTTTTATTTATAAATAGTGTGTATACAGGCGACTTAGCGATTAATAGTGGGAATATTAATGCTGCTCATAGCGTAGGTAGTAGTGTGGCGAAAGGATTTATTACTGGAGCCAGAATAATATCCGATATAGTAGCCTCACCTTTGGTGGGATGGTTTGTTGGGGGGGCTGGCGCTGCTTTAACAGCGGGGATTAATCATGTGGATGACAATTTGAACAATAAAAGAGTCTTTTTGCATATTGAAAACCATCCTGATCCTCGTGTTACTTATAAACGTCATGCCTATATTGCTGTTTTTTTAGCTCTCGCATTAATTAAGGAGCTTGTAGCAAAAGATGATAATAAACCGATCAATGGGCAAAAACTAAAACAAACCCTCATTAATGTTTTTGTTCACTTTGATTCTGCTGACACAGCACTTAAACGTTATGCAAAAGAACAAGCCGCTAAAATAGTAGAAGCCAAGCAAAAAATACCCGTAATATCCTTGAACGAGGTTGATGAATTTGCGCTCGATATTTGTGCTCTCGTGTTGGGTAAAGAAAAAAGCGAAGTTAAAGTTCAAATTGAAGAAGGATACCACTATTTATTACAATCTGCTCCCCAAACTAATTTATCTACTTTTGCTGATGCTTCTTTTCTCGCTTCTACAGATGCACCTCTTCCTGCTTCCGGCGGGGCATCCTTAGATCCGGTTAGGCTCCAACAAGCACGAATTGGATTGGATGCCGCATTAGTTGTAATGGGGAAAGAGCAGGCAGAGTTGAGAGCTAGACTGGTTCGAGTAGAAAGCGTAATTTTTCCGCCGACCATTACCCATATCAATGCCCCTGTGTAGAAAAAATAATACTGACAGGCAATATAAATACAGAAGAAATCTCAGAGTCTTATTGGACATTTTGTCAGATAAATCCTTAGCAAAATAGGGTGACCGACTGATACCCACTTTATGAGAAAAATGGTAGAATGGGCAAGTTAGATGAATATTAATATTTGTAAGTAGGCTTTCAAATAAAAGAGTGTAAGTGTATGAATTCTGATATAACCATATTATATGTAGAAGATGACTTAACCAATCAGGTGGTAATAAAAGCCATGCTGGCCTCTTTCGGCTATAAAAATATACTAGTAGCGGGCAATTCTAATCAGGCCTTAACTATATTGAAAAATCCAGATATAGAGATTGATGTTATTTTAATGGATTTAGGATTGCCAGATATCGATGGCATAGAGCTCACTTCTCAGATCCGCCATAGTAATTTTAATGCAAAAAATGCTGTTATTATTGCGCTCACTGGAAGTACAGAAATAAAATTCAAAGAAAAATGTTTTACAACGGGAATGAATGCTTTTTTAGAAAAGCCTGTTGATAAATCTGTTTTGAAATCTACTCTTAATAAATTGATTACCGAAAGAACAACGGCATAATTTTATATCTTATTTTTTTTCGTCCACTTTTTCCACAAATCCACCATTTTTTTATCTATCTCTGTAGGTAGAAGTGGTTTCATTATAAAATCAAAACAACCTGCTGATTTAGCCGAATCAAACCATTTCTTTTTTTTGTTGTTTTTAGATTGAATTGATAATAATATCATCATTGGCGATGCTTTCGTGGCATTAGAAACTTCTTTTATTAACGAAATAATGTCAGTATCAACCTCATCATCAATAATTAATATTTGATAGGGCTTTTTGTTTTTTATACCGGTTTTTATTTTTTTAAGAATAGCCGAACTATTGGTTTTTTTTATAATTTCTTTATCAAACAATTCAAGAAAAATGCCAGTAGAAGTATCTTCATCTGAAACAACTAGAATATGTACGTCAGAGTTTTTCTTTTTCCACTCTGTTAAGTGAAAAGAAGCATCGGATAACTCAAAAGGTAAATTCACAGTGAAAGTAGAGCCTTCTCCTACTTTACTGACTACTTCTATTTTTCCATTTAATTTATCAATCATTTCTTTTACAGTGGCCAGTCCAATTCCATGGCCTTCTTTTAGGCCTTTACTAGACGGCTCTAATCGATGGAAACGCTCAAAAATTTCTTGAAATTTATTTTTAGGGATTCCGGGCCCTGTATCCTGAACACTAATTTGTAAAATAACATTATCTTCACTAACAGAAAGTGTTTTTACGGAAATAATAACTTTACCTTTTTCTGCAAATTTAACCGCATTACTCATCAGGTTTAAAATAATGCTAGTGATGCAATGAGAATCACTAATCAACTGTCTAGGAACATCATGCGGGTAGTGAATGATAATATCTAGGTTCTTGTTTTTTAACTGATAGGTTAGGTTATAAACAACGGCTTCAATAATATCCAATAAATTTAATTCTTCATATTCAATTTGCAATTTTCCGGCATATAATTTATTAAAGTCCAGTATGGATTCAATGAGTTTTTTCAATCGAAGAGCCGATTTTTCTTGTAGATCAATCAATTCTTTTACATCATCAGGGAATTCGGTTTTTCTTTCAGAGAGTAGTTGGACAATACCATAAATACCATTGAGTGGAGTTTTAAAATCATGGCTCATATTTTCCATGAATATATCTTTAGCATTATTAGCCGCTTCTGCTTTTTCTTTTTGGTCTAATAGCTCATCTTCACGGCGTCTATCGTCTGTTACGTCTTGAGCAATACCCGCAAAACAAAAAAGTTTATGGTTGGCATCAAATATTGGAAAGCTGGTGTCTCGTATAAATCTGATTTCTCCATCAGGCCGGACAATGCGATAGGTTTCAAAAAAAACATCAGAAGGGCTGGTTTTTGGGTTTCTTTTGCCTATGCTCTCTTCTAGGGCTTTTTGGTCTTCAGGGTAAAGCCAGTCTTCCCAACGTTCGGGGTGCTCATAAACTTCAGCACATTTTCGACCCCAAATTCGTTCAAAAACGGGGCTCATGTAAAGTTGCTGCTTATAATCTTTGCTTCTGACCCAAAAAACATCTCGGCTTTTTTCGGCTAGCTTCACGAATACGTCGTTTAGGTAGTGCTTATTTTCAGGCGGTGTTTGCATAGTGAAACCCTGATTTGTTTGACCTACTAACTCATTTAATATAGACTTGTGAACTAAATTAGCTTAAAATGCTAAACCCATCCAAATGGTAGTTGTAGGCTTAGCCTATACTGTATTTAATTTGTTTGGTTTGAATCGAGTATACCATAGTTAAGGCGGGAAAATGCCGCGATTATTTCATGAAATTATAACTGAATTAGCCGCTAATTCACTGACAAAAGATAAGATTGCCTTAGTGTTTGGGCAAGCTTCATTTACCTATGCTCAATTAGAAAAAGCCGCTAATTTGTGGGCTGGTGCTTTAATGAAAAGAGGCGTTAAACCCTATAATAAAGTGGCGGTCTTATTACCTCCAAGCCCTGAGCAACTTTTATTATTATTGGCTACCTCGAAAATGGGGGCTACCTATGTTCCTTTGGATCCTCAACTCAAATGTCCTCTTGAGAGAATAACCCGAATTCTTCGTGATTCAGACCCGAAATTATTGGTGACCACCCATGATGTTCTGACTGCCAGAGGTCTTGAGCATCCAGCGGATCGAACTCTTGCTCTAGAAGATTTTAAATCTATTGTGCCAGTGCCTACCGAGAGCCCAGTAATGAGTCAAGATCTTTCGGATGTTGATGCTTATATAGTCTATACCTCAGGAACTACGGGAGAGCCTAAGGGCGTGCCTATAGGGCATTCTGGTATGGTAGATTATTGGTTCCCTTTTTTAAGAGATCATATCGACTTGGGGAAAGCTCCTAGAATTGCTAGTGTTATTTCACCGGCGTTTGATGCCAATATTTGGGAATTTTTGGTGGCTGCTGCTTCTAAAGGAACATTGGTTATCGCTGAACAAAGCGTACGAGATGATCTTAATCAACTAAAACAATTTATCAAAACTCATAAAATTACGGCTATTACATTGGTTCCTGCCCAACTTCGTGCATGGGATTTAGCAAAGGATTTACTAGAATTAAAAAAAGCAGGACTTCAGACGGTATTTTCTACGGGAGAAGCCTGCACAGCAGATATCGTTAGTGCCTTTGATACAGCGGGTGTGACTATTGTTAATTGTTATGGCCCTACAGAATTAACGTTTGGTTTATCCGCACAATTAGTTACAGCAGATGCTGTAAAAGATAAAATGGTTCCTATTTCTTTGGCCCATAGTGATGAAATCAAATTATATTTGATGGATGAAAATACTTCGCGCATTAAACCCCTTGAAGCAGCAGAAGCAGGCGAAAAAGGAGTACTGCTTTTTGGCTCACCTTATATGACTCGCGGCTATTTAAATCGTCCTGCAGATACTGAAAAGAATTTCATTCAATATACGGCTCCAAACTCTACTGCTTCAAAAAAATTATATAATAGTGGAGATGTAGTAAAAGTTGAAAAAGATGGAGATCAAAAAATATCTCTTTTTTATTTAAGTAGGTCTAGCGATAGTCGTTCTTTAAAAATTAATGGTGTGTTGGTTAATTTAAATGAATCTGAATCTCAAATAAGAGATATTGCTGGTATTCAAAATGCCGCTGTGGTTGCAGTTAAAAATATAGCAGGTGAGCGACGTTTAGTTGCTTTTATTCACACTTCTTCTTCTCGTGAACCAATCAATGTTAGGAAAATTCGAAAAGCACTAGAAGATACTTTGGTTCCTGTTGCTATTCCTACACATTATTATTCAATGGAAAATTTACCATTGACGACTAACGGAAAGTTAGATTATGAAAAATTAAAATTACAGGCAGAAGAAAATATTCAAAAAGAGTACGAGTCTGCACCAAAAAATCCTCCTCAAATACCTTTGCAAGAAAAATTGTCTGATATATGGAAAGGAATTTTGGGTATAACCAATGGAAATCCCCTTGATATTGATACGACTTTTGAAGAATTTGGTGGAACATCAATACAGATTGGAAGGCTGAACCACGAAATTAACCGGGCTTTTTCGATTGCTTCCTCCACTGTGGATATGAGCAAATACGGTTTTTCGGGACGCGAAGGTACTCGATTCACTATTAGAAATTTAGCCAGATATATTCATACCAAGCGCTGGGAAAAAATGCCTTCATCTACTGATTTATTGATGGGAACTGACACATCAGAAAAAACACCTGTGTTCTTGGTTCCAGCTCTCACAGGAGAGTCTGACGTTACTTATGCTGGTTTAGCCCAAGAATTACAGGAAATTTTAGATACTAATATATATGGATTATCTTGTAGAGGTCTATATGAACCTTATGATATCCATGATGGTTTAGAGGAATGGGCAAAAGATTTAGCTAACTCCATTACGAAGAATCACCCTAAGGGGAAAGTGATATTGTTAGGGTGGTCGTTAGGTGGAGTATTGGCACTAAAAATAGCCGAAATTTTGGAGAAGAAAAATCGCGTTGTTGAATTTATTGGTATGATAGATAGTACTTCACCGCTGGTTTATCAAAACATGTCCCAGGAAGAATATGCAAAAGAAATAATCGCAATTGCTAATCAATTAGGTGAAAAAATATTAAAACAAACTAATATTTTGACTCTTAGAGTTGATTCATTAGCAAGTCATACTAAAGAAGAGCAAATTGATTTGGTTTTTAATGAACTTTTACAACATGCTAATGAGAATGAAACAGCCGTTAATTTATTAACTATTTCAAAAATTAATCTTAAATCTATTTTAATGTGTTCTTTTGAAGGAACACGTAGACCTCCTAATTCATACAACACAAGAGCTTCAGAAAGGCAATTTGGTGATAGTTTAGGATGGAGATTAAGAAAGGGGATTACTCTTTCTGCTTCTTCTTTACCCGGCGATCATTTTTCTATTATAGACAATTCGGACCGTCGTCGTCCTCTCATTCAAGCCTTGACTGACGATATAAAAGAGTGGTTGACTACAAGTCCTACGCTTGCAGTCGCCGACGTTACGGGTGTTGTATCGCAACTACCTCCTGATCTGGCTGCGCTTTTACAACAAACACTGATGCAAACGATGAGCCATTTTTATGGAGTTGCTCCTCTTCCAGCTGCTCCAAAAGGCAATCATTCTCCACCTGTGCTTTCTCAGGTATCTTCCTCTCATGCTGCAGGATCTGCTCCTCCTACTGAAGGGCGTACTTCGCCTCGAGTTAACTAAATTTAAGTATGAGCGTGGCTTGCTGTGCATGTCCTCTGATCATGTTAGAATAGTGCATCCCATTCATCAGGTTTTTATTAATGAAAGATACTCTGCAAGCCTTGCCCAAAGTAGTACCTCATCAAGTTCAGCAGGGGCAACAGGCTCATCCTACTATTAAGAATATTATTGCAGTGGCTTCCGGTAAGGGCGGGGTAGGTAAGTCCACGGTGGCTGTTAATCTAGCCTTAGCTTTGAAAGAGTTAGGGGCTACTGTTGGGATATTAGATGCTGATATTTACGGCCCTAGCCAGCCTTGGATGCTGGGTACTAATAAGCAACAGCCTGAACCCGCTTCTGTTGAGAAAAAAGTATTGCCTGTGATGAGTCATGGGTTATATTCTATGTCGATTGGTTATTTTGTAGATGAAGAACAAGCCATGATTTGGCGTGGGCCCATGGTTAGCACCGCTCTACAACAATTACTGAATGATACGGTGTGGCCAGAATTAGATTATTTAATTGTAGATTTGCCGCCAGGAACGGGCGATATTCAATTAACCATGGCGCAAAAAATTCCGGTAAGTGGTGCTATTATTGTGACTACGCCGCAAGATTTATCTGTGATTGATGCACGCAAAGCATATAGTATGTTGAAGAAAGTAGGCATTACCACTTTAGGTGTGGTTGAAAATATGTCGTTTCATCAGTGCAGTCATTGTGGACATCACGATACTATTTTTGGTGCAGGTGGTGGTGTGAATATGGCGGAGCAATATGATATTCCGTTATTAGCGCAATTGCCTTTGCATCCGTTAATTAGAGAACAAGCAGATTCGGGTAAACCCATTGTTGCTGCTGATCCGAATAGTGAATTAGCACAATATTATATTGAGTTGGCAAAAAAAGTAGCCACACAATTATCATTACAACCCAGAAATTATGGTTCGTTATTTGGTACTATTAAAGTTGAAGGCATGGCATAAAGGAGAGGGATCGTGAGTATTAAAGCAGATAAATGGATCCAACGTATGGCAGCGCAAGGCATGATAGAGCCTTTTGCACCTACTCAAGTGAGAGTGAATGAAAGAGGTGAAAAAATAGTGTCTTACGGCGTATCGAGTTACGGATATGATGTGCGATGCGCCCCTGAATTTAAAATTTTTACGAATATTAATTCTGCGATTGTGGATCCCAAAAATTTTGATAAAAATAGTTTTGTAGATGTTAACTCTGAAGTATGTATTATTCCGCCAAATTCATTTGCGTTGGCGCGAACGGTAGAATATTTTCGTATTCCCCGAAATATATTAACGATTTGTTTAGGCAAATCCACTTACGCGCGCTGCGGTATTATTGTTAATGTCACACCTTTAGAGCCTGAGTGGGAAGGGCATGTTACATTAGAGTTTTCGAATACTACCTCTTTGCCTGCCAAAATTTATGCGAATGAAGGTGTGGCGCAAATGTTATTTTTAGAATCAGATGAAGTGTGTGCAACATCGTATCGAGACAGAGGTGGTAAATATCAAGGACAACGCGGAGTAACGTTGCCGGTTACTTAATAAGGGGTTTAATAAAAGGAGAAGGGCATGATAAAAAACAAATGGATTGCAGCCACCATAGTTGCTACTACATTAGGCTTAGGCGCTGTGTATACAGCCGCAAACGAAAAAGTATTAGGTGATAGCCACGATATGGGTTTAGATAACCCCACGCGTCAACCAGCAGGCCCTGACAATAAACCGCCCGAGAAAAAAAGTGATTTAGGTGATGGTGGTTATATCCGTCAATATGATGAATATGGTCAACCGATGGTCGAAGTGCAGCCTCAAGAAGGCCCTCCTTATTACTATAATCAAAATACTATTCAAGAGCCAAACCCCGAAGATGGCGTGCATTACCGCGATATGCCCCAATGGCGCCTAAAAGAATGGTAATAAACCCGATATTAAGTTGACAACTAAGCTTGCATTGCGGAGAATAGCTCTCCTTATATTGTTCGCACGGAGGGGTACCCGAGCGGTCAAAGGGAGCAGACTGTAAATCTGCCGGCTATGCCTTCAGAGGTTCGAATCCTCTCCCCTCCACCATTATTCGTTCAGTAAGACAGCGGATGTGCGGGTGTAGTTCAACGGTAGAACCTCAGCCTTCCAAGCTGATGGTGTGGGTTCGATTCCCATCACCCGCTCCATAATTTTGCTCACATAGCTCAGTCGGTAGAGCACTTCCTTGGTAAGGAAGAGGTCACAGGTTCGATTCCTGTTGTGAGCACCATCCATTATAATTCCATTCTGTTTTTTTGACCCTTCGCTTTAAGTTGACGATCACTTTTTTTTTATTTACTATCGAGTGAAATATTCTTTTCTATAAATATATTCGAATTGTTTTAAAATTGAGAATATTTATAAAGGATAATTGACTAAAACAAGCTTAAGGAGAAGCATCATGCCAAGTTTAAGACCTTTTGTATCAGCACTCAGAACTGCCGTAAGAGGCGCTGTTTTATTACCGGGTGACGCGAAATTTGCTGAAGAAGTCGCCACATTTAATGCTGCTATTAACCATGCACCTCAAGTGGTTGTTGCGGCTGAATCTAGCGACGATATCGCTGCCACTGTACGATTAGCGAATGAACACGGTGTTAAAGTTCATGTACATGCTACCGGTCATGGCACTTTCCAGCCTGTTACTTCCGGAGTACTGATTTCTACGCAACGACTCAAACATTTGAATGTGGATCCCGATAAAGCTGTTGTCACTATGGGTAGCGGTCTTCAATGGAGAACGGTGTTGGATGAGGCAGCTAAATATGATCTCACTCCTATTGCAGGTTCTTCGCCAACGGTGGGAGTAGCGGGCTATCTTTTGGGCGGTGGTATTGGGCCGCTGGTTCGTAGTCACGGAGTGAGCTCTGATTATGTAATAGGTTTCAAAGTGGTAACCGGTGCAGGAGAAGAAGTGGTGGCTGATGCGCGCACTAATCCGGATTTGTTTTGGGCTTTACGCGGTGGCAGTGGAAAAATGGGGCTTGGCATTGTAACTGAAGTGACTATGCGCTTAGTGCCCATGAAAACTTTTTATGGTGGTGCTTTATTTTTTGATGCACAGTATATGGATAAAGTGTTACAAGATTGGGTAAGGTGGACCATCAATAATCCTGATCCTCGAGTCACTTCCAGTTTATGCAGTATTCGATTTCCTGATTTCCCTCAAGTTCCAGAGGTATTTCGTGGGCGGAACTTAGTCTCCTTGAGATTTGCTTTTCCTGGTTCTGCCAGCGAAGGAGCTACATTAGCTGAGCCGTTTCGTGCAATTGCTCCTATTCATTTAGATACACTAGGAGAGCTTGCAGCGGCTGATATTGGAAAAGTTACCAATGATCCTCCTTTTGCTGCTCCGTTTTGGTCAGGCGGTGTATTATTAAATCCCCTAGATCAACGTTTTGCCTCCCAGTTCCTTAAATTAATGAAGGACGGGGCACATGATCCTTTTAGAGCAATAGAAATGCGTCATCTGGGTGGTGCAGCATCTCGTGATGTTCCAGAGGGCTCTGCTGTAGCAGGTAGGCAGGCTTCATTTTCTCTGAGTGTGGTGAGCAGAAACCCTGGACTCTTTGATACAGCATGTCCACAAGTGGCAGAGCGTATGGTTACGGCGTTGGGTCCTTGGGTTTCAAATGCTCACAATGCTAATTTTATAGGAGCATGGCGTGCTGATGAAAGCCTTGGCTCATCATGGACAACCGATGCATTAGGTAAGCTGCAAGCAGTTCAACAGAACTCTGATCCTAACGGTGTTCTTGTTGCTGTTAAGACGGAACCTGTTACAACTCCGAAAAGAGCGCTAAATTCGCCAGGCACAAGAAGTGCTGCTCCGACATGATTAAAATTTTTACTGTTCACTGAGGAGAATAGAGTCATGACAGTACCTATAAAACCCAATCTTCAACTCGTTTACGTGTCTGATATTGGTCGTTCGACGGATTTTTACAAAACACTTTTCAATTCAGAGCCGCTATTTTCAAGCCCTCGTTATGTTGCGTTTGCGGCGGGTGGAGAAGCAGTGTTTGCCATTTGGACAGGAGGAACAAAACCTGATGTTACGGTTCCGCGTTTTTCCGAAATCGGTATTATGCTGCCTTCTAGCGAAGAGGTTGATCGTCTTTTTGAAGAATGGAAAAAAAATTCGGATATCAAGATTATACGAGAACCTTATGATGAAGTTTTTGGTCGCACTTTTCTGGTAGCCGATCCGGATGGTCATATTATTCGAGTATGTCCTGCGGATTGAGGAGTACATCCATTATTTTTTAATAACGCGATAGGAGGAGAAAAGGAATGAACGAATATGATCGCGCTGACTTTAAAGGTTTGTATGAAGGTAAATCTCTAATGGATAGCGCAGAGATTACTAGCGTTCCATGGGAAATTGGTGCACCACAACCTATTGTTTGTCAAATTCTTAATAGTATTCCTCCTGCTGGCCGTCTTTTAGATGTTGGATGCGGTTTAGGTCGTAATGCTAAAGCCGCTGCTGATCGTGGTTATGAAGTGGTGGCCATTGATATTTCTGCCGCTGCGATTGAAAAATGTCGTGAATTTTATTCCGATTCTGGAATTTCGTTTCAAGTACACGATGCGTGCAAAACCGATCTGAGTCCAGGATTTAATATTATTTTGGATTCTGCTACATACCATGCAATACCTGCTCAACAGCGGGTGGCATATTTAACAGAAATGCATCGCTTAGCCTCAGAATATACCACTTTTCATCTTATTACTTTCGCTCCTTCTTTATACGGAATGCCCAAACCACTCGCGAGTGAATTGTCAGAAATTGCCAGCATTGTTGAAGCGAGTGGTTGGAAAATTAAATTGGCGGAAAGAATTATATATAAGGGTAATGCGGCCGCCATTGAAGATTTTATGAAGAAGAAAGGATTAACGATTGAGATCGATGATAATGGAAGAACCAATTTGCCTGCATGGCATTTATCTCTTCAGATCACGGCATAATAATAAAAAATGGAGAGGATGAAGTGATGAATACGTGGGTAATTAGCGGTTGCTCAAGCGGTTTGGGTCGGTGTTGGACACATTCAATAATCACAGAACGCCAAGAACGTGTGATCGGAATCACACGCTCACATGAAGTAGCAGAAGAAATGGCGAAAACATATCAAGATTTTTTTATTCCCTGTATTGCGGATGTTGAAGACGAAGAATCATTAGCAAGCACATTACTTAAAACAGTGCACGCTGTTGGAAAACCTAATCGAATTGTGACTGCTGCTGGCTATGCACAATTTGGAACCCTAGAAGATTTATCGAACGATCAGATCAAATCTCAGTTTAAAACCAATGTTGAGGGAACACTGAATGTGATCCGCCCGCTTTTACCGATTTTGCGCGAAAGTGGAGAGTCACGGATCCTTTTAGCGTCTAGCATGAGTGGTGTAGCATGCTGGCCTTTGCTAGGTGCTTATCAAATGAGTAAATATGCAGTAGAAGCAATATCGGATACGCTTCGCCATGAACTCAAAGGCTCTGGTATTCAAGTGGGTTGCATAGAACCTGGCCCGCACAAAACGGGATGGGCAACAAAGTATGCACGTCGCATGGAAATCAGTTCTCATTATAATGCATCCGATCTGGCTGCCAGAGCTTCTTGCGGTTATACCATTCAAGATCCCTCTGCTAGTCTTCCATTTTTTTGGAAAATGTTTGATGCACCTGTTATGCCTAGAAGAATTGCTACATCGCGCGATTTCGTTGATTTCGCGGTAAAAGAGGCGGAAGAAAAAATTAAAGATTGGAGAGCTGCTCATGAGTACTAACTTGATTGATTCTCAACAGTCGGATATGAATGCTGATATTGAAAAAATTATCGCGGTATATTCTGAAGCCGACAGAGAAGAATTATCTAGCAAGCTTCTTAATGTTCTGAAATCATCGGATTTGGTAAAAATTCTTGATGCAAACAAAATTACCGGTTCAGGCACGCTTCGTGATGTGCTTCGAGTGTGTTTAAGTTTAGGAAAAATAGATGCTTCTCTTTCATGGGTAGTAGGCGTTTCTAATTCTGCTTGGTCAATGCGCAGTAGTTTTCATTCGCTAGGTGCTTCCGTTTCTGCGATGGAGCGTAATAAAATTCTTGCCATGGTGTTGGGGCGCCCGGCGTCTTTGAAAAAACATACAACATCGGGTCATTATCTGTTAAACGGTGAATGGAAATATGCATCGGGTTGGTCTTATTCTAGTTTTTTCTTTTGTCTAGCCACCGTTGAAGGTGCTGATCCTCCTGATATTCGAGTAGTTGCTGTTCCTGCAGAGCTGCTTAGTATTAGCGAGCGTTGGCAAGCAACAGGACTTCGTGGCTCACAAAGTGTTGCTGTGCTTGCTCAGAATGTCGAAATACCCGATAGCAATATTGAGGATTACTCTCGCATTTTGTCTGGAGAAAAAAATGTATTGAATAAAAACGGTGGCAATGAAAATCGAGCATTGTATTCTGGGCTTTTCACGGGTGTGCTCATGAATTGTTTATTGGGATCGATGTTGGGAGCGGCAGAAGCAGGATTAGATTATGTGGTATCAGTGGTAGATAAGCGTCCTGTTGCAGGTAGTACTTATATGGCAATGAGCCATTCTGGTGCTATTAGAGCAGAGATAGGACGAATTCGCAGCGCATTGGATTTATATAAAAGAGCGGCGGAATATAATGCTGATGTAATTGATAATGCTGCGCGTAATCCGGATATTATTTTAAGCACCCAAGACAGAGTTGATAGTCGCGCAAGAGCGACACAAATTATGCGTGGATGTGTCGATATCGTGCAAGATTTACTTTGGATTTATGGATCTTCAGGATTGGATAGAGGCACTCCTCTTGAGAGAATATGGAGAGATGTAAATGTGGGAGCTCGTCATGGAGGATTTTCCAAATTGGTTCCAGAAGAAGCTGTAGGTATGGCCATGATGGGACGTGATCCAAAAGATCTAACCAGAATGTTCTAATAATAATCACGCAAAAGTAGGGCAGGATTATGAGTAGTGTTTTTGAAAGTACCACCGGTAAAGTGGATCTTAATTTTCCTGAGTATGATACTTCTTTCAATAATCCCATTGAATTAGGACAAAAATGGCTTCAAGAAGCCATTGATGAGAAAGTCCGTGAACCTAAAGCAATGGTGCTGATGACCACCAATATTTCTAGAGTAATGTCATCTCGTGTTATGGCTATTTTAGAATTTGCTAATAGCGGAATTATTTTTGCTACACATACCAGTAGTCGCAAAATAAAAGACGCAGAAGAAGTTCCTTTTGCATGCGGACATTTTTATTGGAAAGAGCTTGGCCGTCAACTTTCAGTCAGTGGAAAAATAAAGCCACTTGATCGCGAACGCGCTATATATGAATGGAACAAGCGACCCATACCATTACATTCTATGTCTACCGTTTCTCATCAAAGTGAACCTTTACACTCTTACGAACAACTTCTTGTGGATGCACGACAGCTTGAACCTATGGGCGCATTGCCTTGTCCAGACAGATTTGCAATCTATGTTCTTGAACCTCAAGCAATGGAATTTTGGTCATCAAGTTCTAACCGCTTACATAAACGTTTGCGTTTTGAATATACAGCAACAGGATGGAAGAGCACTAAACTTCAGCCCTAATCAATTTATTTTTTGCTCCGAGGTATTCATGGCTACGATTAATTTTCAGCAACATTTAAACGAAGTTATGAATTGGCATTTTTCGCCAGAGACAGGTTCTCCATTTTGGTTAGAAATGCGCAATCAACTCAGCTTCGATCCTATTAAAGATATACGTTCTTTTGCTGATCTTTCTTTGTTTCCTGATGTTAGCCTTCTTCTTCGTGAGATTGCAGTTGAAGATCTACAACCTAAAGGACTCAACAAATCTGATCTAGCAGGTATATTTGAAAGTGGTGGAACAACAGGAAAGGCAAAGCGGGTAGTGGTTTATGAAGAGTGGCTGACGAAATTAGTGGATTGGCGTTTGGAAGGAATTAATAAATTTACTGGAAATCATCCAAAAAATACCTTGGCGATTATTCCAGGAGGACCGCATTTAGTGGGAGCCATTAATCTTCGTCGTGCAAAAGCACGTGGAGGACAATGCTTTACCGTTGATTTGGATCCACGCTGGGTAAAAAAACTGATTCATGCTGGTGATACCAAGGGTGCCAAAGCTTATTTAGATCATTTGATCGATCAAGCAGAACCTATTATTGCGACTCAATCACTTGCTTATCTTATTGCAACACCTCCCTTATTAGAAGCCATCGCCCGTCGTCGTCCTTTAGCTGAATATCTTAATCAGACGCTGGAGATGATTACATGGGGAGGAACTCAAATGGACGTAGATACTCTCGATTATTTAAAATCTTCTGTGTTCCCTAATGTGGCTATTACGGCCAGTTATGGAAGTACTATGATCTTATCTGATACTAAAGCAAGAATGGATCAAGATAATAACGGTTCGCCTATTTTCGATAGTTATGCCCCTTATGTGTTGCTTGAAGTGGTGGATCCGAAAACGAAAACACCCGTTCCCTATCATGAACGAGGACAAGTAGTGATGAACTACTTAAGTAAATTTGCTTTATTTCCCAATATTCTAGAGCGTGATACTGCCACGCGACTTCCACCATTAGGGGATTATCCTGGCGCTGCTGTTTGTGAAGTAAGACCTGTTATGGAAATATCAGGTCAGGTTGTGATTGAAGGAGTGTATTGATGGAGGCGTCTTATAAAAGTGAGAACGCAGTTTGTGCTGAGAACTCTGCTATTAATATAATAGAAGCGCGCTGCCTCGGTGTATCTCATCGAACTCGACAGAGACAAGAAATTTTTGATGTTTCTGGACAACGTATTTGCGAAAGTTCAATCATGCCCACCGTTTATATTCAGGATAAAATAGCACAGATGCGAGAGGAACCCTCACTCAATTTGTCAGAACGATATGCGAGATTAAAAAAAGCAGCTCATATTTATCAAGAAGAAACACTAGCAGGCTTGAATGCAAAAGAGTATGCAGCATTGGTTTCTAGCATTACTGGTTTGCAAGAATCGATCATAACAGAATCAATAGCGACTATTTCTTATGCTCTGTTTCATATGAGTGATATTTTGCAAGCTGCAACACCCACGAATGCTGTATGGGATTATACCGACGCTGCAGTAAATGCAGGCTGCAGTTTTTTTTCCAGACGAGGTGATGTTGTTTCTATTATTGCAGCAGGTAATGGCCCGGGTGTTCATGCACTTTGGCCTCAAGCCATTGCCATGGGATATCGAACGCTGGTTAAACCTTCTTCTCGAGAACCTTTTACCGCACAACGTCTTGTGTACGCACTTGAGCTGGCAGGGTTAGCAGAATATATTGCACTGATCCCAACCGATCATAAAGGTGCAGAAACATTAATTTCGCAAAGTGATCTAGCCATTGTGTATGGTGGCGCAGATGTGGCTGCGCGATATAGCCATGATCCCCAAGTGCTTGTTCAAGGGCCCGGTCGATCGAAAATAGTTGTTGGAAAAGATATTTCACATGAAGAGGCTGTTATGGTTGCCGCACAATCTGTTTTATCATTGGGTGGTGCGGCTTGCGTTTCAACGAGTGCCATTTTGGTTGAGGATAATCACGAAGCATTTGCTATCAAATTGAAGCAACAAATAGCGCTTTCTTCACAAAGAGCGGAGATTACTTTAGTGGATAACGTTTCAGATCCTATGGTTCAACGTGAACTTCCTTTCCCTTGTGTCACCATTGCGCCTTTTAATCAACAAGAAAGATGTTATAAAGCATTATCTCATTCACTGGTTGTGACCGTGTTATCTCGTCAGAAAGATCTGATAAATAAGGTATTAGCCGATGCTTCTATTGCTAATGTTTATATAGGCAATATTCCTACATCATGGATGGATTTTCGAGTGCCGCATGATGGCTATCTAGCAGATTTTTTAATGTGTAATCGTGGAGTTAGAATGGAAAATAAATGGTTGAAAACAACGGAACATACAAGGTAATATTAATCATAAATCAAGGAGCTCATCATGGATACAGAAACGTTGGATAAAAGTATTGATACCGATAATGATCTTCGGTATCGAAACAGACTCGTGGTTCAAGATTATATGAGTCGAAAAGGGGAAGGCCGTTTAACTCGTTATCAATTATTTACTGAAGATGGAAGTGGTGGTTTATGGACGAATGACACTATGCAACCGCTTGTTACTCATGGGCATGAGGGTTTAAGAAAGCATGGTGAATGGTCTTTGAAATGTTTTCCTGATTGGGAATGGAAAAATGTTCAAGTATTTGATACTCAAGATCCGAACAGATTTTGGGTGGAATGCGATGGAGAGGGAAAAATTCTTTTTCCAGGATATCCTCCTGGCTATTACAGCAATCATTTTATACATTCATTTTTAATGTGTAATGGTAAAATTAAACAAAATAGAGAGTTTATGAATCCTTATAATCAAATGCTAGCGTTGGGTATCTCCATTCCGAAAATAAAAAGAGAAGGCCTTCCTTCGTAGAAAAATTTAATTATGGTTTCACTATTTGATTCAACCAATATAGGAGACATTATTCTTCAAAATAGAATAGTCATGGATCCTTGCTTAATGTTTGTTGACATTCATGTTTTAACAGATAAACTTAAGGTAAAGGAGTTAAAGATTTATGTATTATTATCCAACCTTCGCAGACCACGCAGCTCGAAATAGCACAGAAGTGCCTGGCGATCCTGCTCCCAGAACTAGCATAGAGCTACAAAATACAATAACGGCGAATACTGAAACTACTTTTGATATTCGTATGAAAATCGTTGGCATGGCTTTTGGTCTCCTGGGAGTTTTTTTAGGTATTGTAGCCATCCAAAGTGATGATCCCGTTAATCAAAAAATTGGAATTGCTGGAGTAGTAGTAGGATTTATGTTTATCTTGAGTGTTGTATATAAACAATGTAATAAATCACATTCACCTGCTCCTGGTAATGCTTTACCACCAGCAGAACACCCGGGTATGGGTAGCCCTGCATGAAGATTTTTTATTAGGACAATAAATATGAAATTAAAATATGTAGTTGCGGATGTTTTCACCGATAGTCCTTTAGAAGGAAATCCCGTTGCTGTATTTATTGATGCTTCTTCACTCGATGCTCGTGATATGCAGCGTATTGCTAAAGAATTAAATTTGTCTGAAACCACTTTTGTTCTTCCTCCTGAAGCAGGTGGTGATGTAAGAGTTCGAATTTTTACACCCGTCAATGAATTACCTTTTGCTGGTCATCCTACACTGGGGACTGCTATTGTTTTAGGAGAAATTTTTTCTGGAAATCGCATAATGCTAGAGACTGCTATGGGTATTATTCCATTTACATTGGTACGTGGCTTAGATGGTCAAACTGTTTCAGCTCAAATGGAGCAACCCATACCTACATGGGAAAACTATGAATATGCGGATCGTGTATTAAAAAGTTTAGGCATAGAATCTTCTACTCTTCCTATTGAAATATATAGAAATGGACCTAGACATGTTTTTGTTGGACTTCCGAGTGTATCAGCGCTTTCAGCACTAAAACCCGATCTGAAAATTCTAGCAGAACTCCCTGATGTGGCCATTAATTGTTTTGCAAATAATAACGATCATTGGAGAATGCGTATGTTTTCTCCTGCTTATGGAGTAGCAGAAGATGCAGCAACAGGATCGGCTGCAGGTCCACTAGCGTTGCATCTTGCCCGTCATGGTCATGCTCATTTCAATGAATGGATAGAAATATGGCAGGGAGTGGAAATGGGAAGACGTTCTATCATGCGTGCCAAAGCGATTGGAACTCCAGAGAAAATTCATTCGGTGATAGTGGCAGGATCCGCGATAATAGTTGTTAGAGCAGAGCTTTTACAATGGAAAGCTAACAATATATTAGAGAATTCTGTAAATAATAATGTTTACGAAGCATAGGGGATATATTATGCGGCAGGCTCAACTAGCAAGCACAAGAATCCGCTGCATCAAGAAATTGCTATCTCCCTCTGACAAATTTAAGGAACACCCGATTACTGAATCGGCTGCGGGTTTAGTATCGCGCACTCGTGCTGAAATTTCTGCCATCCTTAATAATGAAGATGATCGCTTATTAGTGATTATTGGCCCTTGCTCAATTCACGATGTTAAGGTTGCAGAGCAATATGCGCAGTCTCTACTTACTCTAAAAACAAAACTTAATAAAGAACTTTTAATAGTCATGCGAGTGTATCTTGAAAAACCTCGCACTAGTTTAGGTTGGAAAGGTCTTATTAATGATCCTAATCTCAATGGAACCTATGAGATTGATTTGGGTTTTAGTATGGCTAGAAGCTTGTTACTCTCCTTAAACAATATGGGAATGCCAGCCGCTACTGAGTTTTTAAATCCTATTAGCATCAACTATTTATCCGATCTCGTGTCGTGGGGTGGAATAGGTGCTCGTACGGCAGAATCACAAATACATAGAGAGTTTGCCTCAGGTCTTCCTTGTCCTGTTGGATTTAAAAATAATATTGATGGTAATTTGTCTCCTGCTATTAAGGCAATTTTAACGGCTAAATCTTCTCATCATTTTCTCTCTATTACGGATGAAGGCTGCAGTGCGGTAATAGAAAGTATGGGAAACTCAGATTGTCATCTTATATTGCGCGGTGGCAAAAAGCCTAATTTCTCAAATGAATGCGTAATTGAAGCGTGCGAAAAATTGAATGAAGTAGGTTTGCGTGAAAAAATAATGGTTGATTTTAGTCATGGCAATTGCAGTAATGACTATCGTTACCAGATGAACGTAGGACGAGATATTTCTGAACAATTAAAAAATGGTGAGAAACGACTATTAGGAGTTATGATAGAAAGCAATTTAGTAGAAGGAAACCAAAAACTGAATTCTGCCACTTCTTTAACCTATGGACAAAGTATAACAGACGCTTGTATTGGCTGGAGTGATAGCGTTATCTTGCTTGAAATGTTAGCTAATGCAGTGACAGCACGTAGAAGTTTAGGAAGTGCGGCTAATAATATGGAGAGAGCTGAAAAAGTAAATGTTGGATAGATTTTCATCTTGAAAATTAATAAGGATATATTGAATTATGTCAGGAATTCCAGAAATTGAATCTTATTCTATGCCCGTATCTTCTCAAATATTTACCAATGTAGCGCCTTGGATTGTTGATCCCAATCGTGCTGTCTTACTGATACATGATATGCAAGATTATTTTGTCAGGAGAATTCCTCTTGAAAATCCCAGAGAGGATTTATTAAAAAATACGATGTTAATTAGAGAACGTTGTATTCATTCAGGGATCCCCATCGCTTACACCACTCAAACAGGCAATATGACAAACGAACAACGAGGTCTTTTGAGAGATTTTTGGGGATCGGGAATGAAAGCAGAAGAAATTGATAAGCGTGTGGTTGAAGGATTAACACCACGACCAGAAGATTGGATATTTTCTAAATGGCGCTATAGCGCTTTTTATAAATCAAATTTGTTATCACGAATGCGCGAGGCCGGACGTGATCAGTTAATTATCTGTGGAGTATATGCTCATATTGGTGTATTAATGACGGCGGTTGATGCATTTAGTAATGATATTGAAACTTTTCTGGTGGCAGATGCTATTGCCGACTTTACGCAAGCCGATCATCTGATGGCATTGAAATATGCGGCTAAATGTTGTGCTGTCGTAATTCCTACGCATGAGGTATTAACGTGATAGAAGCCGGCTTAAATAATGTATTGCAATGTGTTGCAAACAAAAAGCCTTTTGCTTTGCTTCATCGTCCTCACGCGATAGGCGCTGAAAATATGGAAATTATTACTGGGAAAATTAACCCAACAGATTCTATTAACGGTATTCCTTTAATTAAAAAACCATTAGGGCAAGCCCTCTCTTCACTGATTCTGATCCCTTATAGGCAGCTGAGAGAACGTGGATTTGCACACATCAACGATAATTCCCCTCTGATAGTAATGGATATTGAGAGTTATGATATTACTTCTGTACAGGATCTATTAAAAATGATCTCTCATTTACCGGTTGATCTTATTAACGGTCATTTTGATATTGATGATCAGGCTTACGCCGCAATAGCACGTCGAGTGATAGAAGAAGAAATTGGTGCTGGAGAAGGTTCTAATTTTGTTATTAAAAGACAGTTTATGGCTGAGATTACGGATTATACTGTTTATACATCACTTTCCATATTTAGATCGCTTTTGCAAAATGAAACAGGAGCTTATTGGACTTTTTTAATCCACACTGGCGATCGTACTTTTATTGGCGCAAGCCCTGAAATGCATGTCTCATTAAAAAATAATATAGCTATGATGAATCCTATTAGTGGCACATATCGATATCCAGCAAGTGGGCCTACTATTGAAGGATTAATGAATTTTCTTTCTACTTCTAAAGAGATAGATGAGCTTTACATGGTGGTTGAAGAAGAGCTTAAAATGATATCTCGGTTTTGTCCCGAAGGAGGAAAGGTTGTGGGCCCTTTTCTAAAAGAAATGTCTAGACTTGCACACACTGAATATTTTATTCAGGGTGAAACGACGTGTGATCCACGCATGGTATTAACTGAAACCATGTTTGCTCCTACAGTAACCGGGAGTCCAATAGAAAATGCGTGTAGGGTTATTGTAAAGTATGAACCTAAAGGTCGGGCTTACTATGCAGGTGTGGCTGCTGTGATGGGTTACGATGAATCTGGAAATTCTCATTTAGATTCTGCTATCTTGATTAGAACAGCCGATATTAGTAACCAGGGAAAAGTGTGTATTGGAGTGGGATCAACTATTGTACGTCATTCTGATCCATTAGCTGAAGCAGCAGAAACGCACGCCAAAGCAATGGCTTTGTTAGCTGCCATGAATGTAAAAAGGGAAACCTCTTGTGTTTAAAGATCAAGCAATAGTACAAGCCGCATTAAATAATAGAAATGAGCGTATTGCTAACTTTTGGCTTTCTGAACCGAGTTTGCGTATGAAAATACAACCTGAATTTAATGGACGCAAAGCAATTATGGTTGATGCAGAAGATACTTTTACAGCTATGATTGCGCAACAGTTAAAAGCACTGGGGTGGCAAGTGAGTCTTATCAAATGGCATGAACTTTTATTATTAAATGAAAAGTACGATTTAATAGTAATGGGACCTGGCCCTGGCGATCCTCGAAGCCTTAGTGATCCGAGAATTCTTAATATGCGTGCTACGATTCGTCGCTTACTAGAAGAGCAGTATCGTTTTCTAGCGGTTTGTTTAAGCCATCAACTATTAAGTATAGAGTTAGGGCTAGAGTTAATTCGTAGAGCAGTTCCTAATCAAGGTGTTCAGCGAGAAGTGGATCTTTTTGGAAATCGTGAGTTATTAGGTTTTTATAATACCTATGTTGCTCAATGTGAAGAAAATTTTATTACAACACCTAGCGGTGAAATTATTGAAGTTTGTCGAGATCATGAGTTGAATGAAGTTCATGCACTTCGTAGTAAACGTTTTTTTTCCATACAATTTCATGCAGAGTCATTACTTTCGCGTAATGGTATCGATATCATGTCGTCTAATTTAAAAAAGATTTTAAGTTTATGAAAGCAACTATTGCCTGGTGGAATTTAGATAAATCAGATCAAACCATCGGATCCCTTCGCCAGCATTTAAAAGATGAATGGACTTCTCCTTGGGAAAGTGTTGATGGATTACGTTTAAAAATATGGATTTCTGATCCTGATAATAATCTTTGGGGCGCACTGATGTTGTGGGAGGCATCTGATTTTATGAGTCAGCCACTTCCGCCTAATCATGCCGCAAAATTAATTGGCTATCCTGCTACTTTACGTTTTACCTTTGATGTTGATGCCATCATTGAAGGAAATTATTCACAGCCTCTTTTAAATAGACTAGGTCTTTCATTTGAAGAGTGCTAGTCTTTCATGCTATTTCGGGGTATTTTGAAACGATCCTGTGGGTTTTTTAGGATGAAAAACTACCGTTTGCAATGCAATAAACTCTTTAAATTCACGTAAACCTTTTTGAGGATGACTTAAATTATCATAAGTATCTTGTTTTAAATGGACTTTACCGTCTGCAGTTTTATATACGAATAGAATTTTATTTACTTTCTTAATAGTGGGAATATCATGAGTAATAATAACGAGTGATCCCCCATCATTCAAATTATTAAAAGTATTAATAATTACGGCAGCATTGGGAGGATCTAGTCCTTCTGTAGGTTCATCTAAAATAAGTAGGCGGGGCGTTCGTAACAAGGCTCTAGCAATACCTACGCGTTTTTTTTCTCCACCGGAAAGCCCTTTTGCCTCAGATGTTCCGTTTCCAGTTCTATCGTAAACATCTTTTAATAAACTTTTTTCTATTGCAGAAACGGCTCTTGCATCTATAGCTGTTTGAGTGGGGCGAGCATAATTATCGGGGTGTCCGTGCCCATATTTTATATTATATAAAAAATTAGCGGAGCTAAAATATAACGTATCTTGAGGAACTGTAGCAATCGTATTTGCTGCATCTGTGTAAGTGATTTCGTAACCATCGGCATTAAAATATTGAACTTCACCATGAGTAGGTTTAAAATTTCCCAGTAATAGATTGAGCAGGGTACTTTTCCCAATACCACTGGGTCCTAAGAGAGCAACTACTTCATCTTTTTGAATTTCAAAGTTAATATCTTGGAATGTTTCAGTGCTACCATAACCAAAATTGACATGATTAAATCGTACAATAACGTTTTTTAAATTTGGGTGAAGTAAAGGCAGGGGAGCCTGACCTTGATAAAGTGCGGATTGTTGAAAAGTGCCTGCGTCTTCTGGTAATGCTTGAGCTAAGTGATCAGAGAAAGCTTTTCGTACATCTATTAAAAATAAGCGTGCTCTATTAAGCGTAGATGTTTCATAAACAATATTTAACCAGCTATCTGTAATAGCTGTTAAAGGAGCAACGACTAATAGAAAAAAATTAACCAAGAAAACAACATCTCCAAGCTCTACTTCGAGATCTTCCGGATCTAATGCGCGTTTTGCGAAATCCGATAATACTAGGCCAAATACCACGGCTAAAATAATAGACTGGACTGCTTTCATAGTCCATTTAATCCCTTCTACTTTCCTTCCAGTACTTATTAGTGCATCTTGAATATTTTCATAATAACCGAATTCCACAGAAGAAGTGTTATAGGTTTTTATATTCAGCATCTGGGAAATATTTCTCATGGATTGCACATGCAAATTAGCTTGCTCGCCTTCTTGAGCTGATTTTAAGCGTGAATGATATGAGCTAATCACAGCGCCAGCTAAATTAGTTATAGCAGCCACCCCAAGTGTAATCCCAATGGTGGTAGGAGTTGTATTCACAAAAAGAAGAGGAAGGGTAATGACTTCTGCGGTAGAAAAAAATACACTAAAAACGTTTTTTAGAAAATCTGGTGCTTGGTAGTAAAGTTGTACAATTCGCCAGGAAACAAATGCAGCATCTCTTAACTCAGTTCCCTTACTACCGTCTATATCCATATACATAAAATTTTTATAGAAAACATCATAAGGCATTAAATTAGCAAACAATAATTGTGTTCCGGTTAAATTTAAATTGTTTCTTCTTTGAGCAAGCGTTAAACAAGAATCGCCAACGTCATTGGCAATACGTGAGGATCCCCATACCGCTAAAAATATAATTAATATATTATTTAATTTACTTAAATCTCCTCCTTCCGAAGGAAAAGTAATAATTTGTTGTAATTCATAAAGTGCAACAATTTTTAATGCTAATGAGCTTGATTTTGCCAGTATAGCTAATATGCAATTAAGGATAATGGTTCCGTTGGTTTGTCCAGCCAATGTTGAGAGAGGGGCTAAAAGGCTGGTCATCATTTTATTGTCGCAGACTAAGCCTGTTAAACAATCAAAATTTTTCTTAGATTGAGTTTTGGCTTTATCCCTTAGCTCTGCTTGATGTTTTCTTTTTACACTTTCCCAGTTTGCTTCCAAATCACTAGGCGTTGATTCGTCGATTAAATTTTGCCAAGTTTTGGTCATGTTTTTTGTTTCCGTTAAATAACATAAATTAAAAGGCTTTTTCAATATAACAACTAGTTTATTAAATGGCAAGAATTATGATAAATTGATTTGTATTCTAAATAATGTAAACTATCTAAAAATATTGTACGGTTTAGATTTATATGACGACAATAACTTTTCTCACATTACCAGCTGAGCTGCATCTTAGGATACCCAAACAGGTATCAACTGAAATACTCCTAATGTATCGGTTATCTCAAGTTTGCAGACAATTACATCCCATTTATGTTCAAGATCTTGCCAAAGAGGCAGCTAAGCAATTGCTTAAGTATGTATTACACGGACAAGCCGCCGCCGCTAAAAAAATGATGGACGCAAATCCTCGTATACTTCTCATACAAGCTGAAGACCAAGAAGCGGGTGGTGGCATGGATGTGACAGGGAAGCTTGTTCCTACAAAACGTAAAGAGACACCTTTTCAGGCGATAACACGTGCCGGAGATTGGCGTTTATTACAGCATGCAGTTTCTTGTCTGCGCAAAATAGATAATGGTATTCAACTAGCATCCGCATCTATGACAGCGTCATTTCCGTCTGGTTTTACATTTCCACCCAGCGGGTATTCGTTTGATTCTCTAGTGAATGAAATTACTCAAGATCTCACATTATTAGGAACTAATGAACCTGGTGAAGAAACCATAAAGCAATTACGATTGTTTAGAAACTATTTTTTACCAAGCTCTACACCCAGTGATAAGGGGTATCATTTTAATGTCAACCATGTACTTCAAGCGTTTAGGGTATTTGATGCGCAGTGGGAAACGTGGTCAACAGAACAAAGGTCAGCATTTTGGCGGTTCGTCCTAGGGTATTTGATGCGTTTGGTGCCAGCTCATATTGCACAAGCGTTTTGTCAGGGACTCTTTCGCCTGATCGAACAGCAGCAAGACTTGTCTCGAAGTTTAACATTACCTAATTATGCTGCGAATAAACGATTTATTTGGCCAGCGCTTTCAGAATTAGGAATAACCTCAGGAATAGAAATTTATATGGGCAGCATAGGAGTTCTGCCATACATGTGTTTGAGAGTGGGTTTTTGGACAGCTGCTTTGGAAACTTATATTGCTCAAATAGAGCGAGAGTTAACCTCCATAAGTGATAGCTGTAAGAGTGCGCCCGAACCTAATCAATTACCTACAAATGAGCTGACCATGGGGTAATATTATAATGAGATATTGTTTTGATTTTTGCTTGAATGCAGATATCGTTATATGTTAGATTGAAAAAAAGCTGTACTTAATATTAATATTCCACGGAGTTTAAATTCATGTATGCAGCAGATCAAAAAGGACAAGATCGATTCAATAATAATGGTGGCCCATTATATTATATTGGAAATAGAAATTTAAGTTGGCCGGATATGTCGGGAAAACTTTCCATTGACAGACGTCCGCTTAATGATGATTTCGATGTTATTTTATCCAATACAAGCAGCAGAAAGTTTAAGAGACATATTGAACCTTTTTCTGGATCAGCCTCGTTAAGTTTAGCTGCAATGGAGTTAGGTTTAGCACAAGAATATATTATTAATGATAGTGATAAAGCGCTTATCAATACTTTAGTTTTAATCAGAGATAAGCCCAATGACGTAAAACAAAAATATGAATATTTAGTAAAAGAGTATTCGAAAGCAGCTGACAAAAAGCAATTTTTTCAAGACTTGATTAATACCTACAATGCACAGACAAGCATAGATGAAAAATCATTGATTCTTCCATTTATTATCAATCATTCACGCGGTGGCACTTTATATCATGATGATCGAGAAAATCTTGTTTATCGTGATGGTTATTTAAAAGGTGGATCTGTTCCAGGTTATCTAGATGAAGCGCCTTTATCATTAGAATCATTTAAACAAGAAGTGGATAGAATATCCACTCTGTTAAAAGCAAATAAAGTGACTTTTATGGCAGGTGATTTCTTGTTGGCATTATCTGATATGCAAGCAGGTGATTTTGTTACACTTAATCCACCTTATCCAGAAACTATAAGAGCGCGTTCTGGAAACGTAGCCATGTACACGGAACTTTACCCTAGAACTACTCTCCACAATAATATAATAGCTACCGTAGAAAAAATGGAAGAAAAAGGGGTGACATATTATATGACTTATGGTTGTCATAATCCGGAAATGCAAGCATTTGTTATTCCTGACCCATCTGGTAAACCTAGACATTTTCTTAGAGAAGTAGGTGGGAAAAATTGTGCATATGGTTCTGGATTAGATCAAGTTTATATGACTAGCACCTTTTCAATACCTACACATGTACGTTCTCGAATTATTCCTGCTAGCGATGTTCTACAAGGTCAGGAACTAACGGGTGCAGAAGCACTGAAGAAATTTGTACAAGTGGCAGAAGGAATAGCTGTTACAAATGCGCCTGCACCTGCAAGTAGTGCTGCACCAAAAGTTACTTAAATAAAAAGTGCTGTCAAAGGAGATGACGATGAAAACAAAAAAATATTATGTGGTTCTTTCCAAAGTGTTTACTGTAAGAGTTGATTTTGATTTTGCAACTCAAAAGGGAGTTCAATTTCTTTTAATTGCTAGTAAAGCGACATTAGGACGATTGCCTGAAAAAAGAAAATCTGGATTTTTATCAATAGTGGTGTCTGATTTTTCCTTAGCTGATCTCACAAAACAGATAAGTGATTTTATAGTAAAAAACGATATTGCCATTGAAGACTTAGGTATTATTACCAATGACGAACATCTTTTAGCCATGGCAGGTAGATTACGTGAGCAATTTAATTTGGAAGGACCTAAAGAAAAAGATACGGAACCTTTTTTAAATAAAAAAGTAATGAAAGAGATGGTTGAGCGCCAAGGTATTAGAGTTCCAAAATATATAATATTTTCTCCATCTGAGTACCAAAAAGATAAAACTGCCTATATTGAACATATAAGGACAGTGATAGGTAGCGATCATATTTTTGCTAAACCGATTGATTCCGTTGGAAGTTTAGGAGTGGCGGATTTAAAAACACCAGAAGATCTAACACAGTGGTGTGAAGCACATGCTACTGAAACTAATTATGAATTAGATGAATTTATAGAAGGAACACTTTACCATGTTGATAGTTTGATCCAAAATGGAAAAGCTCAACACGCACAACCCTATCTCTATACGTATCCTAATGCTGATTATCGTCTTGGAAAACCTTATGGAAGTCGTATTGTTACGCCTGAGGAACCTGAACATGCGAGATTAGTGAAGTTTAATCAGCGAGTCTTGGAAGCACTTTCTCCTCTTCCAGAAGGTGCTACTCATCATGAAATATTTAGAAAACTTGATGGGGAGTTAGTCTTTGTTGAAATTGCGGCACGCCCACCGGGTGGTTTAGCGCCCGAAATGTTTGAAAAATATATAGGATTTAATTTTGAAGAAGGCCATTTTCGTTTACAGATGGGTTTACCTTTACCTACTGCAATTCCGATTGAAGAAAGAAGAACTCTAGGTGCATTTTGTTGGTATCCACAAGTAGAAGGCGCTGTTGCTACTTTAAAAGAAAAAGCGCCTACGAGATCCGATAGTGTTCTAAGACATTTTCTGACACCCGGTAGAATTATGCATCAAGCAAAAAGTTTAGAAGGGCCTATGGCCATAGTGTCTTTCTATACTACTGATAAAGCAGAACTCTTGAGCGATTTTGAAGTAATTAGAAATTTCTATCCTGTAGAAGTTGAGCCCACTAACGAAGCAGAGAAAGAAGAAGCACCTGAATCGCAGGGTAATACTCTTAGAATGTATAAGAAAATTTCTCCTAAACCCGAACAACTGTTTAGCTTTTATTCAATTATCCCTAAATACATAATGGGGCAGCTATCTATGTTGATAGTATCCGCGGGTAATATGAATGTTTTAAATGAAATGTCTGTCGCTACTTTTGCGAGTAGTTTTGCAAGTCCGAATGGTTTTATTAACACGTATTTGAGTTTAGAAAGCCAATATTTTTTTCCATTGTTGCGTGAAATAGGTAGTGATAACTTTGAATTATTGCTAAGACAACACGAAGAATTACGGGAAAAATTTTCTGCTATATCTAGGGAGTTGGGATCACTGAAAGATATCAATCCCCATGTTTTTTATTTAAGTATATGTAATCTATCAAATCTTTTTTCTACTTATTTGCTTAACAAGGAATTTAAAGTAATACCAGAGTTGAAACAAAACTTTACTGAAAAACGATTGAGAGACTTAGATGTCTTTATTGGAAAAGAAATGTTTAGGAGAACTGATCCACAAAACTTTGGCACTATATTTAATGCATTTAATGCTAGAGTACAAGACGATCTGAAACATTTACTGCCTGATAATATAATGTTTACTCCAACAGGAAGTTACAGCATTACCTAAAATGTTTCATTTATCGTTATTCACGGCAACTATTTTGGAAGTTATTGCCTATGCGCTTAAAAAAAACCGTTAATAGCTCTCGTTTGCTCAATGAAGATGTTTGGTTGAAAGTTATTAAATATCTCAATTTGATAGAGGTAATAACGATGTTTGGAGTTTCACGTCATTTACGCAGACTTGCCAGTGACTCTACAGTATGGCGTGCTTTATTGCGGCATCATTTTCCACATGCCCCTATGCCGTTGCCTCGCCCGAGCTTTTCTACTTTTCAACAAATTTTTAGGAATGAGCACGATAAATATGCAACACCATGGACTCAACTATTTTTAGTGAAGTACCATCATGTGGCAACGGTGCAGGCAAAGATTAAATACAGCGATTTACTAGTGAGAAAACCTTTGGAAGAGGAAAAGAATCTACCCTTGCCGGTTTCTCCTTTTGTGATGGTAGCTACTACACAAACAAGACGTGATGAATTATATAAAATAGCGTTAAGTGGTGCGCAGTGTGATAAATTGCCTGATCCAACTTCTCCTCACTTTGCTCCTCTTCTTTTTTTGGCTTGTGCTTGCAATCAGCCCAACGAGTTAGCACATGAACCTCAACAAAACCTAATATCCACAAGTGATTTTTTTCCAATAGAAGTAGCTACGCTACATCATAGTCTGGATGTTTTGTCTGTAATAAGACAGAAAGGTGTTTCTTTTGATTTAGGTAGACGAGGATTTCCTCCACTTTTTATTGCGGTTTATTATCGAGTTATTCCTGTTATTGAAAGTCTTTTAGCAGGCTCAATCGATATTAATCTCCAGCATTTTTTTGCTTGTTCAGAAATATATACTCCGTTAAGCCTAGCAGCGAGTTTGGGTTATGAAGAAATAGTACGTATGCTTTTAGAGAGAGGTGCTTTGGTTCAATATACGCTTAGCACCAGCCGCTTTGGTAGTGTGCAATTAAGCCCGCTGCACAGAGCGGCGGCGTCAGGGCATCTTAAAATAGTGGAATTGTTCCTTAATATCGGAGCCAATATAGACTTCCCAGATGACGCTGGAAATACGGCGTTTAGCTTGGCATTGCAGCGTAAGCATTTCGACGTATGCCGTTATTTATTAAAAAGGGGAGCGACCATACCTACGGTTCTGCTTAATGATTTAGATCATCTATTTAACTGGATTGTAGAGAAACAAGATCGTGAAGTAATAGCCATTTTATTGGGTGCTGGAGTGGGAGTTAATCGTGCTGCGAATGTCTTGCGACCTTCATGATCTGGCATTCTTATTGGGTTAACATTCCTTCTAATTTTATGCTACTATAGCGCCCTTAATGGTTACCGCTATGAGAACAGGTAAACCTATACACTTTAACGAGGAGTGAAACCATGTCAAAAGAAGCATTTAAGAGAGTAAAGCCCCATTTAAACGTGGGAACTATTGGTCACGTAGATCATGGTAAAACGACGTTGACGGCGGCGATTACGAAAGTAATGGCGAAGTTATTTGGTGGTGAGTTTAAAGATTACGACAGAATTGATAACGCGCCAGAAGAAAGAGCGCGTGGTATTACGATTAACACCTCACACGTTGAGTACGAAAGTGCAAACAGACATTATGCACACGTAGACTGTCCTGGTCACGCGGATTATGTAAAGAACATGATTACGGGTGCGGCACAGATGGACGGCGCGATATTAGTGGTAAGTGCGGCTGACGGCCCTATGCCTCAAACACGTGAGCACATCTTGTTAGCACGCCAAGTGGGCGTTCCTTACATTGTGGTGTTCTTGAACAAAGCAGATCAAGTTGACGATCCTGAATTGTTGGAATTAGTTGAAATGGAAGTACGTGAGTTGTTAAGCAGCTACGGATTCCCTGGCGACAAGACTCCTATTATTACCGGCTCTGCTTTAAAAGCATTGCAAGGCGATGATAGTGATATCGGTGAAAAAGCGATTATTAGCTTAGTAGCAGCGATGGATGATTACATTCCAGAGCCAGAGCGTGAAATTAACAAACCATTCTTAATGCCGATTGAAGACGTGTTCTCCATTTCTGGCCGCGGTACCGTAGTAACGGGTCGTGTAGAGCGTGGTGTGGTGAAAGTGGGCGAAGAAATTGAGATTGTGGGCTTAAAAGACACGATTAAAACGATTTGTACGGGTGTTGAAATGTTCCGTAAACTGCTTGACGAAGGTCGTGCGGGTGATAACGT
This sequence comes from Gammaproteobacteria bacterium, assembly GCA_965279305.1. Taxonomy (GTDB): domain Bacteria; phylum Pseudomonadota; class Gammaproteobacteria; order JBIOEC01; family JBIOEC01; genus JBIOEC01. The sequence continues at coordinate 14,287 of OZ257143.1, read as the reverse complement.
AGGTGTGTTATTACGTGGAACGAAGCGTGAAGAAGTAGAGCGTGGCCAAGTATTAGCGGCTCCTGGCTCTATTAAGCCTCACACCCATTTCGAAGCGGAAGTGTATATTTTATCGAAAGAAGAAGGTGGCCGTCATACGCCATTCTTTAACGGATACCGTCCACAGTTCTACTTCAGAACGACAGACGTGACGGGTGCTTGCGATTTACCTGAAGGCGTTGAGATGGTAATGCCCGGCGACAACGTGAAGATGGTAGTGAAGTTAATTGCACCGATTGCGATGGAAGAAGGTTTACGCTTCGCTATTCGCGAAGGTGGAAGAACAGTAGGTGCGGGCGTAGTTTCAAAAGTTCTAGCATAATTCTTCGCCCTTGCTCGCTAGGCGTTGTTGCCTGCGCTGTTCGCCATCCTCACTTACAAACACAGTAAGCTCCGGTGGCTCACAGCTTGGCGCCTAGCCTAGCATCGCAATGGCTTTGAATTAAAGGTAGAGTAAGTGTAGCGAACGGATAGGCCAGTAGCTCAATTGGTAGAGTGGCGGTCTCCAAAACCGCAGGTTGGGGGTTCGAGACCCTCCTGGCCTGCCATTATGTAGTGGCTATTTACATAGTGGCAAACCTAAGATATAATGCTCAGCCGGTAAAAATCACCCAATTCAAAAGTTTAGGGATTATAAAATGACCGCTATTAAAGCCAATGACAAAGCTAGCGGCCTTAAAGTATCCAATGGCCAACTCCCATCGAGCGGGGCTGGCGGGCAAACGGCAAAAAATCGAAACCCATTCAAATGGGTCAAACAATTGATACAGTTTTTTAAAGATGCGCGCCTAGAAATGCGCAAAGTGGTGTGGCCTACTCGACAAGAGACGCTACAAGCCACCTTAATGGTATTAGTGGCAGTCGTGGTAATGGCGATACTGCTCTGGCTGATTGATATGGTTCTATTTAGGATCATCAATTTTTTAACCACCAACAATTTTTGAACGTGATAAACGCTCAGAACGGAGTATTGATTAATGTCGAATAAACAATGGTATGTAGTACAAGCCTATTCTGGTTTTGAACATCACGTCAAACGTTTGTTGGAAGATCGAATTCGTCACGGTGGTCTTGACGACAAATTTGGTGAAATTTTAGTTCCTACCGAAGATGTAGTAGAAATGCGCGGCGGCAAAAAACGTCGTAGCGAACGCAAATTTTTTCCTGGTTACGTGTTAGTAAACATGGAACTGAACGAAGAAACCTGGCATTTAGTGAAAAACGTTCCTAAAGTGTTGGGCTTTATTGGCGGTTCTAGCGATAAACCCGCTCCTATTTCTGACGATGAAGCTGCAAAAATTATGAATCGTATTGCAGCCGGTGTTGAAAAACCACAACCCAAAACTTTATTTGAAGTGGGTGAAGTGGTTCGCGTTATTGATGGTCCGTTTGCGGATTTCAATGGCGTAGTAGAAGAAGTGAATTATGAAAAGAGCCGCTTGCGTGTAGCGGTACTTATTTTCGGACGTTCGACTCCAGTGGAATTAGAGTTTAGCCAAGTGGAGAAGACATAGAATTCGCCTCCCCCTAAGGGGGAGGCCGCCGTCGAAGACGGCGGGTGAGGGGATAAAAAATCCCTCACCCGCTCGCTTTGCGAGCGACCTCTCCCGAAGGGAGAGGTGAAATACGGGGAGCATTAGTACCTAGTAATAGTGAACATGCGCTATATAGACCCAAACTAAAAGGCTGTAATTATGGCAAAGAAAATCGAAGCTTATATCAAGCTGCAAGTCAAATCCGGCGAGGCTAATCCTAGCCCTCCAGTCGGTCCTGCGTTAGGTCAACGTGGTGTAAACATTATGGAATTTTGTAAAGCGTTTAATGCGCAAACACAAAGTTTGCAAAAAGGTATGCCGTTGCCTGTGATTATCACAGTGTATAACGACAGAAGCTTTACATTCATTATCAAAACTCCTCCTGCTTCTTTCTTAATTAAACAAGCGGCTGGCGTTGCTTCTGGAAGCGGAAAACCGAATACAGATAAAGTAGGCAAAGTGACACGTGATCAACTGGCTGAAATTGCAAAAACAAAAGAACCCGATCTAACAGCGGCTGATTTAGATGCAGCTATTCGTACTATCGCCGGAAGCGCGCGCAGTATGGGTATTGATGTAGAAGGAGTTGTGTAATGGCAAAGATATCAAAACGTGAAAAAGCCATCAGAGAAAAAGTAACTCCGGGTACTGTTTATTCTGCTGAACAAGCGATTGAACTTTTAAAAACAGTAGCAAAAGTAAAATTCGTTGAATCAGTGGATGTAAGTTTTAACTTAGGTGTTGATCCTAAGAAATCTGATCAAGCGGTTCGTGGCGCAACATTGTTGCCTCATGGAACAGGTCGTACCAGACGTGTTGCTGTATTTGCATCACCAGACAGACAAAAAGAAGCATTACAAGCGGGTGCTGATATTGTGGGTCTTGATGATTTAGTAGAAATTGTTAAAGGCGGCGAAATTAATTTTGATGTAGTGATTGCTACACCCGATGCAATGCGCGCTGTTGGTAAATTAGGTCAAGTATTAGGCCCTCGTGGTTTAATGCCTAACCCTAAAGTGGGAACCGTTACCAACGATTTGGCGGTTGCCGTGAAAAATGCAAAAGGTGGTCAAGTTCAATATCGTACTGATAAAGCAGGTATTTTGCAGTGCACTATCGGTAAAGTGAATTTTGATACGCCTAATTTGGTTGCCAATTTGAAGACAGTTTTAGCTGATGTTAAAAAGTTAAAACCCAGTACTTCAAAAGGTATTTATTTAAAGAAGATCACGTTATCTACCACAATGGGCCCTGGCTTATTGATAGATGCGGGTTCTATCTAATAGATCAGAACACTCGTATGACGAGTGTTCTTTACAGTACTTTGGGATGTTGATTACTGAAAGGTAATCAGCCTCTGTCAAAGACCGTAGGAGCGAAAGCTTAATGGATGAAAATCCTCCTACGCAGACGGTGAGAAATATCCTGGAAATTTTCCTGAATATTCACCGTGGATCCTCTAAAACGATGTTCGAAAAGGAGGCTTTGTGGCTTTAAATCTACAAAAAAAACAAGAGATTGTTGCACAAGTTGCAGGAGTGGCTCAACAAGCTATTTCAGCGGTTGTGGTAGATTATCGTGGACTGACCGTAGGTGAATTAACCGAATTGCGTACTTCTGGTCGCAAATTAGGTGTGCACTTACAAGTCGTGCGTAATACTTTAGCTAAACGTGCATTAGAGAACACCAGTTTTTCTTGCTTGCAAGAAATATTGAGTGGACCTTTGTTACTAGCGTTCTCTTTAACAGAACCTAGTGCAGCTGCCCGTTTAATGAAGGATTTCGCAAAAGCTCACGAAAATTTAAAAGTGAAAGCGTTATCGATTGGCGGTCAATTATTGGCGGCTAATCAACTAGAAAAAGTATCATCATTACCGACACGCGATGAAGCGTTGTCTCAGTTAATGTCTGTGATGCTGGCTCCTGTTGGTAAATTGGTACGTACTTTTGCTGAACCACACACGAAAATGGTGCGTACATTCGCAGCACTTCGTGAACAAAAACAATCAGCATAGGCGCCCTTTAATTATTTTTTTAAAGTGGTGAATGTTTAATACTTTATTGAGGAGTAAGAATCATGGCGGTAAATAAAGAGCAATTACTAGAAACAATTGCAAGTTTAACTGTTATGGAAGTCGTGGAATTAATTGAAGCGATGGAAGAAAAGTTTGGTGTGACAGCAGCAGCTCCTATGGCAATGATGGCTGGCCCTGCAGCCGGTGCCGGTGCAGCAGCCGTTGAAGCACAGACCGAATTTAACGTAATGATGACATCTTTTGGTGAAAACAAAGTTGGCGTTATTAAAGTAGTTCGGACTATCACAGGTTTAGGTCTTAAAGAAGCTAAAGACTTAGTTGAAGCAGCTCCTTCATTAGTGAAGGAAGGCGTTAACAAAGAAGAAGCTGACAAGATCAAGAAAGAACTTGAAGAAGCTGGCGCAAAAGTCGACATTAAATAATTTCGGCGTTTGTGTAGTAACCGTTATTGCAAGCCTCAGAAGTATGGGGCTTGCGATGGCGGAATTTTTTTATTTGTGCGAAATAATCTAGTATCATCTTGAGGGCATCCATGTCAAACAATCTCTCTTTTACTGAAAAGCAACGTCCACGTAAAGATTTTGGTAGTTTAGAAGCAGGTATTATTGTTCCTTATTTGCTTAGCATTCAGAAAGATTCGTATGAACGCGAGTTTTTGCAGTTAGGTACGCCAGAAGATCAGCGTAAAAATAAAGGCCTACAAGGCGCTTTTTTATCTATTTTTCCTATTGAGAGTTACTCAGGTAATGCCATATTAGAATATGTAGGATATCGTTTAGGCTATCCATTATTTGATGTAAAAGAATGCCAAATTCGCGGCTTAACTTTTGCTGCACCTTTACGCGTAAAAGTACGCTTAATTATTTATGATAAAGATGCACCTGCTGGTTCTAAAACCGTTAAAGATATTAAAGAACAAGAAGTGTACATGGGCGAAATTCCTTTAATGACAGAGAATGGTTCTTTTGTTATTAATGGTACAGAGCGTGTTGTAGTGTCACAATTACATCGTTCACCTGGTGTTTTCTTTGAGCATGATAAAGGTAAAACACACTCTTCTGGTAAACGTTTATATTCTGCTCGTATTATTCCTTATCGTGGATCATGGTTAGATTTTGAATTCGATCCTAAAGATTGTTTATTTGCTCGTATTGACCGTCGTCGTAAATTACCCGTTACTATTATTTTACGTGCGTTAGGTTATTCTGTTCCTCAAATTTTAGATTTGTTCTATGAAAATCACACCTTGCATTTTGAAGGTGGTGAAATCAAATTGGATTTAATTCCTTCAAGACTTCGTGGTGAAACCGCATTCTGCAATATCGTTGATAACAAAGGCGAATTAATTGTAGAGAATGGTCGTCGTATTACCGCAAGACATGTTCGTTTAATGGAACAAGCTGGTATTAAAGAAATTGTAGTTCCTACTGAATGGGTTATTGGAAAAGCAATCGCTCATGATGTTGTTAACAAAGCCACAGGTGAAGTGGTTATTCCTGCAAACACTGAAATCACTGCAGAAATTTTAGGGTTGTTACACGAAAATAATGTATCTAAAATGGAAGTATTGTTTACCAATGATTTAGATCATGGTCCTTACATTTCTGAAACATTACGTATCGATCCTACTCAAACTCAAATGGAATCATTAATCGAAATTTATCGAATGATGAGACCGGGTGAGCCGCCTACAAAAGAAGCGGCAGAATCTTTATTCAAAAATTTATTTTTTACTAACGAACGTTATGACCTATCAGCAGTAGGCCGCATGAAGTTTAATCGTCGTGTTGGTCGTGCTGACGAAACAGGTCCCGGCGTACTAAATAACGACGATGTTATTGCTGTTATTCGCGAATTAATTAATATTCGTGATGGCCGCGGTGATGTAGATGATATCGATCATTTAGGTAATCGTCGTGTGCGTAGCGTAGGTGAATTAGCAGAAAATCAATTCCGTGTAGGTCTTGTTCGCGTTGAACGTGCTGTAAAAGAACGTTTAAGCCTTGCCGATTCTGAAGGTTTAATGCCACAAGATTTAATGAACGCTAAGCCGGTTTCTGCTGCGATTAAAGAATTTTTTGGTTCCAGCCAATTGTCTCAATTTATGGATCAAAATAATCCTTTATCAGAAGTGACACATAAACGTCGTGTATCTGCATTAGGGCCAGGTGGTTTAACACGTGAACGTGCAGGTTTCGAAGTACGTGACGTACATCCTACTCATTACGGTCGCGTATGTCCGATTGAAACGCCTGAAGGTCCAAACATTGGTTTGATTAACTCTTTAGCTGTTTATGCTCGTACCAACTCTTATGGCTTTATTGAAACACCTTGCCGTAAAGTAGTTGATGGCGTAGTAACCAATCAAGTAGATTATTTATCAGCGATTGAAGAAGGTGATTTTTATATTGCGCAGGCTACTGTTGCAATGGATAAAAATAAACGCATTTTAGACGAACAAGTTCCTTGTCGTCATAAAAATGAATCTACATTCACTACTCCTGATAAAGTAGATTATATGGATGTGTCACCTAGACAGATTGTGTCTGTGGCTGCATCATTAATTCCTTTCTTAGAACATGACGATGCTAACCGTGCATTGATGGGTTCAAACATGCAACGACAAGCCGTTCCTACACTACGCGCTGAAAAGCCTTTAGTAGGTACTGGTATGGAACGTATTGTAGCAGCGGATTCGGGTGCAACGGTTGTTGCAAAACGCAGTGGTACGGTTGATGCTGTTGATGCATCGCGTATTGTTGTTAAAGTAAATCCTGATGAAATTCAAGTGGGTGAAGCGGGCGTAGATATTTATCCTTTAATTAAATATACACGTTCTAACCAAAATACTTGTATCAATCAACGTCCATTAGTATTTCCGGGTGATGTGATTGCAAAAGGTGATGTGTTAGCTGATGGTGCTTCTACCGATAAAGGTGAATTAGCATTAGGCCAAAACTTACTTGTCGCGTTTATGCCTTGGAATGGTTATAACTTCGAGGATTCTATTTTAATTTCTGAACGTGTAGTAGAAGAAGATCGTTTTACTTCTATTCATATTGAAGAATTAACTTGTATTGCTCGTGATACCAAATTAGGGCCAGAAGAAATTTCAGGCGATATTCCTAACGTAAGCGAATCTGCATTATCTAAATTAGATGAATGTGGTGTGGTTTATATTGGTGCTGAAGTAATGGCAGGCGATATTTTGGTGGGTAAAGTAACCCCTAAAGGTGAAACACAATTAACACCTGAAGAAAAATTATTGCGCGCTATCTTTGGTGAAAAAGCGTCTGATGTTAAAGATACTTCTTTACGTGTTCCAACCGGTACCAACGGAACCGTTATTGACGTACAGATCTTTACACGTGAAGGCGTGCCAAAAGATGCACGTGCTCAAGCGATTGAAGCCGCTCATTTAGACCATGCGAAGAAAGGCTTAGACGATCGCCAACGCATTTTGGAAGACTCTTTATTCCGTCAAGTGGAAGGCTTATTGTTAGGTCATGAAGCGATAACCGGTCCTAAAGGCTTTAAAGCAACCAAATCTATCAATGCCGAATCATTAGAAAGCATTGCAAGAGAAAAATGGTTTGGTATTCGCTTAAAAGATGAAGTAGCAAATGGTCATATTGAAGCAGCGAATGCACAATATGAACGTTTACGCTCTGAATACGAAGATCAATTAAATGATATTCGTGCGAAGTTAACACAAGGCGATGATTTAGCACCTGGCGTGTTGAAGATTGTTAAAGTTTACATGGCTGTTAAACGTCGTGTTCAGCCGGGTGATAAAATGGCGGGACGTCACGGTAACAAAGGTGTTATTTCAATGATTGTACCGGTAGAAGATATGCCTTATATGGCAGATGGTACACCCGTTGATATCGCTTTAAATCCATTAGGTGTTCCTTCTCGTATGAACGTAGGACAGGTGTTGGAAACTCACTTGGGCTGGGCTGCGAAAGGATTAGGTAAAAAAATTGGTCAGTTATTGCAAACACACTCTGATACCAAAGAAATGAGATCATTCTTGGATAAAGTGTATAACCAAACAGGCCAAAAATTAGATATCGAAAGCTTTAGTGATGATGAAATTAAAGTAGTAGCTGAAAACTTAAAAGCGGGCGTTCCAATGGGAACTCCAGTATTTGATGGTGCTAAAGAAGCAGACATTAAATACATGCTGAAGTTAGCAGGATTGAATGAAACAGGTCAGACTACATTGTTTGATGGTAGAACAGGTATGCAATTTGAGCGTTCTGTTACCGTTGGATATATGTATATTCTGAAACTCCATCACTTAGTTGATGACAAGATGCATGCTCGTTCAACCGGCTCTTACAGCTTAGTAACACAACAACCATTAGGCGGTAAAGCACAATTCGGTGGACAACGTTTCGGTGAGATGGAAGTGTGGGCACTAGAAGCATATGGTGCTGCTTACACCTTGCAGGAAATGTTAACCGTTAAATCGGATGACGTAACTGGACGTACACGTATGTATAAAAATATTGTGGACGGTGATTATTCTATGGAAGCCGGTATGCCAGAATCTTTCAACGTATTGTTGAAAGAAATTCGTTCTTTGGCGATACAAATAGATTTAGAAACAGACTAAAAGTAACAGACAGGAGCTTACCTTGAAAGACTTTATGCATATATTTAGACAACAACGATTCAGCGATGATTTTGATCGTATCAAAATCAGCTTATCGTCACGCGATGAAATTATTGCTCAATCGTATGGCGAAGTAGTAAAACCTGAAACGATTAACTATCGTACATTTAAACCAGAACGTGGTGGTTTATTTTGCGCTAAAATCTTTGGACCTATCAAAGATTATGAGTGCTTATGCGGTAAATATAAGCGTTTAAAACATCGCGGTATTATTTGCGAAAAATGCGGTGTAGAAGTGACATTGTCTAAAGTACGTCGTGAACGTATGGGTCATATTGAATTGGCAAGCCCTGTTGCACACATCTGGTATTTAAAATCTTTACCTTCTCGTATTGGTTTATTACTAGACATGACATTACGTGATATCGAACGCATTTTATATTTCGAAGCATTTGTAGTCACTGAACCTGGCATGACTCCACTAGAACGTGGACAGTTAATGACAGACGAAACTTATTTAGAAGCCGTAGAACAATACGGTGATGAATTTGATGCGTCTATGGGTGCAGAAGCTATCAAGAAATTATTGATAGCCATCGATTTAGATGCGGAAATTTTAAAGTTACGTGAAGAGATCAGTCAAACTAACTCTGACACCAAGCTTAAAAAATACGCGAAGCGTTTAAAATTGTTGGAATCTTTCCGTGATTCTAATAACCGTCCTGATTGGATGATTTTAGATGTTCTTCCTGTATTACCTCCAGACTTACGCCCTCTAGTTCCTCTAGATGGTGGTCGTTTTGCGACTTCCGATCTTAACGATTTATATCGTCGAGTGATCAATCGTAACAACCGTTTAAAACGTTTATTAGAATTAAACGCACCTGATATTATCGTGCGGAACGAAAAACGCATGTTACAAGAATCAGTAGATGCGTTATTAGATAACGGTCGTCGTGGTCGTGCTATTACCGGAAGCAACAAGCGTCCGTTGAAATCATTGGCTGATATGATCAAAGGTAAACAAGGTCGTTTCCGTCAAAACTTATTAGGTAAACGGGTAGATTATTCTGGTCGTTCAGTGATCGTAGTAGGACCAACCTTACGTTTACATCAATGTGGTTTGCCTAAGAAAATGGCATTGGAATTATTCAAGCCGTTTATTTTTGGTAAATTAGAACGCTTAGGCTTAGCAACTACTATTAAAGCAGCTAAGAAAATGGTTGAGCGCGAAGAACCAGAAGTATGGGATATTTTAGAAGATGTGATCCGCGAACATCCCGTGCTACTAAACCGTGCACCAACACTGCATCGTTTAGGTATTCAAGCATTCGAACCTATTTTAATTGAAGGTAAAGCTATTCAGTTACATCCTCTGGTCTGCGCGGCATTCAACGCGGATTTTGACGGAGATCAAATGGCCGTACACGTTCCTTTAACTTTAGAAGCGCAATTAGAAGCGCGCGTATTGATGATGTCTACCAATAATATTTTATCACCTGCAAACGGTGAGCCGATTATTGTTCCATCACAAGACGTAGTTTTAGGCTTATATTACATGACACGCGAACGCGTTAATGGAAAAGGCGAAGGCATGGCTTTCACCGATTTAATGGAAGTTCGTCGTGCATATGAAACAGGTAATGTTGATTTACAAGCGCGCGTTAAAGTGCGTATTACTGAATATCAACCTACATTATCACAAGAATCTACCACTAAATCTGTTCGCTTAGTGGATACAACAGTCGGTCGTGCATTATTAGCTGATGTATTACCTGAAGGTTTATCGTTTGATTTAATCAATCGTACTATGAATAAAAAAGCGGTATCACAAGTATTAAACGCTTGTTATCGTCGTGTAGGATTGAAAGAAACGATTATTTTTGCTGATCAATTAATGTATACCGGATTCCAGTATGCAACTCGCTCAGGTGTTTCATTAGGTATTGATGACTTAGTGATCCCAGATGCGAAAGCAGGAATTGTGGCGGGCGCTGAAGAAGAAGTAAAAGAAATTGAAAATCAATTTGCTTCAGGCTTAGTAACTAACGGCGAACGTTACAATAAGATTGTTGATATTTGGTCAAAAACCAATGACGTTGTTGCAAAAGCGATGATGGAAACATTAGCAGTTGAACCGGTAGTGGATCGCGAAGGCAATACCGTTACACAAGAATCTTTCAATTCTATTTATATGATGTCAGATTCTGGTGCTCGTGGTTCTGCCGCTCAGATCAGACAGCTAGCAGGTATGCGTGGTTTGATGGCGCGTCCTGATGGTTCCATTATTGAAACACCGATTACTGCAAACTTCCGTGAAGGCTTGAACGTATTACAGTACTTCAACTCTACTCACGGTGCTCGTAAAGGTTTGGCAGATACGGCATTAAAAACCGCTAACTCAGGTTATTTAACTCGTCGTTTAGTGGATGTTGCACAAGACTTAGTAATTAACGAAGAAGATTGCGGTACTGAAAAAGGTATCGTTTTACGTCCGTTAATTCAAGGTGGTGACATTGTTGAACGTTTAAATGAACGTGCATTAGGTCGTATCACATCTTTAGATGTGTGCAGTCCTACGACTGGCGAAGTGATTATTCCTATCGACACATTAATCAATGAAGACTGGGCAGAAAAAATTGAAGAGCTAGGTCTTTATGAAATGAACGTACGTTCACCGATTAGTTGTGAATCACGTTATGGTGTTTGTGCAAAATGTTACGGTCGTGATTTAGCACGCGGACATTTAGTCAATATCGGCGAAGCCGTCGGTGTTATTGCTGCACAGTCTATCGGTGAACCCGGTACACAGTTAACCATGCGTACCTTCCATATCGGTGGTGCTGCAACACGTGCAACCGCTGCAAACAATATTCAAATTAAAACCAATGGTTTATTGAAATTGTTTAACGTTAAATATGTACAACGCGGTAGCACAGGTCGTTACGTTGTTACTTCACGTTCAGGTGAAGTGGTTATTCTAGACGTAAGCGGTCGTGAGCATGAACGTTACAAAATACCTTATGGTGCCGAAATCACTGTTGCTGATGGTGCTCCTGTTACGGCGGGAGATATTGTGGCGCAATGGGATCCGCATACTCATCCTATCATTTCGGAAGCGACCGGTTTTGTACGCTTCGAAGACTTGATTGATGGTGTGACCATGGCAAGACAAACCGATGAATTAACCGGTTTAAGCAGCATCGTGGTCAGTGATACCAAACAACGTGGTAGCAGCGGTCAAGAATTACGCCCTGTTATCAAATTAGTAGACGCTGATGGCAACGATTTAATGTTAGGCGGCACAAGCTTACCTGCACATTACTTTATGCCAGCTAACGCCGTGATTACCTTAGAAGATGGTGCTCAAGTAGGAGTGGGTGACGTTATTGCCCGTATTCCTCAAGAAACATCAAAAACTCGAGATATTACCGGTGGTCTACCTCGCGTTGCCGATTTATTTGAAGCACGTAAACCTAAAGATTCTGCTATTTTGGCGAATATTTCAGGTGTGGTCAGCTTCGGTAAAGAAACGAAAGGTAAACGTCGTTTATTAATTACCAGCCAAACAGGCGACGTGCATGAGGAACTCATTCCAAAATGGCGCCATGTGTCTGTATTTGAAGGCGAACACGTAGAAAAAGGGGAAGTTATCGCCGATGGTGCTGAAAATCCTCATGATATTTTACGCTTATTAGGCGTGGATGCATTGGCTAACTTCATTGTAAATGAAGTGCAGGATGTATACCGCTTACAAGGCGTTAAAATCAATGATAAGCATATTGAGGTTATTTTACGTCAAATGTTACGTAAAGAAGTGGTCCTCAGATCAGGCGATACCCGCTTCTTAGTAGGGGATCAAGTAGAGCGCGTAAGAGTCCTAGAAGAAAATGACCGTGTTGTGGCTAAAGATATGCAGCCAGCGATTACGGAACGTTTATTATTGGGTATTACCAAAGCGTCTCTAGGAACTGAATCGTTCTTCTCAGCGGCTTCTTTCCAAGAAACCACTCGAGTATTGACTGAAGCGTCTGTATCAGGCAAAGTTGATGACTTACGTGGCTTGAAAGAAAACGTAATTGTAGGACGTTTAGTACCTGCGGGTACAGGTCTGGCTTATCATGAAGAACGTCGTAGAAAACGTCGTTTACAGAAAGAAGCTGAAGCGACTAAACACCGCCCAGCAGTGATGAGACATCCAGATCCTGATGCTGGCCTAGCGGCTGGAATGGGGGAGGTTTTATAATTCCCACTTTTATGGCGATAAGGACTTAAAAACGGAGGGACCTCCCAAAATCCCTCTAGATTTTCATTTTCCACTGCTGTACAATACACCTCCTGCTCTTGATAGAGTAGTTTATTGGCTTTCAAAACCCCGGTTAATAACCGGGGTTTTTGTAAAAGAGCCATTAATTCTAAATCAGGTATCTAAGTGGGTTTATAGATAGTTTTAACAGGCCAAAGTAGACATTTTGGACTAATGGATTTTTTTGGAGTGCGTAATGCCAACAACACAACAATTAGTACGCCAAGGGCGTGTTCGCAATAAAGCGAAGTCTGACGTACCAGCATTGAATAATTGCCCACAAAGACGTGGGGTATGTACCCGGGTATATACAACAACCCCTAAAAAGCCTAACTCGGCTCTACGTAAAGTAGCCCGTGTTCGCTTAACGAATGGTGCAGAAGTATCTGCCTATATCGGTGGTGAAGGCCACAATTTACAAGAGCACTCTGTAGTGCTAATCCGTGGTGGTCGCGTAAAAGATTTACCCGGCGTACGTTATCACATTGTTCGCGGTACATTAGATACCTCGGGCGTGGCGAATCGTCGTAAAGGTCGTTCTAAATACGGTAGTAAGAAACCGAAAGATAAGAAGTAAACATGAGCGCCATTCTAGTAATGGCGATTTAGTAAAGTTAATTTGGATGTGAGATATGTCAAGAAAAAAATTTACAGTCAAACACAAACTGCTTCCCGATCCTAACTATCAAAGTAGATTGGTGACCAAGTTTATTAATCATGTAATGTTGCATGGTAAAAAAGCTATCGCAGAAAAAGTAGTGTATGGCGCGTTCGAAGTCATTGCTGAACGTCGCAAAGCCGGCGCTCTCGAAATTTTTGAACAAGTGATTGATAAACTTCGTCCAACCATCGAAGTGAAATCACGTCGTGTAGGTGGAGCTACTTATCAGGTTCCCGTTGAAGTAAGAGCGGATCGTGCGATGGCATTAGCGATGCGTTGGTTGATTGCTGCTGCAAAACAGCGCAATGAAAAAGGTATGATTAAAAGTTTAGCGGCAGAGATGTTAGATATTTTAGAAGGCCGCGGTGGCGCGTTGAAAAAACGTGAAGATGTTGAGCGTATGGCGATGGCTAACCAAGCATTTGCGCATTATCGCTGGTAAAACAAATTAAAGGAAATGTATTGTGGCACGTAAAACACCTATTGAACGATATAGAAATATTGGAATCATGGCCCACATTGATGCGGGCAAAACCACAACAACAGAGCGTATTCTGTTTTATACCGGTGTGTCTCACAAAATAGGTGAGGTTCATGAAGGTGCTGCTGTTATGGACTGGATGGAACAAGAGCAAGAACGTGGTATTACTATTACGTCTGCTGCAACTACTTGTTTCTGGTCTGGTATGGCGAAAAATTATCCAGAACATCGTATCAACATTATTGATACACCTGGACACGTAGATTTTACGATTGAAGTAGAACGTTCATTGCGCGTATTAGATGGCGCAGTAGCTGTTTTTGACGCGGTAAGTGGTGTAGAACCACAATCTGAAACCGTATGGCGTCAAGCAAATAAATATCATGTGCCACGTTTGGCATTTGTAAACAAGATGGATCGCTCAGGTGCGAACTTTTTACGCGTAGTAAAACAAATTAAAGAACGTTTAGGCGCTAATCCTGTGCCAATTCAGTTACCTATTGGTGCTGAAGAAAAATTTGCTGGTGTTATCGATTTAATCCTAATGAAAGCCATTTATTGGGATAACGAAAACATGGGTACTAATTTTGAATTGCGCGATATCGATC